>NZ_JBIUUS010000002.1:0-556297 GCF_044742585.1 Kitasatospora sp. NPDC087861
CGATGGGCCTGCTGCTGGTCGTCGCCGTCACCTCCGCGTCCGTGCAGGACCGGGCCGGAGGCCGAATCGTCCTGGCCCGGCTCGCCTCCGGCTTCCGCACGATCAGTCTGGTGTGGGCCGACGGCGGATACGCCAACTCCGTTGATTCCACGCTGCTTTCATGGGCTCACGACGCGTTGGACATCGTCGTGGAGATCGTGAAGCGGACCGACGACGTCAAGGGCTTCAAGGTCCTGCCCCGCCGCTGGGTGGTGGAGCGAAGTTTCGGCTGGCTGGTCCGAAACCGTCGGCTGGCCCGCGACTACGAACGGCTGACCGCTACCTCCGAGGCCCTGATCAAGGTGGCGATGATCCGCCTGATGCTCGTCCGGCTCGCCGGGCAACCATCGCGGTGGAGCCATGAATCCCACCGCAAGACCGCCCAAGCCAACACCGTCGAGGACCTCATCGCAGCGTAATCAACCGGCCACCCGACAGGCTCTGAGCCTGAACCCGAGCCCGAACCCCACCCTGAGCCCGAGCAGTTCCACCGACGGACGGCCACCGCTCCTGACCGCCCCGCTCACCGGATGCGCACCACCCCTCTCCCCCGCACCGACCGCACGCCCAGCCGCCCGCCGTCCGCCCCCGGCCGGACCGCCAGCACGTCCCTGAGCGTCAGCAGGATCTCGCCGTCGTAGCACTCCAGCTCCCGCGCCAGCTGCGCGGCGCCGCCCGGCCCGGTGTCCGGGGCCAGCGCGGGCAGGTGGCCGGGGGCACTGAGGTCCTGGGCCTGGGCGGCCCAGCGCGCCGCATCCCGGGCCTCGCCCTCGGAGGCGTAGTGGACGGCCAGGCAGTGCACGGCCAGTTGGTCGCCGTACTGGGCCGCGATCCGCCACCAGAAGACGCCGTCGGCGGTCCGGCCCATGCCGTAGAGCAGGCAGCCGAGGGTCCGGAAGGCCGTCTTCTCGGCGAGTTCGAGGTCCAGGGCCAGTTCGCCCGGTTCCACCGCACCCGCCACGGTGACGCACAAGTGCCGCAGGTCGCGCCGGAGTTCGGCCCGGCCGCCGACCCACGGGGACTCGCCGAAGGCGTGCGGCGGACGGGCGGTGGCAGGCGGGCGGGCCGGCCGTTCGCGGGTGAGCGGAGCCGGCCGGCGGGCCGCGGCGAGCCGCTCGGCCAGCCGACGGGTGAAGGCCGCCGGGTCGTGGTCGCGGAACTCGCGCTCCAGCAGGGCGGCGTCCGCCCGCAGCAGTTCGGTGACCTTCACGGCGCCTGCCCGTCATCCGGCTGTTCCAGCAGGTACTCCAGGTGGCGCCGCCCGAGGCTGTAGTAGGTGCGGGCGGTGGTGTGCGCGATGCCGAGGGTGCGGCCGACGTCCGGGTAGGACAGGCCCGCCTGGCGCAGCCGGACGACGTCGGCCTGGACCGGTGCGGCGCGCGCGAGCTCCTCCATGGCCCAGTCCAGGGCGTCGAGTTCGGCGAGCTGGTCCAGTTCGTCCTGGCTGGTGTCAGGGCGGCGCTGCGCGAGGACGCGCTGCCGTTTGCGTTCGGCGCGGCGGCGCTCGCGCAGGAGGTCCACCACCGCGTCCTTGACGATCTTGAACGCGAAGGCCTGCGGGTCGGCGCTGGCCAGGGCGCGGCGCCAGTTCTTGTAGAGCGTGGCACCCGCGTTCTGGACGGCGTCCTGCGCGTCCTCGCGGTGTCGCAGACGCTGCTGGGCGTACCGGAGGTAGCCGGGGTTCTCGCGAGTGAAGAAGGCCTCGAAGTCGGCCGGCAGGTCGCCGAGCGGGTCCGCCCGCAGGCCCCGCGCCTCGCCCGGCCCGGGGGTGTTCAGCACACGCGCCCCCCTTTCGTGGGTCAGCTGGCCGGCCCACCGGGTGGCACGCCGACGGCCCCTGGGGGCTCGTGGTGTAACCGTCCGGGCGGCGCGGGTTGTTGACCGGATCGGGCGGACAATTGGCGACCGCTTCCGTTCAGTTTCGAACAGCGGCGCTGACCTGCCGGTTCGACCACGGCGGGCGTCCGGAATCCAGCCGCACGTGACCCACATCACAGGTCGCGGACCGCCGACTTGACAAGGCCGGCGCCACCACGAGGCCGCCGTAAAGCCGCTACGGCACCGCCGTGGCACCACTACGGCGCCGGTTCCACCACCGCCGAGTCCAGCGCGACGGTCACCCGCTCCAGCAGCGTGCGCAGCGCGGCCAGGTCCTCCACCGGCAGCCCGGTCGCGGTGAGCAGCCGGCGCGGCACCTGCCCTGCCCGCTCGCGCAGCGCCGAGCCTTCGGCGGTGAGGCTGACGGTGACCGACCGCTCGTCCTCCGGGCTGCGCTCCCGTCGCACCAGCCCGGCCGCCTCCAGCCGCTTGAGCAGCGGGGAGAGCGTGCCGGAGTCCAGTCGCAGGCGCTCGCCGATCCGCTTGACGGGCAGGTCGCCGTCCTCCCAGAGCACGAGCAGGACGAGGTACTGGGGATAGGTGAGTCCGAGGTCGCGGAGCAGCACCCGGTAGACGCCACCGAAGGCGCGGGAGGCCGCGTTCAGCGAGAAGCAGATCTGCTGGTCGAGGCGGAGCAGTTCCTCGTCCGCCATGCCGGGAAGCGTGGTCATGGCCCCATGGTACCGATCGCGTTCACGCCACTTAGTTGTGCGCAATTGAATTGCGTGCTCTACTTGTCTCCAGAGGGCGGCCCGGGCGGCCGCCGCAGGACACGAAGGGAACGGATCATGGACGCGCTCTACACCGCAGCCGCCACCGCCAACGGCCGGGAGGGCCGTACCGTCAGCTCCGACGGGCAGCTGGACCTCGCGCTCGCGATGCCGCCCGCGCTCGGCGGCAACGGCCAGGGCACCAACCCCGAGCAGCTGTTCGCGGCCGGCTACGCGGCCTGCTTCGCCAGCGCCCTCGGCCTGGTCGGCCGCCAGGCCCGGGTCGACACCGGCGAGATCTCGGTCACCGCCGAGGTGTCCATCGGCAAGGACGGCGCCGGCTTCGGCCTCGCCGTCGTGCTGCGCGTCGAGCTGCCCGAGGCGCTCGCGGGCGAGACCGGCGAGCAGCTGGTCAAGCAGGCCCACGAGGTCTGCCCGTACTCCCGCGCCACCCGCGGCAACATCCCGGTCGATCTGGTCGTCGAATAAGCCGGACCAGCCGAACACGTCGAACGGATCGAGCAGCTCGTGGGCCGGACAGGCGCTCGGGGCCCCTTGACCGTGCCGACGCAGCGGCTCGTCGACCGGGGCGCCGGTCGACGAGCCGTCGGCCGACCTGCGCGACCAATGGCGGGGGCGGGGTCAGAAGAACGTGGGCCGGCGCACGACGTAGGGCTCTTCGAGGGCGTCGATCTCCTCAGTGGTGAGCTTGAGGTCGAGCGCGGCGACGGCGTCCGCGAGGTGGTGCGGCTTGGTCGCGCCCACGATCGGGGCGGAGACCACCGGGTTCTTCAACACCCAGGCCATGGCAACCTGCGCCATCGACACGCCGCGGGCCAGAGCGATGCGCTGGACGGCCTCGACGATGGCCCGGTCGCTGTCGAGGAAGATCGGTCGGTCCTGCTGGTCGACTGTCCGGTTGATCTCCGCGCGCCGCGTGGAGCGTTCGCCCCAGGGCCGGGTGACCAGTCCCCCGCCCAGCGGGCTCCACGGGATGCTTCCCACACCCTGGTGGGCGAGCAGGCCGAACATCTCGCGTTCCTCCTCGCGGTGGATCAGGCTGTACTGGTCCTGCATGGAGACGAACCGGATCCACCCGTGGGCCTGCGCGGCATGCTGCATCGTGGCGAACTGCCAGGCCCACATCGACGAAGCACCGATGTAGCGGGCCTTGCCCGCCTTGACCACATCGTGCAGCGCCTCCATCGTCTCCTCGACCGGCGTCTGCGGGTCGAAGCGGTGGATCTGGTAGAGGTCGACGAAGTCGGTGTCCAGGCGCCGCAGCGAGGCGTCGATCTGCTCCATGACGGCCTTGCGGGACAGACCCGCCCCGCCCGGGCCCTGGTGCATCGGCGCCCACAGCTTGGTGGCCAGCACGATGTCCTCGCGCTGGGTGTACTTGCGCAGCGCCCGCCCGACGACCTCCTCCGAGGTGCCCAGGCCGTAGATGTTCGCGGTGTCCCAGAACGTGATGCCGAGCTCGACGGCCTGCCGGAAGACGGGCTCGGCCGCATGGTCGTCGAGCGCCCAGGTCGTCCTCTTGGCGGGGTCGCCGAAGCTCATGCAGCCCAAGGCGATCCGGCTGATCGTGAGCCCTGACGTTCCCAACCGCGTGTACTCCATGGCTTGCTCCTCTTCGGTGATGCGGACTCGGGCACGTGCTCCGGAAGGCGGCCGGCTTCCCGCCCCACCGTGGCACGAACTGCCGCTTGCCGCCTCCCACCAGGGGGTTCCTGCTGTTACAGGTACTGCCAGGGCCTCTCACGCACGCAGAACCGGACCTATCGTGGTCGGCATGGACGCCCGCACCGAGTTCCGCGACTTCCTCACCTCCCGCCGCGCCAGAATCACCCCCGAACAGGCCGGTCTGCCTGCCAACGGAAACCGCCGGGTGACCGGTTTGCGCCGCGAGGAGGTCGCGCTACTGGCCGGCGTCAGCGCCGACTACTACATCAAGCTCGAACGCGGCCACGCGCGCGGCGTCTCCGACAGCGTCCTGGAAGCCCTCTCCCGCGCCCTTCACCTCGACGAGGCCGAGCGCGCCCACCTGTTCGACCTGGCCGCCGCCGCCAACACCGGCACCCGGACGCCCCCGCGCACCCCCAAGCCCCACGTGCGCCCCAGCATCCAGCGCATCCTGGACGCCATGTCCACCACCCCGGCCTACGTACGCAACCGCCGTCTGGACATCCTGGCCACCAACCAACTCGGCAGAGCCCTGCTCAACCCGATCCTCGCGCCCCCGCGCCGGCCGCCCAACGTGGCCCGCTTCATGTTCCTGGACCCCGCGGCCACCGACTACTACCTCGACTGGGAACGCATGGCTGCCGGCACCGTCGCGATCCTGCGCGCCGAAGCCGGACGCGACCCCCACGACAAGGCCCTGATCGACCTGGTCGGAGAACTCTCCACCCGGAGCGACCTGTTCCGCACCCGCTGGGCCACCCACAACGTCCTCCGGCACCGCAACGGCGTCAAACGCCTCCACCACCCCGTCGTCGGCGAACTCACCCTCGGCTACGAAGCCCTGGAACTCCCCGCCGACACCGGACTGACCATCATGGCCTACAGCGCCGAACCCGCCACACCCGCACACGACGCCCTGAACCTGCTGGCCAGCTGGGCCGCGACCACGGACCAGAACGACAACTCCGATGCGGGGACCCATCCCACGTCCACTCCGCGGCCCGGCACCTCCGCCTAGGGCCTGTCCTAGCACGCCGGCCGACCCGCGACCGGGGCCCGCCGCACACCACCCGTGCGGCGGGCCCGCCGTTACCCCGAGTCAGCCCTCACCCGGCCCGTTCACCGAGCGGAGCGTGTCGAGTCTGTGCCGGTACTCCTCCGCGTCGATCTCGCCGCGCGCGAACCGCTCCGCGAGCAGCTGCTCGGGCGTCGGCCCGGCCACCGGCCCCTGCGGCCCGCCCGCGCCGGGCCACGCCGCACCCGGAGTCGCCGGACCGTGCGGCACCGCCCGCGGTGAACGCGACACGTACCGGAACAGGGCGATGACGACGAGCACCAGCAGCGCCAGGAGCAGCAGCGCCCCGATCGCCATCACCCCGATGCCCCAGCCGCTCAGGACGTGGCCGTGTCCGTGCCAGTACCTCATCAGGACCTCCTGCTCCGGCCCCGCAGCCGGGGCCCGCCGGGTGATCGGCGCTTCACCACCATCGTGCGCCGCCACCGGGCCGAAGCGCTCTGAAGGAAGCCTGAGAAAACGTTCCGACGCTCCGCGACCGGCCCGCCGGGGTAGCGTTTTCGTCCATGGACCACCACCCGCGGGCCGGCGACCGCTCGCCCGAGCAGCTCGTCGCGGCCGGGGTGCTGCGGCGCCACGAGGACCGCCGCCCCCTCCCGGCGCTCGGCCACTCCCCGATCGGCTACGTCTCCACCGCGCTCTGGGCCGAGCTCACCGCCCTCGCCATCGCGCCGCCCGCGTCCGACGCCACCGCCACCGCCCTGCTGCACGCGATCGCCGACCGCGCCGTGGACGCCGCCCTGGCCCCCGGCAACGAGCGCGCCCCGCGCGACGACCTGTACGTGGCCCACCCCGCGCACATCGGCGCGCGCCGCCGGACCGTCTGGTTCCAGCGCTCGGGCCCGCGCGGCCCGATCACCGCCACCTTCGCCCCGTGAGGCGGGCGCTCAGCGCTCGACCTGAAGGCTGTGGCAGACCCAGCTGAGCCGGTCCGGCCCGCCCAGCGGCGGCCGGTCGTGGTACGTCCCGTCCGAGACCGACAGGTTGACGATCAGGTACGCGTGCCAGCCGGGGCCGACTCCGTGCAGGTCCGCGTAGACCAGCTCGTCCTCGACGTACCAGTCCACCGAGTTGGCGCCGAGCACCACCCGCAGGCCGAAGGTTGCCCCCGGCGCGATCCCCGCGTCGGCGCCGTGCCAGTACCGGAACCCTCCCCGGACGTGGTTGGAGATCTCCAGCAGGTCCGGGTGGTCGGGGTGGTACTCGAAGGCGTCGACCTCGTTGCCACCGTCCCGCCAGGTCCAGATCGCCGGCCAGGCGCCCAGCTCGACGGGCAGCGTGACCCGTGCCGACAGCTCGTCCCCGGTGCGGACCTGGAAGCCGTCCGGACTGCCCTCGGTGGTGAGCAGGCTGCAGGTCCAGAGCCCGCCGACGGGTCGGCGGGTGGCGCTGAACACGCCTCCCGGGCAGTAGGCGCGGCCGAGGTAGTCGAGTTTGTGGTCGCTCCGGTTGGTCGGCCCCATCCGGGGATAGGCGCTGGTGCGCCCGGCGACCCACTGCCTGGTCGAAGTGAAGTCCGCGTCGAACACGACTGCCACGGCCGCCTCCCCAATACTCCGGCGCCTCGACAGTCCGACCCGTCGGGCACACAGGGTGATGTACCCGATACGTTCCGCAGTATGCGAAGCGGTCCGTCCGGGTCCGAGCCGGGCGGCGGTCAGCCCGTAGGACCGGCCGATCAACCGATCAACCGACCTGCGCGGCCGCCCCGCCCGCGTCGAGCCGGTCGGTGACCGAGACCACCCCGTCCACCGAACGGCACAGGTTGAGCACGATCGGCACCAGGTGCGCCTCCGGCACCGTGCCGCTGAGCACCACCCGGCCCTGGTCGACCTCGACGCCGATCTCGGCCGGGCTCACGCCGTCGATCCGGCCGAGCACCTCCTCGACGATCTCCCGCCGGATCACCACGTCCTCGCGCAGGAACACCCGCAGCAGGTCCCCCCGGCTCACCATGCCGATCACCCGCCGACCCTCGTCCAGCACCGGCAGCCGCTTCAGCCCGTGCCGACTCATCAGCCGGGCCGCCGCGACGATGCTGGTGCCGGGGGTGGTGCAGACCGGCTGCGTGGTCATCAGGTCGGCCGCGGTGACGGCGCCGCCCGGGCCGGCCGGCGCCGACTCGGGGGCGGGCAGCAGGGTGCCCGGGTCCTCCTGCGCGGCCAGCGTGCGCAGGAGGTCGGCCTCGGAGACGACGCCCAGAGGCCGTCCATCGGCGTCCACCACCGGCACCCCGGTGATGTCGTACTCGGTCAGCAGGGCCACGATCTCCCGGAAGCCGGTCTCGGGCGCGACCCGGACCACGGGGCTGGTCATCACTGATTCGACGGTGGCATGCCGCACGCCGGTTCACCTCGTCCACGACACTGGTCCGGCCGCGCGCGGATCGTCCCGGCCGGTACCGGCAGCATCGCGCCCCGGCGGCGGTGATCGCCAGGGGCCAACGGGCTGAACAGCCGGGACCATGGGCCCTGCCCTCCGAACGCGGACCCGACATCCGTCCCCCGGTCCGGCGCGGACCGGCCCGCCACCGGGCCCGGTCGACCCGCCACCCGCCACCCGCCCGGACGGCGCAACCATCACATGATCAACGCGTTGGGCCAGCCACCACGACAGCACGCACGGTTTCCGGGGAGGGCCCGTTGGCGGGACGGACGGTGGGCGCGGCATCGCCGGCGCAGGGCGCCGGGGCGCGCCCGGTGGCCCGGGCCGAGGCCGCGCGGGCTGTGCCGTCCCGGACGGCACGCCCGGCGTCAAGCAGCTCAACCTGTGGGCCTTCGCCGTCCAGCCGCTACCGCAGAACGCGGGCTCGGCGTCCTGGGTCTGCCTGCGCGCCGACCGCTGGACCGGCGAGGGCAGCGCCGCGACCGCCGTCCTGCTGCCGACCGCCCGTGGCCCGCAGCGCACCGGCGGCGGCCCGGGGCGGGCGTGCAGCCGCTTCGAGCAGGACGTCGTCGGCTCGGTGTGGTGGCGTTCCCCGCAGGGGACGGAGTTCCTGCTCGCGGCGGGCAGTCGGCGGGTCACCCGGCTCACCGTCAAGGGCCCGGACTGGTCCGCCGACCGAACCGCCCCGGACCACACGCTCGCCGTCGAGCGCCCGGCGCGGGCGGCCGTCCAGGTGGAGGCGGTCCTGGACGGCGGCGCCCGGATCAGCCCGCCGCACTGAACCGGCCGGCCGACTCACTCGCGTAGTCCGGCAGTTCGACGCTGGAGACCTGCTTGCCCAGCGCCAGCATCCGGTCCAGGACCCAGCGCCGGTTCAACAGTCCGTTGCGCACCCGCAGGCCGGTGGCGGTGCGCGGCGCCAGGAACGGGCCCGTGCGGTCCCCGCCCTTCTGGCACCCCTGGGCGTAGCGGCGCAGCAGCCCCTCGTACCGGGCGAAGGCGGTGCGGTGGTCCCCGCGGGCCCGGGCCAGCTCGCCCGCCAGGACGTACGCGGCCACCACGGCGGTACCGGTGCCCATGCCGCCGATGGTGGCGCCGCAGGCCGCGTCGCCGAGCAGGGCGATCCGGCCGCTGGACCAGGTGGGGACGTCGGCGCGGCTGATCGAGTCGAAGTACAGCTCGGGGGCGCCGCGCAGGCTCTCCAGCAGGCGGGGCACCTCCCAGCCGAGGCCCGCGAAGGCGTCCCGCACCAGCGCCTTCTGCTGCTCCACGTCATGGCGGTCGTAGCGCAGTTCGGGTGAGGCGAAGAGGCAGAAGGCGCCCGCCCGGGTCGGGTCGCGGTGGTCGGCGCCGACCGAGACGAGCCGCCCGGGGACGTTGAGGCCGACCGAACCGGGCGGCAGGCCGAGGCCGCCCGGCAGCTGCCAGGTGGCCGCGTAGTAGCCGAGGTGGCGGACGTAGCGCTGCTCGGGGCCGAAGGCGAGCCGGCGGACGTTCGAGTGCAACCCGTCGGCGCCGATCACCAGGTCGAACTCGCGCGGCGCGCCGTGCCGGAAGGCGACCCGCACGCCGCCCGGGGTCTCCTCCAGGGCGGTGATCGAGTCGCCGAAGACGTACTCGGCGCGGGAGAGGCTGTGCCGGTACAGCAGTTGGGCGAGCTCGCCGCGCGGGATCTCCAGTTCGCCGCCCGCGAACTCGGCGGGCAGGTGCAGGAGTCGGCGGCCGTCGGCGCCCAGGAAGGTCATCGGGCTGCCGCCGGTGTCGAGCGTGCGCAGTTCGTCGAGGACGCCCATCCGCTCCAGCACGGAGAGGTGGGTGCGGCCGCGGAAGTCGACGTTCTGGCCGCCGCCGCGCAGCGCGGGGGCGAGTTCGACCACGGTGACCTCGAAGCCGTACCGGCCCAGCCAGTGGGCCAGGGCGGGGCCGGCGATGCTCGCGCCCGAGATCAGGACCTTGGTGCTCATGGAACCACTCCGTCCGAGAGGATCGATAAACTGTGTCCGATGGACACTGTTCGGTGCTGTGTACGGTAGACACAGTTGGGTCGGACAGGCAACCCCAGGACGGGAGCGGAATGTGAGCGAGGCGGCGAACGACACGGTGCGGCTGCTCTGGGGCCCCGCGGCCAGGCCGACCCGGGGGCCGAAGCCGGCCCTCAGCCTGGAGCGGATCGCGGCGGCGGGCGTCGAGATCGCGGACGCCGAGGGCCTGGGCGCGGTCTCGATGCAGAAGGTCGCCGGGCTGCTCGACTTCACCAAGATGTCGCTCTACCGCTACGTGCCCGGCAAGGCCGAGCTGGTCGCGCTGATGGTCGAGGCCTCCGTCGGCGCACCCCCGCAGGACCGGGGCGCCCTCGACTGGCGGGGTCAACTCACCGCCTGGTCTCACCAGTTGGCAGAATCATTCGCCCGCCACCCGTGGCTGCTGGACGCCACCGTCGGCCCCCGGGTCCTCGGCCCCAAGGAACTCTCCTGGCTGGAGCGGGTGGTGGCCGCCCTCGACGGCCACGGACTGACCGGCCCCGAGCGGATGGACGCCGCCGTCCTGCTCGCCGGGCACGTCCGCGGCATCGCCGAGCACTCCCGCGCCGCCGGGCCGGACGGCTCCCCCGAGGCCGAACTCCTCACCGCCTTCGGCCTGATGGTGCACCGGCACGCCGACCGCTACCCCGCCCTGGCCGCCGCCATGGCCGACGAGGGCGGGCGCGACCAGGCGCTGGACTTCGGCCTGGAGCGGATCCTGGACGGCCTGGCCGCACTGATCGACCGCCGGACGGGCACCGCGTAGCCCGCCGGTCGCGCCGCTGAACTGCTTCTTCACCCGCCGACGTGCCCGTTCGGCCGATCCGGGCGATCATGGGACGAACCGCGTCTTCGGCGATACGGCGCACCGGTGTCTCCGGCCGCGCCCGGAAGGTGGACTGCGATGTTCCAGATCCTGTGGATTCTGCTCATCGGCTTCGTGCTGGGCGCGCTCGCCAAGCTGATCCTGCGCGGACCGCAGTCGATCCCCTGGTGGCTGACCATGCTGCTCGGCGCCGCCGGGGCCTGGCTCGGCAACGCCGTCTCCGGGTGGATCGGTGTCCGCCACACCTCGGGCATCGACTGGATCCGTCACATCCTCCAACTCGGCTTCGCCATCGCCCTGGTGGCCTTCGTCGCACCGGCCTGGACCAAGTCACGCCAGAACCGCTGACCCGCGCTGTCAGGGCCGGCCGCAACACTTCCGCCAGGACCCGGTGCACGGACCCTGGCGGGGGCGGCGACCGGCGGACGACCGGCCGGTGGGGCGGGTCCGGTCAACCGACGTGGACGGCCGGACGGCGGCTGCGGTCGGGTTCGGCCTCGCGCAGCACCTCGCGGGTGACGGGGGCGATCTCGCCCTGGCCGAAGAGGAAGAACCTGAGGAACTGGGCGAAGGGGTTGCCCTCGGTCCACTCGAAGTAGATGTGCGGCTGGTGCCCGGTGAGGTCCCGTACCCGCAGCAGCAGAGCGGCGAGCGCGTTGGGCACGCTGGAGCTCTGCAGCGTCAGCACCCGGTAGCGGTCGTGCAGCACCTCGCCGCACACGGTCAGTTCGGCCTCGAAGTCGGACGGGTCCAGCACGGTGACCTCGACGAACACCAGGTCGTCCTCGGCCGGGATGTCGTTGTCGGTCCGGATCTGGCGGATCTTGTCGCGGTACTCCGCGAGGTCCCGGCTGTTCGGCTCGTTGGCGATCAGCCGCAGCGGGCGGTACGTGTAGTCCCGGACGAACCGCTCCGCGACGTCGTCCAGCACCACGTCGGTGACGCGCAGTTCGAAGGCGCGCTTGAGTCGGGAGAGGAACGAGACCAGCATGATCCCGGCGATGAAGCAGGCGCCGATCTTGACGCCGTCCGGCCGCTCGGCGATGTTCACGGCCGTGGTGTAGAGGAAGACGGCGGCGATCACCGCGAAGCCGACCCTCCGCCGGCGCTGCCCCGCCTTGTGGGCGGCGATGGTGACCGCGATGGCGGCCGAGCTGATCAGCACCAGCACACCCGTGGCGTACGCACCGCCCTGGGCGTCCACACTCGCGTCGAACAGCCAGGTGACCAGGAAGGCGATCAGGGTCAGCACGATCACGGTGGGGCGCACCGCGCGGGCCCAGTGCGGGGCCATGCCGTAGCGGGGCAGGTAGCGCGGCATCAGGTTGAGCAGTCCGGCCATGGCGGAGGCGCCGGCGAACCAGAGGATGGCGATCGTGGACAGGTCGTAGATGCTCCCGAAGGTGTTGCCGAGGTTCTCGTGGGCGAGGTAGGCGAGCGCCCGCCCGTTGGCCTGGCCACCTGCTTTGAAGGCGTCGGCGGGGATCAGCAGGGTGGTGATGAGGCTGGTGGTGATCAGGAAGCAGCTCATGATCGCGGCCGCGGTGGTGAGCAGCTTGCGGGCGCCGCGGATCCGGCCGGTGGGCTTCGCCTCAATGTCCTCCGGGTCGCCCTCGATGTGCGGCATCACGGCGACGCCGGTCTCGAAGCCGGACAGGCCGAGCGCGAGTTTCGGGAAGACGATCAGTGCGACGCCGATCATCGCGATCGCGTTGCCGTGTTCGGCCGTGAGCGCGTCGGTCCAGTCGCCGACGACGTGCGGGGCCTTCGCCACGTGCCAGAGACCGTTGGCCACCACCACGACGTTCAGCGCGAGATAGACCGCGACCAGGACGACGGCCAGGCCGATCGCCTCGCCGAAGCCCTTGAGGAAGACCCCGCCGAGCAGCGCGATCAGGATCAGCGTGATCAGCACCTGCCTGCCGGTCAGCACGCTGTGCAGATGCGGGTTCTCCACCAGGTGCGCGGTCGCGTCGGCGGCGGACAGCGTGATGGTGATCATGAAGTCGGTGGCCGCGAAGCCGAGCAGGGTCAGCACGAACAGCTTGCCCTGCCAGAACGACAGCAGCCGCTCCAGCATGGCGATCGAGCCCTCGCCGTGCGGGCTCTCCTGGGCGACCCGCCGGTAGACCGGAAGCGCGCCGAACAGGGTGACGAGCACCAGCACGATGGTCGCGATCGGCGACAGCAGGCCCGCGGCCAGCGCCGCGATGCCCGGCTGGTAGCCGAGCGTGGAGAAGTAGTCGAGGCCGGTCAGGCACATCACCCGCCACCAGCGCTGGCCCTTCACGTGCGGTGCCTGCGCGTGCGGGCCGGGGTGCTGCTTGGCCATGTCCGACAGGCCTTCCAGCAGCCAGGCCCGGAACCTCGTGGCGCGGGTCGCGGGTGCCACCCCTGGATCGGCCGAACCCGACAAAGCCACGTGCACCCCTGTCCACGAGTCGGCCGGCCGCGCGCGGCTTCCGGGCCCCCAAGGCCGCCGGACGGCGGGCCTGGTCAGGCTAGGGGACCGGATCCACGCAGCCGGGCAACCGTGCGTCCGGACACGCCAGGGTGCCCCGGACGGCCCTCCGCGGTGGCGGGCGGCGCCCCGCCGTACCAGCGGTCCGGCGCGGCGGGCCCCGCCGGCCCCCGGAATGGGTGAGGATGTCCGCGCGAATTGACGCACGTGCCCATATCCGACAGCGACGGACACCAGGGAGGCCGCGGTGGCGGAACCGAGCCGACGGGGGATCCTGGTCCTGGGCCTGATGGCGGCGGCCGTCACCTCCTGCGGCAACCCCGCCCCGCACCCCTCCCCCGACGCCGGCGGTCCGACCAGCGCCCAGCACGTCGGCCCGGCGGCGGAGCGCGCCCTCCCCGGCGCGCCCGGCTGGGAGATCACCGACCCCGGCCCCTCCGACGCGATCGAGGGCTTCGCCGACCGGGTCAGCGTGCTGCCCGGCGAGCCGTTCGGCCTGCACGTCTCCACCCCGGCCGCCGCCTTCACCGTCTCCGCGTACCGCCTCGGCTGGTACGACGGCGCCCGCGCCCGCCTGGTCTGGCGCCGCGACCACGTCCCGGGCGGCAGGCAGCCCGCACCGCACGTGGACCCCGTGACCCGCACCGTGCTGACCGGCTGGCAGCGCACCCTCGCCGTGGACACCGCCGGCTGGCCCGAGGGCGCCTACCTCCTGCGCCTGGACGCCGAGGACGGCTCCGGCCAGCGCTACGTCCCGCTCACCGTCCGCTCCGCCGCCACGGCGGGCAGGACGGTGGTGATGAGCGCCCCCGCGACCTGGCAGGCGTACAACGAGTGGGGCGGGTACAGCCTGTACAACGGCCCCACCGGCGGGCTGGCCACCCGTTCGCTCCGGGTCGTCTTCGACCGGCCGTACGACTACGACCACGGCGCCGGGCTCTTCCTGGTGTACGAGGCGCCGCTGGTCGCGCTCGCCGAGCGGCTCGGTCTGCCGCTCGCCTACACCACCGGGATCGACGTGGCCCGCGAGCCCGGGTTGCTGCGCGGTGCGAGCGCCGTCCTGTCGCTCGGCCACGACGAGTACTGGTCCCCCGAGCAGCGCGCCCAGGTGGTCGCGGCCCGGGACGCCGGTACCAACCTGGCGATCCTGGGCGCCAACTGCTGCTTCCGCCGGGTCCGCTTCGAGCCCTCGGAGCTGGGGCCGGACCGGACGGTGGTCTGCTACAAGGACGCCTGGGCGCAGGACCCGGGCCACCAGGCCGGCGCCCCGGCGACCACCGACTTCCGGGCCGGCCCGAACGCGGACCCGGAGAGCGCGATGCTCGGCGTGATCTACGACGGTTACCCGGTGGACGCCCCGTACGTGGTCGGCTCGCCCGAGCACTGGGCGTTCGAGGGCACCGGCGTCACCGTCGGGGCGTCCTTCCCGCACCTGGTCGGCGTCGAGTACGACCGGGTCGACACCGCCTTCCCCACCCCGCGCCCGATCGAGGTGATCGCGCACTCCCCCGTGGTCTGCGAGGGCCGCGCCTCGCACGCCGACACCGCGTACTCCACCGTGCCGAGCGGCGCCGGGGTGTTCGCCACCGGGACGATGCGCTGGGTGGAGGCCCTGGACGCGAACGGGCCTGGCGGCGGCAGCGCCGACCACGGGATCGACGCCCGGGCCGGCGACCTGGTCCGCAAGGTCACCGAGAACGTGCTGCGCACCTTCGCCGCCGGCCCGGCCGGCCGCACCCACCCGGCCCGGGACAACCTCGCGGCCGTCTACGGCGGGGCGTAGCGGGCCCGGTCGCTCGGTCAGGGGTCCAGGTGGTCCTGCCTCCCTGGCGGTTGCCCGGGGTCGCAGCCTCCGGGTCGAACGCCCGGGGCGAGGGGCGCTCTGCCGCACCGATACACTCACACGGTCTCACTACACAGCAGGTCGTCTAGGACAACCGTCCGGCGTGGCACGGGTGCCGGCCGGACAGGGCACGAGGGAAACAGAACATGGTCGAGGCCTCCCCGAAGGTCGTTGTCGTCGTCCCCACGTACAACGAGCGGGAGAACCTTCCGGTCCTCGCGGGGCTGCTCGCAGACCTCCCGGTACCGAACCTGCACCTGCTGGTGGTCGACGACAACTCGCCGGACGGCACCGGCGAGATCGCGGACAAGCTCGCCGCGGACTCCGGCGGCACGGTCGGCGTGCTGCACCGCACCGAGAAGAACGGCCTCGGCCGCGCCTACCTGGCCGGCATGGCCCGGGCCCTGGACGAGGACGCCGACATCGTGGTGCAGATGGACGCCGACCTGTCGCACCCGGCCTCGGCGATACCCGCGATGGTGCAGGCCCTGGCCGACGACGACACCGCCGTCGTGCTCGGCTCCCGCTACGTGCCCGGCGGGTCGACCGCCGCGGAGTGGCCGTGGCACCGCAAGGCCCTCTCCGCCTGGGCCAACCTCTACGTCAACACCATCCTCGGCCTGGGCGTCCGGGACGCCACCGCCGGTTTCAAGGCCTGGCGGGCGAGCACCCTGCGGGCCATCGACCTGCCGACCGTGCAGAGCAGCGGCTACTCGTTCCAGGTCGAGATGAACTACCGGGTCGTCAAGCGCGGCCTGACGATCCGCGAGGTGCCGATCCGCTTCGAGGAGCGGATCGAGGGCGCCTCGAAGATGAGCATCGGGGTGCAGGTCGAGTCCGCGCTGGCGCCCTGGAAGCTGCGGCTGAACCGCCACGACGCGTAACGCACGACGGGTGGCGGTTCCTCCGCCCGGAACCGGCATACGGGTGCCCGTCGGGCCGTCCGGCGGTGTGAACGGCGGCTGCGGGGAAAGAAGGGCGACATGGCCCTTCTCCCGGAGTCACTCACGGCCCTGATCCGCCGTGGCACCCGAGAACCCTTCGTCGTCCAGACCGTGCGGGCCACCGTGGCCGCCACCATCTCGTACGCGGCGGCCACCCGGCTCAGCAATGAGCCGGTCCCGCTGACGGCTCCGCTCACCGCGCTGCTGGTGGTGCAGGTCACCGTCTACTCGACGCTCAAGACCAGCATCCGCCGGGTCAACTCGGTGGTGGTCGGCGTGCTGATCGCGACCGGCTTCAGCGCCGTGGTGGGGCTCTCCTGGTGGAGCCTCGGGCTGATCATCCTGGCCTCGCTGGTCGTCGGCCGGTTCGTCCGGGTCGAGGAGTTCGTCCAGGAGGTCGCGATCAGCGCGATGCTGATCCTGGGCGTCTCCGGGCTCGCCTCGCAGGCCTGGGACCGGGTGCTGGAGACGCTGATCGGCGCCGCCGTCGGCCTGCTGTTCAACCTGGTGTTCGCGCCACCGGTCTGGGTGGACACCGCCGGGGAGTCGATCGAGGACCTCGCCCGGCGGGCCCGCCACCTGCTGCTGGACATCGCCGAGGAGTTGGACGGGCCGACCCCGGTCGCCCGGGCCGCCGAGCGGCTGCACGAGGCCCGCCGGCTCGACCAGGCCATCGTCGACGTGGACGCGGCGCTGCGCCAGGCGGAGGACAGCCTGCGGCTCAATCCGCGGATCAGCGAGGGGCTGCTGTCCCGGCTGGTACTGCGCACCGGGCTGGACACCCTGGAGATCTGCGTGGTGGTGATCCGGGTGCTGGCCCGCTCGCTGACCGACCTCGCCAAGCGGCGCGGGCCCGGCGAGCGGCTGTTCCCGGCGGACGTCGCGGTGGGCCTGGAAGAACTGCTGGCGCACGTCGGCGGGGCCATGGTCAGCTTCGCGGTGCTGGTGACCACCCAGGTGAGCCGCAACGCCGAGGAGGCGGAGCGGCGGCTGACCGCCGAGCTGGCCGCGGCCTGGACCTGCCGGGAGAACGTCGCCCAGGCTCTGCTCCAGCAGGTGCGGGAGCACCCGGAAGCGTGGCAGCTGCACGGTTCGATACTGGCCGAGGTGGACCGGATCCTGGACGAGCTGGACCTGGAGCACCGCAGCCGGCGCCTGATGGAGGAGCTGGACCGGGCCTCGGTGGAGAGCCGGGAGCGGTTCTCGCGGTTCGCCGGAGTGCGCCGGTTCGTCCGTGGCGAGCGGCGGCGCCGGGCCCGGCCGAGGCGGGGGCGCCCGGCGGCGGGGGCCGGGCGCTGACCGCATCGCATGGTCGGATCATCGGACGTCACGGCGTCGGCGTCAGGGCACCGCGGTCGGCTCGACAGCGAGGTCGGAGCCCCGACCTCAGGGCATCGGCGTCAGGGCATCGACCAGGGCTCCTGCGGGAGCGGGTGGCCGGTCTCCAGGTAGGTCTTCAGGTTGGACAGCACCGCCGACCAGCCCCGCTCGGCGTCCGCCCGCTCGGCCTCGTCGGCGAGGTCGTCGTGCGTGACGGTGAGCCGGGTGAGTTCGCGCCAGCCCTGGATCTCGAAGGTGACCCGGGAGGGCCCGCCCGGGCGCCGCTCCTGCGGCCCGGCCCAGGTGGTGACCAGCCGGTGCGGGCGGTCGGCGGCCTCGACGACGCCGATCACGTCGGCGATCCCGGAGCCGTCGGCGCGCTGGTGCTCCCAGGGCGCGCCGGGCAACCAGGTGGAGACGTTGCGGTGCCCCCAGTAGAGGCCGGACTCGTCGGCGTTGGTGAGGGCGTGCCAGACCCGCGCGGGGGTGGCACGGAGGTAGAGCGTGCTGCGGACGGCGGGCGCGGCCATGGCCTCAGCCCCTGGCCGCGTCGAGCAGCTGCCGGACGTCGATCTTCTGCATCCGCAGCATCGCTGCGGTCACCCGGTCGGCCTTGGCCCGGTCCGGGTCGGTGATCAGCTCGTTGAGCACGCGCGGCACGATCTGCCAGGAGAGGCCGTAGCGGTCCTTGAGCCAGCCGCACGGGCCCTCCTGGCCGCCGTCGGCGGTGAGCTTGGCCCAGAGTTCGTCGACCTCCTGCTGGTCGGCGCAGTCCACCTGGAGCGAGATCGCCTCGGAGAAGGTGAACTCGGGGCCGCCGTTGAGCGCCACGTACGGCCGGCCGGCGAGCTCGAAGACCACCGTCATCACCGAGCCGGCGGCGCCGGGACCGGCCTCGCCGTAGCGGTTGACCTGGGTGATGCGGGAGTTGGGGAACAGTGAGGTGTAGAAGGCGGCGGCCTCTTCGGCCTGGTCGTCGAACCAGAGGAAGGTGCTGATTTTCTGCATGCGCCCGACGGTAGCCCCGGGCGCCGCCCGGGCCGCCGAGCCACGGCCGGGGGTCACCGGATCGGCGCCCCGGGCCGCGGCCCGGGGGCGCTAGTGGACCCAGCCCGCGTAGCGCTGGGTGAAGCGGCGACCGGTGTGGGCGGTGACGACGACGTCGTAGCGGCCCTGCTTGTCCAGCGGCCAGGCCAGGTTGACCTGCTTGCCGGGGCGGACCCAGACGGTCTGCGCGGTGCCCGCGAAGTCGTTGGGGGCGGCCGTGAAGGCGAGGTCGGTCAGGCCGTCGTTGACGAGCTGGAGGGTCAGCCGGCTGCCGCGCAGGTCGGCGGTGACGATCGGTACAGCGACGTCGTTCTGGCCGTCCCGGCCGTCACGCACCACGGTGCCGGCGAAGCGGCGCACGAAGCCGTCCGGGCCGTGGACGGTGAAGTCGTAGCGGCCGTTGGTGGCGGCGGCGTCCCAGACGTACTGGGCGGTGGCGCCGGGGGCGACGGTGTACGGGGTGCCCGCGAACGGGAACGCGATGTTGGGGTAGACGGTGTACGGGAAGGCCACCGAACCGTCGTTGCTCAGGGTGCAGACGACCTTCCCGGTCTTGCGGTCCACGTCCACGTCGGCCCACGGCTGGTAGGGCAGCGGGCGGTGCGGGCGCTCGCCCCGTTCCTGAACGGGCATCGACTGGGCGCCGACGGCCGGGAGGGCGACGCCGGGCAGTTTGGCGCCCGCGTCGGCCTTGGCCATCAGGGCGGTGGTGTCGGGCAGCGACGGGATCGACGTGGTCGGCGCGGCGAAGTCGAAGCAGCTGGTGAGGTCGCCGCAGACGGCCCGGCGCCAGGCCGAGATGTTGGGCTCGGCGACGCCGGTGACCAGCTCCATGAAGCGCAGCACCGAGGTGTGGTCGAAGACCTGGGAGTTGACCCAACCGCCGCGCGACCAGGGCGAGACGACCCAGAGGGGGACGCGGTTGCCGAGGCCGATGGCGCGGCCCTGGGTGAACTCCTCGGGAGTGCCGGGCTCGGGGGTGGGCGGGACCATGTGGTCGAAGTAGCCGTCGTTCTCGTCGTACATGACCAGGAAGACGGTGTGCTGCCACACCTCCGGGTTGGACATCAGCGACTGGAGCGCCTGGTTGACCCAGTGCGCCCCGTACGCCGGGCCGGCGTCCGGGTGCTCGGAGAACAGGTACGGGGCGACCAGCCAGGAGATGGTCGGCAGGGTGCCGTCCTTGCAGTGGCGGTCGAAGTCGGTCGGGTCGAACTTCGTCATCGCGTTGATGTAACGCGGGTCGGTGGGCGGGAAGTTGTGGAACTGCTTGAAGTAGGAGAGGGCGTTGTCGTCGTAGTCGCCGGTGCGGTCGTCCTTGCTGGGGTTGTGGTAGACCCGCCAGCTGACGCCGGCCTGCTCCAGGCGCTCGGCGTAGGTGGTCCAGTCCGCGACGGGGTTGTCGGTGACCGGGGTGTTGTCGATCCAGGGCCCGGTGGTGCCGTCGCGGCCGGGGCCGGAGGTGCCGGTCCACAGGTAGAGGCGGTTGGGGTCGGTCGGCCCGGCGAGGGAGGTGAAGTAGGCGTCGCAAAGGGTGAACGCGTCGGCCAGGGCGTACTGGTAGGGGATGTCGTCCCGGGTGAAGTAGCCCATGGTGCGCTCGCCCTTGGCGGCGATCCACTTGTTCATCGCACCGTTGTTGATCGCCTGGTGGCCGGTCGCCCAGTCGTGGGCCAGCCCCCCGGCGTTCTGCGCGTTGTACTTCGAGGTGTCCATCCGGTACGGCAGCATGGCGCCGCCGTCGCTGCGGCGGCTGTCCGGCTGGCGGAACACGTCGGCGCCGTCCGGGAACTGGAGCGCCTGCTTGTCGCCGAAGCCGCGGACGCCGCTGAGCGTACCGAAGTAGTGGTCGAAACTGCGGTTCTCCTGCATCAGCACGACGACGTGCTTGACGTCCTTGATGGTGCCGGTGAGCCGGCCGGGGGCGGCGTCGGCGGAGGCGGCCTCGGCGGGGCCTGCGGCCAGGCCGGTCAGGGCGGTGGCGCCGACGGCCGCGGTGGCGCCGACGAAGGTGCGGCGGGAGAGCTCGGGCATCGTGAACTGGCCTCTCAGAGCTGGAAGGTGGCGACGGCGGCGGCGGTGTCGGAGGGCCACTCGTTGGCGGCGTCGTTCGGCTCGGGCTGCGGCCAGTCGGCGACCAGGGTGTGCGCCTCGACCAGCTTCAGCGGGCCGGCGTACTGGACGTAGTCGATGCGGTCCTGCGGCTCGGGCTTGGTTCCGCGCTGCCGGCGGGTGGGCGACCAGGTGGCGCCCGGGAACTCGACCGGGTCGCGGTTCTCCTCGCGGAAGCTGTCGGTCAGCCCGGCGCCCTGAAGAGCGAGGCTGACCGGCCAGTTGAGCGCCCCGACACCGCCGTGCGCGGCGGCGGTGGCGGCCGTCCAGTCCAGGTGGGACGGCGAGGAGAGGGCGCCGGCGAGCACCACCGGGGTGTGCCGGGCGATGTCCGCGCGCACCGCGGCGGCCAGCGCCTTGGCCTGCTTCAGCCGGAGCGAAGCGGTCTCGGCGGTCTCCGTCTGGGCGGCGGTCCGACCGTCCTGGAGCGCGTACGGGCCGTAGTCCGCCTCGTCGAGGTGCGCGGCCCAGAAGCGGACGGTGCGGCCACCGGGCAGCTGCAGGGTGACCCCGGCGGCGGGCAGGTCGGCGGTCACCGGGGTGACGTCGACGAGCGGGTGGCGGCTCAGGATGCCGACGCTGCCGGGGCTCTGGTAGGCGTACCAGCCCAGGGCGTCGGCGAGGGTCTTCGCCCGCTCGCCGGCGGTCTCCTGCAGGGCGAGCACGTCCAGGCCCTGGGTGAGGACGACGCGCAGCTGCTTCTCCAGCGCGTCGGTGTAGCCGGCGCCCGCGTTGTGCAGGTTCCAGCTGGCGGCCTTGAGGCGCGGCGGCGCGGCCGGATCGACGACGGGGACGAGGACGGTGACGGTGTCGGTGGCGCCCGCACTGTCCTTGACGCCGACGACGGCCACCTCGGGGCTCTTGCCCGCCGCGGGTGCGGTGCCGGTGAGCGTCCCGTCGGCGGCGACGGTCAGCCAGGACGGCCCGCTGACCTTGCGGAAGGCAGCCGTCCCGGCCGGGTTGCCCGCCGGGCGGGACCAGAGCCCGCCGAGCTTGACGGACACCGCCGTGCCGGGGGCGACGGGGGTGGTGGTGACGGCGTCCACGGCGCTGTGCGGACGGACGACGGCGGGCTTGGCGCGGAAGCTGAACGGGGCGCTCTGGGCGAGGATGCCGTAGCCGTCCTTGGCGAGCAGGTAAGCGGTGTACGGGCCGCCGGTCAGCGCCGAGGTGTCGAGCTGGAGATCGCCGGAGGCGGCGGGGGTGTACTTCCAGAGGAGGGAGGAGCCGGTGCCGGGACGGCGGTCGCCGTCGTAGATGCCGACCCAGTTCTTGTCGTCGGGGGCGTCGGTGCTCCAGTGGAAGGTGAGCCGGTCGCCTTCGGTGGGGTTGGCGGAGGAGGTGAGGGTCAGGGCGCTGCCTGCGGCCACGGTTTTCCTGTCCGCCGCCCGGGGCCCGGTCCGCCGGGGGTCGGCGCCGGGTCCGCGCGCGGCTGGTCACGGAGGCTGGGGAGGGTTGGCCCCGCAGTTGGCTGTACAACTGCGGGCGGCCCTCATTCATCCGAAGGTCAGCGACCGGAACATGAACGATGCGTGACGGAACATCGGGCGGTTCGGGAACTCCGTGACCGGCGGCGGGGAATCCCCCTCCCGGAACGCCGGAAAGGGCCGCGGCGGAGATCCGCCGCGGCCCTGGTGCTGCCCTGCTGCTGCCCTACCGTCGTGCTCCCGCACTGCCTTGCTGCGCTACTGCCCTGCCGCCTTGCGGCCCTGCTGCCCGACGGTCAGGCCAGGGCGAGGAACAGCTTCTCCAGCTCGGCCTCGCTCATCGGCGCGGCGTCCTCGTCGGCGGCGGCCATGCACTGGCGCATGCCACTGGCCACGATCTTGAACCCGGCCCGGTCGAGGGCGCGCGACACGGCGGCGAGCTGGGTGACCACGTCCTTGCAGTCACGCCCCGCCTCGATCATCGCGATCACCCCGGCCAACTGACCCTGGGCGCGGCGCAGCCGGTTCAGGACCGCGCCGACCGACTCCTCGTCCACCTGCATGTCCGGGCCGCCTTTCGCATCGACTGTCGAGTGACAACTGTACCCGGTGGGGTATCCATTCCAGGGCGGGGCGATGCTCGCCCTGGGGCAGTCGCACAGGCAGGCGGGCAGGCGGGCAGGCCTGTGGGCAGTCGGGCAGTCGCACAGGCAGGCAGGCAGGCAGGCAGGGCTCAACGGCGGGCGAGGCGGCGCTCACCGCCGGCGCCGGTCTCGTACGGCAGCCCGTAGTGTGCGAACACGGCGGGTTCGTCCTCGACGGGCAGGACATCGTCGGTGCCGATCGCGGGGGCCTGCTTGACCTGGCTCTTCGGGAAGGCCACCCGGACGTAGCCCGGTCCGACCACCGCCCCGTCGAGCGGGACGAACACCAGGCGTCGCCTGCCCGCCAGGCCGACCGTGACGGTGGCGAAGGACGGCTGGTCGGTGGCCGTCTCCACGTAGACGGACTCCAGCGAGCCGATGCGGTGGCTCTTCTCGTCGACCACCGGATGGCCGCGCCACTCGCGGATGTCTGCCATAGCGATCACCACGGCATCGACCTCCCGTCTCCCGTCCGGCATCTGAATTCGCCGTCAATGTCCTCCGGCACCGGTTCACCGCCGGGACCTCCCATCCTCCGCCGGGACGCGCGGGGGCGCACGACGAACGGCGGGACGGACGGCCAGAGGTTGACCGGGCGGCGGTCGACCGGCCGAAAAGGGACATACAGGGGCGACCCGACCAACCGGCACGCGGGCCGTGACCTGCGCTTTACGCTGTCGCCCGAGGGCGTCACAAGCAGATCATCCGATCGTCAGCAGATGGGGGCGGCAACCGTGGGACACAAGAGCATGTGGGAGCCCGGCGAACCCGGGATCCCCGCCGACCTGCGACCCGACATCCCGCACCCGGCCCGGATGTACGACTACTACCTCGGCGGGAAGGACAACTTCCCCGCCGACCGTGCCGCAGCCGAGAAGGCACTCGCCGCCAACCCCGAGTTTCGCTCCACCGCGCGGGCCAATCGAGGCTTCCTCACCCGCGCGGTACGCTGCGTCGCCGATCTCGGCATCGACCAGTTCCTCGACATCGGCACCGGCATCCCCACCGCCGGCAACACCCACGAGATCGCCCGGGCCGCCAGCCCGGGCACCCGGGTCGTCTACGTCGACAACGACCCGATCGTGCTCAGCCACGCGCGTGCCCTGATGTCCGGCGCGGGACCGGGGCGGACCGCCGTCCTCCGGGCCGACCTCCGCGAACCGTCCGCCGTGCTCGCCGTCGTCGAGGCCGAAGGGCTGCTCGACTTCTCCCGACCGATCGGCCTCGTCCTCGCCGCCGTCCTGCACTTCCTGCGCGACGAGGACAAGCCGCACCAGGCGGTCGGCACCCTGCTGGACGCGCTCCCCTCCGGCAGCCATCTGGTCCTCTCGCACGGCACCGCCGACTTCATCTCCGCCGAGATCCGCGACCGCGTCACCGGCATCTACGACAAGGCCGCCGCACCCCTCGTCGGCCGCACCCGCGACGAGGTCCGCACCTTCTTCGACGGCCTCGACATCCTCGACCCCGGCGTCACCACCGTCCCTCTCTGGCGCCCCGACACCACCCCCGCCCCCGGCGCCGACCGCGTCAGCATGTACGGCGCGGTCGGCCGCAAGCCCTGACGCCTCCGACGGATTGAATATACCGACCGGTCTACTGATTTCCTGGTCGACCAGGCAATGGCCCATCGGCGCCGATCGGCGATTCCTCCGGCGCGGACGGTGTCGCCGGTGCGATGGCGGCCGGGGCTGCGCCCGGCGGGGTCCGCGCCGGTGAAAGTGGCTTGCCGGGCGTGACGCCGGATGGGTAGCGTCGCCGTCCATGCCCCCGACTCTGCACACCCGGCGCCTGCTCCTCGCCCCCTACGTACCCGAGGACGAAGAGGACTTCGTGGCCCTGTTCCAGGATGTGAGGGTGTCGCGGTGGATGGGTGACGGCCCTGCTTCCGAGGAGGCGGACCGGGCCCTGTTCGGGCGGATCTTCACGAAGGTCTACGCCCAGGACCTGTTCGATGTCTGGGCTGTTCGCAGGGACGGTGCGTTGATCGGGCATGCCGAGATCAAGCCCACCGATGCGGTCGTGGGCCACGAGCTCGTCTACGCGCTCACCCCGGCGGCGTGGGGATCGGGCCTGGGTACGGAGTTGGCCCAGGCCCTCGTGGCCTACGGCTTCGGCACTCTCGGGTTGACCGAGGTGCACGCCACCGTAGCGGCATCGAACAACGCCTCGCTGACCTTGCTGGACAGGATCGGCTTCGAGCACGTCCGGGACATCAGCGAGGACGACGGCAGCACCACGCGCGTACTGACCCGCCGTCTGGCCGCCACGGCCGGGTCTCCGCCCGCCCGGCAGGGGTGAGCGGATCCCGGCCCGGCGGGAGGCTGTTCAAGCAACCCGGGCCGGACCGCGGCCACATCGCGCCGGAGGGCCGCCCTGCCGGGTCGACGAGACGCACGTCGACTCGCGTATCGCCCTCTCCCAGCCGCCGGACGCGCGGCACGCCCGTCAGCATCGCCGGGTCGGGCTCCACCGCGATGACGTCGGCGCCCGAGGCGACCAGCGCGGCGGTGAGCTTGCCGGTTCCGGCGCCGGAGAATGCCCTGGCCGGTGCACGGCGGCGTCGGGGGTGGTGAGCGGGGCGGGGTGCCAGATCGGCAGGGTGTTTATCGGTCGTTGACCGGGCGCGCAGAGGATCGGAGACATCAAAGCGGAACCGGTGCGGAAACGGCCGCTTCCGCACCGGTCGCTTCCGCAAGGAAGAAACCTCATGAGCGTGAACCTTGTCACCGCCGAGGAGCTGCTGAAGGTGGACGCCATCGTCACCAGCCTGCGCGAGCTGGACGCCACCGCCGACGGGCGGGCGCGGGGCAGGAAGGCCTGGCCGTCGATGGTGAGTTCGGCGCCGCGCGGGGTGCGGGTGAACCGTTCTTTGGGGGGTTAATACCACCGACCAGGGCCACCACGCGCGGTTACTGTCGTCGGGACGGCCCCGGACAGGGGCCAGCACGGGCCATCGCGCGGCAGACGCGCAGGACATGGGGGACGAACATGGGCAGGTACCGCCGCTACGCAGGGGCACTCGTGGTCGCCGGGCTCGCCGCCGGGGCGCTCAGCGCCTGCAACCCGGTCGGGACCAGGTTCAGCGACGACGCGACCGTCTCGGACAAGATCACCGCCATCAAGCTGGACACCTCCGCCGGGGACGTCACCGTCCACGGGAAGGCCGGCGCCACCCAGGCCGCCGTCCACCGCGACATCGAGTACCGCAGCGGCAAGCCCGGCGCGACCACCCGGGTGGACGGCGGCGTGCTGGTGCTGAGCGGCTGCGGGCGCAACTGCTCGGTGGACTACACCGTCGAGCTTCCGCCGGGGCTGCCGATCAGCGGCGGGACGTCCTCGGGCGGGGTCAAGCTCTCGCAGGTCGGCGAGGTCTCGGTGCACACCAGTTCCGGCGACATCATGCTCGACGACGTGGCCGGGCCGGTCGACGTGCGCACCGACAACGGCGAGATCAAGGGCACCTCGCTCAAGGGCGACCGGGTCAGCGCCAAGACCGACAACGGCGGGATCAAGCTCACCCCCGGCAAGGCCCAGAACATCACGGCGAAGACCTCGAACGGCGAGATCAACGTGACCGTGCCGACCTCCTCCTACCACGTCACCGCCTCGACCGACCTGGGCGAGAAGCACATCGGCGTCCAGAGCGACCCGAACGGGAAGTACCGGCTGGACCTCGGGACGAACATCGGCGAGATCACCGTCAAGACGGGCTGACCTGGTCCGCCGCCAGGAGGCGCCGACGCGTTCGTCCCACGGCCCGCCGACCGGGGTCCGCGCTTTCCCGGCCCCGCCGGGGTCTGGCGGGGCCGGGGGCGGTCAGAGACCGACCTGGATCTCGGCGCGGTGACGGATGTACTCGTCGGGATGCGAGCGCGCGATGGCCACCGCGGCCTCCACCAGGTCGTGCAGTTGCGGCGGGTAGGCGCGCGGCACGAGGGGCAGCCCGGGGAGGATGCAGCGCCGGACGTCCAGGTCCTCGTTGGCGACGAACTCGCGCAGCGCGGCCTCGTACCAGGCGTCCCGGACGATCGACCCCTCGTCGGCGGCGGCCGTGTTGCGGCCGTCCCCGACCGACAGGGACGTCCAGTACCAGGCCCGGGCGGCGCCGGCCCGTTCCGCGTCGGTGCCGGTGTGCAGGTAGCCGAGCAGGGTCAGCCGCACCCGGCGCTGGCCGAAGGCGAGCAGGGCGGGCTCGACGAAGCGCCGGTTGAAGCTCGGGTTGGGGTCGTAGACCGCCGCCTCCAGCAGTGCCTCGAAGTACTCCTCGGGCAGTTCGGTGCGCCCGGAGAGCGCCTTGTGGACCTCCCACCGGGCCGCACTCGGAAAGTCCGGCCCGTGCGCGGCGTCGACCCCGAGCAGGCGGAGCAAACGTGTCAACCGCAGGTCGAACGCCTGCGATCCGTCGGCCGTGCGCCCGGGCAACGGCTGGAGAATCCGCACCTCGCCTGCCGTGTCCTTCGTTTCCACGAACACTCCTCCTCATTCTGAGTCATCGGCAGACTACTCGCTGATACACCAGTTCGGAGGTCGTTTTCGGGCAGGCTGGAATTCAGATCCTCGATATATGGCCGGAGTTTGACGGTTGCCCAGGGCTGCTACCGCCTCGGACGGCGCGAGGCGGGCACGCGGGCACGACCCGGGCCGACCGCACGGCCGGGCCGGTTCGGTCAAGCCGGTCCCATTCGGTCAAACCGGTCCCGTTCGGTCAGGCCGGACGGCCGGGCGGGACCAGGCCGGACTGGTAGGCGATGGCGACGAGTTGGGCCCGGTCGCGGGCATCCAGCTTGGCCATCGCGCGGTGGACGTGGGTCCGGACGGTGAAGGGGCTGACGAACATCCGCTCGGCGATCTCCTCGTTGGTGAGCCCGGTGGCGGCCATGGACATCACCTCGCGCTCGCGGGCGGTGAGCACGGACAGGCGCTCCGCCGAGGCGTTCGCGCCGGCCGCCGGATCGGGCTGGGCGAGGAACTGGTCGATGACGGCCCGGGTGGCGGCGGGAGAGAGCAGGGCGTCCCCGGCGGCGACGGTGCGGACGGCGGCGAGCAGTTCCGCCGGGTCCGCCCCCTTGCCGAGGAAGCCGCCCGCGCCCGCGCGCAGCGCCTGGGCCACGTACTCGTCGATCTCGAAGGTGGTGAGGATCAACACCCGGGTGCCGGCCAGTTCCTCGTCCCCGCAGATGGCGGCCGTCGCGCCGAGGCCGTCGGCACCGGGCATCCGGATGTCCATCAGGACGATGTCGGGACGGGTGGCGCGGGCGAGTTCGACGGCCTGGCGGCCGTCGGCGGCCTCGCCGACCACCTCCATGTCGTCCTCGGCGTCGATCAGGACCCGGAAGGCGCCGCGCAGCAGCGCCTGGTCGTCGGCGAGCAGTACCCGGATGGTCATCGGATTCCTTTCGTGGATACCCTCGGCTTTAGTCGGGGGAGGAAACGAAACTCCTGCGGAGCGGGACAACGGGCAGCCCCCGGCCTTCAGCCGGGGGAGGAAGTCAAGCGTGGTCCTTGTCGTCTCGGGCGCCGGTGCGCAGCGGAAGTTCGGCCGTGACCAGGAAGCCCCCGTCGGGGCGGCGGTCGGCGGTGAACCGGCCGCCGACCGCGCCGGCCCGTTCGCGCATGCCGATCAGCCCGAAGCCGCCCTCGCCGGGGGCGGGGTGGGGCAGAAGGGCCTGTCGGGGGCGGGCGCCGGCCGGGGGGCGGCCGTTGGCGACGCTGACGGCGACCCGGCTGCCGCTGTAGGCGAGGGTGATCTCGGCGTCGGCGCCGCGGGCGTGCTTGGCCACGTTGGTCAGGGACTCCTGGACGATCCGGTAGGCGGTGAGGTCGACGCCGGGCGACAGCGCGCGGGCCTCGCCCTCGACGGTGAGCCGGACCGGCAGGCCGGTGCGTTCGAAGGAGTTGATCAGATCGGGGAGCCGGTCGAGGCCGGGGGTCGGTTCGAGCGGGGCGGGCTCCTCGGCGCGGCGCAGCAGGCCGACGGTGGCGCGCAGCTCCTGGAGCGCGGAGCCGGTGGCGTCGGTGATGTGGCTGAGCACCTCGCGGGCCTGGGTGGGGTGGCGGTCCATGAGGTAGACGGCGATGCCGGCCTGGGCGTTGGCGAGGGCGATGTGGTGGGCGACGACGTCGTGCAGGTCGCGGGCGATCCGGATCCGCTCGTCGGCGACCCGGCGGCGGGCCTCCTCCTCGCGAGTGCGTTCGGCGCGTTCGGCGCGTTCCTCGATGGCCGCGAGGTGGGCTCGGCGGTTGCGGATGGAGTCGCCGAGGGCGCCGGGCAGCAGGGCCCAGGCGAGGACGCCGATCCGTTCGCCGATCGGGCCGCCGCCGTCGCCGATCAGCGACGTGCCGGTGAGCAGGACGGCGGAGGCGATCGAGGCGCGCAGGGCGGTGGAGCGGTCGGTGCGGACGGCGAGGAAGTAGAGGGCGAGCAGCAGCGGGGTGGCCAGCCCGGGGGTGAGCCGGGGGGTGAGGGCGACGAGTGCCATCGTGCAGATCAGCGTGATGACGACCACCAGGCGCGGGTAGCGGCGGTGGGCGAACACGGCGACGGCGGAGACCAGCGCGATAGCGCCGCTGAGCAGCCGGAAGGGGATGACGTGGCCGGCCTGGTCGACGTTGGCACCGGCGAAGGTCATCGCGACCAGCACGACGCCACCGACGGCGTCGAGCAGCCGGGGGTGGTCGCAGCGCAGCCGCTGCCAGGTGTCGGTCATGGGGGTGCTCTCCGGGTCGGGGGTGCCCTGGCGGCACCCTCGCCGGGTTCTGCCAGTTCGTGCCGAACCGCGCCCTGCCGGGCGGGGTGGGCCGGGTCGGGGCCGCCGTGCGCGTGGCAGGCCCCGACAGCAACGGTAACGGTAGGGGCTCGAACCCGTGTCCGGGCCGGGGCCCGCCCCGTGGATCGGGACGGGCCCGGGCTGGTCCGCGGGACCGGCCTTACACGCCGACTGACTCCCGGACCGGGGCCGGTTCGGGGGCGGCGGTCTGCAGCTTGCTGCCCTCGACGTCGATGTCCGGTATCAGCCGGTCCAGCCAGCGCGGCAGCCACCAGGCGTGGCGGCCGAGCAGCGCGAGGACGGCCGGCACGATGGTCATCCGGACCACGAAGGCGTCGAAGGCGACGGCCGCGGCGAGGCCCAGGCCCATCATCTTGATCATCGGTTCGCCCATGCCGATGAAGCCCGCGAAGACCGCGATCATGATGAAGGCGGCGGCCGTGACCACCCGGGCGTTGTGCCGGAAGCCGGTGACGATGGCCTCGCGGGGCTGCTCGCCGTGGACGAAGCCCTCGCGGATCCGGGTGACCAGGAACACCTCGTAGTCCATGGCGAGGCCGAAGACCACGCCGACCATGAAGATCGGCATCATGCTCATCACCGGACCGGTCTGTTCGACGCCGATCAGGTTGGCGAGCCAGCCCCACTGGAAGACCGCGACCACGGCGCCGAGCGCGGCGGCCACCGAGAGCAGGAAGCCGAGCGCCGCCTTCAGCGGGACGAGCACGGAGCGGAACACCACCAGCAGCAGGACGACGGCGAGGCCGACGACCACGGCGAGGTAGGGCACCAGCGCGTCGGTGAGCTTCTGCGAGACGTCGATGTTCATCGCCGTCGTGCCGCTGACCAGGATCGTCGCCCCGGTGGCCGTCTTGAGGCCGGCGGCGTGGCCGCGGATCGTCTGGACCAGGTCCTTGGTCTCGGCGGCGCTCGGGCCGGTGGCCGGGACGGCGTTCAGCAGGGCGGTGTCCCCCGCCTTGTTGAACATCGGCGGGGTGACGGAGACCACGCCGGGCAGCCCGGAGACGGTCTTGGCGACCTCGCCCGCGGCGGCCTTCGGATCGGGCGTGCCCTTGGCGTCCACCATGACAGTCAGCGGCCCGTTGAAGCCGGGGCCGAAGCCCTCGGACAGCAGGTCGTAGGCCCGGCGCTGGGTGGTGGAGGTGGGCTTGGACTCGTCACCGGGCAGGCCGAGCCGCAGGTCGAGCGCGGGGGCCGCGAGCACGCCGAGGCCGATCACGGCGCCGAGCAGCACGGCGAGCGGGCGGCGCAGCACGAACCGGGCCCAGCGGGAGCCGCCGTTCTCCTTCTTCGGCTGGACGGCGCCGTTGCGGGCCTTGCGGGGCAGCACCCGACGACCGATGAAGCCGAGCAGCGCGGGCACCAGGGTGAGCGCGACCAGGACGGCGATGACCACGGTGCCGGCCGCCGCCATGCCCATCTTGGCGAGGATCGGGATGCCGACCACGGAGAGCCCGGCCAGGGCGATCACCACGGTGAGCCCGGCGAACACCACGGCGGACCCGGCGGTGCCGACGGCCCGGCCGGCCGCCTCCTGCGGGGTGCGGCCCTCGGCGAGCTCGGCCCGGTAGCGGGAGACGATGAACACGGCGTAGTCGATGCCGACCGCGAGGCCGAGCATCATCGCGAGGGTGCCGGTGGTGGAGGACAGGCCGAGCGTGCTGCCGAGCGCGGTGATCAGGGCCATGCCGAGGCCGACCCCGATCACGGCGGTGAGCAGCGGCAGCCCGGCGGCGACGAGCGAGCCGAAGGTGATCACCAGGACGACCGCGGACAGCGCCATGCCGACCATCTCGCTGCTGCCGCCGGCCTCGGGCTTGGCCATCAGCGCGTTGCCACCGACCTCGACCTTCAGACCGGCGTCCCGCCCGTGCTGGGCGGCCTGCTCCAGGGCGTCGGTGGCGCCCTTGGACAGCTCGCCCGCCTTGACGGAGTAGCTGACGGTCGCGTACGCGGTGGTGCCGTCCTTGGAAACGGCGCCGGCCTTGAACGGGCTGACCGCGCCGGTGACCTCCTCGCCGTGGGCGAGTTCGGCGACCGTCCGCTCCACCGCCTGCTCGTTGGGCGCGGCGGTGATCTTCTGCCCGGACGGGGCGACGAACACCAGGCGGGCCGAGGCGCCGTCGGCGTGGCCGCCGGGGAAGCGCTCGTTCATCAGGTCGAAGGCCTTCTGCGCCTCCGTGCCGGGCATCGCGAAGCCGTCGTCGGGTGCGGCGGGCGCCTTGGCCGCGAGGACTCCGCAGACGGCCAGCACGGCGACCCAGAGCAAGGTCACCAGCCGGCGTCGTGCGAAGGCCAAGCGGCCCAGGCGGTACAGGAACGTGGCCACGGGAGAGTGGACTCCTTCGGATCTCGGTCAGCGTGCGCGCCGCGGCCGGGCCGGCGCCTTTCGACGCGGACCGCCCGCAGCATGACCCATCCTTGATCGCCGGACCCTGCTCCGTCGTCGTCCCTGCGCAGGCCGTTTGCGTACTGCGGACGCAGTACGGCCCCCCCGAACGGCGGAGCGCATGACCTGCGGCGGGAGCAGCCCGGGGTACTTCCGCGGGCGGCCCCGGCAGGCTCGACGGGGCCCGGCGCCGTCACCCGGGCGGGCGGCGACGACGGGCCGCGGGCTGCCGGGCGACGTAGCGTGGGCCCGACCCTTTTCGCATGGTTCGGGCCGGTCCGACCCGATCGCCGCCGACCCAGCCCCGCCGCCGGAGGTGCCCATGGGCGTTCCCGCCGCCCGCATCGTGTTCGACGAATCCGACCGCGCGGCCGTCGCCGACGCGGTGACGGAGATGCTCGCCACCGGCGCGCTCACCCTGGGCCCGTGGACCGAGCGCTTCGAGCAGGCCTTCGCCGCCGAGCACGGCGCCTCGCACGCCGTCGCGGTGAGCAGCGGCACCGCGGCGCTGGAGGTGATCCTGCGCACCGTCGACGTCCGGGGCCGCGACGTCGTCGTCCCGGCCGTCACCTTCTATGCGACCGCCGGCGCCGTGCTGCACGCCGGCGGGCGTCCGGTGATCGCCGACGTCGACCCGGACACCCTGGCGCTCTCCCCCGAGACGATGGAGGCGGCCCTCACCCCGGATACCGCAGCCGTCGTACTCGTCCACATCGGCGGCCTGGTCACCCCGCAGGTCGGCGCGCTGCGCGCGATCTGCGACGACCGCGGCATCCCGCTGGTCGAGGACGCCGCGCACGCCCACGGCAGCAGCCTCGACGGGCGCTCGGCCGGGACGTTCGGCCTGGCCGGGGCCTTCTCGTTCTACCCGACCAAGGTCATCACCAGCGGCGAGGGCGGCCTGATCGTCACCGAGTCGCCCGAGCTGCGCGACGAGGCCCGCACCTACCGCGACCAGGGCAAGGGCTCCTTCACCACCAACCACCACGTCCGGCTCGGCTACGCCTGGCGGATGAGCGAGCTCAGCGCCGCCGTCGGCGCCGTGCACCTGCGCCGGCTCAAGGAGTTCATCGAGACCCGCCGGGCCGTCGCCCGCCGCTACGACGCGGCGCTGGCCGGGCTGGACGGCCTGGAGCCGGTGCTCGAACCGCCCGGCTGCCGGAGCAACTACTACAAGTACCTGGCGCTGCTGCCGCCCGGGGTGGAGCGCGCCGCGTTCAAGCGGGCGGTCGCCGAGGAGTACGGCGTGCGGCTGTCCGGCGAGGTGTACGACCTGCCGCTGCACCTGCAGCCCGTCCTCGCCCCCTACCGGCGCGAGGCACTGCCGGTCGCCGAGGACGTCTGCGCGCGGCAGGTCTGCCTGCCGGTGCACTCCGACATGACCGAGGACGAGACGGAGCAGGTCATCGAGGCCGTCTCGGCGGTGCACCGGCGACTCGTCGGATAGCCGGGTCCGCCCGGCCGGGCACGCCCGACCGGGTCAGCCCGGCCGGAGGCACGACCGGAAGCACGACCACCGGCAGCTCGACCACCGGAAGCTCGACCAGAAGCACGAGCAGGAGCTCGGCAAGGAGAGAGAACGTGCGGATAGCCGTCACCGGGGGATGCGGATTCATCGGCTCACACGTCGTGGACCACCTGCTCGCGGCCGGCCACGACGTCCTCGCGGTGGACACCACCGACAAGTACCTCAACCCCGACGCCGAGCACGCCCGGCTCGACGTCCTCGACCTGGCGGCGCTCACCTCCGCGCTGGCCGGCAGCGAAGTGGTGTACCACCTCGCCGCGATGGCCGACGTCGAACAGGTCTCCGCCGACCCGGTGCGGGCCGTGCGGACCAACATCGACGGCACCGAGGCCGTCCTGGAGGCCGCCCGGCGCAGCGGGCTGAGCCGCACCGTGCTGGCGAGCACCGTCTGGGTCTACGGCGCCGCCCTCACCGACGATCAACTCGGCGGCGGGGAACAGGAGTTGGACGAGCATGTGCCGATCGAGCTGGAACACAGCGGCCACCTCTACGTCGCCACCAAGCTCGCCGCCGAGCTGCTGGTGCACAGCTACCGCGAGCTGTACGGGCAGCACTTCACCATCCTGCGCTACGGCATCCCGTACGGGCCCCGGATGCGGGACGAACTGGTCGTCGCCCGGTTCGTCCAGGCGGCGCTCGCCGGACGGCCGATCACCATCGCCGGCGACGGCCGGCAGAGCCGCAACTTCGTCTACGTCGAGGACCTCGCCGACGCCCACGTCCGGGCCCTCTCCCCCGCCGCCGAGGACCGGACCTTCGCCCTGGAGGGCTCGACCGCCGTCTCGGTGCGCGACATCGCGGACACCGTCGACACGCTGCTGGGGCCCGTCAGCATCGAGCACATCGACGGCCGCAAAGCCGACTACGCCGGGCGGCGGATCTCCTGCGCCCAGGCCAAACGGCTGCTCGGCTGGTCTCCGCACACCAACTTCACGGACGGCGTGCGGCGGTACGCGGACTGGTACCGGGCCGACACCGCCGCCCCCGCCGCCTCCTGACCGGGCCGCCCGATGCCGCACGCGCTGCTCGTCTCCGGCTCCCTCGGCCAGGGCCACGACGTGATGGCCCAGGCCTGCGCGGACACCCTGCGGGCCCGCGGCTGGACCACCGGCACCGTGGACGCGATGGCGCTGCTCGGGCAGCGCTCGGGCGCCGCCGGGGAAGCCGTCTTCCGGCGGCTGCTCGACCTGCCCGGCGTGTACGACGCCTTCCACTTCTCGGCGTTGCGGCCGGGCGCCCGGCTCGCGCTGCTCGCCGACGCGGCGGCCCGTACCCGGCTCGTCCCGGCCCTGCGGGAGCTGGTCGCGGCGCAGCGGCCGCAGCTGGTGGTCTCGGTGTTCGCCACCGCCACCTCGGCCGTCAACCGGCTGCCGAACAGGGACTTCCGGCACTTCGTGTTCTGCACCGACGTGACGCCGCACCGGCTCTGGGTGCAGGAGGGCACCGACCTCTTCCTGGTCACCTCCGAGGTCGCCGCCTGCGCCGTCCGCCGCTACCGGCCGGACGCCGCCGTCACCGTCCTGCCCGCGCCGCTGCGGGAGCCGTTCTACCGGCCGCCCGGCCGGGCCGAGGCTCGCGCCGACCTGGGCGTCCCGGCGGGTGCCGCGTGCGTGCTGCTGATGTCCGGCGCCTGGGGGCTCGGGCCGCTCGCCCGCACCGCCGCCGCGCTCGCCGCCGCCGGGGCGCACGTGCTCGCCGTCGCCGGGCGCAACCGGGAACTGGAACGCAGGCTGCGGGCCGCCGCCCGCCGGGAGCCTCGACTGCACCCCTTCGGCCACACCGACCGGATACCCGCGCTGATGGCCGCCGCCGACCTCGTCGTCACCAGCTCCGGCGACACCTGCAGCGAGGCCCGCGCCCTCGGGCGGCGGCTGCTGCTGCTCGACGTCGTCCAGGGCCACGGCCGCGACAACCTCCAGCACGAGCTGGAACTCGGCCACGCCGACGTCGCCTCCGCCCACCCCGCCGAGGTGGTCCGCAACGCCCTCGCCGCCCTCGCCCGCCCCGAGCCCGCGCCCTCCCCCGGCGCCACCCCGGAGCGCTGGCGCACCGGGTTCACCGGCGCCCTGGAGCAGGCGGGGTTGGCGTAGCCGGCGGGCATCGGGCGGGGGCTACGGCGGTGCGCGGCGCGGCAACGGACGGACCGGGGGTTCAGGACGGCCAGGGGACGGCGTGGTCGCGGAGCGGGCCGAGAGTGAGGGCCCGGGTGCGGCAGTGGGCGGCGATCAGGGGAAGCGCGGCGAGGGTGGCGCGCCACGAGTCGGGGGCCGACGTGCAGTCGGAGTCGTGCAGGAGCAGGGTCGCACCGCCGGTGAGGCCGGGGCGGGCGGTCGCGTAGACGGACGCACCGGTCGCCTCCGCCGTCCAGTCCCGGCCCCAGGCCGTCCACAGGACGCTGCGCAGGCCCAGGCTGCGGGCGGCCAGGGCCGGGCCGGCGGTCAGCACGCCGTACGGCGGGCGGTACCAGTGCGGGCGGGCCCCGCACAGCTCGGTCACCGCCTCGGTGGTGCGGCGCACCTCGCGCAGGTCGCGGACCGGGGCCGGGTACCACTGCTGCCGGTGGTACCAGCCGTGGACGGCCACCTCGTGCCCGCGCAGCACCAGCTCCCGGCCGAGGGCGGGAGCGCGCTCCAGCATCGAGCCCAGCAGGAAGAACGTGGCGCGCACACCGCCGAGCCCGTCCAACGCGTCCAGGACGTACGGGGTGCTGCGCGGATCGGGGCCGTCGTCGAAGGTCAGCGCGACGTGGTGCGGGTCGGCGCCGAGGCCGGCCGTCCGACGGGCCAGCGTGCGGCGCAGCACCGGAAGGCGCACCGCCGCGGGGGCCAGGTGCGCGAACTCGGCCGCGGCCGCCACCGTGAGCGCCCAGGTGGCCGTGTTCACCCGAAGCGAGCGGCCATCCGCCGGAACACGCCCGGCGCCACGCCGTGGATCCGGGCCGGGAGGCCGAGCCAGTGCGGCACGTACAGCCGGTCGCGCTCAGTGGTGATGGTCGCGACCACGGTGTCGGCGACCCGCTCCGCCGGGACGGGGCGCGGCCGCTCGCGCTGGTAGGGCGTCCCGCGCCGTTCGAAGAACGGGGTGTCCACCGGGCCCGGCAGCACCAGGCGCACCCCGACCCCGGTGCCGCGCAGCTCGTACCAGAGGCTCTCCGCGAACATCGCCAGCCCGCCCTTGGTCGCCGCGTAGCCCGACTCGTCGCGCACGCCCACCTGGCCGGCCATCGAGCCGAGCAGCACGATCCGGCCGCGGCGGCGCTCCAGCATGCCCGGCAGGAGGAGGCGGACCAGCCGCAGCGGGGCCGCGAAGTTGACCTCGACCATCCGGTCCAGGACGTCCGCGGGGGTGTCGACGAACGGTCCGCGCCAGCCCAGGCCCGCGCTCGCGACCAGTGCGTCCACCCGGCCGGCCGCCGCGAGGGCCGCCTCGGCGAGGCGGCGCGGGCCGTCCGGCTTGCTCAGGTCCTCGGGCAGGGCGCGGCCGCCGGTGCGGGCGGCGACCTCGTCGAGGCGGGCCTGGTCGGTGCCGGAGAGCAGGGTCCGCCAGCCGGCGTCGGCCAGGCGGGTGGCCGTGGCCAGGCCGATGCCGGAGGAGGCACCGGTGACGAGCACGACCGGGCGGTCGGTGGGCCCCGAGTGTCGAGGGCCCGGCTGGGCTTCGTCCGCCATCGCGCACCTGCCGCTCCGTGGGCGTGTCGCCGTCCGTTTTGTCCGGCAAGTCACCTTCGCACGGCGGCATCGTCCGGGCTACCGGGGCGGGGCAGCCGACTCCGCCTCGGTGTCCGGGTTCGAGGTGGCCGGGTTCGAGGTGGCCGGGTTCGAGGTGGCCGGGTTCGAGGCGTCCGGGTGCGAGGCGCCCGGGCCCGAGGCGTCCGGGTTCGCGCCGAACGCATCCGCGCCGGACGGGTTCGCGGCGCACAGGGCCGCGGCGGCCTCCGCGGACTCCCCCTCCAGCTCGCCGAACCGGGCCAGCAGGAAGGTGCCGCCCACCGCCACCGCGAACCCCACCAGCGCGCACCACTCGAAGCCCGGCCGGGCCGCGTCACCGAGCGCCGCCACCCCGACCAGGGCCGGGCCGAAGGTCTCGGCGACCGTCCCGGCGGCGGTCGCGGCCGTCACCGTGCCGCGCTGCAGGGCCAGCGCGTACGCGAGGTAGCCGCCCAGGCCGCCGGCCGCGAGCGCGTAGGCCGCCGGGTCGGTGAGCACGGCCGCCGGGCTCGACGCGTCCAGCACCCGCACCGCCAGGCTCGTCACCCCGAACCCCACCCCCGCCAGCAGCCCCAGCCCGGCCGCCGCGACAGTGCCGGCACGGCGCACCAGGACGAGGGTGAGCAGCAGCATCAGGGCGGTGGTCGCGAGCAGCGCCCAGTGGAACACCGCCGGGGCGTACTCGCGGCCCTCCCGGCCCGAACCCAACGCCAGCAGCGTCAGACCGACCACCACGGCGAGGATCCCCGCCACGTCCCCCCGGCGCAGCCGCGCCCCGAGCAGCCAGACGGCAGCCAGCGCCGTCACGGCCAGGCTCGCGTTGGTGACGGCCTGCACGAGGAACAGGGGCAGACTGCGCAGCGCCACGATGCTCAAGCCGAAGCCGACGATGTCCAGCGCCGTGCCGAGCAGGAACTCCCACGACCGCACCAGCGCCGCCAGCAGCCCCGCCCGCACCCGGTCCGCCCGCGGCGCCGACCGCGCGCCACGCGCCTGGAACACCGCCCCGAATCCGAAGCAGACGGTGGCGACCAACGCGGTGGTGAGTCCCAGCAGCATGCCTCTCCCAGCCTCGCGGGAAGCATCGATCTCCCACCAGTCTGTGCCCGGGACGATGCCGTCGCACGGGTGGGACGGCACGACCGCTTCGCCGACGGCAGAGCGTACGGGCCGGCTTCCCTGGCCTGCCGAAGGGCGGTGACGAGGGGGCGCTCGGCGCCGGCCAGGGCCCGCCGACAGAGAGCGGCGGCCGGCTACCTGGCCGCGCGGCAGGCGGTCAGGCTCGTCAGGGCTTGAGGGCCACGGCGGCGTACGCGGAGGCGTCGGAGGCGGTGGTGGGCGGGTCGGCGGGGGCAGGACGCCAGTGGGGGGTCGGGACGATGCCGGGGGCGATGAGGGTCCAGCCGTCGAAGAAGCGGGTGAACTCGGGGAGGGTGCGGGCCTGGGCGGCGGTGCCGGCGGATTCGTAGATGCGGACCAGACGGGCGATCTCCGCCGGAGCGAATTCGGGGGTGACGTGGGTCATCACCAGGGCGCTGCCGGGGGCGAGGGCGGATTTGAGGTGCTCGACGATCTCGTGGGCGCCGTGGCCGTCGGGGACGAAGTGGAGCAGGGCGTTGAGGGAGAGCCCGACGGGGCGGGTGAGGTCGATGGTGTCGCGCACGCCGGACGAGGCGAGCAGGCGGGCGGGGTCGGTGACGTCGGCCTCGACGTAGGCGGTGCGGCCCTCGGGGGTGCCGGTGAGCAGGGCCTGGGCGTGCGAGAGCACGATCGGGTCGTTGTCGGCGTAGACGACGCGGGCACGCGGCTCGACGCCCTGGGCGACCTCGTGGAGGTTGGGCGAGGTGGGGATTCCGGTGCCGATGTCGAGGAACTGGTCGATGCCGGCCTGGGCGAGGGTGCGGGTGGAGCGATGGATGAAGGAGCGGTTCGCGCGGGCCGCGGCGCGCAGCCAGGGTGCGACGGCGAGGGCGTGTCCGGCGGCCTCGCGGTCGGCGGCGAAGTTGGTGAAGCCGCCGAGGTAGTAGTCGTACATCCGGGCCGAGTGCGGCATGTTCAGCCGCAGGTCGACCCCGTCGTAGAGGCTCATCGCATTCCCCCTCGCCGTCGCGGGCACCTGCCGATCGGTGCCCAGCGTATCCGTGCGCCCATCGCCGTCACCGCGCCACAACAAGTCGGCAGATCCCACGAGATGACAATCTGTATTCGTCTTGCAGCCTGGAGTGACAGGCCTGAGGGAATGAGGATGGGCGCAGACAACCCGACCCTCGGGTGGCCCGGCGAGCAGTCGGCGGCCACGGAAAGCAGGCTCGATGACGATCGACAGGGGCGCCCCCGTGCGCGGGTACCTGGAAGGGCCGGCGGTGGAACGCACCGGAACGGCGGGGGCGGACCGGGGGTTCGGCGGCGACCTCGGCCTCCGGCGGGACCTCGCCTACGCGGCGTTCTGCGAGACGCATGAACCCGCCTGGTACGCGCTCGCGTTGACCAGGATAGGCGGCCAGGCGGACGCCGCGCTGGTGGTCGAGGCCGTGAAGGCGGACCTGGCCCGCTGCTGGCCGCAGGTCCTGCGGTTCGAGGAACCGGCCGCGTACGCCTGGCGGTTGGCGAGCAGGCACGTCTCCGACTGGGTGGCCGCCGAGGAGCCGGTCGCCGTGGAGGCCGTCACCTTCGCGGCCGTGATCGGCGCGTTCAAGCAGGTGGCGAACGGGCTGCTGCACAGCGAGGCCGACGAGGTGCGACTGTACGCGGCGATCCTCGAACTGCCGGACCGGCAGCGGGACGTGGTCATCCTGCGCTACCTGCTCGGCCTGCACGTCAAGGTGATCGCGGCGTACCTGGGGCGGCCGGTGGCGACGGTGCACTCCAACCTGCGGCACGCGCGGGATCGGTTGGCGCGCCGGCTCGGGGTGGGCGAACTGCCGGACCACACGGGTGAGCTGTGACGGCCCACCCCGAGACCGACCCGCTCGACGAGACCGACCCGCTCAACGGGGCGAACGCGAACGATGGGGCGCACGGGAACGATGGGGCGCACGGGAGCGACCGGGGGCGCGCGGCGTTCCACGTGCCCCGACCGGAGCGCGCGCACGCCGAACGCATCGCCGCACTGCGCCAGGCCCGGCTGACGGCGGCGCCGACGCACCTGTCGTCGGAGCACGAGCAGGCCGCCTTCGAACTCGGCCTGGTGGTGGCCCTGGTGCTGGGCGCGCCGGACGCCTCCCGGGGGCTCGACCTGCTGGTGAACGCCCGGCGGATCCAGCCCGAGGGGGCGGAGGTGTTCGCCGCGCTGCTGTACGCCACCGGGCGGGAGGAGGGCGCGGAGTTCTGGTGGCGCTTCGCCGCGGGGTCGGGGTGCGGGACGGCCGCGTACTGCCTGCACCTGCACCATCTGAAGCTCGGCGAGAACGACGACGCGGACTACTGGCGGGCCTGGTCCGACCAACTGGCGTCGGCCGAACGCCCTCCGGGGACACGGCCATTGCGGATGAGCAGGCCGCTGCTGCCGGACGACGTGCGGCGCGACATCCTGTCCCGGGTCCACCACGGGCTGGCGCCGCAACTTCCGCCGCGGCTGGTGGCGGTGATCGACCGGCTGCCGTTGCAGGGGGACGAGGACGAGGAGGAGGTGCCGAGCCCGTGGGGGCTCACCTCGGGCGCGACGTCCGCGTGTTCGTGGGACGTTCGAGGGGAGGGCGAGGACCCGTTGGAGTGATGCCACCCGCGCCTGCCCACGCTCCTCCCTTCAGGTGAGCACGGTCCTTCAGGTGAACACAGTCCTTCAGGTGAGCACGGCCCTTCAGGTGAGCACGGCCTGCCGGGCGGCGATCTCCGGGTCGCGGCCGCTGCCGAAGGTGACGCTCTCCGCCCCGGGGCCGGCGCGCCGGACGATGTAGTGGTGCGGGGCCATCGCCGTGTCGCGGCCGGAGAGTTCGGCGACCACCGCGCGGTGCGCGACCGCCGGGGTGAGTCCGTCCGCCCCGACCATCGGCCGGGCGGCCAGCCGGGCGGTCAACACTCCGTCGTCCAGGGACAGTTCGATGTCCGCCCGGGCACCGAGGGCGGTCTCCAGCAGGGTGCGGACGGCCGCCAGATCGGTCCAGGAGCCGTCGATCAGCCGCCACTCGCCGCTTCGTTCGGGGGGCGGCACCTCCGCGAGTCCGGGCAGTTCGCGAAGCGGAACCGGCCTGCGGGCCGCGGCGGCGAGCACGGCGAGCAGCGCCCGCGCGAACCGGTCGGTCTCGTCCGGGTCGAGCACCTGCGGGCAGGCGATGAGGGCGAAGTCGAGGCTGCCGCTGATCCGTAGGATGGTGAACATCAGCCGGACCGCCAGCGGCGGGGCGGGCACTCGGGTCAGCTCCGGGTCGGCGGCCGGGGCGGGTTGGGCGTCGGCGATGGCGGCGGGGATGGTCAGGCTCAGGTCGTTGACCACGACCTGGCGGGGGAAGCGGCTGCCGCGCAGGTGGGCACAGTCCTCGATGATCCGCCAGACCCGCTCGGCGTCCAGGGTGCTGTGCCAGTAGGCGCTCAGCGAGGCGGACTTGGCTCGGCCGATCAGCTGGTCGAGGTCGGCCGCCCCGGTGTCGAGCAGGATCAGGGCGTCCTGCGCGAGGGTGCCGACGTGGTCGACCAGGGCGGCACGCTGGCGGTTCGCGGAGAGCGCGGAGATCACCAGGTCGGTGCGGCCGGCCCGGTGGGCGACCAGGGCGGCGAAGGCGGCGAGCAGGACGACGGACGGGCTCGCGCCGGTGCGGCGGCAGACGGTGGCGAGATCCTCGGCGGCGGCCGGGGAGCGGACGAGGACGGCGGAGAGGTCGCGCGGCGGGCCGGTGATCCGCGAGTCGGCGAAGACCACCTGCGGGCCGGTGGCGAGGATGCGCCCCCAATGCCGCAGCGCGGTGGCCGATTTGCGGCGACCCTGCGCGCCCTGTTCCGCGCCCGCGATCTGCAGCGGGGTCGGGGCGGTGACCGGCGGGAGGTCCTGTCCGGCGGCGAGGGCCAACCAGTCCTGGATCAGCACCGCGGTGGCGGCGCCGTCGGCTCCCGCGTGGCAGACCACCACGACCAGCCGGAGCAGCCGCTCCCCGTCGGCGACCAGGGTGAGGCGAAGCCGTGGGGCGGCGTCCAGGTCGAACGCCACGGTGACGTCGGCCTGGCCCACCTCCGCCGCCAACCGGTCGAGTTCGACCTCGCTACGGCCGCCGGCCTCGACCACGGTGACGGTGAACCGGCCCTCCGAGTGCACCACTTGGCGCTCCGGGAAGCCGTCCGCGCCAGGGCCCGCGGGGAAGGAGGTGCGCAGCGACTCGTGCCGTTCGACGAGGAGGCGCAGAGCGGCCAGCCCGGCCGACACCGAGGTGCCGTCCGGGACGGGCCAGACGGACTCCTTGTTGATCTGCTCGGGGGCGTCACGCCGGATGCACCGGATCATGTTGTCCTGGCCGAGCGTGAGCGTCCCGGAGCCGCCGCCCGGGGCCGCGTACCGGACCTCGATCCGCCGGCTGGTCTGCGTCTCGCGGTACGGGATCACGTCGTACGCTCCTTTCGGCTCGCCGGGAAGGACTCAGCGGGGTGTGATCAGGACGCTATCAGCGGCCTCGCACATTGGTCCAGACCAAAAGAAGGCTGATAGATCGTCACTATCCTCGCAATCAAGGAGTGTTGACATGCACTGGCCCCTCGTCGACTGCCATTACGCGAGGGTCAGCATGCTCAGCACGCCGAGCCGGCGGTCCAGCCCGGCGACCAGCACGGGGCGCCCCTGCGCCTGCCATGCGGGCAGCCGCTCGGCGAGTTCCGCCCAGACCCCGGTGAACGGCTGGGCCGCCGGGCCCTCGGCGCCGCCCAGCCCGGGGCCGAGCACCAGCGCCGCGTCGGGCCCGAGCTGCTCGGCCCGAATCCGCAGTACCACGTCCGGCGGCTCGGAACCCGGGATGTGATGGACCGTCATGGTAGGACCGGGGGCTTCCTCGCAGACCAGCACCACCACGCCGTGCCGCTCCGGGAGCGCCACCTGGCCGGCCGGTTCGTAGTGCAGCGCGGTCTGCTCGGCGAGCACCACGACCGCCCGACGGCAGGCCCCGGTGCGGTGGTAGTCCGCCGCGAGGCGCAGCGCGGTGAACGCCGCCGCGGAGCCCTGGTCGCAGACCGCGAAGGCGAGCGGTGCGCCCGGACAGGACCGGCTGAGCGCCAGCGAGGAGGGCGCTCCGGGCCGGACGTCCGGGGTGTCGAAGGCCAGGATCAGCAGATCGACGGACTCACCGTCGACGAGCGCCTCGCGTACCAGGCCCTCGGCCAGCTCCTCGTAGGAGTGGCCGACACCCTCGCGCAGCAGGTCCTCGCGCAGCGGCAGGCCGTAGGGACGGACCAGGTCGGAGACGAACACCCGCAGGTCCGGGTCGAGCGAGGCCTCCGAGCGGCCGTCGAAGCACCTCGAGATCGCCCGGGTGATCCGCAGGCCGTGGTCGGCCACCCGGTCAGTCCTCGGGGATGACGTGCCCGGCGACGTAGTCGGCCAGGTTGGCGACCGAGCGCAGGTCGTCCTCGGTGATCTGCTCGACGTCCACCTGGAGGTCGAGCGACTCCTCCAGCTCCAGGATGAGTTCGATGGTGCCGGCGGAGGTGAGGCCGAGGTCGTCGAAGAGGCAGGCGTTCTCCGGGATCTCGGGCAGTTCGCGCTTGAGGACGCGGGGCAGCAGCTCGCCGATGCCGTGGCGGATCCGCTCGCGCAGCTCGGGGTCAGTGGTCTGGACCACAGGTTCTGACATGGGTGTCCCGTCCCGTCGTACGTGGGAGAGTGTTCTGGCGTGAAGGTGGTCTGGCGTGAAAGTGGTCCGGCCTGGGAGTGGCCGACGAGGCTACCGGCGGGTCGTCAGCACCGGACCGCCATCGCGGAGAAGGTGGCTCCGACACCGGCGGCGGCGATCAGGTAGTGGTCGCCGCGGCGGAGCAGCCCCCGCGTGGTGGCGGTGTGAAGATTGATGAGGCTGTCTGCAGCGAAACTGTGCCCGACCGACAGCACGTTGTCCAGCACCACCTTGTCGAGCGGATAGCCGATCCGGCGCGCTATCATCCGCCACGACGCCTGGTTGACGTTGTGCGGAAGCACCGCGGCCAGGTCGGAGAGGTCCAGACCGGCCTCCGCCAGGGCGGCCTCGATCGCCTCCACCATCACGTTCGGGTACTCGCGCTGGTAGCGGGCCAGCAGGTCCGCGTCCTCGGCCAGCCGGCCGTCGAACTCCGGGCGCTGACGCACCGCGAAGGAGAGCACCCGGTGGCGCTCGCCGTCGGCGCGCACCAGGCAGGCGGCCGCGCCCTCGGCGAAGATCCCGGTCTCGGGCACCACCTGGGCGTCCTTGGTGAAGGTCTTCTCGCCCGCCAGGACGAGCGCCAGCGCCTCCGGGTCGGGGTCGGCGGCGAGCAGCCGGCCGGCCAGGTCGATGGCCAGCAGGCCCACCGCGCACGCGTGGTGGGTCACCGTGAAGGCGTTGGCGTGCGCGAGTCCGCGCCCGACCAGCAGGTCGTGCAGCGGGTTGAGCGGGTAGGGCACCGCCACCGGCATGCTGCGCGCGTGGATCACGTAACGGACGTGCCGCTCGCGTCCGCGCAGCTCGGGCAGGTTGTCGAGGGCGGCTTCCAGCAGGTCGGGCAGCGTCCCGGTCGGATCCAGACGCAGCTGGTCCAGGCCGTGGAAGCGGCGGAAGAGACGAAGTTGACGTGGGGTCAGGCCGATCCGCTCACCAACCGCCTCGATGGGCACGGCGTGCGGGGGAAGGTGAACGGCCACTGCCTCCAGTGCTGTCACGCGGGCTAGTATTCCGACGCCCGCCTGGTCGCACAAGTGATCTCGGGCCCCTCTCCGTCGCGATCGCCTCCAAGGCCGACGAATCCGCCTCCGGGGCCGACGCGTTCACCCCCGTGCCGTCGAGCAGGTGGGAGACCTTCTGATGTCCGACCGTGAACCGCCCCACCCCGCCGCGCCGTTGCACCCCGAGCTGGTCGCGCTGATCGCCGAGGCCGCCGGGGCGCCGCCCGGCTGGGCCGAACTGCTGACCCCGGACGCCCGGCTGGACGGCGACCTGCTGCTCGACGAGTGCGAACTGGCCGCGCTCGCCGAGCACCTGCGCGTCCGCTTCGGCCCGACGGCCGACCTGGCCGGGCTGCGCACCGGGCTGGACCTGGCCGCGCTGGAGTCGCTGACCGTCGCCGACCTGCAGGAACTGCTCCCCGAGGAGGATGCGCGATGACCCGTTTCCTGTTGGTGATGCCGCCGTTGACCGGCCACGTCAACCCCGCGGCGGGCATCGCCGCCGAGCTGACCGCGCGCGGACACGAGGTCGCCTGGACCGGAACCGAGTCGGTGCTGCGCCCGCTGCTCGGCCCCGAGGCCCGTGTCCTCGGCACCGGCACCCGGGCGTTCCGGGCGCAGGGCGGGCACGGGCTCGCCGCGCTGCGCTCGCTCTGGGAGGGCTTCATCGTCCCGTACGCGCGGTTCACCGCGAAGCCGCTGGACGCGGTCGTGCGGGAGTTCCGGCCGGACGTCCTGCTGGTCGACCAGCACACCCCGGCGGGCGCGCTGGTCGCCCACCGGCACGGCCTGCCGTGGGCGAGCTTCGCCCCCGGGGCGATGGAACTGGGCCGCCCGTACCGGGCGTTGCCGCAGGTGGAGGCCTGGATGACGGGGCTACTGCGCGGGTTGTGGGAGCGCGCCAAGCTGCCCGGGCAGGAGTACCTGGACCCGCGCTTCTCCCCCGCCCTGGTGCTGGCGACCACCGGGCCCGCGCTGACCGGCGACGCCTCGCCGCCCCCGCAGTACGCGCTGGTCGGCCCGGTGCTGCCGGCCACCCGACCGGCCGATCCGCACTTCCCGTGGGACCGGCTGCTGCCGGGGCGGCGGCGGGTCCTGGTCACCATGGGCACGCTGGCCGGCGAGCTGGGCGCGGACTTCCACGCCCGGGCCGCCCGGGCGCTGGAGCTGTGCGGGGACGACGTCCAGCCGGTGTTCGCCGCCCCGCGCGAGCTGCTGCCCGAACTGCCGCCGCAGGCCGTCGCGGTGGACCGGGCGCCGGTGCTGGAGCTGATGGCGCGCGGCGCGCTGGACGCGGTGCTGTGCCACGGCGGGATGAACACCGTGGGCGAGGCGCTGACGCACGGCCTGCCGCTGGTGACCGCGCCGATCCGGCACGACCAGCCGTTCGTCGCGGCGCAGGTGGCGACGGCCGGGGCGGGGCTGCGGGTGCCGTTCGCCCGGGTCACGCCGGAGCGGCTGGCCCAGGCCCTGCGGACCGTCCTGGACACAACCGGGTACCGGCGCACCGCGGTCCGGGTCGGCGAGGCACTGCGCGCGGGCGGCGGGGCGGCGGCCGCGGCGGACCGGCTGGAGGAGCTGGCCGCGGGCCGCCCGGACGCCCTGACGGCGGGCCGCCGAGCAGACCCCCTTTAGCAGACCGGAAGATCACACGTCCATTGGTCTAGGCCATTGTTTCCGGGCCGGGGTTCACCCTAGGGTGGCGCGCAGCACCGCCTTCGCAGGTGCCGAGCACCGCCTTCCCAGGTGCCGTGGCAGCCCATCCCCGCACGGGAGTTTCGGTTGATCGAGACCACGGGACTGCGCAAGTCCTATCGCAAGAAGACCTCCCGCAAGAGCGGCGAGAGCCCCACCGTCGACGCCGTCCGCGGCATCGACCTGTCCGTCTCCGCAGGAGAGATCTACGGCTTCCTCGGGCCCAACGGCGCCGGGAAGACCACCACCCTGCGCATGCTGGCCACCCTGATCCGCCCGGACGGCGGGCGGGCCGGCATCGCCGGGGCCGACCTCTTCACCGACCCGGCCGGCGTGCGCCGCCGGATCGGCTACGTCGCCCAGGGCGGCGGCACCACCGACACCGTCAGCGCACGCGAGGAGCTGGTCCTCCAGGCCCGGATGTACGGCGCCGCCAAGGCGCGGGCCGTCCAGGCCGCCGAGGGCGCGCTCAAGGCCTTCGACCTGGCCGACTTCGGCGACCGTCCGTGCGCCACGTACTCCGGCGGCCAGCGCCGCCGGGTGGACATCGCGCTCGGCGTCATCCACGAGCCACGGGTGCTGTTCCTGGACGAGCCCACGGTCGGGCTGGACCCGGCCAGCCGGGCGTACGTGTGGGAGGAGATCCGCCGGCTGCGCACCGAGGGCATGACCGTCGTCGTCACCACGCACTACCTCGACGAGGCCGACGCCCTCTGCGACCGGGTGGCGATCGTCGACCACGGCCAGGTGGTGGCCGAGGGCACGCCCGAGGCGCTCAAACGCGAGATCTCCGGCGACGTCGTGCTGGTCGGACTGGAGCCCGGCGAGGGCGTCGCGAAGCGGGCGGCCGAGGTACTGCGCCCGCAGCCGTACCTGCACCGGCTGGAGGTGCAGGGCGAGGACGGACTGCGGCTCTACCTGGAGGACGGTGCGGCGGCCATCCCGCAGCTGCTGCGCGCCCTGGACGGGGCGGGCGTGACACCCGGCACCGTCCGGCTCCAACGGCCCAGCCTGGACGACGTGTTCCTGGCCCGCACCGGCCGCTCGCTCCAGCAGTCCTGACCCGCCCACTCCTGGGGAGACCATGAAGCTCGCCCGCGACACCTGGCTGGTCTTCCAGCGCCAGGTGCTGCTGATGATCCGCACCCCGATCTGGATCGCCGTCGGGATCATCCAGCCCGTGTTCTACCTGCTGCTGTTCGCCCCGCTGTTGAAGAAGGTGCTCGCACCCGACGGCGCCGGCAGCTACGCCGACGCCTACCAGGTGTACGTGCCGGGCCTGTTGGCGGTGCTGTGCATCTTCGGCGGGCTGTTCACCGGTTTCAGCCTGCTCGGCGAACTGAAGGCCGGCATCATCGAGCGCTCCCGGGTGACCCCGGTGAGCCGGCTGGCGCTGCTGCTCGGGCGCGCGCTGCGGGAGATGGTGGCGCTGCTGGTGCAGGCCGTCCTGATCACCCTGATCGCGCTGCCGTTCGGTCTGCGGGTGAGCCCGCTGAACCTGCTGCTCGCCTACCTGCTGCTCGGGCTGCTGGCGCTGATGACCTCGGCGATCTCCTTCGGCATCGCGCTGATGGTGCCGACCGACGCGGCGATGGCCCCGGTGGTGAACACCATCGCGCAGCCGATCGCGCTGCTGTCGGGGGTGCTGCTGCCGCTCACCCTGGCGCCGCACTGGCTGCAGCAGACCGCCAGGTGGAACCCCTTCTACTGGGCGGTGGAGGGCATGCGCGCGCTGTTCTCCGGCCATGTCGGGGACAGCTCGGTCTGGCAGGGCCTGCTGGTCGTCGTGGTGATGACGGTCCTGTCGGTGTACTGGTCCGCCCGGCTGTTCTCCACCCGGGTGCGCTGAGGCACCACGGGCGCGGAGCGGAGGGGCCCGGCTCGTGAGCCGGGCCCCTCCGCTCCGCGCCGTGCGCCGCTCAGGCGGTGATGAAGGCCGCCAACTTGGCCACCCCGTCGATGATCTGATCCTGGGTCAGAGAGCTGATCGAGAGCCGGAGCCGGTGCTCGCCGCCGCCCGCCGGGTAGAACGGCGCCATCGGCGTCCACAGCACCCCGTACCCGCGGGCGCAGCGCTCCATCGCCGCGTCGTCGGCGGCGAACGGGACGGTCAGCACCGCGAAGAAGCCGCCCTCGGGCCGGTTCCAGGACACCCCCAGACGGCGCCGCTCGGAGGCCGGGAAGTGCCGGTCCAACTCGCGCAGCAGGGTGTCCAGGCCGGCCGCGTAGTGGGTCGTGGCAGGCGCGTTGGCCTCCCGCAGCCGGCAGTCGTGGCGCAGCAGCATGCCGCCGATGACGGCCTGGCTGAGCGCGGGCGTGTTGACCGTCGTCATGCTCTTCAGCTTGGCCAGTTCGTCCGCCAGCAGGGTGCGCCGCCCGCCGGGGGCGGCCACCTCCTGGTCGGCCACGACGTAGCCGAGGCGGGCGCCGGGGAAGCAGGTCTTGGCGAAGGAGCCCAGGTAGACCACCTGGCGGCGGCGGTCCAGCGCCTTGAGCGTCGGCCGCTCCCCCGGGTCGCGGGCGAAGAAGCCGTACGGGTTGTCCTCGATGACGAGCAGGCCCTCCGCGGCGGCCGCGTCCAGCAGCCGGCTGCGGGCGGCGACGGGCATGCTGGTGCCCGAGGGGTTGGCGAAGTCCGGGACGACGTAGAGGGCGCGCGGGCGGCGGCCCTCGGCCCGGACGGCCCGGGCGGCGGCGCGGACGGCCTCCGGGTCGGGGCCGCCTCCCGGGCCCTCGGGGACCGGGAGGGTGGTCAGGTCGAGCAGCCGGGCGGCGCCGGTGACGCCGACGTAGCAGGGCGAGCTGACCAGCAGGACGTCGTCCGGGCCGGCGCACAGCGCGCGCAGGGTGAGCAGCATGCCCTCCTGGGCACCGACGGTGAGCACCAGGGCCTCGGGGGCCACGGCCAGGCCCTCGTCGTTGGCGAGGGTGCGGGCGACCAGGTCGGCGATGATCCCCTTGGTGGGGCCGTACTGGAACAGCGCGGTGCGTACGGCGTCCCGGTCGTGGCCGCGCGCCGCCAGGTGGGCGAGGTAGGTGTCCAGGTAGCCGGGGACGTCCTCGGGGTCGAAGAAGCCCTCGTAGGGGCGGCCGGGGGCGAAGGAGACCGCGTCGGGGTAGCGGGTGGTGACCTCGTTGAGGAAGGTCATCGCGTCCAGCAGCGGGTCGGCCAGGCTCGCGTGCAGATCGGCCAGGGGCAGGGGTTCGGGCGCGCTCACCGCAGGGCCTCGCGCAGCCGCTCGGCGGCGTGGCGCTGGGCGTCGGCGGCCGCGTCCAGGGTGCCGGTCATGGCGAAGAAGCCGTGCGGCATCCCGGCGTAGCGGCGGGTCTCCACCGGGACGCCGGCCGCGCGCAGCGCCTCCGCGTACTGCTCGCCCTCGTCGCGCAGCGGGTCGTACTCGGCGGTGATGACGGTCGCGGGCGGCAGGCCGGCCAGGTCGGGGGCGCGCAGCGGGGAGGCGTGCGGGTGGGCGCCGTCGGCGGGGTCGGCCAGGTAGTGGCCCCAGTACCAGGCCACCGAACGACGGTTGAAGAGCAGCGGGTCGTCGTGCTCGCGCAGCGAGGGGGTGTCGGCGCCGTGGTCGGTGTTGGGGTAGACGAGCAGCTGGTGGCGCAGGGCCGGGCCGTCCTCGTCGCGGGCGATCAGGGTGAGGGCGGCGGTGAGGTTGCCGCCGGCACTGTCGCCGCCGACGGCGAGCCGGTCGGGGTCGACGCCGAGCTCGCCCGCGTGTGCGGCGAGCCAGGAGAGCGCTGCGCGGCAGTCGTGGACGGCGGCGGGGAAGGGGTGTTCGGGGGCGAGCCGGTAGCCGACGGAGGCGGTGACGCAGCCGACCGCGTTGGTCAGCCGGCGGCAGATCGCGTCGCTGGTGTCGGGCGAGCCGAGGGCCCAGCCGCCGCCGAAGAGGTAGAGCAGGGCGGGCAGTGGGCGGCCGGGCGGTTCGGGCCGGTAGAGCCGCAGGGCGAGTTCGCCGCCGGGGCCGGGGATGCGGTGCTCCTCGACGGCGGCGACCGGCTCGGGGCGGCCGGCCGCGGCGCGGATGTCGGCGAGGTCGGCGGCCCGGGCCTCGGCCAGGGTGAGGGTGTAGAGCGGCGGTGCGCCGCTGCTCGCGCGCCGGGCGCGCAGGGCCTCGGCCTGGGGGTGCAGGGGCATGGGTGGTCCCGTTCGGTACGGAGGTGGCGGAGGCCGGTGGCCCGTCCGGCCGATCGTGCCGGACGGGCCCCGGCTCAGCGGTCGGCTTCGACGTAGACGGTCTCGTCGGTGCGGAACGCGGTGTCGAGGTCGGCGACGTCGGGGCGGGCGCCCTGGCGGTAGGCGCAGTGGCGGATCTGCCCGGGTTCGAAGCCGGCGAGGGTGAGGACGTGCCGCAGCTCGTCCAGGTCGTAGATCCACTGGTGCCCGTAGTGGCGGAAGATCTGGTTGACCAGGAAGGCCGGGCGGGCGGGCATCGGCGGGCCGAAGCCGAGCGTGGAGAGGCGGCGGCGGTGCTTGGCGAGGAAGTTGTCGCCGGTGGCGTAGCCGACCAGGTAGCGGGCCAGGTCCGGGGTGGTCAGGCGCAGCACGCCGCCGGGGCGCAGGACGCGGCGGGCCTCGCGCAGCCAGCCGACCGCGACGGGCATGGTGACGTGCTCGATCAGGTGCTCGGCGTAGACCCAGTCGACGCTGGCGTCGGCGAAGGGCAGCGGCCGGCCGATGTCGAGCTGGGTGAACCAGCGGTCGCCGTCGACCCGGTAGAGGGTGCCGGGTTCGGTGGCGGCCCCGGGGCCCTGCAGGGTGGCGAGGTCGGTGCCGAGGCCCTCCGGGTGCGCGGTCCGGAAGGCGGCGAACTCGATGCCGGTGAGGCCGAGTTCGCGGAATCCGGCGTGGTCGCGCGGCAGCCCGCCGGGGTGCGCTTCGAGCGTGTCGCAGGTGGCGACCTGCGCGCTGAAGGCGTCCAGGCGGGTGGCGAGGCCGTCGGGGTCGTCCCAGTCCCAGCCGGGGAAGGGGTCGTTCTGTTCGGTCATCCGGTGTTCTCCATCTAGAACGTGGAACGTGCTGCGGGCGGTGCGCGGTTCAGCCGACCGGACCGGGCCAGGGGGCGAGGACGGTGCGGTCCAGGTCCGCGAGCCGGGGGCGGCCCAACAGGGCCATGGTGTGTTCCAGTTCCTCGCGCAGCAGGTCGAGGACGCGGTGCACGCCGGCCTCCCCCTCGGTGGCCAGGCCCCAGAACACCGGGCGGCCGACCAGGACGGCGCGGGCGCCGAGGGCGAGGGCGACGGCGATGTCGGCGCCGGTGCGCACCCCGCCGTCGAGCAGGACCGGCAGGTCGGCGGGTACGGCGTCGACCACCTCGGGCAGGGCGGCCAGGGAGGGCAGGGCGCCGTCGAGTTGCCGCCCGCCGTGGTTGGAGACCACCACGGCGTCGACGCCGTGCTGGGCGGCGAGGCGGGCGTCCTCGGCGGTCAGCACGCCCTTGAGGACCAGCGGCAGCCGGGTGCGGGCACGCAGCCAGTCCAGGTCGGACCAGGTCAGGGTGGGGTCGAACTGTTCGCGGGCGTGCTCGGCGATGCCCGAACCCCCGCTGGTCACACGGTGGCTGGCGGACATCAGGGCCGGGTCCAGGTTGACCGCGCGGACGGCGGGCGGGATCGCGAAGCCGTTGCGCAGGTCGCGCAGGCGGCGGCCGATCCGGGGGGCGTCCACGGTCAGGACGAGCGCGGAGTAGCCGGCCGCCTCGGCGCGTTCGACCAGGGCGGCGAGCGCGGCACGCTCGCGCAGCCAGTACAGCTGGAGCCAGAGCGGGCCGGTGGCGGCGGCCGCGATCTCCTCCAGGGTGCGGCTGGCGAACATCCCGGCGACCAGCAGGGCCCCGGCCCGGCCGGCGGCGCGCGCGGTGGCGGTCTCGCCCTCCGGGTCGACCAGTCGGTGGTAGGCCATCGGGGCGATCCCCACCGGCAGGCCGAGCGGCGCGCCGAGCAGGGTGCGCCCGGGTGAGCAGGCCGAGACGTCGACCATCGTGCGCGGGCGCAGTGCATAGCGTGCGAACATCTGACGGTTCGCCGCCATGGTGCGTTCCGCGCCGCTGCCGCCTTCGATGAAGTCCCAGATTTCCGAGGGAAGTTGCGCGCGTGCGGCGCGCTCGATCCCGGCCAGCGTGAGTTCTCCCACGGGCATCCTCGATTCCTGGGCGGCCACGCGTGGGCCTGCCCCGGTTCGGCAGCGTAGGAGCAACAGCCACATTGGTATAGACCTTGATTTGACCAAACGTCTGTGCAAGGGTCTGGCAACGGAATTGACCGTTTTGGTTGTGAACGGCGTTCATGTCAAATCCCCTCACTTCTGTGGAGCGGTGTTGACCGGCTTTTCCCCCTCTTCACTTCCGCCTTCCTCACCGCCGCACGCCGACGCCCCGGATGCCTGGGTCGACCGGTCGCTGCTGGCCGGCCCCGGAGGCGAGGAGTGCCTGCATCTCGGCGCACCGATCGATCGGGACGCCCTGCGCGCCCTGGTCGACGAGCAGGCCGCGCACCTCGCCGCGGCCGGACTCGGCCCCGGCGGCACCGCGGCGCTGCGGCTGCCACCCTCGGTGGCGTTCGTCGCGGTGCTGCTGGCGTGCTGGCGGCTCGGCGCCCAAGTGGCCCTGCTCGACCACCGGTTGACCGACCACGAGGTCGACTCGGCGGTGGCGCGGCTGGCCCCGCAGGTGCTGGTAGGCTCCGCTCACCGGACCGCGGCGGCTCTGCGCGGCTTCTCCGAGGTGGAGCCGGTGGCCGTCCGACTGCCGGACGGGCTCCCGGCCCGCACCGGGCACGCGCTGATCCAGCTCAGTTCCGGATCCACCGGACCGGCCAAGGTCATCGCCCGTACGGCCGCCGACCTGCTGCGCGAACTCGACTGCTACCGCAGGCTGATGGATTTCCCCGGCGAGGGCGAGCGGGTCGTCCTGCTGTCCTCGGTCGTGCACGTGCTCGGCCTGGTCGGCGGACTGCTCAACAGTCTGCACGCCCGCGTCGCGCTCACCGTGCCCGAGCGGATGACGGCGGCGGGCATCCTCGCCGCGGTCGCCGCCGGCGACCGGCCGACCACCGTCATCGGGGTGCCCTTCCATGCCGAGCTGCTGGCCGGCGCCGTCGCTCCCCCGGCGCTGCCGCAGCTGCGGCGGATGATCGTGGCGGGCGAGCTGGTCCGCCCGGGCCTGCCCGCGCTGTTCACCGACCGCTACGGCGTCCCGCTCGGCACCATGTACGGGATGACCGAGACCGGGGTCATCGCCACCGATCTGTCCGGCGCGCTCCACCCGGCCAAGCGACCCGTCCACGGGATGCGGCTGCGGCTGGTCGCGGGCGAGCTGCAGATCGGCGCGGCGGCCTCGCCGTACCCCGGGCTGGACGACCCGACCCGCTGGTCGGACGGTTGGCTGCACACCCGCGACGCGGCCGAACTCGACCAGGCCACCGGCCGGGTCAGCGTCCTCGGCCGGCTGGACTCCCAGGTCTCGATCGGCGGCCTCAAGGTCGACCTCACCGAGGTCGAGCAGGCGCTCACCGCGCTGCCCGAGGTCCGCGAGGCCGTGGTGGTCTTCGAGGACGGCGCGATCGAGGCCTACCTGGCCACCGAACCCGACGCCGACCTGGCACGCGTCCAGGACGGGCTGGCCCGCCGGCTCGCCGCCTACAAGCGGCCGCGACGGCTCGCCCTGCTGCCCCGCCTGCCCCGTACCGCCACCGGAAAACTCCTGCGCGACCCGGCCGCCCTGCGCACCACCACCACGGCCGCCGCGCTCTGATCCACCGCGCGCACCCCGACGTTCGCGCCCCGACGTTCACGCCCGACAAGGAGCCACCACCATGCAGGACCGCATCCGCGAGTTCGTCCTCGCCTCGCTGACCGAGATGCAGTACGACGTCTCCGAGGTCACCGGGGACACCGACCTCGGCCCGGCCGGGCTGGACCTCGAATCGCTCGCGCTGGCCGAGCTGTCGGTGCAGGTCGAGGACGAGTTCGGGATCAAGTTCGACCTGGACGAGATGGAGACCACCGCGCTGATGACGCTCGACGAGTTCACCGCCGACGTCGTCAAGCGGATCGCAGCCGTCACCCCCGCCGGCAGCGCGGCGTGACCGGCGCCGACCTCCCCGACCGGGCCGAGGTCCGCGCGATGCTGGCGGCGTTCGGGCAGCGCGCCGCCGACACCCTGCCCGAGGATCTCGGCTCGCTCGAACTCACCTGGCTCATCGCCGAGTTCGAGCAGCGTTACGACATCCAGGTGGACCTCGACGACGACCGCTTCGGCGCCGTCCGGACGGTCGACGACGCGACCGAGCTGCTGCGCGCGGCCGTCCTGGCCGAACGAGCGGGCGCACGGCCATGACCGGCGGTACGTCATCCGCGCACCGGCCGCGCGGCCGGCCGGTGGTCACCGGGCTCGGTGTGCTCAGCTCCGCCGGGCGCGGGCTCGGCCCGTTGACCGCGGCCACCGCCCACGGCAGGACCGCGTTCGGCCCGGTCACCCGCTTCGACGTGGGCGCCCGCCGCACCACCCGGGCCGCCCTGCTCCCCGACGACGTGCCGCTCGCCCCCACCTTCCCGCTGGCCCGCGCGGTGCTCGACGCCGTCGGCCAGGCCTGCCGCCAGGCCGGGCTGACCGCCGCCGACGGCGCGCCCACACCCGTCCTGCTCGCCCTGCACAGCGACGAGCGGACCCGGAGCACGGCCGAAGCGGTGGCCGCCGGGGTCCGCGCCACCTGGGGCACCGCCGGGGTCACCCGGGTGTACACCGGCGCCTGCGTGGCGGCCGCGACCGCCGTCGCGGACGCCGCGGCGCTGGTCGCCGCCGGGCGGCACGAACGGGTCCTGGTCGCGGCCGGGCACCTGGTCGAGCCGGGCGTGTTCGCCGTCTTCGACGCCGGGCGCGCGCTGGCCCGGGACGGCGAGCTGCGCCCGTTCAGCGCCGGCCGGACCGGCACCCTGCTCGGCGACGCGGCCGCCGCCGTGCTGGTCGAGGCCGCCCCGGCCGCCGAACGGCGCGGCGCCGCCGTACTCGCCCGGCTGGCCGGCTGGGGCCGGGCCGGGGACGCCCACCACGTCTGCCGCCCCGAACCGGGCGGCGCCGGGGTCGCCCGGGCCGTCGAGGCGGCGCTCGCCCGCGCGGACGTCGCCCCGGCCGAGATCGGCTACGTCAACGCCAACGGCACCGGTTCCACCCTCGCCGACCAGGCCGAGGCGAGCGCGCTGCGCCGGGTGTTCGGCCGGCACCTCGCCGAACTCCCGGTCAGTTCCAGCAAGTCCGCGCACGGACACGCCCTGGAGGCCTCCGCCCTGCTCGAACTCGCCGTCACCATCGGCGCGTTGGGCACCGGACTGCTCCCCGTCAACGCCGGCTGGCTCGGCCCGGACCCGGACGTCGGCCTGGACCTCGTCCTGGACGGCCCCCGCGCCGCCCGCCCCCGCTACGCACTCAGCCTCAACTCCGCCTTCGGCGGCGCCAACACCGCCCTGCTGGTGGCCCCCGCATGACCGGCCACCGGACCCCGCCCGCCGTCCGACGGCACCGACCCCGTACCCCGGCACCCACACGATGACCACCGACACCGCACGCACCGACGACACACCCACCGACGTCACACCCACCGACGCCGTCGCCGCCGCCGGCCTGCGGGTCCTCGCCGAGGCCCGCCGACCCGACCCCGGCCTGGCGGGCCCACCGCCACCGCTGCCCGGCTTCGCCGCCTCCGGCTTCAACCCGCTGGTCGCCGACACCGCCGACCGCTGCCTGCGCACCCACCACGGCGCCCCGCCCGCCCCCGGACGGACCGCACTGCTGCTCGCCAGCTCCGACGGCGACCGCGCCACCGCACGGGCCATCGACCAGAGCGCCGAACCCGGACGGCGGCCGGCACCGCTGCTGTTCTTCCGGTCCAACCCCAACGCCGTCCTCGGGCACATCGCCGCCCGCTGGGGCCTGACCGGCCCCGTCGTGGCGATCAGCCCCGCGCGGACCGTCCCCGGACGGGTACCGCAGGACGCACTCGACCTCGCGGCGCTGCTCCTCGCGGACGGCGACGCCGACCGGGTGCTGGTCATCGCCGCCGAACAGGGAGAGGACGGCGGCCACGCGGTGGCCGTCCTGGTCACCGGCTGAACCGGCCGACCGCCACCGGCCGTCCCCACTGGTGAGGCCCGACGCCTGAAGCAGCCGCACCCGGCAGACCAGCACCGGCCCCCGTCGCACCTGACGACCCCGTCGACGGCTCCCATCGCCACCTGCGTCGCACCCGTCGACGCCCTTCGCCGCCCGCGCGGCCGCCCGACCCACGCCACCCGATCAGCCGCCCGGGCCGCCCCCGGCCCCGATGGAGGGATCCACCCCCGTGACCATCCGCAGTGTCCGCTCCCTGCTCGCGGACGACCCCGACGTGGGCGCCGGCAACGTCCTGACCGCCCGGCTCGCGCTCGGCCTCGGCCTGGACGAGCCGCTGCTGACCTTCGACACCCCGGTGGACGGCCACCCCGCCTGGCAGCCCCTCACCCTGCGCGAGCTCGACCGCGCCGTCCGGGCCCGCGCCGCCGCCCTGCACGCCCTCGGCATCACCCGGCGCGACCCGGTGGTGGTCTACGCGGGCGACGCCGCCGACCACGTGCTCTCCTTCCTCGCCCTGACCCGGCTCGGCGCCATCCCCGCGCTGCTCAACCCCAACGTGGACGGCGAGCGCGCCGCCCGCTACATCGCCCGCCTCGGCGCCGTCGGCGTCCTCGCCGACCCGGCCCGCCTGGCCGCACTGGCCGGGCACGAGGTCGGCGCGCCACTGCTGCCCGAGATCGGCACGCTCGGTTCCAGCGACCCGCAGGCCGCCCCGGAGCCGTACCGGCACTGGTCCGGCGACCCGGTGGCGATCACCCACTCCTCCGGCACCACCGGGATGCCGAAGGCCGTCGTCCACTCGCACGCCGGCCTGTACGCGGCGATCCGCCACCGGCTGCGGCTGCCCCGCCCGCAGGGCCAGGACCGGATGCTCAGCGCCCTGCCCGCGCCACACGCCGCCACCCTGATCGCGCTCAACCTCGCGCTCAGCTCGCACACCGAACTCGCCGTGCTGTCACGGCAGTCCGGCGCCGGAGTACTGGACGCGATCGAGCAGTGGCGGCCCACCGGCGTGATCGGCTTCGCCGCCACCTGGGCCGAACTCGCCCACCACGACCTCGCCGCCCGGGAGCTGGACACCGTCGCACTGTGGTGGAACACCGGCGACTGCGCGCACGAGGTGCACATCCGCCGCCTGATCGCCACCGGCAGCCGGGAGTCCGTCACCCGCGAGGGCCGGGTCCGCACGCCGGGTTCGCTGTTCGTGGACGGCCTGGGCTCCACCGAGATGGGCCACTCGCACTTCTTCATCACCCACGGCCCCGGCACCGAGCGCTACGGGCGCTGCGTCGGCCGCCCGCACGCCTTCGTCGACTGCGAGGTGGTCGGCCCCGACGGCGAGCCGCTCGGGCCCGGCGAGGTCGGCGAACTCGCCACCTCCTCACCGACCCTGGCACTCGGCTACTGGAACGACTCGGCGACCACCTTCCGCACCAGGATCCGCGGCCGCTTCCTCACCGGCGACCTGATGTACCGGGACGAGGAGGGCTACTACTACCACGTCGACCGGGCCGTGGACTCGGTCGAACTCGGCGACGGCAAGCGGCTGTTCACCGCCATGTCGGAGGAGCGGGTACTGGCCGCCCGCCCGGACGTGGCGGACTGCACCGTGGTCGCCGTCCGGGACGGCGAGCGCGTGGTCACCGACGTGCTGCTGATCCTCGCCGCCGACGCCGACCCGGCCGCCGACCGGACCAAGGACGTCATCGCCGCCCTGGAGGAGGCCGCCGCCGCGACCGTGCGCCAGGTGCTGGTCGTCTCCGGGGACGACATCCCGCTCGGCCCCACCGGCAAGGTCCGCAAGGTGCTGCTGCGCCAGCGCTACCTCGACGCCGCGGCCGGTGCCCGATGACGGGGCACGACGAGGTCGCCCCCGGCAGCCGCGCGGTGCGCCGACCGACCGCCGGGCGCAGCGGGGTGGGCGCATGAGCCGCCGTGAGGGGGCCGTCGTCACCGGCCTCGGCCTGGTCTCACCGCTCGGCCGCGAGCCCGCCGAGGTGTTCGACGCGCTGACCGCCGGGCGCTCCGGGCTGTCCGCCGTCCCCGAGGGCCACGCCGCGCACGGCTGGCTGCCCGCCGCCGGGATCGCCCCCGCCGTGGACGGCCGGGAGGTGCTGCCGCCCACCGAGACCCGCTGCGTGGACCGCTTCGTCCTGCTCGCCCTCGCCGCGGCCGACGACGCACTCGCCGACGCCGGCCTGGTCGTCGGCCAGGACGTCGACCCGCACCGCACCGCCGTGGTGCTGGCCACCGGCGGCGGCGGGCTGGAGACCTTCGAGCAGCAGTCCCACCGCCGGCTGGAGCGCGGCCGCCCCGGCGTCAGCCCGTACCTGCTGCCGGGGATGCTCTCCAACATGGCCACCGCCCGGATCGCCATCAAGCACGGGATCCGCGGCTACAGCTCGGCCGTGGTGACGGCCTGCGCGGCCGGCGCCCAGGCGGTCGCCGAGGGGCTGCGGCTGATCCGGGCCGGCGACGCGGACGTGGTGGTGTGCGGCGGCACCGAGTCCTCGCTGCACCCCACCATCGCCGCCGCCTTCACCAACGCCCGGGCGCTCGCCCAGGGTTGGGAGGACCCGGCGCAGGCCAGCCGGCCCTTCGACGCCCGCCGCAACGGCTTCGTGCTCGGCGAGGGCAGCGCCGTCCTCGTCCTGGAGCGCGCCGAACACGCCGACGCCCGCGGCGCCGCCGGATACGCGGACGTCATCGGCTGGGGCGCCTCCACCGACGCCCACCACCCGACCATGCCCCGCCCGGACGGCGCGGGCGCCGCCGACGCGATGCGCGCCGCACTCGCCAACGCGGGCCTGGCGCCGGGCGACATCGACTACGTGAACGCCCACGGCACCGGCACCAAGCTCGGCGACGTGGCCGAGACCGCCGCCCTGCACGCCGTCTTCGGCGCGCACCCGCCCGCGGTCAGCTCCACCAAGGGCGCCACCGGCCATCTCCTGGGCGCCGCAGGCGCGTTGGAGGCGGTGGTGACCGCCCTGGCGGTGGCGAGGGGGACGCTGCCGCCGACACTCAACCTGACCGCCCCCGACCCGGCCTGCGACCTGGACCACATCCGGGGCGGGGCCCGGTCCGCACCGGTGCGCGCCGCGCTGAGCAACGCCTTCGCCTTCGGCGGCCACAACCTCAGCCTGATCCTCGGTCCGGCCTCCACCCGGGCCGCCAAGTAGCGCGCCGATCCTCGTCCTTCCATCCCTCCGGGGGAGATCCCGTTGTCCATCCAGTTCATCACCCACGTCGAATTCCACTGCGCGGACGCCGACAAGACGGCGGCCGGGCTCTGCGCCGACTTCGGCTTCACCGCCGACCTCCCGGCGACCGAGCCGGACGGCGCCCGCACCATCCGACTGCGCCAGGGCACGATCCGGATGCACCTGGCCTCCGCCGCCGACCTCGACCACCCGGTGGCCGGCTACGTCGCCCGGCACGGGGACGGCGTCGCCGTGCTCGCCCTGGCCTGCACCGACCCGCAGGCCGCGCTGGAGCGCGCCGAGCGGCACGGCGCCCGCGTGCTGGACCGGGCCGGCGGGCTGATCGCCGGCTTCGGCGACACCGCCCTGCGGTTCGTCCCGCTGCGCACGGCCGAGCCCACCGACGAGCCGGGCCTGCTGGACGCCCTGGACCACGTCGCGATCTGCGTCCCGGCGGGCCAACTCGCCGACGCCGTACGGTTCTGCGAGGCCGCGCTCGGCTTCCACCGGATCTTCGGCGAGTACATCGAGGTCGGCCGGCAGGCCATGGACTCCAGCGTGGTGCAGAGCGCCTCCGGCGAGGTCACCTTCACCCTGATCGAGCCGGACACCACCCGGCGCCCCGGCCAGATCGACGAGTTCCTGGCCGCCCACGACGGCGCCGGGGTGCAGCACCTCGCCTTCCGCACCCGCGACATCGCCACCGCCGTCCGGACCGCCCGCGACCGCGGCGTGGAGTTCCTGAGCACCCCGGGCGCCTACTTCGACGCCCTGGCCGAGCGGTTCGGCGAGACCGCCATCCCGGTGGAGACCCTGCGCGACCTGCACGTGCTGGTCGACCAGGACCACGGCGGCCAGCTGTTCCAGATCTTCGTCCGCTCCACCCACCCCCGGCGGACCTACTTCCTGGAGCTGATCGAGCGCCAGGGCGCGGGCACCTTCGGCACCGCGAACATCAAGGCCCTGTACGAGGCCGTCGAGCGGCAGAGCTCCGCCGCCACCGTCTGACCGCCCGCACCCGAAGAAGGGGCACCGCCCATGACCACCGTCGCCGCGTTCCGCCTCAGCGAGGCCGAACGCGCCCTGCTGCCCACGCCCGAGGAGGTGGCCCACTACCGCGAGCACGGCTGGTACCTGTCCCGGAAGCTGTTCAGCGACGAGGAGCTGGACACCCTCCAGGCCGCCACCGAGCGCTACTACTCCGGCCACCGCGACCGCGAGCTGCCCGTCCGGCCACCGCGGCTGGCCGCCTGGGAGCCCTCGCACGGCCCGATCCAGCGGCACAACGACTACGTGCACTACGAGAGTGACGCCATCGGCGCGATCCTGCGCAAGCCGCTGGTCGGCGCGGTGGCCGCCCTGCTCGCCGGCGCCGAGGAGATCCGGATCTTCCAGGCCACCCTGATCCACAAGCCACCGGTGCCCGGGGAGCCGAGCAACCAGGTGCCCTGGCACTTCGACAAGCACTACTGGCAGACCTCCACCTCGGAGGAGATGCTCACCGCGTTCATCCCGTTCCACGACTGCCGCGAGGAGAACGGCACCATCACCATGGTCGACGGCAGCCACCGCTGGCGGGAGCTGGACTCCGGCGAGGACTCCACCCGGCACTTCGCCGAGCGCGACCGCAGCGAGCTGGACGACATCCTGGCCGCCAACGCCGCCCACAACGGGCAGCAGGTGCACACCGTCCCGATGCTCATCCCGCGCGGCCACATGTCCTTCCACCACTGCCGCACCTACCACGGCAGCGGCCCCAACCTGGCCTCCTTCCCGCGCCGGGCCGTCTCGCTGCACCTGCAGGACGGCGCCAACGAGTACCGCCACCACACCAGGACGGACGGCGGCCCGGTGGTCTACAACCACGACGTGCTGGTGCGCCGCACCGCCGACGGCCGGCCCGACTACGCCGACCCGCAGTTCTGCCCGACGGTCTGGCAAGGCGCGCTGTGACGGCTCCACTGGAGACCCCGGCCGAGCGCTACCGGATGCTGCGGCTGATCCGCGGCTTCGAGGAGCTGGCGCTCGGCCTGGTCAAGGCCGGCGCGATCCCCGGCGGCATCCACCCGTACATCGGGCAGGAGGCCGTCGCGGTCGGCGTCTGCTCGGCACTCGGCCCCGCCGACCGGCTCACCAGCACCCACCGCGGCCACGGCCACGTACTCGCCCGCGGCGCCGCACCGCACCGGCTGCTCGCCGAACTGGCGGGCCGCGTCGACGGGTTGAACGGCGGCCGGGGCGGCTCGATGCACGCCGCCGACCTCTCGCTGGGCATCCTCGGCGCCAACGGCATCGTCGGCGCCGGCGCCCCGATCGCGGTCGGCGCCGCCTGGGCGGCCCGGCAGGCCGGGGACGGACGGGTCGCGGTGGCCTTCTTCGGCGACGGCGCGCTCAACCAGGGCGTCCTGCTGGAGTCGTTCAACCTCGCCGCGATGTGGCGGCTCCCGGTGGTGTTCGTCTGCGAGAACAACGGCTACGCCACCACCCTGCCCGCCGCCACCGCGGTCGCGGGCAGCGCGACCGGGCGGGCGGCCGCCTTCGGCATCCCCGCCGAGGAGGTGGACGGCATGGACACCGAGGCCGTCCGCGCCGCCGCACGGCGCGCGGTCGACCGGGCCCGCTCCGGCGACGGCCCCGGCTTCCTGGAGTGCCGCACCTACCGCTACGAGGGCCACCACACCATGGAACGCCGGATGAGACTGCGCTACCGCACCTCCGAGGAGGTCGACGCCTGGCGCGCCCGCGACCCGCTCCCCCGGGCCGCCGCCCTGCTGGACCCACCGACCGTCGCCGGGCTCGACGCCGCGGTGGCCCGGCAGCTCGGCGCCGCCGAGGAGTTCGCCCTCGCCTCCGAACACCCGGACCCGGCAGGCGCGTTGGACCACCTGTACGCCGACGGGTTGCGGCCCCGGGCGGGGGCGGTGGCATGACCAGGCTCTCGTACACCAAGGCCCTCAACCGGGCGATCGCCGACGAACTCGCCGACGACCCGGCGGTCTGCGTCTTCGGCGAGGACATCGGCGCCGGGATGGCCGGCCCGACGCTCGGCCTGCTGGACCGCTTCGGTCCCGAGCGGATCGTCGACACCCCGCTGTCCGAGCAGGCCTTCACCGCGATGGCGATCGGCGCCGCGCTCGCCGGCCGGCGGCCGGTGCTGGAATTCCAGATCCCCTCGCTGCTGTTCCTGGTCTTCGAGCAACTCGTCAACCAGGCCCACAAGTTCTCCCTGATGACCGGCGGGCAGGCGAGCGTCCCGCTGACCTGTCTGGTGCCCGGCTCGGGCTCCCGGGACGGCTGGGCCGGGCAGCACTCCGACCACCCGTACAGCCTGTTCGCCCACGCCGGGGTGAAGACCGTGGTGCCCGCCACCCCGACCGACGCCTACGGGCTGCTGCGCTCGGCGATCCGCGACCCGGACCCGGTCGTGGTGTTCGCGCCCGCCGCCGCCCTCCCGGTGCGCGAGACCGTCACCTGGGACCTCGCCCCGATCCCGCTCGGCCGGGCCCGGATCCACCGCCCCGGCACCGACGTCACCGTGGTCGCCGTCGGACACCTGGTGCACGACGCGCTCGCCGTGGCCGAGGAGGTCGCCGAGGACGTCTCGGTCGAGGTCCTCGACCCGCGCACGCTGTACCCGATGGACTGGGCCGCGCTCGCCGCCTCGCTGGAACGCACCGGCCGGCTGGTCGTGTTCGACGACTCCAACCGCAGCTGCGGCTTCGCCTCCGAGGTGCTGGCCACCGCCGCCGAGGAAATGCGCCTGATCGCCCCGCCCCGCCGGGTCACCCGCCCCGACGGCGCCGTCCTGCCCTTCGCCCCCGCCCTCGACCGGGCCCTGCAGCCCGGCCGCGAGCAGCTGCGCCACGCCCTGCACGCCGTCCTGAAGCACCCCTGAAGCACGCCCGAAGCACGCCCGAAGCCCCTGACCCGAAGGAGCCGTCTTGTCCATCAACCGCTACCACTGGGACCGTTCGCACCCCGGCCTGACCAGCCTCCAGCAGGCCATCGACCCGCTGCGCCGCGAGGTGGTCGGCCACGCCGTGTACGGCGGGCTGACCAGCATCGAGCGCGTCCGCACCTTCCTGGACAGCCACGTCTTCGCGGTCTGGGACTTCATGTCACTGCTGAAGAGCCTGCAGCGCGACCTCACCGGCGTCGAGGTCCCGTGGGTCCCGAGCGGGCCGACCGCCAGCCGCCGGCTGATCAACGAGATCGTGCTGGTCGAGGAGAGCGACGAGCTCGGCGAGGACTACACCAGCCACTTCGAGCTGTACGTCGAGGGCATGCGGCAGGCCGGCGCCGACCCGCGCCCGGTCGAGGAGTTCCTGGAGCTGCTGGGCACCGGCACCGCCGTGCCGGAGGCGCTGAAGGCCGCCCCGGTGCCGCAGGCCGCCGTCGACTTCACCGGCACCACCTGGTCGATCATCGAGACCGCGCCGGTGCACTGCCGGGCCGCCGCCTTCGCCTTCGGCCGCGAGGACCTGATCCCGGACATGTTCGCCCAGGTGGTCGGCATCGACGACCCGGACGGCGTGCTCACCGTGTTCAAGGACTACCTGGCCCGGCACATCGAGGTGGACGGCGAGCAGCACACCCCGATGGCGATGCAGATGCTGATCGACCTGTGCGGCGACGACCAGGCCAAGTGGGACGAGTGCGCCGAGACCGTCCGCACCGCGCTGCGCGCCCGGGTGCAGCTGTGGACCGCGATCGAGGCGGACTTCGCCTAGTTTCCAGGTGCTCCTCAGATCACCTTGGGAACGGCCGAGGCCGACGCGGGCAGCGCGTCGGCCTCGTGCCGGAAGCGGTGCAGCGCGGCCCGGCCCTCCGTACCCCGCACCCGGGCGGCGAGCCGGGCCGGCAGCACCACGGTGCTCAGGTAGCCCTCGCCGCCGAACCCCTCGACCGTCCAACTCACCCACGGCAGTGGGTAGTTGGCGGCCGGGCTGAAGAACACCGGGTGGTGCCCCTGGAAGCTCACCCGATAGGCCCCGAACCGGCTCCAGTTGGAGAAGCTGAACCGGCGCGCCTGCGGGTCGAAGCCCAGCGGCACGCAGTCGCGCAGCCGGGCACGGCCGAGCGAGGCCAGGAAGCCCAGGTTGGAACGCAGGTTGAGGTGGGCGGTCGGGAACTCCTCGACCGCCGCCCGCAGCGCGCCCGCGAGCGCCGCCGGGCCGTCCTTGGGCCGGTACGGCAGGTGGACGTCACCCAGCAGGTTGCCCACCAGCGCGGGCGAGAGCCCCAGCCAGCGCCGGGCGTTGACCGGGACGGTCAGCCAGCGCTCGGCCTCGTCGCCGTCCAACTCCCTGATCGTGCCGAGGACATGGGCGCAGAGCACGTCCCCGGACGAGAGTCTTCGGCCGGCCGCCGCACCGAACTCCGCGCGCATCCGGTCGACTTCGGCGCCCCCGAAGTAGATCTGGACGGTCCGGTTGGCGCGCGGCCCGGCCGCCACCTCGCGGGCCAGCAGCTGCGCCTCCGCCGCCGAGGGCACCCGGAAGCCGGGCCGCCCGCAGTCCTCGGCCGGGAGCACCCGGTCCAGCAACGCGTCCTGGTCCTCGACCAGTTCGGCCTCGGGAAGCTCCTCGCCCTCGACCGCCGCCGACCAGATCCGCAGCAGCAGCATGAAGCTGTGCAGGTCACCGATCGCGTGGTGCCAGGAGCAGCCCAGCACCGTCCCACCGTCGGCGGTGCGGGTCACCCGGACGGTGAGCAGCGGGGCGCCGCCGACGCGCGCGGCCAGGGCGTCCACCGGGTCGACCAGCTCGGAGCCGGCGGCCGTCACCCGGCCCATCGCCTCGGCGAGCGTGCCGTCCACGGCGTAGAGGTCCAGCGGGACGCCGGAGTCGTCGCAGACCGCTTCGAGGGCGTCCCCGTCGGTGCGCAGCCGCCCGGCGAACACCGGCACCCGGTCCAGGGCGCGGGCCAGGCCGGCGGCGAGCCGGTCGTCGTCCAGCGGCCGGTCGAAGTAGAGCACGACCGAGACTGCGAGGTCGGCCAGCATGGTGTCCATCAGGCCGCAGTGCAGCACCGTGCCGGGGGCGCGGCCGGCTCTGACGGTCCGGGAACGGCGCAACTGCGGCCAGATACTCATGCGTTCCGTCCCCGGGTGGTCGTCGGGTGGCGTGCGGGCACGCCGAACGATAGTGCCGCGCCGGGACAGTGGTCCAGTCCAATCCCAGGGTCCGGACAGGCCGTCCGAACCGGCTGTCCGGACAGGCCCCCGACCCGCCGCGGCGATAGAATTCGCATCATGGGACAGCGCCCGGGCGCACCCACCGCGCCACCCCTCGTCCTGGTCACCGGCACCGAGTCGCAGCTGATCGACCCGGCCCTGGCCTACCACCTCGGCCGCGACCCGACCAGCGAGATCGTGCTGGACGATCCCCGGGTCTCCTGGCACCACGCCGTGCTGCGGGCCACCGACGGCCACTGGCTGCTGGAGGACGTCGGCAGCACCAACGGCACCTACGACCAGGGCCGCCGGATCGACCGCCAGGACGTCGGCCCCGGCACCCGGCTGCGCTTCGGCGACCCGGCGGACGGCCCGTCCGCGACCTTCGCCGGCCTGCCCCGCCCCGACCCCGGCGAACGGCCCTCGCTGCTCGCCCCCGAACTCTCCGGGACGTTCCGCAGCCCCAGCTCGGTGCTCCAGCTGCCCGGCGGCACGGTGCGGATCGGCCGCTCGCACGACAACGACCTGATCCTGGACAACCTGGTGGTCTCCCGCCACCACGCCGAACTGCGGAACCTGCCCGACGGCGGCCACGAGATCGTCGACCTGGACAGCCACAACGGCACCTACCTGAACGGCCGCCCGGTCCAGCAGGCGCCGATCGGCCCGGCCGACATCGTCGGCATCGGCCACTCCGCGCTCTGCCTCTCCGACGGCCACCTCGTCGAGTACACCGACACCGGCGAGATCTCCCTGGACGTGCAGCACCTGGTGGTCCGGGTCGGCTCCGAGCACCGGGTACTGCTGGACGACGTGAGCTTCCCGCTCGCCGAGAAGGCGCTGCTCGCGGTGGCCGGCCCGAGCGGCGCCGGCAAGTCCACCCTGCTCAACGCCCTCACCGGGCTGCGCCCCGCCGACGAGGGCACGGTGCTGTACGACGGACGGGACCTCTACCGCGACTACGCCGAACTGCGGCGCCGGATCGGCCTGGTGCCGCAGGACGACATCCTGCACACCCAGCTCACCGTCCGCCGCGCCCTCGCCTACGCCGCCGAACTGCGCTTCCCCGGCGACACCGCGAAGCACGAGCGGGAGGCCAGGGTCACCGAGGTGATCCACGAGTTGGGCCTGGCGAGCCGGGCCGACCAGGTGATCGGCAGCCTCTCCGGCGGCCAGCGCAAGCGGGTCAGCGTCGCGTTGGAGCTGCTCACCAAGCCCTCGCTGCTGTTCCTCGACGAGCCGACCTCCGGCCTGGACCCGGGCATGGAGCGCTCGGTGATGCACATGCTGCGCGGGCTCGCCGACGACGGCCGGACGGTGGTCGTGGTGACGCACAGCGTGCTGAGCCTCAACGTGTGCGACCGCCTGCTGGTACTCGCCCCCGGCGGCCGGACGGCCTACTACGGCCCGCCGGGCGAGGCACTGGAGTTCTTCGGCTTCGAGGAGTGGCCGGAGGCCTTCGAGGCCTTCGAGAACGAGGACCACGAGGCCTGGCAGCGCCGCTTCCGTGCCTCCCCGCAGTACGGGCGGTACGTCGCCGCCGAAGCCGTCCCCGCGGCGCCGGCCGACGGACACCCGTCGCCGCCGATCGGCTGGGAGAAGCCGCAGGGCTGGTTCTCCCAGCTGGGCACCCTGGTGCGGCGGTACACCGCGGTGCTCGCCGCCGACCGGCTGTTCCTCACCATCATGGTGGTGCTGCCCTTCGTGATCGGCCTGATGTGCCGGGTGATGGCCGGCTCCCGGCTCACCCCGGACAACGCCGTCAACTGCCTGCTCACGCTCTGCATCGGCGGCCTGCTGACCGGCGCCGCCAACTCGGTCCGCGAGGTGGTCAAGGAACGGGCGATCTACCGGCGCGAACGCGTGGTCGGGCTGTCCAGATCGGCGTACCTGGTCTCCAAGGTGGTGGTGCTCGGCACGGTCACGGTCGGTCAGGCCGCGGTGCTGACCGTGGTCGGCCTGGCCGGGGTGAACCTCTCCTGGGCGGTGCCGACCGGCGTGGTGATGCCGCAGCTGCCCGAGCTGATCATCGCGGTCGCGCTGCTGGCGTTCTCGGCGATGATGCTCGGCCTGGTGGTCTCGGCGCTGGTGGACAAGGAGGAGGCCACCATGCCGCTGCTGGTGCTCCTCTCGGTGGTGCAGATCGTCTTCAGCGGCCTGATGCTCAAGCTGCACGGCGTGCCCGGGCTGGAGCAGTTCGCCTGGCTGATCCCGTCCCGCTGGGGCATGTCGGCGATGGCCCGCACGGTCGAGCTGCACCGCATCTTCCCGACCGCGATCACCGCCGACCCGATGTTCCGCCACGAGCGCGCCGGCTGGCTGCGGGCCATCGCGGTGCTGCCCGCGCTCGCGGTGGCGTACGGGCTGCTGGTGCTGGTCCTGCTGCGGCGGCACGAGCCCGCGATCATGCGGCGGTAGGGCGCCGCCGTGCGGCGCGGGGGCTCGGTCGGGCGGCGCCGGACTCGGTCGGGCGGCGCCGGACTCGGTTGCGCGGCCCCGGGCCGGGCCCGGCCGCCGCCGGTAGAGTGGAAAACGACCTGTGGTGCGAGTGCCGCGCGCAGCCGCGGCTCGCGCGGCGGAGGAAATGTAGCCGCCCATGGACGAGTTCGCGTTCCGCCCCACCCACGTCGCCCCGCCGGCCGGGCTGGCCACCTGGGCGGCCCCCGACCCGGCCCGGCCCGCCGCCCGGCTGGACGCCCTGCTCCCGGTGCGGCTGGTCACCCGGCAGGGCGACTGGGCCCAGGTCCTCTGCTCCAACGGCTGGACCGCCTGGGTGGACGGCCGCCTGCTGATCACGCTCCCGGGCACCCCGCCCGCCGCCGACGGCCCACCGGCCCGGACCGCCGACCCGCGCCCGGCGCTCGCCGAGGCCGAGGCCGGGCTGGCCCGCTACCGCGCCCTGCTGGAGGACCTGGCGACGGGCGGCCTCGACCTGGAGGGCTTCCAGGAGTGGACCCGCGGCCTGCGGCTCGGCCTGGTCGTCGACGGCGAGGCGCTCTGGGTGTTCGACCCGGCACACGACCGCTGGTGCTACTGCGACGGGCTGCAGCTCCAGACGTACGCGGCCGCCCAGCGGCCGACGCCCGCCCCGACGTCCGCGCCGAAGCCCGCCCCGACGCCCGCGCCGGGCTCCCCGCAGGCGCCCGCGCGCGGCCCGTACGCCCCCACCCGGACGAGCGAGCCGTGATCCCCTCCGCGCAACCCCCCGACCGGCCGACCGCCCGGCCCTCCGACCACCCGACCGTCCGGCCGGTCGAGCAGGCGCCCGGGCCGCCGTCCGGCCCCTCGCCGCCGTCCGGACCCTCGCCGCTGTCCGCGCCCGAGCACCCGTCCGCACCCGAGCCGGCGTCCGCGCCCGGTCTGCCCGCCGGCATGGTCGGGAGCCGGATCGCGGGCTACCGGCTGGAGCGCGAGATCGGGCGCGGCGGCATGGCCGTGGTGTACCGGGCCAAGGACCTGCGGCTCGGCCGGACCGTCGCGGTCAAGCTGCTCGCCCCCGAACTGGCCCGCAACGAGGTGTTCCGGCAGCGCTTCATGCACGAGTCCGAGGCCGCCGCCGCGATCGACCACCCGCACATCATCCCGGTGTTCGAGGCCGGCGAGCACGACGGCATCCTGTTCATCGCGATGCGCTACGTCGAGGGCGGCGACCTGCGCGCGCTGCTCACCCAGGACGGACCGTTCCCGATCGAGCGGACCGTCCGGCTGGCCCTGCAGATCGCCTCCGCGCTCGACGCCGCACACGACCACGACCTGGTCCACCGGGACGTCAAGCCCGGCAACGTGCTGGTCGCCGCCGGGACGGACAGCGAGCACCCCGAGCACCTGTACCTGGCGGACTTCGGGCTCACCAAGAAGTCCCTGTCGCTCAGCGGGCTCACCGGTGTCGGCCAGATCGTCGGCACCCTCGACTACGCCGCGCCCGAGCAGATCTCCGGCCGCCCGCTGGACGGGCGCTGCGACCAGTACGGCCTCGGCTGCGTGGTCTTCGAGATGCTCGCGGGCGCCCCGCCGTTCCGCCGGGAGAGCGACCTCGCCCTGCTCTGGGCCCACCTCAACGACCCGCCGCCCGCGCTGCGCGACCACCGCCCCGACCTGCCCGCCGCCGTCGAGGCCGTGGTCGCCCGGGCGCTCGCCAAGGCGCCGCAGGACCGGTTCGCCAGCTGCCTGCAGTTCATCGCCGAGCTGCGCGCGGCCACCGTCCTCGCACCCGGGCGGAGCGCCGCGCCCGGGCCGTGGAGCGGGGCCGGGCCGCCCACCCAGGTCGTCCGGGCGGTCGTCCCCGGGCTCGCCCCGCCGGCCGCCGTGCCCGAGCCGCCCGCCTGGGCCGCCCCGGTCGTCCGCCCGCCGCCGCGGTGAGCGCCGGCCGCCGTCAGCCGTCCTCCGCCGACCCCGAGGGAGCCACCCGCCATGAACGCCGTGAGCCAGGTCTTCGCGATGCTCGCCGCCGCGATCCACCTCATCGTCTGGCCGCTGGAGAGCTTCCTGTACGGGCACCCGCGGGTGCGCTTCCTGCTCACCGGCAGCACGGCGGACGCCCCGGAGGTCCGGCTGTGGCGCTTCAACGTCGGCTTCTACAACCTGTTCCTGGCCCTCGGCCTGGTCGCCGGCCTGGTCCTGCTGCACACCGGGCACGACGGCTCCGGCCGCGCCGTGATCACGTACATCGCCGCGTTCATGGTCGCCGGCGGTATCACCCTCTTCGTCTCGGAGCCGAAGCTCTGGCGCGGCGCCCTCGGCCAGGCGGTGCCGGCGGCGGCGATCCTGCTCGCCGAGGCGCTCTGAGCGCGCGGCGCAGCCAGGGCGCTCAGGCGGGGACCGCGGTCAGCCCGACGGCCGGGCGGGGGCCGTACGCAGCCGTCCGATCACCCGGCGACGGTGTCAGCCCCGCTCTGCGGCCGTCACGTCGCCGCGGCGGCCGGTGCGGGCGGCGAGCAGGGCGCCGAGCCCGCCGGCCAGCAGACCCCAGCCCGCCGCCAGCGGCACGGCCGTCCACAGCACCGGGCGCAGGGTGAGGCTGCCGCTGCCGAGGCCGGCCAGCGGGTTGGAGCCGCCGAGGATGGAGCCGAGGAGGTCGCCGAGGCCGCCCTGGCCGATGCCGACGCCGAGCACGGACAGCCCGTAGTCGGCGTCCGCCCGGGTCCAGAGCCCGACCAGCAGTACCGTCGCCGCGGTGGCCAGGGCGAACCGGACAGCGTGCTGCCAGAGCCGGACGGTGCGCGGCGAGCGGTACGCGGCGAGGAAGCCGGCCGCGAGCAGCAGCACCGCGGCCAGCGGCAGCAGCCACCAGCTGCGCGCGTCCTGGTCGGCGAGGGTGCCCAGGCTGATGGTGGCCTGCTGCCCCTCCGGGGCGCGCAGCACCTCGGCGAGCGGCTTGGGCACCGGCAGGCCCAGCGCGCCGGCGAGCCGTCCGTGCCACTGCGCGCCGAGGCCGACGCCGAAGGCCAGCCAGACCAGGTCGGGCAGGGCGAGCAGCACCACGGCCATGGTCTGCCGGGCGTTGCCGTGCACGATCGCGGTCAGCACCCCGGCCGCCACCCCGATCACCAGGTACGCGAGCAGGACCAGCCAGAGCGCGAACGCGGCCGGGCGAACGGCCAGTTGGTAGGGCACCAGGGCGCGCGGCAACGGCGCCCGCCGGGACACCGCGAAGGTGCCCGCGAGGACGACGAGCAGCCAGGCCAGGCCGATGCCCACCGTGCTCGCGCCGTCCGCGTGGAAGCCGACCTCCGGGGTCAGCCCGAGCACGCCGCCGATGGACTGGGCGAGGTCGCCGCCGAGCGGGACGACGAAGGTGTGCCGGGCGCCGAGGGTGAGCAGCGCGAGGGCGACCAGCCAGAGCACCACCGTCCGGGCGATCCGGCCGAGCAGTTCGCCGCCGCCGGCCACCGCGCGAAAGCGCAGCTGACGCAGGAACACCTCGGCCATCACCACCGCGCCGACCAGTGAGACGGAGAGCGGCATGACGCTGATCCCGGCATCCACGGCGGCGAACTGCCCGGCCCCTCCGTCGAGTTGGACGGATCCGCCGACGGCCAGCGCCAGCGTCCCGGCCAGCACGGAGGCGAAGCCGCCGTCCGGGAGGCGGTTGGCGCCGGCCAGCCAGAGGCCCAGCGCGGCCACCGCCGCCATCGCGGCGAACCCGGCCAGCACCACGGCGAGCGCGTCCAGCCAGCCGCGCAGGGCGCCGGGCGGGCCGGCGGCCCGGGTCGTGGGCTGCTGCATACCGTCTCCTCGGTGCTGTCGGGCGCCTCGGCGCGTCGGGCGCCTCGGCTCGACCCGCTGGGGCGGCGTCGGCGCGTTTGGGCTCCCCGGTGCTGTCGGGCTACGCGTTCCAGGGTGACCGACACCCGGCGGGCACGCCCGGCGACGATGCGCACACCTGCTGTTGCGGCAGGTGAGGTGCCGGGCGGAAATGGAAGCCAGTGGCAGGAGCTTCCCGAGCCGGCGCGTCCGCCGGCCGCCTGCGAAACGGAGCCTCGATGAGTTCCCAACCGCCCCCGTCCGGCCCGCCCAGCGAGCCCCCCTACGGCCCCCCGTCGGGCCCCCCGTCCGGCCCGCTGGCCGGCCCCCCGTCGGGTGGAGGCCCGGCCGGCCCCCCACCCGGGTCTTCCGGGCCCCCCGGATCCTCCGGACCGCCGTCAGGCGGTGGCGGCGGGTCGCACACGCCGTGGTGGCGCTCCGGGCGGGGACTCGCACTGGCCGCGGGCACGGTGGCGGTGGCCGTGGTGGCCACCGTGCTGATCGTGAACAACCAGGGCGGCCACAACGAGGCCATACCGGCCGCCAACGAGGTCGCGCTGCAGACCCCGGCCGATCCGGGGCCCGCCCCGTTCACTCCATCGGTGGAAACCCAGGGTGTGAGCGCCCCCGCCCCGTCGCAGGCGCCGCAGCCCGGGCAGGGCGGCGGATCCACGGCGACCTCCCCGAGGGTGATCCACAGCGTGCAGGGCAGCTCCACCGGGCTGTACGGCGGCACGATGTCCAAGCCCAGCTGCGACACCGAGCGCCTGATCACGATGGTCTCCACCGGGGACTCCGGCCGCGCCTGGGCCTCCGCCGCGGGCATCGAGCAGTCCGCGATCCCGTCCTACCTGCGCTCGCTGACCTCGGCGTACCTGCGGGTGGACACCCGGGTCACCAACCACACCTACAAGAGCGGCGCCAGCACCGAGTACCAGTCCGTGCTGCAGGCCGGCACCGCCGTGCTGGTGGACTCCCAGGGCGTGCCCCGGGTGCGCTGCGCCTGCGGCAACCCGCTGAAGGCGCCGGTGCTGGTGAGCGACGCCAAGTACACCGGGAAAGCGTGGTCCGGTTTCCAGCCGACGACGCTGGTCGTCGTGGTGCCGGCGCCGCAGCCGGTGACCGAGATCATCCTGGTGAACATCGAGACGGGCGGCTGGTTCTCCCGGCTGACCGGGCGGATCGAGGTGGTCGACCGGCACGTCGATCCGCCCAAGGGCCCGCTGGCGCCCGGTGTCCCGCCGCCGGGGAAGATGACGCCGACCACGCCGGGGGCCACGGCCTCGATGCCGACCTCGTCCTCCGGGGCGACCTCCGGCTCCGGCTCGGCGACGACCTCGGGAGCCACGTCCTCGGGGGCCACCTCGTCCGGCGCGACCTCGTCCGGGGCCACGTCCTCCGGGGCGAAGTCCTCCGGGGCCACATCGTCGGGGGCCACCTCCTCCGGAGCCACGTCCTCCGGAGCCACGTCCTCCGGAGCGAAGTCCTCCGGCGCCACGTCGTCGGGGGCAACCTCCTCCGGGGCAACCTCCTCCGGGGGCACCTCCTCCGGAGCGAAGTCCTCCGGCGCCTCGACGGGGACGGGCTCCGCCGCCGCGACGTCGTCCGCCTCCTCGGGCACCCCCAGCGGGACGACCAAGACGGCCGGCCCCTCGTCCGCGTCCACGGGCTCGCCCGCGGGGCCGTCCACCTACACGGTGCCCACTCCGACGCCGACCACCAAACCTCCGGCGGTCAACGGGACGCCGACGACCGGGGCCCCCGCGGGGACCACCGGCACCACGACGACGACCACCGCACCCAAGATCACCCCGTCGACGGAGAACGCCACTCCCAGCTGATCCGCCCGACTCCCCCGCCGCCACCGGCCGCCACCCGGCCGGTGGCGGCGGCACGACCAGGACCCTAGGGCAGCAGCACCTCGGCGTCCTCGGGCCGGAGCACCCGGCCGTCGGTCGAGCGGACCGTCATCGGCGCGATCGGCGCGCCCGTCCCTCGTTCCACCAGCCGAGCACGCGGCTCGTCCGCGGTGAAGAACCACTGGTCGCCCCACTGCCGCAGCGCGGTGATCACCGGGAACAGCGCGCGCCCCTTCTCGGTCAGCACGTACTCCCGGTACGGGCTGCCGTCGGCGGCCGGAGCGAGCTCGAACACGCCGTTCGCGACCAGGTTGGCGAGGCGGGCCGAGAGGATGTTCTTGGCGAGGCCCAGGTTCTTCTGGAACTGCCCGAAGCGGCGCAGCCCGTCGAAGGCGTCGCGGACGATCAGCAGCGTCCAGCCGTCGCCGACGACGTCGAGCGGCCGGGCGACCGGACAGGTCGACTCCTCGTGCGTGGTGCGCTTCGGCACTTCTCCCACCTTCCACCGGTCGGCGGCCAGCCTACCGGCGCGCTCGCGGTTGCTTATTGAAACCAGGATATGCCAGGGTTGCGCGGTAGCACTTTGAAACCAGCCTGTGCATGCCGCCGCCCGAGGGAGACCTGCCCATGACCTGCACCACCCGTGCGACCTCCCCCGCCGCCGACGCGCCCCCACGCGGCCTGCCACCCGCCGTCGCCTGGCTGCTCTCCGTCGCCTGCGGCCTCGCCGTCGCCAACGTCTACTACTCGCAGCCCCTGCTGGACCTCATCGCCGAGGACTACGGCATCGACCCGGCCACCATCGGTCTCGTCGGCACCCTCACCCAGATCGGCTACGCGCTCGGCCTGCTGCTGCTCGTCCCGCTCGGCGACCACGTCAACCGCCGCACCCTGATCACCGCCCAGCTCGGGCTCTCCGTCCTCGCCCTCGGCGCCGTCGCCGTGGCGCCCTCCGCACCGCTGATGTTCGCCGCGATGGCCGGCGTCGGCGTCCTCGCGGTGGTCGCCCAGGTCGTCGTCGCGTACTCGGCCTCGCTCGCCGCCCCCGCCGACCAGGGCCGGGTGGTCGGCACCGTGACCAGCGGCATCGTGATCGGCATCCTGCTCGCCCGTACCGTCGCCGGCACCCTCGGGGACCTGGCCGGCTGGCGCGCCGTCTACGTCGTGTCCGCCGTCGCCACCGGCGCGATGGCCCTCGCCGTCGCCGCCGCCCTCCCGGCCGAACGGCGGCGCCGGACCCGGCGGATCGGCTACCTGCGGCTGATCGGCTCGGTGTTCACGCTCTTCGCCGCGGAGCCCGTGCTCCGGGTCCGGGCCGTCCTCGCGCTGCTCACCTTCACCTCGATCACCGTCCTGCTCACCCCGATGGTGCTCCCGCTCGCCGCCCCGCCGTTCAACCTCAGCCACACCGAGATCGGCCTCTTCGGCCTCGCCGGCGCCGCCGGAGCCCTGGGCGCCGGCCACGCGGGCCGCCAGGCCGACCGCGGACACGCCGAACGCACCGCCGGCATCGGCCTGTTGGCGATGCTCGCCGCCTGGCTCCCGGCGGCCCTGCTGCCGCACTCGGTGTGGTGGCTGGTGCTCGCCATGGTGGTGATCGACTACGGCCTGCAGTCCGTGCACGTGGCCAACCAGCACCTGCTCTACCAGGTCCGCCCCGAGGCGCAGAGCCGGCTGACCGCCGGTTACATGCTCCTCTACTCCGCCGGCTGCGCGGTGGGCGCGATCGGCTCCACCGTCGTCTACGACCACTGGGGCTGGCCGGCCGTCTGCCTCCTCGGCGCGGCCACCAGCCTGGCCGCCCTGACCTACTGGTGGGCGAGGAAGCAGAGTTGACGATCCCTCACAGCAGCACGTCCGCCCCGGGCCGGCGGCCACCGCTTCGGCCGCACCGGAGGCCGGGGATCCTCGCACCGGCCGCCGACACGGCGTCGCGGGCCGGGTATCGTCCGGGCCATGAAGGCAGTCTTACGCCGGGCGTGGTCCCTGCCGTTGGCGGGCGCGGCGGTCTCGCTGCTGGTGATCTGCTGGAGCCTGAGCGCCGCGTCCGCGCAGTGGCGGGCCGCCAGCCGGATCGACGCCGCGCCGCTGCGGGTGGACGGGACGGTGAGCGCCGCGGCCCTGCGCAGGGGCGGGTGGCTCTACACCGTCACGTACCGGGTCGGGGACCGCGCCTACAGCACGACGGCGCTCGGCCTGAAGCGGCTCGGGAAGCCGCGCGTCGGGGTGACCGTCACCCTGGAGGCGGCGGCGGACGACCCCGCCACGGTCCGGGTCGTCGGTGACCGGTATCCCAACGACGACATGCCCGCGACCTACGTACTCGCCGCGGTGGGTGCCACGGCCGTCCTGCTGTGGGTCGTCGGCCTCCTCGCCCGGCGCGTCCGGGAGGGAACTCCCCACCCGTGACGGCCGGTTCGGCCGCCGCACGCCGAACCGGCCCGCCCCGCGCCGTCAGTCCACGCAGGGGATGCCGCCGGCCTTGACCGCGGGCCCCTGCATGGGCAGGCCTGCGACGGGGTCGGTGGCCGCGGCGGCGGGCGGCGAGGGGGTGGCGGTCGGGCTGGGGGTGCGGGTGGCGGCGAGGGTGACGAGGATGTGGCCGGGGGTGACCCCGGCGGCGGCCGTGGGGGTGACCCCGTAGCGGGTGGCGAGCTGCTGCGCGTCGGCCCTGGCACCGCTGCCGTAGGTGACGGTGGTGGCCCTGGTCCTGGCGGTGGCGTCGCCGATCCTGCCGGGCTGGTAGCCGAGTTCGGTGAGGGCCTTGGACTCGGTGGCGGCCGCGCCGGCGCCCGCGACGGCGTTGACGTCCACGACGGACCTGGCCGCGGTCGGGGAGGCGGCGGGTGGAGAGGGGGTGGCGGTCTCGGTGGCGGCCTCGGTGGGTGCGGGGGCGGCCTGGACGGGGGCCGGTTCGCGGTTGAACAGCTGCCGGACGATCTTCTTGATCAGCTCCGCGTTGACGGTGTTGACCTCCTGACCGCCGACGGTCTTGAACCCGGCGATCGGCAGGGTGTTGAACTCGACGTTCCCACCGGTGAGGTTGGGCGCCTGCCGGGCGAAGTCGAGGATGTTCCACTCGTTGTCGATGACGACGTCCTTCTTCACCACCCCGAACAGCTTCTGCATCTGCCCGAAGTCGTTGAGGACGCCCTGCTGCTTGAGCCGGTACTCGACGGAGGAGATGAACGCCTGCTGCCGGTGGGTGCGGTCGAGGTCGCCGTTGGTGAGGTGGTGGCGCTGGCGGACGAAGGACAGGGCCTGGGCGGCGTTCAGGGAGCTGATCCCGGCCGGGAGCTTGAGCCCGGTGCCGCCGCCCTCGTGGGTGGCGGTGCGGGCGATGATCGGGTCGTCGACCGGGTGGTTGAGACAGACCTGGATCGGCTCGACGGCCCTGGCGATGTCGTAGAAGCCGATCAGGTTGACCTCGGCGAAGTGGTCGATCGGGACGTCGAGGAAGCTCTGCACGGTCTGGATGGTGGCGGAGCGTCCGGCTTCGCGGCTCTGCCGCTCCAGGTCGGCCTTGGAGAGCCCCTTGCCGGCGAGTTTCCGCTCGGCGGCCCCCTTGGCGATGCCGTAGGCCTCCTTGATCTTGTGCATCTTGCCGTCGGCGCCGACGGTCTGCACGTAGTTGTCGCGCGGGACGGACAGCGCGGTGACCTTGCCGCCGTTGGCCGGGATGTGCAGGACGATCAGGGCGTTGGTGTTGTACCCGCCGATCTCGCTGGACCCGGCGTGCAGTTCGTCCTCCACGAACTGCTTGGGCAGGTCGTTGCCGTCCATGTCCTTCCGGCTGTCGAGGCCGATCAGCAGCAGGTTGACCGACTTGTCGAGGTGCGGCGGGGCGTTCTTCTTGGCCTCGCTCAGCGCGGTGGACTTGGTCATGCCGTCGTCGAGGCTGCGGTACTCGTACCAGGTGAAGCCGCTGGCCCCGAGGACGGCGACGGAGACGGTGCACGCGAGGGTCCGTCCGGCGACGACGAGCGGGGCGGCGCCGCGGCGCGGAACGTGGCCACGCGGGCGGGGGCCGGGACGGTTGGGGCGTTCAGCCACGACGGCTCCCTCCGGTCGCCGTGCCCGCGCTGCGGGGTCGCCGGCGGTCGAGTGCGGTCCGGACCGCGACGACCAGCAGCGCCACCCCCACCGCCGCCGCCATCACCGGGAACGCCTCCACCACCCACCGCAGCGCGCCGGTGCCGAGTTGCCTGCCCTGGTACGCGTCCCGGTTCCACAGGTACTCGATGCCGGCGGCGCCGAACAGCACCACGAGCGGGGCGGCGGTGACGACCCACCAACGGCCGGCCCTGCTGCACAGCGCCGCCGCGGCCCCCGTCCCGCTGACCGCGCCGACCGCGAACAGGACGCCGATGCCGGGGCCGCCGAGCTCGTCCGCGACCCCGCCGAGGACGGGCAGGCCGACGGCGGTGAGCACCACCGGCAGGCCGCCGCCCCGACGGGCCTGCGGCCGGCGGCGGGAGGCCCCGGCCCGCTGGGCGCGGGCGGCGGGTGGTGCGGCGGGTTCCGCCGCGTCGGCCGCGCGCGAGCGCTGCGCGGGGAGGGCGGGGTCGTCGGTGCGCGGTCCCGCGTCCTGGTACGGCGTTCTTGCCCGCTGCCCGGCCATGCGCACTTCCCTCGGTCGTTTCGGCTGCCGCGGCGCGTGCGCGCCGCGTGCGTGCCGGGACGCGTTCCGTCCTGTGGCGGTTCCCAGCTTCTACACGGCTGTAGAGGTTGGGCTGGAGCATACAAACCCATTTCAGCAAAGTCACCCGCCGTCATCCGGCAGCGGCGAAGCGCCTGGCGGGCCGTCGTTACGATGGTCATGATCCCCGCCACGTCGGCACACCATCAGGAACGCGCCAGAGGAGCAGAGCGTCACCATGTTTGAGAGTCTGAAGAACCTCGCGGACAAGGCCACCGACCTCGCCCGCGAGCACAGCGACGTGCTCGGGCAGGGTCTGGACAAGGTCGGCGACGTGATCGACGACCGGACGGACGGCAAGTACAGCGGCCAGATCGACACCGGTGTCGAGAAGGCCAAGGGCTTCCTGCGCAACCTCGACGGCGAGCAGAAGCCGGCCGAGTAGCCTGCCACCGGGCACGATCGCCGGTACGACGGTCGAACGAAGGCACGGGCGGACGGGGAGGGGTCGGCAGCGGTGAGCGAGGAGCAGAAGGGGTCGCGCTGGGGGCGCTGGCTGGTCGTCGGCGTGCTGGTCGCGGCCGGGTGGGGCATCGTCCGGGGCGGCGGCCACCCCGCCCCGGCATCCTCCGGCGCCTCCCCGGCCGCGACGACCACCACCGGCTCCTCGCCGGACGGTTCCGCGCCCTCCACCGCGCCGTCGAAACCCTCCACGCCCGCCTCCACCGCGCCGTCGAAACCCTCCGGGCGCTACGACCCCGCCGACTACGCGGCCCCGGTGCGCCGGTACGCCGCCGAGGCCGGGGTCGACCCGCAGCTGCTGATGGCGATCCTCTACAACGAGTCGTACAAGCCGCACGACCCGGAGCTCGAACGGGCCTGGCAGCGCAGCAAGCCCGACGCCTCCTTCGGCATCGCCAACATGCACCGCGCCGCCTTCGACGACACCAAGCCCGGCCGCCCCTTCGCCTCCCGCCGGTGGGAGGAACTGCCGGACGACCGCGACCTGGCCATCCAGGCGGCCGCCTGGCACCTGCACGACCTGGCCGGACAGCTCCCGGCGCGCCCGGCCGCGCCGCTGAACCACGACGAACTCCTCGCCCTCGGCTACAACGCCGGCGCGGGCAACATGCTGGCCTTCGCCCGCGGGGTCAAGGTGGGCTCCCAGGCGCAGTCCTACCTCGACCGGTTGCACGACAACTGGGCGAAGTCCGGCACGGCCGTGCAGTAGCCCCGGGTCTTCAGACCCAGGGCCACTGCGCCCAGGGTCGGGCGAGGGTCAGTGGGCGCCGAGGCGGGCGGCCCACTTCGCGCGCCAGGCGAGCGCGTCGGCGACGCCCTCGGCGATGCCCCGCCGCGGCTTCCACCCGAGCAGCTCGCGGGCGGCGTCGACGACGGCGTAGCAGCCGATCACGTCGCCGGGGCGGGGGCCGGTCTCGCGGACGTCGAGGGTGCCGCCGACGGCCTGCTCGAAGGCGGCGACCAGTTCACGCACGGTGGTGCCGTCGCCCGTCCCCACGTTGATGACCCGGTAGCGGTCCCCGGCGCCGGAGGCGATCACCTCGTCGAAGCGGACCAGCGCCGCGACGTGCGCCTCCGCCAGGTCCTGGACGTGGACGTAGTCGCGGATGCCGGAGCCGTCCCTGGTCGCCCAGTCGACGCCGGTGATGGTGAACGGCGTGCCGTTGGTGTGCGCCTCGATCAGCTTGCCCAGGGCGTGGGTGGGGTTGAGGTCCTGCAGGCCGGTGCGCAGCCTCGGGTCGGCGCCGATCGGGTTGAAGTACCGCAGGGCGATGACCCGCTGCCGCTCGGCGCCCTCCCCACGGGTCCAGTCCTGCAGGACCTGCTCCATCATCTGCTTGGTGCGCGCGTAGGGGCTGTTGGCGTCGACCGGGCAGCTCTCGTCGACCCGGGCGTCCGGGGTGGGCGCGTAGATGGAGGCGGAGCTGCTGAACACGACGCGGGTGCAGCCGTTGCGCTGGAGGGCGTCGAGCAGCTCGACGGTCTTGGCGACGTTCTCCCGGTAGTAGTACAGCGGTTTGGCCACCGACTCGGGCACGACGATCCTGGCGGCGCAGTGCAGGGTGGCGTCGATGTCCGGGTGCTCGGCGAAGATCCGGTCGAGCAGGGCGGCGTCGGCGATGTCGCCCTGGTAGAACACCCGGCCCTCGACGAACTCGGCCCGGCCCTTGGACAGGTCGTCCAGGATGACCGGGGTGATGCCCTGGTCGAGGAGGGCGGACGCCACGGTGCTACCGATGAATCCCGCGCCGCCGGTGATCAGGACCTTCTTCATGCGCGGACGCTCCCTTGCGGTCGGCCGGACACCCGGTGGCGCCCGGTGACCACTGGGACGACGGTTCGGGCCCGACGGTTCCCCCGACCGGGTCCCCGGCCGGGTCCCGGCGGTCCCCCGACGGGCCGAGGCGGCTCAGCCGTGCGGACGGCGGCGGAGCCAGAAGCCGGTGGCGACCAGCACGACGGCCGCGGCGGCGGTCCCGATCGCGGCCCAGGTGGCGGCGTCGGGCGTGGTGTCGGAGGGGGTGCCCCGGGCGACGGGACGGGCCGGGGCGGCGCCGTCGAGGGCCGGCGGGACGGTCGAGGTCTGGGTCGGGGGCGCGGGCGCTGGTATGGCGGTCGAGGCGGGGCCCGTCGTCGCCGCGGCCCCCGACAGCGGCGGGTCGCCGATCACCGGGGCCTCGACGTCGAGTTCGCGCTCGCCGTGGCCCGGCGAGGGGAACGCGCAGTCGACGGTCACCCGCCAGTGCCCGGCTGGGAGCATCTCCCGGGTGGTGTACGTCCCCGCCTCGCCCGGGACGGCGACCAGGCGCCAGGGGCCGACCGTGCGCCCGTCCGAGGACGCCGCGGCGAGCGTGCCGACGAACTCCCCGGTGACCGGGTCGTGGTCGTTCTCCCAGGTGGCGACGGTGCTGACGTGGCCGTTCCGCTGTCCGGAGACGTCCAGGTGGACGGTGTCGCCCTGGACGGCGGCCGGTGCGGCGGCCGGCAGCACGGTCGCACCGGCGAGGGCGAGGGCGGCGACGAGGGGGCGGGTTCGCATGGCGGGCAATCCTCGTGAGGGCTGAGGGGCGGGCAGCGGTGGCGCCGGGTGCGGACGCCACCGGGTGGTGGCGGCGCCCGCACCCGGCGCCCCGGGCGGTCTCAGGAGGTCTTCAGCAGCGACCGGTTCAGGTCCGTCCGACCGTTCGACTGCTGCAGCTCCAACAGCCAACCACCGTAGTGCCAGCGGCCGCCGAGCCCGCGAACCAGCGCGCCGTCGTTCGCCGCGAAAGTGAACCCGTCGGCGCAGGAGGCGAGTTGCCGCTGGTGCGCGACACGCCGTCCGGAGCGCGGACTTGACGCGCCGACGATCCGGACCTCGCAGCCGACCGTGACCGGAGCGGTCGACTCCGGTCAACCACACGACATCTCAATCGAGATGACTGTCCGTCACCCGAGGAGGGAGGTCGTCCCCGAGGCCGGGAGCGGGGTCGGCGGCGCGGAGCGGGTCGACGGCGCGACGGGGCCACCGGCGGGCGTCGGGGTCGACGCCGGCGAAGCTCCGTGCTCCGGGATCCCATCGCGTTCCTCTCCTCGCGCGAGGGCCCGGGCGCCCCGGGGTGAGGGGGCTCGGGCCGTCCGACACTCCGGAGAGCGAGGAGGGTGGGCGGGGATAACAGAAACCTCTTGCGGAATCGCGTTTCCCGCACCTGCGGACGACCCCGGACACGACAGTGCCGGGGAGCGCGATCGGGTGGTGTGCGCTCCCCGGCACGGGGGTGGTGGCGGCCACCCGGCCGGAGTCCCGGGGCCTGGGCTCCGACAGCCGGACACGCCCTGGCCGTCCGGTCGTGACCAGATCCTTGAGCTGGCCGATTCCCGCCCAGGACACGTCAGCTGGGGCCATGCGCCGACGGATCGTCAGGCAGCGGCCCAGACCGTCCCCGGCCCCGGCCGCACCGCCGCCCGCCCGCCGGCGCAGCCGCCGTGCAGCCGGGCCAGCCCGGCGGCCAGCCCGTCCCGGTCCCCGGCGAGCCACAGCCGCAGCGCGGCGGACAGCGCGGCGCTGGCCGGCCCGGTCGACGGGCCGCCGGTCCGCGCGATCCGCTCGCCCAGCAGCGGCAACAGGTCCGCGACCGGGGCGGGCAGCCAGAGGGTCAGCGCGCACGGGCCGGGTCTGGCCAGGACGCGCCGCAGCGGCAGCGCGGAGGCGTCGTCGTGCAGTGCGGGGATGACCTCCAGCAGGCCGTCCACCACGACCTCGGAGACGTCCCCGCCGTGGCCGCGCGCGAGGTCCCGCAGCAGCGCGCGCTCGGCGGCGGTGATCCGGACGGTCAGCATGACGTCGTCGCAGTCCATGGTCCCGGTTCCCCTGTCGTGGAAATCGTGGAAGTCGTGGCGGTCGGGGCGCTCGCGGCCGTCAGGGGCGGTGCGGGCCCGCCCCGGTGGGTGTCCTGCCCGTCAACGGCGGTCCGCTACCGGCGTTATCAGGCCGTAGTGGCCGTCGTAGCGGCGGTAGAGCACCCGGGCGCGGCCGTCGCCGGGGTCGGCGTGGCAGACGAACGGGGCGCCGGTCAGCCAGAGCCGGCGGGCCGCCTCGGGGAGGTCGAGCGGGCCCGCGGGGTCGGCCCCGGCGGCGGCGCACTCCAGGGCGCCGCTGAGCGGGCAGCGGTGGACCAGGCTGTCCCGGCCGGTCGTGGCGTCCACGAAGAGGTGGAACCGCCGGTCCAGCGCGAGCAGTTCGCGGGCGGCCTGCTCGGGGGTGCGGTGGGCGAGGACCACCTCCTTGCGCCGGGCGATCCGCCGTTCGGCGAGCGGGCGGGCGGCGTACTGCGGGCGGTAGGCGCTCTCGTGGACGGCGGCGAGTCCGATGTCGCCCTGCTCGCGCAGCCGGACGGCCCGGCCGGCGAGGGTCCCGAGGGTGAGGTCGACGGCCTCCCGGGCGGTGGCGGCGGCGAGTTGCACCCGGACCGGGCCGGCGCCGGCCAGGTCGACGTCGGCCTGCGCGAGGGCGGGCCGGGTCACCGTCCGGGCGCGCGTACGGGTGAGCCGGATGCGCAGCGCGCGGGCGCCGGGGCCGAGTCCGGCCGCCGTGTCCAGCGCCTGCGCCCGGGCGTACTCGGCGTCCTCGCGCGGCAGCTCGCCGCGGATCTCCACCCGGACGTCCAGGGTGGGCCGGTGGCGCAGACGGGTCATCAGGGTCCTCCTTCTCCCGGACCATGCTGGACCTCGCGCGGCCGGGCGGCGAGGGTCCAAAGACCCTGCCCGCAGGGCCCGGCGCGGATCTTTTCGGCGGGGCCGTCGCCGCAGGTCAGAGCCCTCCCCGCGGGTAGTCCGAGCGGGCCCGGCTGATCGACCGTTGGAGTGATCCGCCCGCGTTCGGCGCAACGCCCGCCCAACCGGCGCGTTTGCCATGACGTGCGCCCTCCAGTCGAGGTGCACGCGGGGCCCGCGCTGGCCGCCCCCGACCTCCCGGCCGGCCCGTCGGCGCCTCCCCCGGTACCGTCCGCACCAGCTCCTGCGATGAGAGGAACTGTCATGACCCTGATGACCGAGATGCGGAAACGGGACGTCCCCCCGAGAACCGCGCCGCCCGCGCCCCGCACCACCCGCGCGGCCGTCCCCCCGCTCGCCCCCGGCGCGCTCCCCGGCCTCGGCCACGCGGCCGCCCTGCTGCGCGACCCGCTCGGATTCCTGGGCTCGCTCTCCCGGCACGGCGGCGTCGTCCGGATCCGGCTCGGGCCGCGCACCGTCTGCGTGGTCACCGACGCCTCGCTGGTCCACAGCCTGCTCGTCGCCCTCGCCTACGACTGCCCGCGCGGCGCCGTCCAGGACACCCTCAAGACGGCCTTCGGCGACGGCCTGCTGATGTCCGAGGGCCAGGCCCACCGGGACCGCCGCCGGGTCGTCCAACCCGCCTTCGGCCCGGACCGGATGGCCGAGTACGTCGCCGTGATGCACCAGGTCACCGAGGAGCGGGCCGGGCGCTGGCGCCCGGGACAGGTCCTCGACGTGGCCAAGGAGATGAACCACCTCGCGCTGGAGATCGTCACCCGCTCGCTGTTCGACGCCCGGCTCAGCGAGGACGCCACGCTGGCCTTCCACCGGGCGCTGCCGGACATGGTGAAGGGCCAGATCGTCCAGTCCCTCTACCCGCACCCGGCGCTCGCCCGGCTGCCACTGCCGGTCAACCGGCGCTTCGACGCCGCCGTCCGGGTGCTCAACCAGGTCGTCGACCAGGCCGTCAGCGGACGGCCGACGGACGCCCGGAGCGCCGATGCACCGGCCGCCGGCGGCACCGGTTCCACCGGGCGGGGCGGCACCCTGCCCGCGCTGCTGCGCGCCGCCACCGACCCGGCCACCGGCCGCCCGCTCACCGAGGCCGACGTCCGGTCCGAGGCGATCACCATGTTCGGCGCCGGCACCGAGACCGTCTCCACCACGCTGACCTGGCTCCTCGACGAACTCCTGCGCCACCCCGAGGTGGAGGCCAGGGTGCTCGCCGAACTCGACGAGCACCTGCCGGCCGGCGCCGTCCCCACCCCCGAGGCGCTGGCCAGGCTCACCTACACCCGCAGCGTCACCCAGGAGGTGGTGCGGCTGCACGCGCCCAACGCCTTCCTGATGCGCACCGCCCAGGTGCCGGTGGAGCTCGGCCCGTACCGGATCCCGGCCGGCACCGAGCTGCTCTACAGCCTCACCGCGCTGCACCGCGACCCGCACCGCTACCCGGAGCCGCTGCGCTTCCGTCCGGAGCGCTGGCAGGGCGGCGGCGGGGCCGGGCGGCAGTCCTTCCTTCCGTTCGGCGCGGGCAAGCACAAGTGCATCGGGGAGGCCTTCGCCTGGGCCGAGCTGACGGTCGCGGCGGCCGCGATCCTGCGCCGCTGGCGGCCGGTGGCCGTCCCCGGCGCGCGGGCCCGGGAGGTGGTGTGGACGACGGTCCAGGCGCACGGGCTGCGGGTCCGGCTGGACCCGCGCGACGCCCGGCCGCCGCGCCCCGACAGCCCCCCGGCCGACCGCGCGGCCGTCGAAGCCCCCCCGGCGGGCCGCTGTCCGGTGCGCGTCCCCGGCCTCACCCCGGCACCCGACCCGGCACCCGACCCGCCCCGGACTCCGCGCCGACCCGGCGAACTGCACACCGCCGCGCTGCGGCACGCCGACTGGGCGGTCGGCCGCGGCCTGCTCGCCCCGGCCGAGCTGCCCGGCTACCGGGCCTACGCCCTCCACGAGTTGATCGGCCACGCCTTCCCGCGGACCCGCGGCGCCGACCTCGACCTGCTGGTCGACATGCTGGGCTGGTTCACCATCCTCGACGACCGCTTCGACGGCCCGCCCGGGCGCCGCCCCGCCGAGGCCCGCGCCGTCGTCGACCCGCTGATCGCCGTCCTGCACGGCGCCGCCGGCGGCCGACCGGACGCCTCCGGACCGACGGGCGTCCCGACCGGCGACCCGCACGCCATCCCGACGCCCGGCCCGACGCCCGGCCCGGACGGCCTGCTGCTCGCCGCCTGGCAGGACCTGTGGGAGCGCCAGACCCAGGGCATGTCGCCGCAGTGGCGCGCCCGGGCCGCCCGGGAGTGGCAGGCCTGCCTGGAGACCTTCCCCACCGAGGCCGGGCACCGCGCCCGCGGCACCGTCCCCGCCCTCGGCCTGCCCGAGACCATGCGGCTGCGCCGCCACAGCAGCTGCCTCTACCCGTTCACGAACATACTGGAACGGGTCCACGGCGCCGACGCCCCCGCCGCACTCCACGCGGAGCCCGCACTGCACCGGCTGCGCGCCAACACCGCCGACGCCGCCACGCTGATCAACGACCTGTACTCGCTGGAGCGGGAGGAACGCCAGAGCGCGGCCGCCTTCAACACCGTCCTCGCCCTGCAGCGGATCCGAGGCTGCACCCGCAGCCGGGCCGTCGCCGCCGTCCGCGCCCGGGTCGCCCGGCTGCGACGGGAGAACGACGCCCTGCGCAGCGACCTGCGTCGCCGCCACCCGGCCGGGCGCTGGTACCTGGACGGCACCCGGGAGCTCGTCGAGGGCGTCCAGGCCTGGACCAGCACCAGCGACCGCTACCTCGTGACGGACCGCCCGCGCCGCTGAGCGGACGGGCCACTCAGTGGCGGCCCCCGAGCGCGAACAGCAGCAGTACGAAGCCGGCGAACAGGTGCGTGGCGAAGATGTAGATCCCGGCCCGGATGAGCATGGCCTTGCGCCTGCGCTTCTCGTCGCTCGTACCGTCGCTCGCGCTCTGGCGCGTGCTCTCGCTCATGGCGGGGGTTCTCCTCGGGTCGGTCGGCCGGGTCGGGCGCGGGCTCAGCGGGCCGGCCGGCCGCCGGGGGCGCGCAGCTCGGTGAGCAGCGCGCCCTGGTCGGTGATCAGCTCGGTCAGGATCCGGCGCGCGGCGCGCAGCAGTTCCGCCACGTCCGGGGTGCTGAGCGCGTAGACCACGGTGTTGCCCTCACGGGTGGCCGCGACCAGCTGGGTGCGGCGCAGCACCGCGAGCTGCTGGGAGAGGTTGGACGGCTCGACCTCGATCTCGGCCAGCAGCTCGCGCACCGGCCGGGGCCCGTCCTGGAGCAGTTCCAGCACCCGGATCCGGACCGGGTGGCCGAGGGTGCGGAAGAACTCCGCCTTGGCCTGGTACAGCGGGACCGGCATCGTCCGCGTCTCTCCCTCGGGTACGGCTCGGTGGGCGTCCGGCCGCGCGTCCACACCGGCGGCCGGCAAGCATCATCGCGACAGATGAAGATTTCTTCAAGTCGTCACAGCGGGCACCCGCCGGGCCGTCCCGGCGGGGCCCCGGGCGCGCCGCACCGGCCGAGCCCGGCCCGGGCGCGTCGCCTCACCTCCAGGGCGGCCCGGGGAACGCCGGAAGCCGAGCCCGGGATGCTGCCAACTCCCGGACTCGGCCGTTATGGTGACGTGACGTCAGCAGACTACAGGCACATCCACCACGACCGGGGCCGGACCCCGCCAGATCGACTCGACACTGAAGGAGGCGTGGACGGTCGAACCGCACGGCGCGGTGGCACTGATGCCGTCGACCCGCACGGTGCTGACCGTGAACACGGTGCGCCCGCTCACCGCACCGAGCGACGCGCCACCGGTCACGTCGGCCGACAGGTGGGTCAGTAGCTCCTGCGGCGCCGGCGGCCACGGGGTGCCCGGGGAGGGCGGCCCGGCCAGGCCGATCTGCCCGTACAGCACGACGCTGCTGCCGGTGACCTCGGCGCAGACCTTGGTCGACAGCCCGGCCTGCAGGCCGTTGTAGCCGCAGGTCGTGACCGTGGCGGCGACATCGGCGGCGCCACTCGACGGTACGGCGAACGCCGGCACCGGCGCCGAGAGCAGGGCGACGGCACCGGCCGCGCCCGCCGCGATCCGCGTGATGCGGTTCATGGACTCCTCCTTCGGAGGGTGTGAGGAACGATCTGGACAGGTGAGGTAGCACATGTGACATTTCACAGCCGCGCCACGACGAGAACTTTGCCATGCGATTCCTATGCCATGACCCGGTTCCGCCTTGGAACTACCAAGGAGACTGAAATCTGTACCTTCGATGGCGCAATCACGCCCCGAGAAGTCAGCGCCCGCACACCCTTCGTGGCCGGCTGCGCCCGCTGCCGGCCGGGGCCGACCGGGCGCCTCCGGTTCAGTGCAGTGCGGCGCGCAGGGCGTCGACGCGGGCGGCGGCGGCCGTGAAGGCGTCGCGGTCGAGCCGGCCGGAGTCCAGGGCGTCGACGAGGGCCGCGGTGGCGTCCTCGGCCTGCTGCGGGTCGCGGGCGGAGCAGAGGATGAGGTCCATCCCGGCCTCGGCAGCGGCCACCGCACGGGCGCCGGTGCCGCCGTACGGGGCGAGGGCCTCGGCCTCCAGGGCGTCGGTGACGGTGACGCCCCGGAAGCCCAGGCGGCCGCGCAGCTCCCCCTGGACCACGGTGGGCGACAGCCCCGCCGGACGGACCGGGTCGAGCGCCGGGTAGATCGCCCAGGAAGCCATCACCAGCCGGACACCCGCCGCGATGGCCGCCCGGTAGGGCGCCTCCCCACGGGCGCGCAGCTCGTCCAAGGGCACGGGCAGGGTGACCGGGCGGGTGTCGGTGTTCTGGTCGCGAGCGGCGGAGCCGAGCCCGGGGAAGTGCTTGGCCGTGGCGGCGACCCCCAGGCCCTGCTGGGCGGCGAGGTAGGCGCTGCCCAACTCACCGACCCGGGCCGGGTCCTGGCCGAAGGAACGCTCGGCGCGGTCGATGAAGTTGCCCGGGGCGTCGTACACGTCGAGCACCGGCGCGAGGTTCACGTTGAGCCCGGCGTCCGCGAGCGCGCCGGCCGCGCCGACGCCGGAACGGGCCGCCGCACCGACCGGGTCGGGATCCAGCCCTGCCCGGCGGGCGGAGAGTTCGGGCTCGCCGGGCAGGCGGCGCACCTTGCCGCCCTCCTGGTCGGTCATCAGCAGCAGCCCGCCGGGCGCCGGCGAGTCCGCCGCCGCCTGCCGCAACTGTGCGACGGCCTCGGCGAGTTGCGCCGGGCTCGTGACGTTCTCCGCGAACAGGATGACGCCGGCCGCCCGCCCCTCCCGGATCGTCTGCAGCACGCCCGGAGGCGGCGTCGGACCGGCGTAGGACAGCACGATCCGGCGCCCGGCGAGCTGCCGTGAATCCTGATCGGCCATCGCCGTCGTCCCCTCCGCCGTCCCGCCCGTCGTCCCGTCCACGGGCGTACCCCGCCGCAGCAGGTCGGCATCACCGCGCACCGGCGCCGCCTCGCCCGGAACCGGCCCGAGCATGGCCGCCAGCACCACCAGCACCGCTCCGAGCTGAACGGTGCGCCCGAGCCTGGCCATCACGTCTCCCTGCGGTCGGCAGTGGGATACGGTCCGTCAGCGTACCCAGCCCGGGCGCAGCCGGCGACCGGGCGAAGCCACCCGGCCGCCTTCGACCAGGGCGTCGCCGACCTGCGGCGCGCAGCCGAGCCGGGCGGCACGTTCCACTACACCTTCTTCAAGGCCGTGGCGGTCAGCCCGTAGCGCCGGCGGGAGGGCCGCCCGGCTACCGCTCCTCCGGGCTGTCGCCGAGGGCGACCAGCAGGGTGCGCATGGCGTCGACGAGGGCGGCGGCCTGGGCCTCGTCGAGGCCGGCCAGGATGCGGCGCTCGGTGGCGAGGTGGTCGGGCAGGGCGCGGTCGATCAGGTCGTGGCCCTCGGGGGTGAGGGCGACCTCGCGGCTGCGGCCGTCCACGTCGCTGGCGGTGCGGGTGACCAGGCCGCGGGCCTCCAGCCGGTCGAGGCGCTGGGTGATGGCGCCGGAGGTGACCATCGCGGACTGCATCAGCCCGGTGGGGGTGAGGCGGTACGGCGGGCCGCTGCGTTTCAGCGTGGCGAGGACGTCGAAGGAGGCGGCGTCCAGGCCGTGGTCGCCGAAGGTGCGCTTGAGCTCCGCGTCCACCAGGCGGTAGAGGCGCTTGAGCCGGCCGAGCACCTCCATCGGGGAGACGTCCAGGTCGGGGCGCTCGACCGCCCATTGCGCGACTACTCGGTCCACATGATCTGCCACGGGTTCAGAGTAGGGGATTCCGCCGATATTCCTTAGCGATGAGGTAACCGTGAGCCACGTCACCCCCGCAGAGCGATGAAAGATGCCTTAGCGCTGAGATACATTGGCTTAGTGCTAAGAAATCGCCTCGGAATCGTGCTGGTGACCGCCATAGCCCCCGCCGTCTGGGGGTCGACCTACATCGTCACCACCGAACTGCTCCCGCCCCATCGCCCGCTCCTCGCGGCCGTCCTCCGGGCCCTGCCCGCCGGGCTGCTGCTGATCGCGCTGACCCGCCGCCTGCCGCAGGGCAGCTGGTGGTGGCGCTCGCTGGTCCTCGGCGCGCTCAACATCGGCGCCTTCCTCGCCCTCCTGTTCATCGCCGCCTACCGCCTCCCCGGCGGGGTCGCCGCCACCGTCGGCGCCGTCCAGCCGCTGATCACCGCCGGGCTCTCGGCCGCGCTGCTCGGCGACCGGCTCACCCTGCGGACCGTCCTGTCCGGCATCGCGGGCGTCGCCGGCGTCAGCCTGCTGGTCCTGCGGGCCAACGCACAGCTGGACGTCGTCGGCGTGGTCGCGGCGCTCGCCGGCGCGGTGGTCATGGCCACCGGCGTCGTCCTCTCCAAGCGCTGGACCTCCCCCGCCCCGCTGCTCGCCACCACCGGCTGGCAGCTCACCGCCGGCGGACTGCTGCTGGTGCCGGTCGCGCTGCTCGTCGAGGGCGGCCCGCCCTCCCATCTCACCGCCGCCAACCTGCTCGGCTACGGCTACCTGAGCCTGATCGGTGCGGCGCTCACGTACGCGCTCTGGTTCCGCGGGATCCGGGCGCTGCCGCCGACCTCGGTCTCCTTCCTCTCCCTGCTCAGCCCGGTGGTCGCCACCGCGATCGGCTGGCTGGCCCTCGGGCAGGACCTCAGCCCGCTCCAGGCGCTCGGGGCGCTGATCGTCCTCGGCTCGCTGGTCGCGGCCCAGACCCAGCGGCGCCGCGCCACCGCCGCGCCCGCCGCGCAGGCCGCCGCCCAGCCCACCCCCACGCAGGCCGCCGACCCGCAGGCCGCACCCCCGACCGTCCGCGAGAACGCCTGATCCCGCCCCCGGGACGCCCCCTGACGTTCCACGAAGTCCCGCGAAGTCCCACGAAGTCCCGCCCGAGGAGAACCTTCATGCGCATCACCGTGTTCGGCGCCACCGGCAACGTCGGCGGCCGGGTGGTGGCCGAGGCGCTCGCCCGCGGCCACCAGGTGACCGCCGTAGTCCGCGACCCCGCCAAGCCGCACGGTCTGCCGTCCGCCGCCGCCCTCACCGTCGGCGACGCCCGCAACGCCGAGGACGTCGCACGCATAGCCGCCGGACAGGACCTGGTGATCACCGCCACCCGCCCGGCACCCGGCAGCGAGCACGAGCTGCCGACCGCCACCCGGGGACTGCTGGCCGGCCTCGCCGGGACGGGCGTGCGCCTGCTCGCCGTCGGCGGCGCGGGCAGCCTCACCATCCCCGGCCGCGGCGGCCTGACCGTCGTCGAGGACCCCGGCCTGCCCGCCGAGATCCTGCCGATCGCCCGGGCCTGCGGCGAGCAGTTCGACCTCTACCGCGCCGACGCCCACGTCGACTGGACCTACCTCAGCCCCGCCGCCGTGCTCGAACCCGGCGAGCGCACCGGCCGCTTCCGACTCGGACGGGACGAACTGCTGGTCGACGCCGACGGCCTCTCGGCGATCTCCATGGAGGATCTCGCCGTCGCCCTGCTCGACGAGGCCGAGCAGCCCGTCCACCGCCGCACCCGCTTCACCGCCGCGTACTGACGGGGGCGGGCCGCAGGTCCGGGGTGTACCCAGCACCACCCCGGACACGGAACCTCGCATGATCGACCGTCAGAGCGCACTCGGACAGGATCGTTCCCGTGAACACCACCGCATCCGACATCACCGCCTCGACGGCCACCGCGTCCCACACCACCGCGTCCCGCACCGCCGCCTCGAACGCGGGCGCCTCGAAGGCCGGTGCACCGAGCGCCACCGCCTCCCGCACCCGGCGCGCCGCCGTGGCCGTCGCCGCCGCCGTCCTGGCCGGCCTCGCCCTGCCGGCCCCCGCGAGCGCCGCCCCGGACACCGCCCGCAACCCGGGTGACGCCGAGGCCGCGCCCGCCCGCTACACCCACCAGACCCTCGACTGGCAGCCCTGCGCCCAGCAGCCCGCGCTGGACTGCGCCACCATGACCGTCCCGCGCGACTGGCACCACCCCGACACCGGGGCCGACCTGAAGATCGCCGTCTCCCGGCACCGCGCCGGCGACCCGGCCAAGCGCAAGGGCACGCTGCTGATGGCCGCCGGCGGCCCCGGCGCGTCGGGCCTGCTGCGCCCGGCGGGCCTGGCCACGGCGGCCCCCGCCGTGGGCGCCGCGTACGACATCGTGGGCTTCGACCAGCGCGGCGTCGGCCAGAGCACCCGGGCCGTGTGCCAGACACCGGAGGAGTTCACGGAGTTCCTGGCCGGCGACTACCGCGACCAGTCCCCGGCGGCGATCGACAAGGTGATAGCCAACTCCAAGAAGCTGGCCGCGAGTTGCCAGGAGCACAGCGGCGACCTGCTGCCCTACCTGAACACCGAGCAGACCGCCCACGACATCGACCTGTTCCGCGGCCTGCTCGGCGAGCAGAAGATCAGCTACTTCGGCCCGTCCTACGCCTCGATGATCGGCGCCTACTACGGGACGCTCTTCCCGCACCGGGTCGAGCGGATGATCCTGGACAGCAACATCGGCTTCGACGGCACCTGGGAGAAGTTCGAGCTGGGCCAGCCGATGAGCTTCCAGCGCCGCTTCGACGAGGACTTCGTCCCGTGGCTGGCCGCCCGGGACGCCACCTACCACTGGGGCTCGACGCCCGAGCAGGTGCAGGCGCACTGGGAGCAGCGCCGCGCCGCGCTGCACGACCAGCCCATCACCGAGGGGTCGTTGACGATCGGTCCGAACCAGCTCGACAACGGCGCGATCAGCGCGATCTACGAGGAGGCCACCTTCCCCCTCCTCGCCCAGTCCCTGACCGCCGTCGACGACTGGCAGGCGGCCGATCCGGCGGCCAAGACGATGGCCGGTCGGGTGTTCGGCCAGTACCTCAGCCCGGAGTTCCTCGCCGAGTACTTCTCGGTGACCTGCGGCGACACCCCGTGGACCAAGGACATGGACACCTGGGTCGAGCGCGGCGCGGAGAACACCGCGCGCTGGCCGCTGGCGGGCGCGCGCACGCTGGCCTTCAGCGCGGTCTGCGCAGCCTGGCCGACCGCGCCCGCCCCGAAGGTCAAGGTCACCGGCGCCCACCTGCCGACGGTGCTGATGCTCAACTCGGTGCACGACCCGGCCACTTACTACGAGGCCGCACTCGGCGCGCACCGCGCGCTGCGCGGCTCCAAGCTGGTGACCGTCACCGGGAGCGGCGACCACGGCCAGTACCCGACCGCCAACACCTGTGTCACCGGCGTGGTCGAGGGCTACCTGCTGGACGACCGTGCCCCCGAGCACGACCTCACCTGCCCCTCCCCGCAGGCGGGCTGACCCCAGCGGGCTCCGGCCAGGCCCCCGACCGGCTCCAGTCAGGTTCGCAGCCGCGACTCAGGTCCCCAGCCCGCCTCGGCCGGACAGGCCCTCAGGTCCGCAGCCGCGACCGCAGCCAGGCGAAGGCGGCGGCCAGCCCGGCGAAGCCCCCGACGGCGAGTTTGATACCGCCCTTGGCGACCAGCCAGCCGATCCAGGGGACACCCCAGCCCAGCCAGTGGAACACGGCCAGCAGCACGACGGCGCCGCAGACGGCGGCGAGCACCGTCACGGCCACGGCGGCGGCCCGCGAGAGCTCGCGCGGGCCGCCGCCGTCCGCGTCCTGCGTCTGCTCCGCCAGGTCACCCGTCATCTCGTTCGTGCCCCCGTCACCCACGGTTCGTACCTCCATGATCCACGGGATGATCATACGGGGGGTCAGCGGCGGGCGCGGTGGGTGTCGCCGAGGTGCTCGCCGGTCTCGTCGTCGGGGAAGCTGACGGCCAGGGTGACGCGGTACTCGTCCACGTCGTGGCGGTGCCCGGGCACCCGGGCCCAGGCGAGCGAGTGCACCTCGGCCTCGGGGGCCTGCCGGCACCACGCGGCGGCCTCCTCCAGCGCGCGGGCGGCCGAACGCCCGGTGCACACCACGGCGGTGTAGGCGGCGACGGCGACGTCCCCACCGCTGCGGCCGGCCCGCGACACCGACCGGACCGCCGCCGCGGCGCGGGTCAGGTCGCGGGCCAGGTCGTCGACCACCCGAGGGGGCGCCGGGAGAACGGTCGCTCCCTCGGCGACGGTCTCCGGCAGGTTCGCACTCACGGTCTGGGCCTCCATCCGCATCGTCACAGGGCACAGCATGCCGGGCGGAGATTCCTGGCATGCCCACTTTCATCAGAACGTCACCCGTCCAGGGGCGAGTTGGGGCCGCCCCCTGGCGTCCGGGTGCTCGCCCTGGTAGGGAGCGGCCCCACCGGTGCCGGGCATCCGCGCAGGTCAGGACGGTCGACGACGGGCGCCGCCGGGGAGCCCGGAACGACGCGCACGTACCACCCCCGCGCCCCGAACCGCCCGTCCGGCCGCCGGCACGCTCCGCCCACCGCCGTTACGTCCTCGGTCAACTCCCGTTACCGAACCGGGAGATACCGCCGAAGCGCGGCCCGTAGCATCCCTCCCGTACCGCATCCGCCACCGGCGCCGGGCCGATGGACAGGACCTCTGGGGGACTCGCATGCGCACCAACCCGCTTCTCCGGCACGGCCGTCGGCTCGCCTGGCTGCCGGCCGCCGCACTCGCCGCCGCCGCACTCACCGGCTGCTCGTCCTCCGCCCCGAAGCGCGACACCGCCGCAGCGCCCGCCCCGACCACCACCGCCGCCACCACGACGACCGCGACCACCGGCACCCCGACGGCCTCGACGAGCGCCCCGACGGCCGCGTCGACGAGCGCCGCCGGCTCCGCCGGGAAGCGCCCCGACGACGCCTGCACCCTGCTGACCTCCCCGCAGGTCGTCCAGACCGTCGGCACCTCCGGCCCGTTCACCGGCACCCACCCCGACCCGGGCTCCGACGGCACCCGGCCGTGGGGCTGCACCTGGGGCTCCCGCGAGTCCTACGCCTCCATCCGGGAGATGCCGATGGCCAACCTCGCCAGGGTCACGGCGGACCCGGAGCTGTCCGTCACCCCGTTCCCGGCGGTCGGCCAGGAGGCCGTGCTGACGACCCGCAAGGGCACCGGCGCCCGGCCGTTCGTCTACTTCGTGGCGGACGGGCGCCTCTACCTGGTCGAGGTGACCAAGAGCCGCGCCCCGGGCGATGAGGTGAACGCCCCGCTGGAAGGCGTCGCGGAGACCGCCCTGGCCGGGATTTTCGCGAAGCGGCTGGGGGCCTGACGTCCAAGGAGCTGAGGCGGCCTCACCCCCGCTGAACTGCGGTGTCAACCGACCGGCGGGGCCCGGGGCCCCTGCCGGACGCCCCGGCCCGGTCAGACGGTCGTGATACTAATCGTCCCGGCGGTGGGAGCCGTCAAGCAACGGCAGGCACGATGACGAGGGCTCATCCGTTCCGGGAAGGTCCGGACGGCGACGGGGAGGGGCACGGCATGACGGAGCGGTTCGGCAAGGCCCGGGGCGGGCGCGGGCTACGGCTCGGCAAGCGGGTCACGGGGACGGCGGCGGCCTTCACGGCGCTCGCCGCGCTGACCGGCTCTCAGATGACGGGCTTCGGGCTCGCACCGGTCGCGGCCGCCGACGTCGTGACGGCGCCGGACGCCACCTCCTCCCAGGCCGGCTCACCCGTCGGCGGCGGCCCGACCGCCGGTGTCGGCAGCACCTTCGGCACCGGCATCCCGGCCGACGGCGGCGGCACCGTCCAACTGCCGCAGCCCCCGGGCACCGTACCCGGCCTGCCCGGCGTGCCCGGCGTGCCCGGCGTGCCCAACGCCGGCCCGTTCGCCGCCACCGGGGCGGCCCTGCCCGCGACCGTGTTCGCCGCCTACCGCCAGGCCGAGGCCTCGACCGCGCAGCGCTCGCCCGGCTGCCACCTGCCGTGGCAGCTGCTGGCCGCGATCGGCCAGGTCGAGTCCGGCCAGGCCAACGGCGGCCAGGTGGACGCGGCGGGCACGACCTTCACCCCGATCCTCGGCCCGGCGCTGGACGGCAACGGCTTCGCCGCGATACCCGACACCGACGGCGGGCGCTACGACGGCGACGCGCGCTGGGACCGCGCCGTCGGGCCGATGCAGTTCATCCCCTCCACCTGGGCGGTCTGGGGCGCGGACGCCAACGGCGACGGCAAGGCCGACCCGAACAACGTCTTCGACGCCGCCGAGAGCGCCGCCCGCTACCTGTGCGCGGGCGGGCGCGACCTCACCGACCCGGCGCAGCTCGACCGGGCGGTCCTCAGCTACAACAACTCGGGCGAGTACCTGCGGACGGTCCGCAACTGGATGGCCCACTACGGCAGCGGCGCCGTCACCACCGTGCCGAACCGGCCGGCGTCCTCGATCCCGCCGGGCTCCTCGCCCTCCCCGCTCCTCCCGCCGACCGGGACGACGCCGGGCGCCACGGCCGGTACGCCGAGCACGCCCGCGACCACCCCGACGCCGTCCTCGCCGAGCACCCAGCCGACGGCGTCGACCCCGAGCCAGTCCCCGTCCGCATCCGCGCAGCCGACGCCCGGTCCGAGCACCACGCCCACGGGCACGCCGAGCACCGCGCCGCCCGCGACCCCGACGACCACGCCGTCGGGCACCCCCTCCGGCAACCCGTCCCCGCCGGCCACCCCGACCGGAACTCCGACGGCCACCCCGACCGGGACGCCCACCGGGACCCCGACCGGGACGCCCACCACCTGCCCGAGCCCGACGGCCACCGCGACCGCCACTCCGACGGGCACCCCGTCGCCGACGGCCACGGCGACCGCCACCCCGACCGGCACTCCCACCGCTCCCGCGTGCGCCACGGCGACGCCCACCGCCACGCCCACCCCGGGCGGCACCCCCTCCGGCGCCGCGAGCCCGACCCCCAGCGCGTCGCTCTCCCCCTCCGCCGCGCCGCCGGCCCGCTGAGACTCCTTCACCGCTGACGGCCCGCACCCCCGGTGCGGGCCGTCGGCGTTCCCCGTCCCGTCCGCTACTGGCCCGAGCTCGATACCGGCCCTGACCTTGACCCAGGCTCCGGCTCCGCCCCCGCCGCCAGCGTCGCGCGGTGAACGCGCCACCGCGCGAGCATGCCGTGCACCTCGTCGACCATGAACGTGAAGAAGGCCGCGCTCTCCCCCAGCCGGTCCCCCGCGACGGTGCCCGCGCCGACGGTGGCCTCGCCGTCCTTGAGCACCCGGATCCAGCGCATCAGGATCTCGTCGCGCCGGGTCATCGACTCGAACCAGACGTCGTTCAGCACCCGGTAGCGGTCCCGCCGCGAGCCCGGCTCGCGCTCCTTGGAGACCAGGCCGACCTGGGTGAGGTAGCCCATCGCGCCGGACACCGCGGCCGGGCTGATCCGCAGCCGTTCGGAGAGCTCGGCGGAGGTCAGCACGCCGCTCTCCTCGGCCATCAGGCAGGAGAAGACCCGGGCCGGCATCCGGCTCATGCCCGCGACCACCAGCTCGGCCGCGAACCGCTCGACGAAGTCCGACACCGCCTGCTCGTCGCGGCCCTTCTCCGGCTCCCGCTCCACCACGTGCGCCGTCCCCTTCCCGGTGATCATCACGTTCTCGACCGAACTTTAACGCCTTCCCAATATTCACGTTTTTCTGAAACTACGGTAGCTTCAGCAGCATGACGAAGGCAATCACCCTGTCCGGCCTCCGCAAGACCTTCGGCCGGACCGCCGCGCTGGACGGCCTCGACCTCACCGTCGAGACCGGCGAGGTGCACGGATTCCTGGGGCCCAACGGCGCCGGGAAGTCCACCGCCATCCGGGTGCTCCTCGGCCTGCTGCGCGCCGACGGCGGCAGCGCCCGGCTGCTCGGCAAGGACCCGTGGCACGACGCCGTCGAGCTGCACCGCCGCCTCGCCTACGTCCCGGGCGACGTCGAACTGTGGCCCAACCTCACCGGCGGCGAGGCCATCGACCTGCTCTCCCGGCTGCGCGGCCGGTTCGACCGCCGCCGCCGGGACGAGCTGATCGAGCGCTTCGACCTCGACCCCACCAAGAAGGGCCGCAGCTACTCCAAGGGCAACCGGCAGAAGGTCGCCATCGTCGCCGCACTCGCCTCCGACGCCGAACTGCTGCTGCTCGACGAACCGACCTCCGGCCTCGACCCGCTGATGGAGGTGGTCTTCCAGGACGTCGTCCGGCAGGCCCGGGGGCAGGGGCGCACCGTCCTGCTGTCCAGCCACCTCCTGGACGAGGTGGAGAAGCTGGGCGACCGGGTCAGCATCATCCGCCACGGCCGGGTGGTGCAGACCGGCAGCCTCGGCGAGCTGCGCCACCTCACCCGCACCACGGTCGAGGCCGAGACCCACCGCCCGGTCACCGGGCTGGAGACGCTGGAGGGCGTGCACGGCGTCCGCACCGAGGGCGCCCGGGTGCGCTTCGCCGTGGACGGCGCCCACCTGGACGCCGCCGTCCGCCGCCTCGGCGAGGCCGGGCTGCGCAGCCTGGTCAGCCACCCGCCCACGCTGGAGGAGCTGATGCTGCGCCACTACGGCGACGAGCTGGCCGCCAACGGGCACCCGGTCGACGGCGAGGCTGCCCGATGACCGCCACCACGACCGCGACCGGCACGCCCACCGCGGCCCCGGGCCGACCGCGGCGCTCGTCCGCCACGCTGGCCGGCACCGCCGCCCTGCTCCGCTTCGACCTGCGCCGCGACCGCGTCCGCATCCCCGCCTGGGTGCTCGGCCTCGGCCTGCTCACCCTCGCCAGCGCCAACAGCGTGCACGCCGTCTACCCGACCGCCGCCGACCGGGCCTCGATCGCCCACGCCTCCGCCGGCCCGGCCGTGCTCGCCATGACCGGCCCGGGGCACTACCTGGTGGACTACACCTGGGGCGCCATGCTCGGCCACCGGCTGCTCGGCCTGCTGGCGGTGCTGGCCGGGCTGATGAGCGTCCTGATCGTCAGCCGGCACACCCGGGCCGAGGAGGAGAGCGGGCGGGCCGAACTGGTCCGCTCCGCCGCCGTCGGCCGGCACGCCCAGCTCGCGGCCGCCCTGGCCACCGCCGCCGTCGCCGACCTCGCGCTCGGCCTGCTGCTCGCCGCCGGGCTGCCCGGCCTCGGCGTCCCCGGGCTCGACACCGGCGGCGCGCTGCTGTTCGGGGCCGCGACCGCCGCCGCCGGGCTGCTGTTCGCGGCGGTGGCCGCCGTCGCCGTCCAGGTCACCGAGCACGCCCGGACGGCCTCCGGGCTGGCCCTCGCCGTGCTCGGCGCCGCCTACGCGCTGCGCGCGGCCGGGGACGCCGGCGCGAACGGGCTCGCCTGGGCCTCCCCGATCGGCTGGCTGCAGCGCACCTACCCCTTCCTCGACGACCGCTGGTGGCCGCTGCTGCCCGCGCTCGCCCTGGCCGCCGCCACCGGCGCGGCCGGCTTCGCGCTGAGCACCCGCCGGGACGTGGGCGCCGGTCTGCGCGCCACCCGCCCGGGACCGCCCACCGCCCGCCCCTTCCTCGGCACCCCGCTCGGCCTCGCCCTGCGCCTGCACCGCGGCCTGCTGGGCGGCTTCGCGGTCGCGCTGCTGCTGCTCGGCGCGATGTACGGGTCGCTGCTGGGCAACGCCGACTCGATGCTCAAGGACGTCGACCAGCTGAAGGAGGCGCTCGCCCGGCTCGGCGGCCGCACCCTCGCCGACTCCTTCGCCGCGATGACCCTGCTGGTGGTGGCCGTGGTCGGCGCGGTCTACGCGGTCCTGGCGACGCTGCGCCCGCGCGCCGAGGAGACCGCCGGGCGGGCCGAACCGGTGCTGGCTACCGGGGTGTCCCGGTCCGGCTGGCTGGGCGGGCACCTCGTGGCAGCACTGCTGGGCTCGACCGCGGTGCTGCTCGCGGCGGGGGTGGGATTCGGCCTGGCGGGGGCGCTGTCCACCGGTGACGGCGGCGCGTTCCCGCGACTGGTCGGCGCGGCCCTGGCGTTCGCGCCCGCCCAGTGGGTGACGGTGGGCTTCGCCGCCGCCGTGTACGGCTGGCTGCCCCGGGCGACGCCGCTGGCCTGGCTCGTCCCGGCGTACGCGTTCGTGATCGGGTACCTGGGCCCGCTGTTGAAGCTGCCGTCGGGCCTGGAACGGCTCTCGCCGTTCGGGCAGGTGCCCCGGCTCCCGGCGGCCGCCATGGACTGGACGCCGCTCGCGGCGCTCACCCTGGTCGCGGCCGCGCTGATCGCCCTGGCGCTGGCCGGGTTCCGGCGCCGCGACCTGGACCTGCGCTGACGCCCGAGCGCCGTTCCGAGCCGCGTCGGGGCCCGGGACGGCGCGCAGACCGGACGGGGCCGGCCGCGATCGGCCGGCCCCGGGCCGGGTCACAGGTGCTTGACCAGCTCCGGCATCAGGTCCTGGAAGGTCCGCCCGCTGGCCGGCTGCCCGATCGCGGTCATCTGCCAACCGCCGGGCGTGCGCTGCACCTTGGCCATGATCTGCGCGGTGTACGGGCCGCCGCCGGTCAGCGTGTACCGGGCCAGCTCGGCGCCGGTCTGCTCGTCGACCAGTCGGCAGAAGGCCGCCTCGACCTCCTGGAAGGTCTGGCCGGTGAAGGAGTTGACGGTGAAGACGATCTGGTCGACCTCGGCGGCCATCCGGGTCAGGTCGACGGTGATCGACTCGTCGTCGGTCGCGTCGCCCGCGCCGCCCACCAGGTTGTCGCCGCTGTGCCGGACCGAGCCGTCGTTGCTGTTGAGGTGCTGGAAGAAGACCACGTCCACCGGCCGCCCCTGGGAGAACAGCACCGCCGAGGCGTCCAGGTCGATCTCCCGGCCGGCGGCCAGCAGCTTGGCGAAGAAGCCCTTGGGCTGTGCGGCCTTCCAGCCCAGGCCCATCCGGACCACACTCAGCTGTCCGCCGCCCGGCTTCTCCAGGCTGATCTTCTGCCCCTTGGCCAGCGAAACGCTCATCGTGCCCTCCTCGTCCCTGCCGCCGTTCCGTGCCGTGAATCTACAGCACTGTCGAATATCCATGATCATCCGACCAGCAGGCTCCGAAGACCCCTACCCCGCACTCCCCCCGCCGTCACCACCGGCGCCGGTCTGCACACTGTCAAGCGCCCCGGGGAGGAGCTCGCCCGACCCGGACGCGCGATCCGGCTCGGTCATCCGGGGAGGCCGCGATCCGACGTCTGACGTAGCCGCGGGCAGGGGCCGAACAGGCGGGCGACCCGCGGTCTAGGGTCGGCTCGAAGGCGCCGCCGACCGGGAGAACGGCCGTCTCCGCACCGAGCGTTGCGCGCACGTTCCCGGGATCCGCCAACCCACCCTGGGGGACCACCATGCCCGAGACCGAAGGAACACCGCCCGCACCCGCCACCGCCGCCACCACCTCGCGCCTCGGCCGCCGCCGCCTGCTGCGGGCCGGCCTGGGCACCGGCGGCGCGCTGGCCGCCGTCCGCCTGCTGCCCGGCGGCCAGGCCTGGGCCGCCGCACCGGCGCCCGCGCCGGAGCCCCTGCCCGCACCCGGCCCCGTCTCCGTCTCCGCGGGCACCGGCACCGCGCAGCCCTGGCCGGACTGGGCCCGCTTCGCGCGCATCGCCGACGGCACCTTCAACGAGCCCGCCGACATGCGGAGCGCCGTCGACGCCCTCAAGGCGCAGAACGTCAGCGTCATCGAGCTCGACACCCTGCTCTCCAACTGGCTCACCGACGCCGAGTTCGCCGCCCACATGGCCGAGGTGAAGACCTTCACCGGCCTGGCGCACGCCGCCGGCCTGAAGGTCGTCATGTACTACCCCTCCCTGGAGCTGATCTCCCCCGGCGGCGAGAAGGGCCGCTCGTTCTACAAGAACGACCAGGGCGGCGCCTGGGTGCAGCGCGACCTCGGCGGCAAGCCCAACGTGTTCTACGGCAGCGTGGTGGTGTGGGTCGACCCGGGCGACGAGAGCGTCTGGCTCAGCCCCAACTCGCCCTGGCGGGACTACTACCTCAAGCGGATCAAGGGAGTGGCCGCGACCGGCGTGGACGGCATCTGGCCGGACGTCCCGATCTACTTCGACGGCGTGCTCTCCTGGTGCGACGCCTCCACCTGGGGCGCGGCCGCCTTCAAGGCCGACACCGGCCTGGCCCTGCCCAAGGTCGCCGACTTCGCCGACCCGGTGTTCCGCCGCTACGTCGAGTGGCGCCACCGCAACCTGCTCCGGTTCCAGCTCGACATCGCCGCCGCCGGCCGCTCGGTCAACCCCGATCTGGTCACCTTCGTCGAGACCGTCTCGATGGACTACCGCTACGCCACCTCCATCGGCCTGGACGGCGGCTACCTGCGCCAGGCCGAGGGCGCCGTCAGCCAGGTCTGGGAGGTGGACATCCTCGGCAACTACGACGGCATGCGGCACGCCACCGCCGACGACTGGGTCTGCCTGATCTCGATGTACAAGTACGCGCGCGGCGCCAGCGGTGCCAAGCCCGCCTGGGCGTTCTCCTACGGCTGGCAGCCGGACGACGCCTCGCTGGTGATGTCCCAGCTGATCGCCGCCGGCTGCAACCCGTACGAGGTGAAGACGCCGTACAAGAACGACACCGTGGACGCGGCGATGCGCGCCCGGATGTACCGCTTCGTCCAGGCCAACCAGGAGCGGCTCTACAACGCCGCCCCGGCCGCCCAGGTCGGCGTCTACCACTCCAGCCCGTCCCGGGACTACGTCGCCCCGGGCGCGGGCATCGGGATGTACGTCAACACCACCACCCCGGCCGGAATCACCGACTGGTGGGGCGGCGACGATCCGGAGCAGAGCTGCGCCGCCGTCCCCTGGCTGGGCGAGTTCCGGGGCGCGGTGAAGGCCCTGGTGTACGCGCACATCCCGTTCGACACGGTGCCCAGCCCCGGCCTGGCCGCCGCCGACCTGGCCCGCTTCAAGGTGCTGCTGCTGCCCGACCTCCAGGCGGTCTCGGACGCCGAGGCGGCCGTGCTGCGGGGCTTCGTCGCGGCCGGCGGGACGATCGTGATCACCGGCCCCGCGCCCACCGCGATCGACGAACTGGGCGGCCAGCGCGCCGAGTTCGCCCTCTCCGACGTGCTCGGCCTGCGCCGGGCCGATCCCCTGCCCGCCGCCAAGCAGAACGCCTTCGGTAGCGGCACCTGCTGGTACGTCCGCAACCGGGCCGGACTCAGCTACCTCAACAAGACCGACCAGGCCTCCGCCGACCAACTGCTCGCCCCGGTCCGCCGGTCCGCACCGCCCGCCGTCACCCTGGCCGGGGACCGGCGGATCTTCCTGGACGCGCGGCGGCTCGGCAACGACACCGTCGTCCACCTGGTGAACTTCACCACCTTCGGCGACACCCCGGCGGCCTTCCTCACCACACCCGCCAACTGCACGCTCTCCTATGCCCTTCCGGCCGGCGCCACCGTCGCCGCCGTCACCGTCGCCACACCGGACGGCACCGACCCGGCGCCCAAGCCCGTCCCGTACACCGTCACCGGGACGACGGTCAGCGTGCCGCTGACCGTCGTGCAGTACTCGGTGGTCACCGTGACCGCGGGTCAGGGCTTGAGGGCGGGCGCGGGGATCCGCCAGAGGGCGGCGGGATCGGCCTCGCCGCCCGGGGAGGACTCGAAGGCGATCCACTTCCCGTCCGGGGACCAGCTCGGCGCGCCGTCGTAGGCCGCGGCCTCGCCGGTCACCCGGACGGGGCGGCCGCCGTCGGCCGCGACCACGAAGACCTGGGCGTTCGGCAGGTCGCCGAGGTTGGAGGAGAACACCAGGTACGTCCCGTCCGGTGACCAGGCCGGGTCGGTGTGCTCGCCGGGCGCGTCGGTGACCTGACGCAGGCCGGTGCCGTCCGGGTGCACCGTCCACAGCGCCCAGCCCTCGCCCCCGGCGGTGCGCCGCTGGAAGACGATCCGGTCGCCCCTCGGGGACCAGTTCGGCTGGCGGTTGTCGGTGCCGGTGCCCCGGCCATCGATCAGCCGGACCGGGTCGCCGCCGTCGCGGCGGACCTTCCACAGCGAGTCCTGCTCGGCGGAGTCCCCTTTCCCGGCGGTGTGCTCCGGTTCCCAGCTCTGCTGGAAGACGATCCACGCGCCGTCCGGGGAGAAGCTCGGCTCGCTGTACCCGCTGCCGTCCTCGTGCCTGGTCACCCGCTCGGGGGTGCCGCCGGGGGTCATCAGCCAGAGCTCGTCGTGCCCGGACTCCCGGTCGGAGGCGAAGGTGAAGGCCCCTGCGGCGGCGTTCCAGCTGGTGCCGGGGAGGTTGACGGCGGCCTTGTCGGGATCCTCCAGGACCTTCTGCGGCGTACGGCTGCCGTCCAGCGGCAGCACGCCGAGGGCGGCGGCACCCTTGTTGTAGCCCTCGCTGAACTCGGTCAGCAGCATCGAGCGGCCGTCCGGGGCGAAGGCCGGGTTCTGCGCGCTGTGCCCGCCCCCGGCCCGGTAGAGCAGTTCGGCACCGTCGGCGCGGCGCTCGCCGCCGGTCGGCACCGTGCCGGTGGCCCTGGTCGGCCGGGGCTGCGGCCCGCCCTCGGAGCCGGAGCCGCCACAGCCGGAGAGCAGCAGCACCGCGACGGCCGCGGCGCCGAAGAACGCGCGAATCCTCATGTCTGTCACGCTAATTGACGGAACATCAGTGCGCGTACACCCACGGGTGGATCAGGCGTCGCCGTCCAGCAGGTGCTGGCGGACCTCGCGGAAGGTCCAGGCGCCGCCGGCCGCGCGGGCGAACACCCAGACCAGGTCGAAGCGGTCCGGCCAGGTGGCGGGGGCGCCGCTGCCGGCGGCGCCGAGCGCCTCGACGATCCGCGGGATCCGCGAGTGCTCCCAGCAGATCAGGACCGGCTGGGAGCCGGCCAGTGCGGCGCCGGCCAGCGCGGTCTCCTGGGACTCGGCGTAGGCGGTGTCGACGGTCAGCCCGAGCTTGGCGGCGAGCGGGGTGACGGTCTGCCGCATCCGGTGCGCTCCGGCCAGCGGGCCCTGGTCGGCGGCGGCGAGGATCCGGGCGGGCGTGCGCAGGCCGGGGGCGGGCGGGGCGAACAGGCTGGGCAGCGCCCGGGCGCGGGACCAACCGCGCTCGGTCAGGGACTTGCCGTCGTGGCTGCCGTTCTCGTCCAGTCCCGGGTGGGCGCCGTCCGGCTTCTCGCCGTGCCGGATGATCATCACGAAGGCCTCGCCACCGGCGTCGCTCGCCCGCGCCGCCGAGGCGTTCCCACCGGGTTTGCCCGACCTGCCGGAGGAACCCGAGCAGCCCGCCAACAGCGCCGGGACGGCGGCCGCCAGGCCGGTGAGCAGCGTCCGCCGGGCCGGTCGCGCCGTCACTCGGCACCCCGCTCCAGCCGCACCAGCGCGTCCACCGCGACGCCGCCGCCCTCGCCCTTGTGCCCGGGCTCCGCACCGACCGTCCGGTGCACCCGCTCGGCCCGGACGGTGCGCAGGCCCTGGTCGGCGAGGTCGGCGAGGACGTCCTGCGGGGTGAACAGCACGGCCGGGTCCTGCGGGCCGCCCACGCCCTCGGTGAGGTTGCCGAGATCGTGTCCGACCACCAGCAGGGTGCCGCCGGGAGCGAGTGCGGCGGCCGCGCGGCGCAGCGCGGCCCGGCGGTCCTCCGCAGGGACCTGGAGGTAGGCGACCAGGACCAGGTCGTAGCCGGCGGCCGGGGCCTCATAGCTGCGGGCGTCGCCGTGCCGCCAGGTGAGCCGGTCGGCGACCTCGTCGGGCAGGTCGGCGGTGAGCCGCTCGGCCCGTTCGAGGGCGACGGCGGAGTAGTCCAGCCCGGTGACCTCCCAGCCCTGGGTGGCCAGCCAGATGGCGTTGCGGCCTTCCCCGGTGGCCAGGTCGAGGGCGTGACCGGGGGTACGGCCGGTCAGTTCGCGGACCACCCAGCGGTTGGGTTCGACGCCCCACACCAGCTCGCTCGCGGCGTAGCGGTCGTCCCAGTCCTGGCTGTCCATGGCGAGTCCTCCGTTCGGCGGGCCTGCTCCGTAGCGGTCAACCTACCGGGCCCGGGCGGGGGCGGCCGGGCCCGGTCCAGCGGGCGGACACCCTTGACGGCGAATATTGGTCCAGTCCAATCTGTGATGTCGTGACGCGAGCGGGCCGGTCGGCCCGCCGCGCCCGCGTACCGTCCGTCAGCGCTCCGCCCTGCCCGCGCGCCCCCACCGCGTCCGGGCGGCTCCCCCGGCCCACCCGGGCCACGCACCGCCGGAACCCCCACGCATCCGGAGGACACCGCATGCACGACCGCGTCATGCCCGCACGGCCCACCCAGGAGTCCGTCGGGCGCCGGGCCGCACCGCGCAGACGGGCCACCGCCCTGGCCCTCGCCGCCACCCTCAGCACCAGCGGCGTCGCGCTCGCCCTGACCCTCGCCCCCGCCTCCGCCGCCCCGGTGAACCTGCTGGCCAACGGCGACTTCGAGGCCGGCGCCCTGGCCGGCTGGACCTGCGCCAACGGGTCCGTCGTCACCACCCCGGTGCACGGCGGGAGTTACGCGCTCAGCGGCGCCGCGTCCACCTCCGACACCGCGCAGTGCCAGCAGACCGTCACCGTCCAGCCGAACACCACGTACACCCTGTCCGGCTTCGTCCAGGGCAGCTACGTCTACCTCGGCGCCATCGGGACGGGCGTCAACTCCTCGGTCTGGACGCCCGGCGGCACCGGCTGGAACCAGCTGAGCACCACCTTCACCACCGGCGCCACCGCCACCTCGGTCACCGTCTTCACCCACGGCTGGTACGGCACCGGCACCTACTACGCCGACGACCTCAGCCTGACCGGCCCGGCCGGTCCCACCTCTTCGGGCAGCCCGACCGCGTCCGGCAGCCCCACGGCGTCCGGCAGCCCGACCGCATCGACCAGCCCGACCGCCACCGCCAGCGGCCCGGCCGGGGACGGCAAGGTCACCACGCCGACCGGTGTCACCGTCAGCAAGGTCACCGCGGGCGCCGTGGTGCTCAACTGGCAGCCCTCCACGCTGACCAGCGGTGACGGCCCGGTCGCCTACAAGGTGTGGTCCAACGGCCAGTTGGTCGCCACCTCGATGGGCACCTCGGTCGCCGTCAGCTCGCTGCTGCCCGGCAAGGCCTACACCTTCAGCATCCAGGGCTACTCCGGCGGCCACGCCTCCGCCCAGTCCGCGCCGGTGAGCACCACGACCGCCGCCGCCCCCGCCCAACAGCCGGTCCGCTCCGCCTACTTCGACCAGTGGGGCATCTACGAGAACGCGTACTACCCGAAGAACGTCGACACCAGCGGCTCCGCGGGCAAGCTGGACGTCATCCACTACGCGTTCGCCAACATCGACCCCACCAGGTTCACCTGCTTCCAGACCGTGAAGGCCTCCGACTCGGCCAACGAGAACAACCCCAACGCCGGTGACGGTGCGGGCGACGCCTACGCGGACTACCAGGACGGCTACACCTCCGGCACCAGCGTGGACGGCAGCACCGACGACTGGGACCAGCCGCTCAAGGGCAACTTCAACCAGCTGCGCCAGCTCAAGGCCAAGTACCCGAACCTGCGGTTCACCCTCTCGATCGGCGGCTGGACGTACTCCAAGTACTTCTCCGACGCGGCCGCCACCGACGCCTCCCGGAAGACCTTCGTCTCCTCCTGCCTCGACATGTTCCTCAAGGGGAACCTGCCGACCGGCGTCGCCGGGGACGCCTCCGGCGGCACGGCCTCGGCGGCCGGCATCTTCGACGGGATCGACCTCGACTGGGAGTACCCGGCCTCGGCCGGCGGCCACACCGGCAACCACTACTCCCCCGCCGACAAGCAGAACTTCACCCTGCTGCTCAAGGAGTTCCGCACCCAGCTGGACGCGCTCGGCTCCGCCCAGGGCAAGCGCTACCTGCTGACCGTCGCGCTGCCCAGCGGCCAGGACAAGATCGCCCAGCTGGAGACCGACAAGATCGGCAGCTACCTCGACTACGCCGACGTCATGTCCTACGACATGCACGGCGCCTGGGACGCCAAGGGCCCGACCAACCACCAGGACCCCCTGCACGACAGTCCGGCCGACCCGACCACGCCGATCACCCCCGGCACCCGCAAGTACAACGTGGACACCATGCTCGCCGCGTACACCACCGGCCTGCCCGAGTACGGCATCCCCGGCGGCTTCCCCGCCAACAAGATCGTGCTCGGCATCCCGTTCTACTGGCGCGGCTGGACCGGCGTCCCGGCCGGCTCCGACTACGGCCTGTACCAGAGCGCGACCGGGCCGACGGCCGCCAAGCCGCTGAGCCAGGAGGCCGGACTGGCCGCCTGGAAGGAGCTCAACCCGACCGCCGCCACCACCCACTGGGACCCGGTCACCGAGAGCAGCTGGGTCTACGACGGCACCGACTTCTGGACCGGTGACACCCCGCAGGCCATCCAGGCGCGCGGGGCCTACGCCAAGAGCAAGGGCCTCGGCGGCATGTTCGCCTTCTCCCTGGAGAACGACGACGCCTCCGGCACGCTGCTCAACTCCGTGGACGCCAGCCTGCGCTGACGTCCGGCACGGTGCAGGGCCCGCGCGGGATTCCGCGCGGGCCCGGTGCCGCTCGGCGGGGCGGAACCGGGCCCACCCGCGCGGCCCGCACCTCGCGCCCGGGGCGGCTCAGCCCTTGAGCCCGAGGGAGGGGAAGAGGTCGACGAACGGCTGGGTGGTCACCGAGACGCTCCGGCCGAACGGATCGTCGAAGTCCCAGATCATGAAGAGCAGGAACGCGATCAACGCGCTGAAACAGCCTGCCAGGATCAACTCCCGTGGCGTGCGCCGGATCTGCAGGGCGAACAGCATACCGACAGTCACCACGGCGCCGGTGATCAGGCCGAACCAGACCACCCCGGGCATGGTCGGGCCGGCGTTCTGCCCGCGCGAGTTGCGGGCGTCGTCGACCTGGCTGATCCGGTCCATGATCGGCTGGTAGGACTGCGACTCCAGCTCGGAGGCCGGCGGCCGGGTGGCGACGTCCGCCCGCAGCTTGTCCAGCAGTTCGGTCCCCTTCTCGGAGATCTCGCCGTGCTCGCGCATGTAGTCCCACTCGACGTTCACCACGTACGAGACGTAGGCGTCCACGTCGGCCCGGACCTTGTCGCGGAAGTCGGCCGGGTAGACCACCGCCCGGTCGCTCACCTCCTGGATCGACTGCGCCTCGCGGAACACGTCGTCCTGGGCGGCGCCGCGCGCCTCCCAGACTCCCGCGATGGCGAGACCGAGGACGATCGCGTAGACCACGCCGATCATCATCGTGATGTACTCGATGACGTCCGGGGTCTCGCCGACGTTCTTCTCGGCGCCCACCCTGCGGTGCCGCAGCAGCACCACCGCCACCACGACGGCACAGGCCGCCGCCATGGCGATGGTCAATGCCAGCCACTCGGACATGGGAACTCCCTTCTCTGGCTTGGCTTGTGACGGAACAGGAATGTCGGGTTCGGCCCCGGGCCCCGGCCCGGCCCGACCGGCCTGGCTCAGCCCCGGGGCCGGGTCGGTGGACGGGTCGGCGGTCACGCCGGGCCGGGCCGCTGGCGGCCGGGTGCTCAGGACCGCCCGGAGCGGCCGCGTCCACGGCCCGGGCGCAGGGCCGCCGCCGCCAGGACGGCGGGCACGGTGACCAGCAGCATGGTGGTGGTCACCGGGGTGTTGTGGTGGTGCTGCGGCAGGGCCAGCGGCTTCGCCACCCGCACGGGGTAGACCGGCGGCACCGCCGGGCTCGGGCGCGCCGGTTCGGACACCACCGGGGCCGGCACGGGTGCGGGCGGTGGTGGTTGGGGCGCGGGCGCCGCCGGGGCCGAGGGTAGGGGCGCGGGCGGCTGCGGCGCGGGGTGCGCGGGGGGTGGCGCGGCCGGCGCCGGTGCGGGCGGCGGCGGAGGTGCGGGCGACGCCGGCGGCGGGGGTACGGGCGCGGGCGTCGGACGAGCCGGCGGCGAGCTCGGTGTCGGAGTCGGCGTGGGGGGCCGCGACGGGGTGGGTGTCGGGGTCGGCGTGGGTGTCGGCATGGGTGTCGGGGTGGTCGGGCAGGGGTGCGGGTGGTGATGGTGGTGAGGCCACCAGTCCCCGTCGTCGTCCCCGTGTCCGTCGTGGCCCTCATGCCCGCCGTGCTCGTCGTCCGGGCGGCCGGGCTGGTGGCGGAGCCCCGCGGCGGCCGACGGCGACGGCGACACCGGACCGGGCGCGGCCCTCGGTGTGTGGCACGGGTGGTGCCAGTGCGGGGGCCTCGGCCCCTGGTTCCGACCGTCGGCCGTCGGGGCGACGGTGACGCCGACCTGGACCTCCACGTCGACGCCCACGTGCACGTCCCCGCCCGGGCCGACCTGCACCGACACGTCCGTCCCGGTGCAGACGCAGGAGTCGACGGCAGGAATGGACGGGTGCTCCCCGCCGTGGCGTCCGGCACCGGCCGCCGCGGCACCGCTGACCAGGGCACAGATCGCGACCACGCCGACCGCGGCGCCGATCACCCGGGTCCGCCGCCCGGAGGCCGCGCCCCCACCGCCGTCCTGCGATATCCGTCGGGACTGCCGGCGCTGCGGCATGGGCTCCACTCACCTCTCGGGTCGCCAGGGGACGGAACACGGTCGGAACGGGGTCGGAACGGGGTCGGAACGGGGTCGGAACGGGGTCGGACGGAATCGGAGCAGGGTCTGACCAGAGCCGGAACGCGGCACAGTCGACCGTCCCGCAGTCGGATTCGGTCAGGCACGATCAGCCGGACGGCCCGCCTTCGAGGGGCGGGCCGTCCGTCATCAGGTCAAACGATCTTCGGGCCGACCGGTTACGGCCCGGGCCCGGCGGAGGCCGTCGTCAGTGGCGGCGGTGCGCGATCTCGACGTTCTCCAGGACGCCGACCGCGTCCGGCACCAGGATCGCGGCCGAGTAGTAGGCGCTGACCAGGTAGGAGATGATCGCCTTCTCGTCGATCCCCATGAAGCGGACCGACAGCGACGGCTGGTACTCGTCCGGGATGCCGGTGTGGTGCAGGCCGATGACGCCCTGGTTGTCCTCACCGGTACGGATCACCAGGATCGAGCTGGTGTTCTCCTTGGTGATCGGGATCTTGCTGCAGGGCAGGATCGGCACCCCGCGCCAGGCCGGCACCTGCTGCCCGCCGAGGTCGACATGGTGGGGGTACAGGCCACGGGCGTTGAACTCGCGGCCGATCGCCGCGATGGTCCGCGGGTGGGCGAGCAGGTAGTCGGGGTCACGGCGGCGGTTGAGCAGCTCGTCCAGGTCGTCCGGGGTGGGCGGGCCGGAGTGGGTCTGGATCCGCTGGTCGAAGTCGGCGTTGTTGAGCAGGCCGAACTCCGGGTTGTTGACCAGCTCGTGCTCCTGGCGCTCGCGCAGCGCCTCGATGGTCAGCCGGAGCTGGTGCTCGGTCTGGTTCATCGGCTCGTTGTAGAGGTCGGCGACGCGGGTGTGGACCTTGAGGATGGTCTGCGCGACGCTCAGCTCGTACTCGCGGGGCTTGAGCTCGTAGTCCACGAAGGCGCCGGGGAGCTCGTACTCGCCGTGGTGGCCGGCCGACATGGCGATCTCGGCCTCGCCGCGCTCGTTCTGGGCCTGCTGCGGCAGGGCCAGGAACGACAGCAGGTGCGCCTGGAGGCTCGGCGAGTTGTCCCGGATGGCGGCGAAGGCGCTGCGGGTCAGGGTGAGGGCGACACCGGCGGTGGCGGTCGTCGCGGTGTACTCCCAGACCGCGTCCGGGTTCAGCAGGGCGTCGTCGCCGAAACGGTCGCCGTCGCCGGCCACGCCGACCACGGTGTCGTCACCGTACTTGCCGGTGCCGATCTTGTTGATCTTGCCGTGCGCGATCAGGAAGATCCGGTCGGCCGCCTCGCCCTGGGTGGTGAGCACCTCGCCGGGGCCGAAGTCGCGCTGCTCGCAGCGGTCGGCGAGGGCGGTGAGCACCTCCTCGTCCTCGAAGCCCCGCAGCAGGGCGAGTTCGCCCAGCTCGGCGGGGATCACGCGGACCTGGGAACCGGTCTTGATGAACTCGACCACACCGTTGCCGACGGTGTAGGTGAGCCGTCGGTTGACGCGGTAGGCGCCACCTGCGGCCTGCACCCAGGGCAGCACCTTGAGCAGCCAGCGGGAGGTGATCTCCTGCATCTGCGGCGCGGACTTGGTCGTGGTGGCAAGGTTGCGGGCAGCGGCCGTCGTGAGGCTGGACTGCTGCGTGACCTGCTGTGTCTCCGGGCTCGCGTCCACGGGCATCGGCAGGATCTCCATTCGTCTGGTCGGATCACGCGGTCAGGGCCGTACGGCGTCGGAGTCGTACCGGTCCACCCTGGCTGATGTCATGATGGATCATCAGATGCGCGTATTGGTGGGGGTGTTGGCGATCTCATCGCGATCACGGGCCCCGTCTCCCGGCGGCCCATGCGGAACCCTAGATCACCAGGACCCGGCCAGGCCCACGCGGAGGCCGACTACCCCCCGATAGGGTGAATCTGGAGCAGTCCGACCCCGGTCGGCCCCAGAGCGCGAGAACATCCGTTCGCCCTTGCACCTGCGCCTCCGGCACCCGCCGTCCGCGCCCGCACACGCAAATGGCCCGTCAGGTGCCGGTACGGGGGCGGCCGGCACCTGACGGGGGAACGGGGAGATGCGCAGTGGGGGTGCGACGGGGATGCGACGGGGAGGGAGGGCCAGGCCGGGCGGTGCGTCAGGCGCAGGCGATCTGGCTGCCGGGGATGCCGACGATGCCCGAGTTCTTGGCCTCGCCTCCCTGGTACTCGTAGTACAGGTACGAATAGAAGTCGATCCGGGTCTGAGCACCGCAGGCCGAGTCCGGCGCGACGGTGTAGGTGACCGTGAAGCTGCTCGTGGCGCCCGGGGCCAGCGGCACGTTGTACCGGGCGATGCCGCCGTGGACGTTGTCGCTGCACCCGTTGGTCTGGGTGCCGCAGGCCGTGGCGGTGAACTTGAGACCGTTCTCCAGACTGGTCTGGTAGGTCGGCTGGACGCTCTGGTACACGAACTGGATCGGTGTGTCGTACGGGTTGCTGAGCGTCAGGGTGAGGGTGAACTCGCCGCCCCGGACGGTTGTTTGCCGGTCGGAGACGGCCGTGAACGGCAGCGGGGTGTCGGCCTGGGCGGGCGTGGCGGAGAGGAGCAGACCGACGGCGAGGGCCGGACACGCGGCGAGGGCGGCACGGCTCAAATGTGTTCTGCGCATGACCAAGGAGCGTAGGGGGCGGTACCGGTTCCGTTGCCCCGCTCCGCCCGGATCCGTACCGACGCACGAGCCGGGGGCGGACACCGTGGACCGTCCCGGACGCGTTCCGCCCCCGCCGTCCCGCCCGGGGCCCTATCCTTCGCCGGCCACCTGAGCCCGGCTGCCCGAATGCCGCTGCCCGAACCCGGCCACCCCGAGCCCCTACCTGAAGCCGGCCGCCCGACCCGACCGGTTCAGGCGAGCGGCGGCAGGATGTCGCAGAGCGCGGCGAGCGCCGCCGGGTAGGCGTGGTCGGGCGGCGCGGCGTAGCCCACGACCAGGCCGTCCGCGGCCGGCATGGCCTCCGGCCCGATCCCCGGGTGCCGGTAGTCGGCGAGCCCGTCGAGGGCCAGGCCCCGGTAGGCGGCGGCCTGGAGCACCGAACGCTCGGTGCCGGGCTCCAGCCGCAGGACGGCGTGCAGCCCGGCCGCGATGCCGGAGACCCCGATGTGCGGGGCGCTCGCCGCCAGGGCGGCCACCAGGTGGTCGCGGCGCTCCCGGTAGCGGCGGCGCATCCGCCGCACGTGCCGGTCGTAGCCGCCGGAGTCGATCAGCTCGGCCAGGGTCAGCTGGTCCAACGCGCTGGCCCAGCCCTCGCGTTCACCCTTGGCGGCGAGCACCCGGTCGACCAGGTGGTCCGGCAGCACCATCCAGCCGAGCCGGATCGCGGGCGACAGGCTCTTGCTGACGGAGCCGAGGTAGACCACCCGCTCGGGGTCGAGCCCCTGGACGGCGCCGACCGGCTGGCGGTCGTAGCGGAACTCGCCGTCGTAGTCGTCCTCCAGGATCAGTCCGCCGCGCCCGCGCGCCCAGTCGACCACGGCGGCGCGCCGGCCCGCGTGCAGCGGCCCGCCGGTCGGGAACTGGTGGGCGGGAGTGAGCAGGACCGTCCGGACGTCCTGGTGGTGCGCCAGCTCGTCGACGTGGGCGCCGTGATCGTCGATCGGCAGCGGCGTGGTGGCGACCCCGGCGGTGGCCAGCAGCCCTCGGTGGAACCCCAGCCCGTACGCCTCGACGGCCAGCCGCCCGTTCGTCTCGGGCGGCAGGACGGGCGCCCCGCCGTCGAACAGCAGCCGCAGTGCGTGGGCGAAGCCGGAGCAGACCACGATCCGGTCCGGGTCGGCGCGCACCCCGCGGGCGCGGGCCAGGTAGTCGGCGAGGACGGTGCGCAGCTCGCGCCGCCCCTGCGGATCGCCGGGCCCGAAGGCCTCGTGGGGCGCCATGGTGAGGGCCCGGCGGGCGGCGGCCAGCCAGGCGGCACGCGGGAAGGACGCGGCGTCCGGCTGGCCCTGGCGCAGGTCGTGCACGGGCCCGGGCCGTACCGAGGGGCGGCGGGCCCGGGTCGGCGGGACGGGCTCGGCGCGCTCGGCCACGGCGGTGCCGGAGCCCTGACGGGCGGTCAGCCAGCCCTCCGCGACGAGTTCGGCGTACGCCTCGGCGGCGGTGTTGCGGGCCAGGCCGAGGTCGGCGGCGAGCGCGCGGTACGGCGGCAGCCGGGTTCCGGGGGCGAGCCGGCCGCTGCGGATCGCCTCGCGCAGGGCCGCCATCAGCGCGGCGCGGCGGCCGCCGCCGGCGGGGAGGTCGAGGTGCAGGTCGCTGCCGGTCGGGTGGGCGGGCCCGGTGGGGTGCGCGCCCGGCGTTTCCGTCATGGTCACGCACCCTACCCGCCGCCACCCGGCCGCCCGCCGGGCGGCCCGGACCGGCCCACGACCCACCCCTCCGATCGCGCCGGACGCGCCGGACGGGCGCTACGGGACGACGGTGACCGGCCAGCGGCCCGACTTCACCAGCCGCACGGCCACCGAGCCGATCACCCGGTGTCCGGCCTGCTCGGAGGCGCCGACCACGACGGCGTCGGCCCGCAGCTCGTCCGCGAGCTTGGCCAGCCCCGTATAGGGGTCGCCACGCATGGTGAGGAAGCGCCATTCCACCCGCCACACCTCCCGCACCCGGTGCTCGGCCTCGCGCAGCGCGGCCAGCAGTTCGTCGGCGATCTCCTGGGTGGTCTCCTCCACCGCGACCCCGGCCAAGGCGGTGGCGGCGGCGAGGACGGGCTGGACGTACGCGACCGCGAGGGCGGCGCCCTGCCTGCGGGCCAGTCCGGCGGCGTACGCGATGGCGCGCCAGGAGGAGTCGGAGCCGTCCAGCCCCGCCAGGATCACCTTGGGCCCGTCGGTCCCCAGCTCGAAGCCCGCGGGGGCGACCGCCACCCCGGGTTCGTCGGCGCCGCCGACGGCCGCCACATCCTCTGCATCGCTCTCGTTGCTCATGGCCCTGAGGCTATGCCCGCCACTGCGCGCGCGGGTGGAGGGGGCACTCCCGGTGAGGGCTGTGGCGCGCGCCACCCGGAGCGCCGACCGGCGCGGCGATTTCGGCACCGAAGGCGGGCGGTTCGTCACGCGCCGTCGACCATGTGGGCGGCCGCCGCGCCGGCCGGGGTCTGGGACAAGGTCGCCGCGTGCGAGGCGACCGGTAACTGGGCCGTGAACTCCGGCAACGGCTTCTACGGCGGCCTGCAGTTCACCTCCAGCACCTGGGCCGCCTTCGGCGGCACCGCGTACGCTCCGCAGGCCCACCAGGCCACCAAGGACCAGCAGATCGCCGTCGGCGAGAAGGTCCTCGCCGCCCAGGGCCCCGGCGCCTGGCCGATCTGCTCCGTCAAGGCCGGCCTGGGCAAGTAAGCCCGTCCGTCCCGGGCACCCCGACGCCGCCGCACCCCTCTTCCGGGGTGCGGCGGCGTCGTCGTGTCCACGGACCGTCCGTGCCGGTGGCGTTCCGGCGACCGTCTGCGGCCGCTCGTCGGACGGCTGGTCACCCGCACCGCGCCGCGCGTCGGCGAGGCCTGCCCGTGGCGCGCCGCAACTCCCCGCCCTCGGGCCGGAAAACCGGTCGCGGCCGCGCGGCCGGGTGTGGCAGCGTGCGCCGGGTCCTGCCCACCGTCCGTACGCCCGTACCCGCGCCCAGGAGCCGCCCGATGACGCTGCCACCCCGACTCGTCCCCCTGCTGTCGGAGTTCGACTTCGCCCGCACCCGCCTCACCGAACGGCTGGCCGGTCCGACCCTGGACAGCGGCAACGGCACCCGGGTGGCCGTCACGCCGCTCACGGACGAGGAGTACCGGTGGGAACCGGTGCCCGGCTGCTGGTCGGTGCGGCGACACGCGGACGGGCCCGGCGAGGGCGCGACGCAGCTGGTCGGCGGCGGCGAGTGGGGACGGGACGGCGCGGGCTACCCGCCCCCGGAGCCCGCCCGGTTCACCACCCTGGCGTGGCGGCTGAGCCACCTCACCGAGATGTTGCTGCTGCGCGCCGACCACGCAGGCGGCAGTCGCTCGCTCACCAGGGACGACTACCGGGCGAGCGGCGACGCGCAGTCCGCGATCGCCGCCTTCGACGCTGCGGCCACCGCATGGCGGGCGGCCGTGCTGGCCGCGGACGACGCCACGCTGGACACCGTCGGGTACTGCGGCTACCCGTACGGCGGCGACGCGGAGGAGCCGTTCTGGGAGATCGTCTGGTGGGTCAACCAGGAACTGCTGCACCACGGCGCCGAGATCGCCCTGCTGCGCGACCTCTACCGCTGGTCGCCGGAGCTCTGACCGTCGGTCAGCTCTCGAAGGGGCGGGGTGGCAGTGGCAGCGGGAGCGCGGGCAGGCCGTCGATGCTGGTGCCGACGTACTGCTTGCCCTCGCAGTAGGCGCTGAACTCCTCCTCGCCCTTGCGGTCGAAGTACTGCGCGTGCAGGTCGCGGTCGGCCCGGTAGTCCATCAGCGGGACGGCGAACCCGCAGGAGTCGCTGACCCGTTCGGCCTTCACCAGCACGATCGCGCGCAGCCCCGACCCGTCGGCGTCCGGCGCGAAGCGGCCCAGCAGTGCGGCGAAGCGCGGGTCGTCGCGGAACACCGGCTCGCCCCGGCCGTGCACCCGCACCACGGTCGGCGGGCCGTCGAAGGCGCACCACATCAGCGTGATCCGGCCGTTCTCCCGGAGGTGGGCGATGGTCTCGGCGGTGGATCCGCCGAAGTCGAGGTAGGCGAGGGTGAGTTCGTCGATCACCACGAGCGTGCCGGAGCGGCCCTTGGGCGAGACGTTGACGTGCCCGTCGGCGGAGAGGGGCGCGGTCGCGACGAAGTAGACGGGCTGCCGTTCGATGAATGCGCGCAGCCGGCCGTCGATGCTCTCGTACTGCTTTCCCATGTCCGCCAGTGTGCCCCCATCTCGCCTGGCAAGAAAGGATGATCCACCTGCCGAGACGAAGATCGCCCCATCCGGGCACCCGCAGGATGGCTCGTGCACCTGCCACCGGCCCGTCCTGCCACGGGAGTCGAGACGGCCCGGGACGTCCTCGCCGCGACGGCGCTGCGCCCGTACGTGGCCTGGTGCTCCGGGTACCGTCGGCTCGGCATCCCGCCCGCCGTGCACCCCGGCCCGCCGCCCCCGCACAGGGGTGAGCGGGCGCCCCCGCCGCCGCCCGGGCAGACTGGCAGCGGGGGCCGCAGGCTTCGGAGAGGGCTCATGCCGCAGCTCACGGTGGACGGGCGCACCCTCGCGCTCTCCCACCTCGACAAGGTGTACTACCCGCGCACCGGCACCCGCAAGGGCGAGGTGCTGCGCTACTACGCCGCCGTGCACGACGCCCTCCTCCCCCACCTGCGCGACCGCCCGGTGTCCTTCCTGCGCTGCCCCGACGGCGTCGAGGCCGAGGTGTTCATCGCCAAGAACCCGCCCGCCGGTACCCCCAGCTGGGTACGCACCGTCGAGGTGCCGAGCAGCGGCGGCGACCTGCGCCAGGTGGTCCTCGACGACGGCGCCGCCCTGCTCTGGGCCGCCAACCTGGGCTGTCTGGAGCTGCACGTCCCGCAGTGGCACGCGGCCGCGCCCGGGCTCGCCGACCGCCTCGTCCTGGACCTCGACCCCGGCGAGGGCGCGTCCGTCCTCACCTGCCGCACCGTCGCCCTACTGCTGCGCGAGCGGCTCGCGGCGGACGGCCTGACGGCCTGGGTGAAGACCTCCGGCGCCAAGGGCCTGCACCTGCTGGCCCCGATCGAACCCACGCCCAGCGCCCGGGTCAGCGCCTACGCGAAGGCGCTCGCCGCCGCGCTGGAGGCCGACCACCCGGACCTGGTCGTGCACACCATGGCGAAGGCCCGGCGGGCCGGCCGGGTGCTGGTCGACTGGTCGCAGAACCACGCCAGGAAGACCACCGCCGCGCCGTACACCCTCCGGGCCCGGCCGTTGCCGACGGTCTCCACCCCGCTCTCCTGGGCCGAGCTGGAGCGCGCCCACGCCGTGGACGACCTGGTCCTCACCCTCTCCGAGGTACCGGACCGGCTGGCCGCCCACGGTGACCTGTTCGCCCCGCTGCTGGACCCGGAGCAGGCCCGGCCGCTCCCGGCCGGGCCTGCCGCCTCGGCGAAACCGCCGGAGCGGCCCCGCCAGGTGCTCCGCCCGCCGGTCGAGGTGATGCGCCCGGCCGCCGTCACCGCCGTCCCGCCGTCCGACGGCCTGGGCGGCGCAGGCGTGCAGTACGAGCTGAAGCTGGACGGCTTCCGCTGCGTGGCCTTCGCCCGCGGCGACCGCCCGCCCTTCCTCCAGTCCCGCACCGGCCGCGACCTCGCCCCCGCGTTCCCGCCGATCGCCGCCGCCGTCGCCCGGCTGCCCGAGGGGCTGGTGCTGGACGCCGAACTCGTCGCCTGGCGGGCCGGCCGGTTCGCCTTCGGGGAGCTCCTGCGCACCCGCCGGGCCCGGGGCGCCGCCCCGGACGTCGCCCTCGGCCTGATCGCCTTCGACCTGCTCGCCCTGCCCGGCCGCGACCTGCGCGGGCTGCCGCTCGCCGACCGCCGCCGCCTGCTGCTCGCCGCCCTCGCCGACGTCCCGCCGCCGATCCAGCCGGTGCTGGCCACCACCGACCGGGCGGAGGCGCTGGAGTGGATGGCGGGCCTCGCCGACACCGGCGTCGAGGGCCTGGTCTGCAAGGCCGTCGGCTCCCCCTACCGCCCGCGCGGCACCGGGCACGCCTGGGTCAAGTACCGGCGCGGCGACACCCTCGACGCCGCCGTCCGCGCCCTCACCGGCCCGGCCGCCCACCCGCACGCCCTCGTCCTCGAACTCGACGACGGCCGGGTGTTCCTGACCACCCCCCGGCTCACCCCGGTCCAGGCCCGCGAGGTCGCCGAGGCCGCCGGCGCCCTCCTCGGCCCGCCCGCCACCGACCCCGACCACGGCCCGGTCCACCCCCTCACCACCCCCCTGCGTGCCGAACTCACCCTCACCGGCCGCCCGCCCACCGCCACCTTCGTCCGCCTCCGCGGCGACTGAGCGCCCCCGGCTCACCGCCCTTGGCGGACACCCGCGGCGGGCCGGAGCGGCCGGGGTCCGCGCGGCGCCGGAGCCCCCGGGGGTCGGCCCGCTGCCGCCACCCGCCTCAACTCCGCGACGGAGTAACGGGGTAGCCGGGTTACCGCTTCCGCTTGGCGGCGTGGGCGAACACGGTGACCAGGGTGTCGTTGAAGACCGGGAGGTCGGCGGGTCTGCGGCTGGAGACGAGGGGGCCCGGGCCGTCACGGCAGGTGTGGACCTCCTCGTCGACCCAGTTCGCTCCCGCGTTGCGCAGGTCGGTGCGCAGGCTGGGCCAGGAGGTGAGGGTGCGGCCGCGGACGGCGTCGGCCTCGATCAGGGTCCAGGCGGCGTGGCAGATCGCGGCGACCGGGCGGCCGGAGGCGCACCAGGCCCGGACGAACGCGACCGCGGCCTCGTCCAGCCGGAGGCGGTCGGGGCTCGCGACGCCGCCGGGCAGGACCAGGCCGTCGAAGGAGGCGGCGTCCGCCTCGGCCACGACGGCGTCGACGGCGAAGGTGTCGCCCGGGGTGTGTCCCCGGACGGCCTGGACGCGCCCGGGCGCGGTGGACAGCAGCCGCGGGGTGCCACCGGACTCCTGCACCGCCTGCCACGGCGAGGTCAGCTCGACCTGCTCGGCCCCGTACGGCGCGACCAGGAAGGCGATCGTGCGGCCGGTGAGCGTGGTGGACGGCCAGCCCATGGCTCAGCGCGGGCGCGGGTGGCGGCCGGCCAGGTCGACGGCGACGGACGGGGCGGCGCTGAGCCGGGCGCGCGGACAGTCCAGGTGGACGATCAGTTCCAGGTGGTCGATCCGCGACACCAGGCCGACCGGGACGGACACCCGGGCGCCCGGCACCCAGGGCCCGGCGTCGACCAGCAGGTGGTCCCCGGTGTCCTGTTCGACCCGCCCGAGCGGGCCGTCGGTCGCCTGCACCTCGTACCCGGTCAGGCTCAGTTCGGCGGCGTGGTGGGGGCCCGGGCGGTACTCCCACAGGTCAGTGCTCATCATGCCTCCGGCCGGTCCCAGGGGCGGCGTTCGCGGCGTTCGTCCCGATCGGAGGGCCCGGAACCGCGTTCGCCTCCGTCCCGCCCTGCGGCTCCCTCGTCTCCCCAGCCCTCGCCCCGCCCCGCGCCCCGGCGGCGCAGCAGGGCCGCGGTGGCGACCGCGACCGCCACCGAGGCCGCCCAGACCACCCCGAGGCCGGTCAGCACCCCGGTGGTCGGGGTCCGCACGCCGATACTGAGGCAGATCGCCGCCATCACCAGCGCGGTCAGCACCACCCCGGCGGACACCCGGCGCCCCACGCCCCGCAGCACGCCCCGGACCCGGCCCGGCCGCTTGGCACCCATCGTGCTCAACTTCCGGTCGAGGCGCGTGTCCTGGCGCAGATCGGACTCGATCTCCGCAAGGAGCCGCCGCTCCCATCCGCTCAACGCGGGTCCGTCCATCTCGGTCACCTCCGACACTTCCGGTGACGTGCTCGCACCCGGCGGTTGCCCGGTACGGGCCGGCGCTAACCGCTCGGGGGGCCGCCGGTTCCGGCGCCCACGGGGCCGAAGGCCCGGGGTCGGGCCAGCAGGCTGTCGTCCAGGACCCGCATCAGGGCGTCGAGGTCGCGGTGGACCTCGACCGCGCCCGCCGCCCACAGCTCCGGACCGGCCTCCGCACCGGCCGCCACGGCGACGCACGGCACCCCGACCCGCCGCGCCGCCAACACCTCACGCACACTCCCGGCCACCGCCACGGCGTGCGACGGCGTGCCGCCGACCAGCTCCAGCGCGGCCCGCAGCGGGTCGCTCCCGGGGGCGGCCACGGTCAGGGCGGGCGCCCCGCCCGGCCCCGGGCCGGTCAGGACGACCGTCCAGCCCCGGGCGGCGCACTCGCGCAGCAACTCGGCGGAACCGGTCGACGCAGACCGCCAATCGGTACCGAAGAGAGCCGCCGAGATCACCGTCATGGCCCACCGCTTTCGTTCCCAGGCCACGCGCCGTACGCGCCCTTCCAGGTTAGGCCGCTCCCCCGCCCCGCGCGCAGCCTGCCGCCCAGGAACCTCCCGGGGCTCGGAAAACCCGCTTGGCCCCCGACCTGGCCCGGGCACGGTGCGGGCAGCCGGCCTGCGCCGGCTCGGGGAAGGCCGGGTGAGCCCGGCGTCGCGGGCCCGGCAGGATCCGCCGGACCGGCCCGAGCGAGGGCCTGTCCGGCCCTACCCCTCGTCCGGGTCGGTGGCGAGGCGGGCGTGGAGGTGTTCGTCGACGTAGTCGCCGTCGACGTGGCGGTAGGAGGCCCGCAGGGTGCCCTCGTACGGGAAGCCGCTGCGGACGGCGACCCGGCAGGAGGCGTCGTTGTCGACGTCGTGGCAGAGCTCGATGCGGCGGGCGTCGGCGGTGGTGACGCCCCAGCGGGTGACGGCGACGGTGGCGCGGGTGGCGATGCCCCGGCCCCGGGCGGTGCGGAGCAGCCAGTAGCCGACCATGGCGAGGCCGTCCGCCTGGTTGGTCCAGAGCAGGGCGACGTTGCCGAGGAGGGTTCCGTCGGCGGCGTCGGTGATCGCGAAGGCCGCCGTGGTCCCGTCGGCCCAGCCGGTGTCGCAGCGGTCGAGGTAGGCCTCGGCGGCGGCGGGGTCGGCGGCGCGCAAGGGGTTCCAGCGGGCGATCTCCCGGTCCGCCGAGGCCGCCGTCAGGGCGGGGACGGTGCCGCCGGGCAGGTCGAGGGCCCTCCCCCAGGGGCGCAGCAGGACGTCGCCCAGGTCGAGGGTGGCGGGGTGGAAGACGCGCCGGTCGGTGGAGGTCTCGGTGGCACTCATCCGGCCTTCGTACCCCGCCTGCTCCGGCGCCCGCCAGCGAATTTTCCCCGCGCGGGAGGACCCCGACCCGAGCGGACCGGCCCCGACGCCGTCACCGCCCCGGCGCGACCCGCCCGACCAGGTGGAGCAGCCGGTCCAGGGCGTCCTTGGAGTTGGGTTCGGTGAGGTTGACCATCAGCCGGAACGCCACCTTCAGCAGCGCCGGGTGCCCGAGCCCCACGGCGCCGGCGGCGCCGAGCAGCCGGGGCCGGCCGAGCAGGTCGGCGGCGAGGCGGCCGAGCGCGAAGTAGCCGGCGTAGGCGGAGCGCAGGGCCTGCGGGTAGGCGCGCAGGGCGAGTTCGCGACCCCGGTCGGTCCGGCGGGCGAGGGCTTGGACGATGGTCTCGGCGGCGTAGCGGCCGGACTCCATGGCGTAGGCGATGCCCTCGCCGGTGCCCGGGCTGACCGTGCCGCCGGCGTCGCCGACGAGCAACAGGCCGTCGGCGTAGTGGGGTCGGCGGTTGAGGCCCATGGGCAGGGCGGAGCCGCGGACGGGTTCGGTGACGGCGTCGGGGCTGTAGCCGTACCCCGGCGGCAGGCCCTCGCACCAGCGGCGGAGCAGGTCCCGCCAGTCGAGGTCGATGTCGGCGGTGTCGAGGACGCCGAGGCCGACGTTGGCGGTGCCGTCGCCCATGCCGAACACCCAGGCGTAGCCGGGCAGTAGACGCCGGGCGGGGTCGGTCGGGTCGCGCAGGTCGAGCCAGGCCTCCAGGTAGCGGTCCTCGTGCCGGGGGGTGGTGAAGTAGGTGCGGTAGGCGACGCCCATGGCGCGGTCGGTGCGGCGGTAGCGCTTCATCGCGACGGAGAGGCGGGTGGAGTTGCCGTCGGCGGCGACGACGACCGGTGCCCGGTAGCTGACGGGTCGGCGCTCGTCGCCGAGTTTCGCGGTGACGCCGGTGATCCGGCCGGTCCGCTCGTCCACCAACGGGCCTGCCACGTTTGCCCGTTCGACCAGTCGGGCGCCGGCCGAGGCGGCCCGGCGGGCGAGCAGTTCGTCGAAGTCGGCGCGCCGCCGGACGAGTCCGTAGCCGGGGAAGGCCGACAGCTCGGGCCAGTCGAACTCCAGCGCGCGCCGGCCGGAGATCAGCCGCAGCCCCTGGTTGTGCAGCCAGCCGGCCTGTTCGGAGACGTCGATGCCGAGGTCGGTCAACTGCTTGACGGCGCGCGGGGTGAGGCCGTCCCCGCAGACCTTCTCGCGCGGGAACGCGGACTTCTCCAGCAGCAGGACGTCCAGGCCGGTGCGGGCGAGGTGGTAGGCGGCGGTGGAGCCGGCCGGGCCGGCGCCGACCACGATGACGTCGGCGCTCTCCTCGGGCCGGGCGGGCCGGGGGGCCCGGTCGCCGTCTGCGGGCACCTGCTGCTCTGGGCCGGGCATCACGCACTCCCACGGGTCGGATCGGCTGCGAGCCCGCCGGAGCCGGGAGGGCCCGGACGGACTCGAACTGACACGGACTGACACGGACGGGTTCCTGCGGACCCGCCGAACTGGGCCGTCCGAGACGGACGATAGAGAACCACGGTGCCCGGCCGCCGCCCCGACACGCGGGCCCGTCCCGATGACCGGTCAATACCGGCCACCGGGGCGGGCGCCGGGCGCCGCCGGGTCAGAGCCCGCCGTTGACCACCGCGCTGGAGACGGCGCCCGGGCCGACGTGCCACTTGGCGAGGATCGTGTCGTACGTACCGCCGCGGATCACCTGGTCGAGGGCCTTGGAGATCACGTCCCGCAGGTCGGGCGCGTCCTTGGCGACGGTGATGCCGTACGGCCCGGACTGCAGGAAGTGGGTGTTGGCGAGCTGGAACCGGCCGGCCCGCTCCGGGGTCATGGCTGCCGGGGTACGCAGCGCGGACCTCGTCGCCGTGTGCCCGGATCGGGCCGCCCAGGGGTACGGGGGCGGCCGGTCGGCGGAGGTCCGCCGTCGGGGGCGGTCGGGGGACATCCTCGCACCCCGCGCCGCGGGGCCGGTCGGCGGGCCGTGCGTCGACGCGTGGCGACCGGGAACCGCTTCGGGAACCAGAGAGCCCCTGTCCTCGACGGCACCGTCGAGGACAGGGGCTCCCGCAGCCTGCTACGGCCGGAACGCCGTCACGGGTTCACCGTCAGGGGTTCACCGCCAGCACCACGTATGCGGCCAGGACCGCGAGGTGCACCGCGCCCTGCAGCGGGGTGGCCCGGCGCGGGATGACCGTCAGGGTGCCGAGCACGATGGTCAGGGTCAGCAGCACCATGTGCGCCGGGTCGAGGCCGAGGACGAGCGGGCCGGAGAGCCAGGTGGAGGCGATGGCGACGGCCGGAATGGTCAGGCCGATGCTGGCGAGCGCCGAGCCAAGGGCCAGGTTGAGGCTGGTCTGCACCCGGTTGCGCAGGGCCGCGCGCAGCGCCGCGATGGTCTCCGGCAGCAGGACGAGCATGGCGATCACCACGCCGACGACGGAGGCCGGCAGTCCGGCCTCGTCCACCGCGGACTCGATGGTCGGCGAGACGCCCTTGGCGAGGCCGACCACCGAGACCAGGGCCACGCCGAGCAGCAGCAGGCTGAGCCAGGCGGCCTTGGCGGTCGGCGGCTCGGCGTGCTCCTCCTCGATGAACCCTCGGCCCTCGACGGTGACCGACAGGAAGTAGTCCCGGTGCCGGAAGGTCAGGGTGGCCACGAACAGCCCGTACAGCACGAGCGAGGCGGTGGCCGCGAAGACGAGCTGGGTGGTGGAGAACTGCGGGCCCGGGGAGCTGGTGGTGAAGGTCGGCAGCACCAGGCTGAGGGTGGCGAGGGTGCCGATGCAGGCGAGCGCGGCGCCGGTGCCCTCGGCGTTGAAGTCGGCCGTCCGGTACTTGATCGCGGTGACGAGGATGGACAGGCCGAGGATGCCGTTGCAGGTGATCATCACGGCGGCGAACACCGTGTCCCGGGCCAGGGTCGCGGACTTGCTGCCGCCGTCGATCATCAGCGTCACGATCAGGGCGACCTCGATCACGGTGACCGCCACCGCGAGCACGAGCGATCCGAAGGGCTCTCCGACGCGGTGCGCGATCACCTCGGCGTGGTGCACGGCGGCGAGCACGGCGCCGGCCAGGAAGCAGGCGACGATGCCCACCACCCACCCCGGCAGGTCCCGGTGCCAGGTCAGGGCGAGGACGACGAACGACACCACCGGAACGACGACGGTCCATTGCGCGGTGGCCGCGCGGAGCTTCGTGATCATGCGGCCGAGCATCCCAGACCGGGACCCGTCCACCCGGCTGCCCGCGCCGGGGTATGGACGGATCTGGCATAACTCGTCCCGATATGGGCGTTCACCCACCGTAGTCGGCCAGATACCGAAGCACCTTGTCGACATGCGGGCGGATCCGCTCCGGGACGCCGCCGGCGTCCGCCACCGTCTTGTCACTGGTCCGGTAGGCGGCGGTGACCAGGGCCGGCAGGTCGTGGGTGAAACCGCGGTGCTTGAGCTGCTGGTCAAGCCAGCAGACGTAGTTGCCCATCGCGGCGATCGCGTCGCCCGGGTCCAGGTAGGACGTGGGACCGTCGTGGGCGGCGGCCTTCGCCCAGGCCGCGAAGACGGCGGGCGTCCACATGGCGATGCCGTACTCGCCGGTGTCGGGATTGGCCGCGTTCGGGTCGAAGCCGCTCTCGGCCTTCAGCATGGCGGCCAGCAGCACCGGGGCGATCTCCGGCTCGGGGCAGCGCCGGGCGGCGTTCTCGATCACGCCCCGGTAGGCCACCGGGACGTCCGAGCCGGCCGGGATCGCACCGGGCAGCGGGGGCGCGGCCGGGTGGGCGGCCGGCCCGACCGCACCCAGTCCCGCGCCGTCCGGCTCGGGGGCACCGGTCAGGGCGAGGACGGTGGCGGTGCAGGCCAGCAGACAGGCGCCGGCCCGCAGCGCCGCGCGCCGACGGCCGGGCGGACCGTCGGCGGCCCGGGCGACCAGCGCGGCGAGGTCGGTGCGGGTCCGCTCCTCCCGGCCGGGGGTCAGGCAGGCGGCGACCACGCCCCGCCAGGGCCCGGGCAGCGTATCGTCCAGCCGCAGCGGCGCCGCGCCGCGCGCGTAGGCCTGGGCGGCCAGCGAGCGGGCCCGGGCGGTGGCGCCGAGGAACGGGTGCAGACCGCCGGTGAGCAGTTGGTGGGCGATCACCCCGAAGGCCCAGATGTCGGCGCTGGGCCGCAGGACGACGCCGCGCGCCCCGGTGCGCTGGGACCACCACTCGGGCGGGACGTGGTCGGGCGAGCCGAGCGGCGGCGCGTAGGCGTGGGTGCCCTCCAGCTCGGCGGTGAGGCCGAAGTCCGCGATCTTGGCGGTGCCGTCGGGCATCAGCAGGATGTTGGCCGGTTTGAGATCCCCGTGCACCCAGCCGACCCGGTGCATGTGGGTGAGCCCGGCGCAGACCTCGGTGAGCACGCGTTCGGCGCCGGGCACCGGGGCGCCGGGGCGGGCGGCGGCGAGCACGTCCTGGAGGCTGCGGGCGGCGCGTTCCATCACCAGGGCGACGGCGCCGTCCAGGCCGGGGGCGGCCGGATCGTCGACGACTGTCACCGCGAGGGTGCGGATCAGGTGGGGGTGGTCGGCGCGGCGGCTGAAGCGCATCTCGCTGCGGGCGATCTGGGCCATGGTCCGGCGCTGGCCCGGGCTGAGCCGGGCGGGGCTGAGCAGCTTGACGGCGGCCGGGGTGCCGTCGGGGCCTTCGGCCGCGTACACGCTGCCCCAGGCGCCCTCGCCGAGGAAGGCGCCGGTGCGGTAGCCCGCGAGCGAGTAGCCGGGCGGGACCTCGAACGGCCGCTCCGGCGGCTGGTCGGAGGGCTGATCGGGCTCCGGTGAGGTCCGGCCTGCCGCCGGCGGGGGCCGGTCCGGATCCGGCGGCCGGTCGTGCTCCGGGTCGGAGGGCCTCACGTTCGGGCGACCGGGCGCCGGGGCGGGAGCAGGGCCAGGTGCTCCTCCCGGACCAGGTCGAACTTCAGTGCCAGGGCGACGAGTTCCTCGCGCTTGCCCCCGCCCGGGCCGTCCTCGTACGGCTCGCGCAGCCGCAGTTTCGTCCACACCAGGTAGTCGATGTGGTAGTTGACCGCCGAGCGGGTCAGGCCGCGACAGGAGGGCAGGGCGCGCAGCCGGGCCAGCACGTCGGTGACGCCGGGGACGGCGGCGGCGGAGGGCGAGCGCAGCCGGGGCTCGCAGAGCGCGAGCAGCACCAGGAAGTACTTGGCGGTCGGGTCGAGGGCGAACGGGCTGACGGTGCGTTCGCCCTCGGCGCCGCCGGACCGGCCCTCCAGGTAGGCGTGTTGCGGGGCGAAGACCTTGAACGAGGCGGGTTCGCCGAGGGCCGGCAGCAGCACCCGGGAGAACTCGAACGGGACGGGCGCGCCGAGCCGCCCGGGCGCCACCTTGACGTGCTCGCCCGCGCCCTCCAGGTTCTCCACCACATAGGTGGCGGAGGTGCTGAAGTTGGAGAGCCGCCAGTAGTCCTCGGCGGCGGTGACCTCCCCCGCACGGCGGGACACGCCCTGGTCGGGCAGCGGGATGGGGACCGGCCGGCCCGGCTCGCCGCGTCCGAACACCGCGGCCTCACCGGGGCCCATCCGCAGCAGGCCGGGCGGTGCGCCGGACGCCACCACAGGCCCCCGGTCGGGCAGTTGCACGATGACCGTGTCCACGCAGACACCTCCGCGGTTCGGGGTCGATGCTATCCGCCCGATTCGCCCCGACGGCAGTTCGCCACCCGGACGAGTGAAGGAACGCGGCCAATCCGGCCCGGGCCTCGCGGAGTTGCCGACCGCCGGACTGATCATCCGTCAGGCGCCCGCCCGACGGATGCCGGACGGGCCGCCGAGCAACCGGAGCGGATGGTTGCACTACGTAATTGAACGATCACCATGAGTGTGACGCAACACACACTCGACATGTCCACGTTCTATGCAAGACTCATCTCAAGGAGTGAGATCCCCTTAATTTCCAAGGAGGTTCATATCATGCGCGCTCGGATCGCAGCTGTGATGATGGCGGTGGCAGGGATCGCAGGCCTGACGGCCGGACCGGCCACGGCGGCCGCGGCGACGACCGAGAACGACACGGCGACCTGCACCGCAGTGGTCAACACGCCGTGCATCTCCCACCAGCACGACGGCGAGGGCGTCTTCGGCGTCGCCCAGGTCTCGGCCGACCCGGGCCAGTTGACGGTGGTCCGGGTCGAGGTCCGGACGCAGAAGGCCTGGGGCAGCCCGTGGGAGACGGTCGCCTCCGCCACCACCGTGCGACTCGGCTCCGCGAAGGCGGTCACCCCGCGCGTCGTCACCACCGACCTGCGGATGATCTGCGCCACCGCCGGCCCGGCGCTGGAGGCGACCCAGCGGGTCACCACCTGTACCAACCCGTTCTGACCGACCGGGTTCCTCGACGAGCGTCGGGTCGTCAACGGCCACCCGGTCGTCAACGGCCACCGGCTCGACAACGGCCACCGGGCCGTCGCGGAACCTCACGGACCGGGTGAACCGGGGCGCCCGCGCCCCGGCTCCAGGGCCGGCCGCCACCGCACGTGGCGGCCGGCCCGTCGGCGTCCGTGCCCCCGCCGATCGGTGCCGGATCGGTGCCGGGCAGGCCGCCCGCAAGCCGGACGGACGGCGTTGACCAGGCCCGGGTGGACCTGGGGCACCCGTTCACGGCAAACTGGTCTAGACCTCAAAGGAGGTCTAGACCAGAAATCCGGCTAGAACGGTGGACCAGTATGGAAATCGTGATCGTCCCTGACGCCTCAGCGGCCGGCGAACTCATCGCCGCGGCGATCACCGATCTGCTGTCCGGCAAGCCCGAGGCCCTGCTCGGCGTGGCGACCGGCTCGACCCCGCTGCCGATCTACCAGGCCCTCGCCGAGCGGGTCCGCGACGGCCGGCTCGACGCCTCCCGGGCGCGCATCTGCCAGCTCGACGAGTACGTCGGCCTGCCCGCCGGCCACCCCGAGTCCTACCGTTCGGTGGTGCTGCGCGAGGTCGTCGAACCGCTCGGCCTGACCGAGGACTCCTTCCTGGGCCCCGACGGCAACGCGACGGACATCGCCGCGGCGGCCGCCGCCTACGACCGCGCACTGGCCGCGGCCGGCGGCGTCGACCTCCAGCTGCTCGGCATCGGCACCGACGGCCACATCGGCTTCAACGAGCCCTGCTCCTCGCTGGCCTCCCGCACCCGGATCAAGACGCTCACCCGGCAGACCCGCGAGGACAACGCCCGGTTCTTCGACAGCCTCGACGAGGTCCCGCACCACGTCATCACCCAGGGCATCGGGACCATCCTGGAGGCGCGGCACCTGGTCCTGCTCGCCACCGGCGAGGCCAAGGCCGAGGCCGTCGCCCTCGCCGTCGAGGGTCCGCTGTCCGCCGCCGTCCCCGCCTCGGCGCTGCAGCTCCACCCGCACGCCACCGTGGTGGTCGACGAGGCCGCCGCCTCCGGCCTCAGGCTCGCCGACTACTTCCGCGACACCTACGCCGCCAAGCCGGCCTGGCAGGGTCTCTGAGGTCCCCCGGGCCGGTACCGGAAGCGGTCGCTTCCGGTACCGGCCCGGATGACGTCCCGGCCCCACCCCGACGGTCAGCGCCTGCGGAGCCAGTCGGCGAAGTCCGCCAGGGCGGGGCCGGGGTCGCGACGGCCGAGGCCGATCCGGAAGCGGTCGGCGGGGGTGGGCGTCAGCTCGGAGCGGTACATGCTCGCGGGCAGCAGCAGGACGCCCGCCTGCTCGACCAGCGCGGTGCAGAAGTCCTCCACCCCGTCCGCCCCGAGGTAGCGCGGGTAGGCGACGCAGCCGCCGTCCGGGGCGTGCCACTCGAAGAGGTCGGCGAACTCGGCGAAGAACGCGTCGAACTGCGGCAGGTTCTCCGCGATGATCGCGCGGTTGCGCGCCAGGATCCGCTCGCGGGCGTTGATCGCGATCCGGGCCAGCACCTCGCTCGGCGCCGAGTTGCAGATCGTGGTGTAGTGCTTGGCCCGCTCCAGCCGGGAGCGCAACTCCCGGTCGCGGCAGGCGATCCAGCCGATCCGCAGGCCGGGCAGGCCGAGCGACTTCGAGGTGACGTTGAGCGAGAGGGCGCGCTCGGAGAGGTCGGCGGCCTGCGGCAGGGCGCGGGCCGGATCGCGCTCCAGGCCGCGGTAGACCTCGTCCGAGAAGAGCCGGATGCCGCGTTCCTCGCACAGCTCCACCAGGCGCCCGAAGTCGGCGGCGTCGATCACCTTGCCGGTCGGGTTGTTGGGGAAGTTCACCGACAGCACCCGGGTGTTCGGGCGCAGCGCGGCCGTGACCGCGTCGAGGTCGAGCGCCCAGTCGTCCCGCTCGTCCAGGGCGACGCCGGTGACCTCGCAGAGGGAGAGCGGGATGGTCTCGGCGGACTGGTAGTTGGGGGTCACCACCACGGCGTGGTCACCCCGGTCGAGGAGCACCTGCATGGCGAGGTTGAGCCCCTCCTGGGCACCGCCGAAGCAGATCACGTCGTCGGCGTCGACCTCCTGGTACATCCCCGCGATGGCGCGGCGCAGCGCCGGGTCCCCGTAGCTCTCGGTGTAGCCGAGCGCGAGCCCGTCCCAGGCCTGCCGGTCCTCGGGGCCGGCCAGGGCGAGGAGTTCGGCCATCGTCATGGTCTGGGCGTCGGAGGCGGTGAGGTGGTGTCGGGCGGTGAACTCCCAGCGCGAGAAGTAGGTTTCGAGCCGGAAGTCGGGGAGCATGGTCATTTCTCGTCCTGGTTCTGGTGCGCGTTCCGGCGGGCGGGGGCCTGCTTGAGCTCGGCGAGCAGGGTGTAGACGGTCGAGCGGGAGATCCGCAGCGCGGTGGCGACGGCGGGAGCGGCGCGGCGGACGGCGAACACCCCGGCCTGGTCGAGTTCGCGCAGCACGGCGAGCCGGTCCTCGCGACCGAAGCGTTCGAGCGGGCGGCCCTGCGCGCGGACGTAGCCGCCGATCACGTCGTTCATCCGCTCGGTCCAGTCGCGCTCGAAGAGCGGTTCGGGGCGGGGCGCGGTGGGCGCGGCGAAGCCCGCCAGCAGGGCGGCGGCCTGCTCCAGCGGGCCCCGGTCGAGGTTGACGCACAGCATCGCCGAGGGCCGTCCGGCGTCGTCGCGCAGCACGGCGCTGACGGAGGAGAGCCGGCGCCCGTCGGGCAGCAGCTTCTCGTAGGGGCCGTAGACGTCGGGGGCGGAGGGGTCGAGGGCGTCGAGTTCGCCGAGCATCGACGGGTCGCCGGGGGCCCGGGGGGTCATCGGGTTCCAGACGGCCAGCACCCGGTCGGTGGCGGCGTCGTGCAGCACCACCTCGGCGTACGGCCCGAGCAGCAGGGCCACGGCGCGGCAGGCCGGTCCCCAGGTCCGGACCCGCGGGTCGGGGGTTTCGGTGGTCATGCCTGGACTGTACGTCCAGTCCGGACGATTCGTCCAGAGCTGGACCGGCGAAGGCCCCGCCGACTCCTGGAGTGTCATGGGCCGGGCGGGGCCTTCGGTGCGCGGGGGCGATCAGTGGCAGGTGATCAGCATGCCGAGGACGGCGGTGCAGCTGCGGGTGTCCCGGCTGGTGGCCGGGGACGGGTCGGCGGGCGCACCGGCGGTGCGGGCCACGGTGACGTCGAAGCTGCGGATCAGGCTGAGCAGGCCGACCGAGATCGAGAAGTGCCGGGTGGTGCTCGCGCCCTTGGCCAGCGGCGCGGCGAGCGTGCAGGTGAGCTTGCCGCCCGCGATCGCGCAGTCACCGGAGGTCGCCGCCAGCCCGGCCGGGAGGTCGGCGGAGACGGTGGCCGCGGTGACCGGGTCGGGACCCTGGCCGGTCAGGGTGACGGTGTAGTCGACCCGGCCGCTCAGCAGGTTGCTCACCGGCGTGGCGGTGAGGGCGACGCCGAGGTGGGCACTGGGGGCCGTGTAGGTGAAGCGGTCGGCGGCGACGGCGGCACTGGTGCCGCCGGGCGTGGTGACCTGGACGTCCACCGGCCCGGTCACCGTGGTGGCGGGGGCCGTGGCGGTGCAGCTGGTCTTCGTGCAGCTGAACGCGGTGGCGGCCCCGGCCGCGCCGAAGGTCACGGCGGTGGCGCCGTTCAGGTCGGTGCCGGTGACGGTCACCGTGGTGCCGCCGGTCCCCGAGCCGCCGGACGGGCTGATCGCGGCGACGGCCGGGACGGGCAGCGGGAACTTCAACACGTCGACGGCGTTGCCGGTGAAGTCGGCGAGGTAGCCGCGCCGGCCGTCGCCGGTGACCGCCAGGGTGTACGGGCTGGCGCCGACCGGGACGGTCGCGGTGACCGTCCGACTGGCGGTGTCCACCACGCTGACGGTGTTGTCGGCGTAGTTGGAGACGTACGCGGCGCTGCCGTCCGGGGCCAGCGCGACGGCGTACGGACCGGAGCCGACGGCGACGGTGCCGACCAGCGTGTTGCCGGTGGTGTCGACGACGCTGGCGGTGCCGTCGTCGGCGTCGGCCGCCCAGAGCCGGGTGCCGTCCGGGCTGAGCGCGAGGCCGAAGACGCTGTGGCCGACGGGAACGGTGGCGCTCACCGTGCTGCTCACGGTGTCGACGACGCTCACCGCCTTGGCACCGGTGGCCGCGACGTAGAGCCGCTTGCCGTCCGCCGAGAGGGCCAGCCCGTGCGGCTCGGCACCGACCGGGACGGTGGCGGTCACGGTGTTGGTGGCGGTGTCCAGCACGCTCACGGTGTCGGCCCCGGCGTTGCCGACGTAGGCGCGCGAGCCGTCCGCGGAGAGCGCGAGGCCCCACGGCTGGGCGCCGACCGGAACGGTGGCGGTCACGGTGTTGCTCGCGGTGTCGACGACGCTGACGGCGCCGTCGAGGTGGTGGGTCAGGTAGGCGCGGTGCCCGTCGGGCGAGAGGGCGACCGCGTAGGAGCCGGTGCCGGCGGTGAAGGTGGCGGCCACCGTGTTGCTCGTGGTGTCCAGCACGCTCACCGCGCCGCTGCTCTGGCTGGCCACGTAGGCCCGGGTGCCGTCCGGCGTGAGCGCCAGGCCCGCCGGGTAGGGCGCCACCGGCACGTGGGCCGTGACGGTCGGCGGCGGGGTGACGGCCTCGGCGGCGGCGGGCTGGGACAGCAGTGCGGCCGTGGCCGCAGCTATCGCGGTCACGGCCGTCCAGGCGCGCCCAGGTGCACGACGTGTTCTCACGGGTCTCTCCAGGATGGTCGGTCAAGGGATGCAACGCCGGTCGCTCCGACCCCCTGCGGATCCGGAGCCGCACGAAGCGTAGAAGCCGGTATGACCATCCGTCAGGAGCTGATCGGTAATGTCGTCAACTGTTCAGATTCGACCGGGATTCGGCCGTGGCGGCCCCCGGTCGCCCCTTCCGTCCCGGCGCCCGCCGCCGGCCGCCAACGCCCGGGAGCCTGCCGAGGGGGGCTCCCGGGGGCCTCTGGGGGGTGCGTGCAGAAAATTGGAGTTCCGGAGTCGTATTCGATAGCGTTTCGAACGTGAGGCTGACCAAGAGCACCGACATCGCCCTGCGGATCGCCATGCGGCTGGCCGTGCTGGGCGAGGACGCCAACCCGACCACCCGCGAGGTGGCCGAGGCGGTCGGCGTGCCGTACACCCACGCGGCGAAGGTGGTCAGCCGGCTGCAGCACCTCGGGGTGGTGGAGGCCCGGCGCGGGCGCGGCGGCGGGCTGCTGCTCACCTTCGCCGGGCGCACCGGCTCGCTCGGACTGCTCCTGCGCGAGCTGGAGGGGGTCGGCGACGTGGTCGGCTGCGAGGACGACCCGCCGTGCCCGCTGCGGGCCGCGTGCCGCCTGCGCGGTGCGCTGCGGACCGCCCAGGAGGCCTTCTTCGCCGCGCTCGACCCGCTCAGCATCGACGACCTGGTGGCCTCCCCCACCGGACCGGTGCTGCTCGGCCTCACCACCCGCCCCGCGAACCGCTCCACCGACTGAACCCCGCCCACCCCATCGGCCGACCCCGGCCGGGCCGCGCCTCCGCACGGCCTTTAATGCGAATCTTATATACCAGTTAGGAGCCCGACTGATGCTGTCCACCAAGTCCGCCGAGGTCGTCGAGGCCACCCTGCCCGTCGTGGGCGCCGCCATCGGGGACATCACCCCGCGCTTCTACGACCGCCTGTTCGCCGCGCACCCGGAGCTGCTGCGCGACCTGTTCAACCGGGGCAACCAGGCCAACGGCGCCCAGCGGCAGGCGCTCGCCGGGGCGATAGCCGCCTTCGCGAGTGCGCTGATCGCCCACCCCGACCAGCGGCCCGACGCGATGCTCGCCCGGATCGCGCACAAGCACGTCTCCGTCGGCATCACCGACGACCAGTACCGGATCGTCCACGAGCACCTCTTCGCCGCCATCGTCGAGGTGCTCGGCGAAGCCGTCACCCCCGAGGTCGCGGCCGCCTGGGACGAGGTGTACTGGCTGATGGCCAACGCGCTCGTCGCCATCGAGGACCGGCTGCGCGCCGAGACCGCCGCCGGCGGCGACCCGGCCGAGCTCTGGCGCCCCTACACCGTCGTCGCCCGCTACCAGGAGACGGGCGACGTCACCACCTTCCTGGTCCGCCCGGCCGACGGCGGTCCCACCCCGGCCTCCCGCCCCGGCCAGTACGTCTCGGTGCGCACCCGCCTGGCCGACGGCGCCCGGCAGATCCGCCAGTACAGCCTCTCCGGCAGCGCCCACGGCGCGCTGCGCTTCACCGTCAAGCGCGAGCCCGGCGGCGAGGTCTCCGCCCACCTACACGACCACCTGCACACCGGCGACACCGTCGAACTCGCGCCCCCGCTCGGCGACATCGCCCTCGCCGACGGCGACGGGCCGGTGCTGCTCGCCTCGGCCGGCATCGGCAACACCCCGATGACCGCGATGCTCGACCACCTCGCCGCCGCCGGCTCCCCCCGGACCGTCGTCTCGGTACACGGCGACCGCGACCAGCTCACCCACGCCTTCCGCGCCGACCTCGCCCAGCTCACCGCCAAGCTGCCGAACGCCACCGCCCACGTCTTCTACGAGCGGCCGCTCGGCGACTGGCCCGCCGAGCGCACCGGGTTGGTGGACCTGTCCACCGTCGACGTCCCGGCCGGCACCACCGCCTACCTGTGCGGGCCGCTGCCCTTCCTGCGCGCCGTCCGCGAGCAGCTCCTCACGGCGGGCGTCCCGGCGGCGGACATCCACTACAAGGTGTTCGGCCCGGACCTCTGGCTCGCCTGAGGTCCCACGCGGGCTCACCCGAGATCCCCCGCCCGCCGCGGCCCGCTCGGTACGATCACGAGCGGGCCGACGACGGCGTCGGACGAAGGGAGGTCCGATGCGGGTCGCGCTGTTCGCCACCTGCGTCAACGACGCGCTGTTCCCCGCCACGGCGGTCGCGACCGTCCGGCTGCTGGAACGCCTCGGCGTGGACGTGGACTTCCCCGCCGGGCAGACCTGCTGCGGGCAGCCGCAGTACAACACCGGCTACCGGCAGGCCTGCGAACCGCTGGTCCGGCGCACCGCGCGGGCCTTCGCCGGGTACGAGCACGTGGTGACGCCCTCCGGCTCCTGCGTCGCGATGGTCCGGGACAACTACCCCCGGATCGGCGCCCGGGCCGCCGCCGACGGCCGGGGCACCGAACTCGCCGAGGCCGCCGACGCCTTGGCGCCCCGGGTCCACGAACTGACCGAGTTCCTCACCGACGTGCTCGGCGTCGAGGACGTCGGCGCGTACTTCCCGCACACCGTCACCTACCACCCGTCCTGCCACGGCCTGCGCGTGCTCGGCCTCGGCGAGCGGCCGCTGCGGCTGCTGCGCGCCGTCCGGGGGCTGGAGCTGGTCGAGCTGCCCGGCGCCGAGGAGTGCTGCGGCTTCGGCGGCACCTTCGCGGTCAAGAACGCGGCGGTCTCGGCGGCCATGGCCGAGGACAAGCTCGCCCACGCGCTCGGCACCGGCGCCGACGTCCTGTGCGGCGCCGACAACTCCTGCCTGCTGCACCTCGGCGCCACCCTGCACCGCCGGGGCGAGGCGCTGCGCCCGCTGCACCTCGCGGAGATCCTCGCCAGCACCGAGCAGCACCCGTGGAGGCCCTCGTGACCGGCACCTTCCTCGGCATGCCCGCCTTCCCGCAGGCCGCCGCGGCCGCCCTCCGGGACGGGCGGCTGCGCGCCAACCTGCGGCACGCCACCCACACCATCCGGGACAAACGGGCCCGGGCCGTCGCCGAACTCGACGACTGGGCCGAGCTGCGTGCCGCCGGCAAGGCGATCAAGGACCACACACTGCGCCATCTCGACCGCTACCTCGTCCAGTTGGAGGAGGCGGTCGCCGCCGCCGGCGGCGCCGTGCACTGGGCGGCCGACGCCGAGGAGGCCAACCGGATCGTCGCCGACCTGGTCCACGCCACCGGCGAGACGGAGGTCGTCAAGGTCAAGTCGATGGCCACCCAGGAGATCGGGCTCAACGAGGCACTCGCCGCCGAGGGGATCACCGCCTACGAGACCGATCTCGCCGAGCTGATCGTCCAGTTGGGCGACGACCGGCCCTCGCACATCCTGGTGCCCGCGATCCACCGCAACCGCGCCGAGATCCGGGAGATCTTCGCCGAGCGGATGGCCGCCTGGGGCCGCCCCGCGCCCGCGGACCTCACCGACTCCCCCGCCGAACTCGCCGAGGCCGCCCGGCTGCACCTGCGGGAGAAGTTCCTGCGCGCCCGGGTCGCCGTCTCCGGCGCCAACTTCATGGTCGCCGAGACCGGCACCCTGGTGGTCGTCGAGTCCGAGGGCAACGGCCGGATGTGCCTCACCCTGCCGCGCACCCTGATCTCCGTGGTCGGGATCGAGAAGGTCGTGCCCACCTGGCGGGACCTGGAGGTCTTCCTGCAACTGCTCCCCCGCTCCTCCACCGCCGAGCGGATGAACCCGTACACCTCGCTGTGGACGGGGCTGGGGCCGTCGAAGGGGGCCGACGGCGACGGCCCGTCCGCGTTCCATCTCGTGCTGCTCGACAACGGGCGCACCACCGCGCTCGCCGACCAGGTCGGCCGCCAGGCGCTGCGCTGCATCCGCTGCTCGGCCTGCCTCAACGTGTGCCCGGTGTACGAGCGGGCCGGCGGCCACGCGTACGGCTCGGTCTACCCGGGCCCGATCGGCGCCATCCTGACGCCCCAACTGCGCGGCATCACAAGCCCGGTGGACGCCTCGCTGCCGTACGCCTCCTCGCTCTGCGGGGCCTGCTACGAGGTGTGCCCGGTGGCGATCGACATCCCCGAGGTGCTGGTGCACCTGCGCGAGCGGGTCGCCGAGCAGGGCGGGCACCCGCTGGAGCGGGCCGCGATCGCCGCCGCCGGGTACCTGTTCGACCACCCGGCGGCGCTCGCGGCCGCCGAACGGCTGGCCGGGCGTACCCGCGCCCTGCACCCGCGGCGGCTGCCCGGCCCCGGCCGGGCCTGGACCGACACCCGGGACCTCCCGCAGGTGCCCGCCGAACCGTTCCGCGACTGGTGGCGGAGGAACCGCTCATGACCTCACGGGAGTCGATCCTCGCCCGGATCCGCGCCGCCCTCGCCGACCCCGCCCCGGCACCGGAACAGCCGATTCCCCGGGACTACCTGCGCACCCACAGCCCCGACGATCCGGCGGCGCTGCTCGATCTGCTGCACCACAACCTGGCCGACTACCGGGCCCGCGTCCACCGCTGCAACGAGGCCGAACTCCCTGGTGCCCTGGCCGGGTTGCTGGCCGAGCGCGGCAGCCGTACGGTCGCCGTGCCGCCCGGTCTGCCGCCCGCCTGGCTCGGCGCCGCCGCCGTCACGGCCGTCCCGGACGACGGCACGCTCACCGCCGCCCGGCTCGACACCGCGGACAGCGTCGTCACCGGCTGCGCGCTCGCGATCGCCGAGACCGGGACGATCGTGCTGGACGGCGGACCGGGCCAGGGGCGGCGGCTGCTCAGCCTCGTCCCGGACCACCACCTGTGCGTCGTCCGGGCCCCCGGGCAGGTCGTCGCCTCCGTGCCGCTCGCCCTGCCCCGGCTCGACCCGGCCCGCCCGCAGACCTGGATCTCCGGGCCCTCCGCGACCAGCGACATCGAACTCGACCGGGTCGAGGGCGTGCACGGCCCGCGCACCCTGGAGGTCCTGCTGGTCGAGGGCTGACCGGCGGCCGCCGCAGCGTCACCGGACCGGACTCGTGCGAACGGCTCACCGCGGGCGGAGCTCCAGCGTGCAGCACTTGGCCCCGCCGCCGCCCTTCAGCAGTTCCGAGACGTCCACCGGGACGGGCTCGTAGCCGTGCTCGGCGAGCCGCCCGGTCAGGTTCTTCGCCGCCTCGGGCAGCAGCACCCGGCGGCCGTCCGAGACCGCGTTGAGGCCGAAGACCTCGGCGTCGGCCCGGTCGGCGAGGATCGCGTCCGGGTACAGGGTGCGCAGCACGGCCCGGCTGTCGGCGTCGAAGGCCTCCGGGTAGTACATGACGTGGTCGTCGGCGAGCACCGCCAGCGCCGTGTCCAGGTGGTAGAAGCGCGGGTCGACCAGGGTCAGGGTCACCACCGGGACGCCGAACACCTCGCCCGCCTCGGCGTGCGCGGCCCGGGAGGTGCGGAAGCCCGTCCCGGCGAGCAGCCGGCGGCCGGCCACCAGGTGGTCGCCCTCGCCCTCGTTGACGTGCCCGGCGCGGCGCACCTCCCGGTAGCCGTGCGCCCGGAACCAGGCCTGGTAGGCCTCGGATTCGGCGGCCCGCTCCGGGTAGCGGAAGGTGGCGACCAGCGCCCGGCCGTCCAGCACGGTCGCGCCGTTGGCGGCGTACACCATGTCGGGCAGGCCGGGCACCGGGTCGATCAGCTCGACGGTGTGGCCGAGGCGGCGGTAGAGCCAGTACAGCCGCTCCCACTGGCGGACGGCGAGCGCGGTGTCGGTGGGCTGTGCCGGGTCCATCCACGGGTTGATCGCGTAGTCCACGGTGAAGTGGGTCGGTCGGCACATCAGGTAGCGCCGCGGCCGGGCGGTGCGCTCCGGGGTCTGCGTGGGCATTGCTCAACCGTCCTCGGTTGCGGGGGAGTTCGGGGATTCCGTTCCACATCGGCTGCCCCGTCGATGCCGTTCGCACACCCGCGCGGGCGCCCCCGGCGGGCGCAGGCCCCCGCGCACCCGGCGCGGGCACCGGCGCACGCGTGCCCGGGTGTCACCAGCGGACCGCGCCGAAGTCCACCGGCGCGGTCCGCCGACCCCGGCAGCGGTCGGCGAGCGCCCGCAGCCGCACCGCCGCTTCCTCGGCGGGCATCCGGCGCCGCTCGCCGTGGCCGGGGAGCAGCCACTCGAAGCGCAGCGCGCCCAGGCTGCGGTCCAGCGAGGCGGAGAGCTCCTCGATCGAGTACCAGGTGACGGTGTCGTACACCTCCAGGTCCCCGGTGGTGCGGGACCAGTACAGGGTGTCGCCGGTGAAGCAGTAGCGCTCGTCGGCCAGGTACAGCACGCTGCCGCGGGTGTGGCCGGGGAAGGGGTGGGCGGTGACGCCCGGGGCGATCTCCACCGGGTCGACGCCGCGCAGCACCCGGTCGGCGTCGGGCGCGGCCTCCAGGTCGCCCTCGTGGATCCAGAGCCGGGCGCCGAACCGCTCGGCGTACGCCCGGCCGTGCGCGGCGTGGTCACGGTGCGTCAGCAGGACGTCGGTGACCGGGCCGAGCGCCTCGTAGCGGGCGGCCAGCGGCTCGGCGTAGCGGGGCGTGTCGACCATCAACCAGCCCGTGGCGCGGCGCAGCAGGTAGGAGTTGGCCCCCGCAGTGTGGCGGGAGTTGTGGCCGAGCAGCAGCAGGCCGTCGTCGAGGGCGAGCGGGAAGGGGTCGGTGGCCGGGTCGAGCGGGCCGGTGCCCGGGCGGATGGAGCGGGTGGGGCAGGCGTGGGCGGCGGCGAGCAGGCTGCGGTGCTCGGCCTCGTCACGCGGCTGGCGGACCAGCTCGGAGCGGCCGGCGTGCTCGCGGATCAGTCCGGGCGCGAGCTGGCGGGCCACGTCGCAGTTGGTGCAGCGGTCGTCGACGGACCACTGTCCGGGCATGCCGGAGGTCGGGTTCATAGCCATGGATGTGTTCCCCCTGGAAGGACGGCGGCCGCGTCGGCCGCACCCTTCGAGGATCGTCCGGGCGGGCCCAAAAGCGGAAGGGGGCAGGGATCTTGTGGTTTCCGGGGCCCGGCGCTCTACGAGTCGGGTGGGGCACGTGGCCCATCTCACGTGCCGCCGGGGGCACCTACGGTGGCGTAGGTCACTTGAATAGGTGAACTATCTCCTTCATGCCGAACCTCCAGGAGACCCTTGACCTCAGTTCGTATGCCGCCCTCGGCGACAGCTTCACCGAGGGTCTGAACGACCCCGGCGCCGACGGCGCCTTCGCCGGCTGGGCCGACCGCCTGGCCGGACTGCTCGCCGACGGACGGCCGCCGGGCGGGTTCCGCTACGCCAACCTCGCGGTGCGCGGCCGGCTGCTGGACCAGATCGCGGCCGAGCAGGTGCCGCAGGTCCGCCGGCTCCAGCCCGACCTGGTCACCTTCTGTGCCGGCGGGAACGACATCCTGCGGCCCGGCAGCGACCCGGACGAGGTCGCCGAGCGCTTCGAGGCCGCGATCGTCCAACTCACCGAGTCCAGCGGGACGGTGCTGATCTGCACCGGCTTCGACACCCGCGACGTGCCGCTGTTCAAGCACCTGCGCGGCAAGATCGCCACCTACAACGGGCACATGCGGGCGGTCGCCGACCGCAACGGCTGCAAGGTCGCCGACCTCTGGTCGCTGCGCGCCGTCCAGGACCGCCGGGCCTGGAGCGAGGACCGGCTGCACCTGTCCCCCGAAGGCCACCAGCGGGTCGCCCTGCTGGCCGCCCGCTCGCTGGGGCTGCGCACCGAACAGGACCCGGAGGCGCCCTGGCCGGCCACTCCGGAGCTGTCCGCCGCCGACCAGCGGCGCGAGAACCTCCAGTGGGCCCGCGAGTACCTGCTGCCCTGGGTCGGCCGACGGCTGCGCGGGGAGTCCTCGGGCGACCACGTCGAGGCCAAGCGCCCCGACCTGATGCCGCTCTGACGATCCGTCAAGCATCCTCAGGTGCTGCGGCCCGGGTGATCCGCGTGGTCCACACGGCCCACGCCGCCCACGCGGTCCGCAGCACCCGGCGCCCCGGCGGCGACGGGGCCCTGACCGAACTGCCCTCCGCTGCGGGCTCTGCCAGGATGGGCGTCCGCCACCTCGGGCGGCGCGAAAGGACGGCGGTGCGGTGGAGCTCGACCCGAAGAGACTGCTGATCCTGCGCCGGATCGCCGACGCCGGCAGCGTGGCGGGCGCCTCGCGCGCGCTGGGCCACACCCCGTCCGCGGTCTCCCAGCAGCTGGGCCGCCTGGAACGCGAGGTCGGCGTCCCGCTGGTGGACCGCACCGGCGGGCGGGCCGAACTCACCGCCGCCGGGCGCCTGCTGGCCGGCCACGGCGACCGGATCGGCCAGGCGCTCCAGGACGCCGCCCGCGACCTGCGCGCGCTCGGCGGCGCCGCCGCCGGCCCGGTCGCCATCGGCGTGCCGCCGCCCGCCATCACCTTCTTCGCCACGACCGCCGTCCACGTCCTCGCCCGCACCCACCCCGACCTCGCCCCCCGTCTGGTGGAGAGCGACCGGCAGGACGGACTGCGCGCGCTGCGGCTGGGCGAACTGGACCTGCTGGTCATCGAGGACGACCAGCAGGAACCGACCCCGCTGCCGAACGGCGTGGAGGCGAGCGTCATGGTCGAGGACGCCTACCGCCTGGTCGTCCCGCACGACTGGCCCGCGCCCACCGACGCCGCCCACCTGTCCGCCCGCCCCTGGATCGGCGCCCCGGCCGGCTCGCCCCGGCAGCTGGCCTTCCAGCGCCTGGCCGCCCAGCACGGCATCGCGCCCTCGGTCGAGCACACCGCCCGCTACCGCTTCGCCGTCTACAGCATGCTCGCCGCCCGCCTGGGCGCCGCGATCCTGCCCGCCCACGCGGCCGCCCTGATCGGCCCGGGCGCCGGCACCGTCACCACCCTGCCGGTGCCCGGCACCTACCTGGTGCGCCTGCTGCGCCGCACCGGTCCGTGGGGGGCGCCCCCGGCGGTGCTGGCGGCGGCCGAGGCGCTGCAGAGCGCGCTGCTGATGGCGAGCGAGCGGCTGGCGGCCCAGGGGCTGACCGAGGGCGAGCCACGCGTGAACGGGCACCTGGTCGACCCCAGCGAGCAGGCCGCACCCGACGGGCAGGGCCCGCCCACCGTGACGCCGTAAGCGTTGCTGAACGCCGGGAGTGAGCTGTGCTTTCTGGTGCCCGGCGCGGCCCTCTGCCAGCGTGGCCGGGTGACCACGATCGCGGACGCGCCGCCTCCTGTCCCCGAGGACCGCAGGCCCTCCACCGTTCCGGAGGACCACCGGCCCTCCAGTGCCCCCGGCGGTATCCCCGCCGTCGCCCCGGCCGCTGGCGCGGGCCGGTCCGGGCGGCTGCGCGAGCGGGCGCGCCGCGCCACGCGCCCGCTCCAGCGCGTCGCCTGGGCCGCCGTCCTGGTCGGCGCGGCGACCACGGCCTTCGCGCCATGGGGATCGACCACCTGGTACGACGGCTGGATCGGCGCGGCCGCCGCAGCCGCGCTCGCGGCACTGGCCGCACCGGCGCGCCTGCTGCTGCGCCGGGGCCCGCGCCCCGGCGCCGCACTCCTCGCCCTGTTCAACGGCACCCTGCTCGCCCTGATGCTCTGCGTCTTCGCCGGCTGCTTCGCCTTCGCCCTCAGCGACTGGTCCCACGAGCGCGACCGCGACCACGCCGCCACGCTGCGGGTGACGGCCACCGTCACCGGCTGTCGGTCCACCGGCGACTCCAGCACCGAGTGCACCTACCACTGGTCGGCGGGCGAGCACGAGTACAGCACCCGCGAGGGCGCGGACCACCGGTGGCCCGACGGGCACCGGGTGAGCGTACGGATCGATCCCGCGCACCCGCAGCGGGCGGCCGTGGTCAGCGGCGTCTACTGGGCGCTGTGGATCGCGATTGCCGTGGGCGGGCTCGGCACCCCGTGCGTGCTGTGCGTCTGGTGGCTCCTGGAAGCCCCCACGGACGACTGACGCCGGACGCCGCCCTGGGCGCCCCCGGATACCCGGTCAGGTACCGGACGCCCGGTCAGCTCCCGGTCGACGTGGAGGCCCGGGACTTCCCGTTGTGGAAGCAGCCCGGTGCGCCGGACAGGCCCATAGTGAGGAAGGGCTGATCGTGGCCCTGCACCAGCGTCCTTCCCCGCCGGTTCCCGCTGGTCCACACCGGTTCGAGGTTCCAGCTGACGTCCTGGGAGCGGGTGACGGCGTGCCCGATACCGGGGCACACGTGGAGGACCGGCTGCCGCACGCGGACCGGGACGAGCAGGAGATGACGGCGGTCAGCCTTTGGCCGATCTGGCCGAGCCCCAGAGCGCGCCCCGGTTGACCCGGGTCGGGTGCAGGTCCAGCATGCCCTGGTAGAGCTCCAGGGTGGTTGTGGTGCGCTCGGCGACCGTCTCGAAGTCGTGGATGTACTTCGCGGTCTCGGCGATGTTCGCCGGGTCGTCGGGGCTGCCCGGGCGCTTGTGCCCTGCGATGACCGCCTGTGGGTCCAGGGCGGCGATGGTGTCGAGTGCGTGGAGCCAGGCCTGGCGGCCCTCGGCGGACGATTCGGCGAGGTAGAGGTGGACGTCGTTGTAGACGGCGTCGCTGGCCACGACCAGGCCGATGGAGGGCACGTGCAGACACGTGGTGTCGTCGGTGTCGGTGTGCCCGAGCCCCACGACGACGAGGTCGTGGCCTTCCAACTCCAGCCGGTCGCCGACCAACGGCTCGGCCACGACGAGCCTGTCAGGGATCTGGCCGGGGAAACGCGTGTTCCAGAGCGACGCGACGGACTCCGGCGCCATCTGCTTCCCCATCTGCGCCACCACGGCCGGCGTGGCGACGGCGCGGGCCTGCGGGAAGCGCTCCAGCAGGATGCCCAGCCCGAACCAGTGGTCACCGTGCCCGTGGGTCACGAAGACCGTGGTGAGGTTCTTGCCGCTGGCGGCGACCCGGTCCGCCAGGTGGCCGGCCTGCTCGGTGGTCATCAGCGCGTCGACCAGCACCGCGTCGCGCTCGCCGGTGATGAGCGTCGCCGTGATCGGTGACCACATGCGTCGGGGCAGGCCGGGCGGCAGGTCCGAGGTCTCCGTGGGGATCGACGGCGCGGTGTGGACACTCCAACTCAGCGGTGTTCCGAGCATGATCAGTTCCTTTGCGGGCTTCCGGTTGGTGCGGTCAGATCGCGTGCACCGGAGGGTAGTTCGGCTGCCACATGGCCGCGCGGACCCGGGCACCGATGTCGTCGCCGACGGTTGCGCGCGCCACCCCGTCGTGGGCGGCGCTCCGGGCGACTGCCGCGGCCACGGCGGCGGAGGTCTCCCGCAGCTGCAGGGTGGGTGGGAGGAGCGGCGCTCCGGGGGTGGTCGAGTCGACCTGTGCGGCGACCGCGTGGGCCGCGGCGGTGAGCATGCCGTCGGTGATGCGGGTGGCTCGGGCCACAATGGCTCCCAGGCCGAGACCGGGGAAGATCAGCGCGTTGTTGGCCTGTCCGATCCGGTGGGTGATGCCGTCGTGGGTCACTGGTGCGAAGGGGCTGCCGGTGGCTACCAGGGCCTGGCCGTCGGTCCAGGCGATCAGGTCGGCGGGCGTTGCCTCGGCGAGCGGTGTGGGGTTGGACATGGGCAGGATGATCGGGCGTCGTACGGCTGCGGCCATCTCGCGGACGACGGGTTCGGTGAAGGCGCCGGCCTGGCCGGAGGTGCCGATGAGCACGGTCGGTTCGACCCGGTGCACGACCTCCGCCAGCGCGATGCCGCCGACGTTCGGGTCGCGTGCCCAGCCGACCACCTCGTCCGCGGGGCGTGCATAGGGGGCCTGGAAGTCCCGCATGCCGGTCGTGCCGTCCGTGAGCAGGCCGTGCCGGGCGATGCACCAGATGCGGCGGGTGGCCTCGCCCGGCGTCAGACCGTCAGCGATGAGCGCGTCACGCAGTTGGTCGGCGATGCCGACACCCGCCGTGCCCGCACCGAAGATCACCACCCGGTGCTCCCGCAGTGGTGTGCCGCTCGCCCGCACGCCGGACAGCACCGCCGCCAGGTTCACCGCACCCGTGCCCTGGACGTCGTCGTTGAAGGTGAGCACCTGGTCGCGGTAGCGCGCCAGGATGCGCCGCGCGTTGTCCGGCCCGAAGTCCTCCCAGTGCAGCAGGGCGCCGGGGAAGAGCCGGGTCGCGGTGTCCGTGTAGGTCTGGACGAAGGCGTCGTAGGTCTCCCGGTCGACCCGGGGGTGGCGGTTGCCGAGGTAGAGCGGGTCGTCCAGCAGTTCCTCGCGGTTGGTGCCCACGTCGAGCATGACGGGCAGGGTGCGAGCCGGATCGATGCCGCCCGCGGCGGTGTACACGGCGAGCTTGCCCACCGAGATGTTGATGCCGCCCACCCCCCAGTCGCCGATGCCCAGGATCGCTTCGCCGTCGGTGGCGACGATCAGGTCGACCTCGTCCGGTCCCAGTCCGGTGGCCCGCAGCGAGCGTTCGACGTCCTCGGGCGCGTCGACCGACAGGTAGACCCCGCGGGGTCGCCGGTACTGGGAGCTGTAGCGCTCGATCGCGGTGCCGACGGTCGGGGTGTACACGATCGGCAGCATCTCGTCCAGGTGCTCGCCGACCAGCCGGTAGAACAGCACCTCATTGCGGTCCTGTAGAGCGGTCAGGTTGACGTGTTTGGCCAAGTCGTCGGGCTGTGCCCGGAATTGCGCGTGGGCGCGGGAGGACTGTTGCTCGATCGTGAGCACGTGCGGCGGAAGCAGGCCGACGAGGTCGAGCGCCTGCCGTTCGTCCTCGGTGAAGGCGGTGCCCCTGTTCAGCCGGGGATCGGCCAGCACGGCGCGGCCCCTGGCCGCCGTGTCCCATCGCCGGTAACGGGCGTTCCAGCGGGTCGGCATCGGATTCATGGCTTCCTCCTCGGGGGTGCTCCGATGCCGTGCGGCACCGGGATGCGTGATTCAGAGGTCCGAGCCGGCGCGACGACGTCGGGCGGGTCAGCGGCCTGACCGGCCGCGTTGTCGACCCGGGCAACGCGCTGTCGTCGACTCCGGCGGCAAACGGCGAGCTCGCGCCAACCGAAAGGGATCGCGTCGACCGGCGACTCCTCCGCCCTCGTGGTGCGCCGGCGGGTTGTGCTCATCCCGGTCCGGTGAGTTGCTCACGGAACCAGTCGGTGGAGGACGACGAACCCGGCCCGGCTGAAGCGTTCCGCATAGCCCTGCAGGCTCTGGTACTTCACACCGGCGAAGCCGTGCGCCATGGTGATCGCCGGAAAGGGACCGTTGCCCGTGGGCGGGCGGAAGACCCAGGCGTGCAGCTGTACGTTGTCAGCGGCGGGCACGAATACCTCCTCGAAGCCCATGAACCTTCACCTCTCTGTGTGGTTGCGATCCTGTCCACGAAGTCTGTGAGGATGCGCGCCACGGCTGCGGGTTGCTCGACGTGGGACCGGTGTCCGGCGCCGGGGACGCAAGCGCTCTCGCAGTGCCGCATCCTGCTCAGCCAGCTGCCCGCCGCGTCCAAGGAATCCGCCGTCGTCGGCGCGTACTGAATGCCGACGATCCGCCAGCCGGCGGATTCCCGGGCGATCTCGAAGTGAACGGCGAGACGCTCGATCTCGCTGCCGTCCGAGCGACGCCGTGACCAGATCGCCTCGATCGCCGCTCCGGCATCGTGGTAGACCGTCACCCTCCGGTCCGGCACGGCCGTGTAGGAATAGCCCTGCGCCTTCAGTGGGGCCTGGTTGCTCTCGAGCAGCCCGATAACGGCCTCGCTGTCGAGGAGCCACTCCCGTGACGCCGGCGAGCTGTGGTGCAGCGGCACGGCCCAGTAGTCGAGGATGAACTCCGGCCCGCGGGGGATCGCGCCGCTTCCCACTCCTACCCAGGTCGGCAGGTAGTCGTCGAAGAACCACTGCGTGACCTCGGTGCGGACCGCATCGTCACGCGCGCCCGCCACGTCAGTGCCGCCGTTCATCGTGGCAACCTGCCCGTTCGGGCACGAGCCTGACCGAGACGGGATCGCCGTGGGCGAGGCCGGTCATGACAGGAGTGCCAGCGCGCTGTACCAGACCGGGCTCACGTTGAGTCGGTCCGGATGGAGCCGCAGCATCTGGTCGAAGAACTCGCGTGGGCTCGGCTTCGCCGCCAGCAGACGCTGCGCGTCGAGCAGGTAGTCGCGGGTCTGTTCCAGGATCGACGGGTCGTCGGGGAGTTCTCTGTTCTTGTGGCCGGCGACGACCGCGCGCGGGCGCAGTGCGGTGACGGTGTCGAGCGCGGTGAGCCACTTGTCGATTCCGCCGCCGGGGCTTTCCAGCAGGTACTGGTGGACTCCGTTGTACGCGACGTCACCTGCCACGACGAGGCCGATCGACGGCACGTGCAGGACGGTGGTGTCGTCGGTGTCGGTGTGGCCCGTCTCCACCGCCAGGAGGCGGTGGCCCTCCAGTTCGAACCCGTCCGCGGGAATCACCTGGTAGGCCACGGGACTGTCGGGAATGAGTCCGGGAAAATCCACGTCCCACATCTGTTCGCGCCCCTCGGTCGCCTGCTTGTGCATCAGCCGGATCGTGCCCTCGGTCGCGTACGGCACGGCGTCGGGGAATCGCTGCATCAGCAGATCGGTGCCGAACCAGTGGTCGCCGTGCCCGTGGGTGGCGTAGACGTGAGCCAGTCGCCTGCCCCAGCGCTCGATCCAGTCGCCGACGCCCTGCACCTGCTCGCGGGTGAACGGCACGTCGACCAGGACCGCGTCCGTCTCACCCAGGATCAAGGTGCACGCCAGCGGCGAGGACACGATCGGTCCCCCGTCGGGCAGGCGCATGGGCCGCTCGCGACGCACCCCGTCGAAAACCAGCACCTCGTAGCGCAACTCCGTCACATCGACCTCCTGGCTCTGCGACCGGTCGCCGAGCGCAGACGTCGGGCGGGGATCCGACCAGGATGACGTCTGGATCAGCGGTGCGGGATTCCCGCAGGAGGCGGCCGGAAGCACCGGCGAGGACATCGCGTTCAGCCGTGCTTCCGGCGCCCCGCTGCGGGCGGCAAGACCGGCCCCCGCTACTTCCCGGGTACGAGGAACACCTTTCCCCGCCGGCCCTTCTGCTCCGCTTGGGCGACGGCGTCACCGATCTCGTCGAGAGAATATTGACGCCCGGGAGAGGTTTCAATGATTCCCTCTCGCATCAGCGCCACGATGTCTTCCCCCAACTGCCGTCGTTCTGCTTCGGTGAGCCGCGGAAGCCAGTAGCCGAGCCAGTAGACCTCCACGATACGGCGGCCCGCCAGGATGTACCGCGGGTCCTCGCCGACACGGATCGGCTCGCCCGTCAGGGAGCCGTACACCAGCATCCGCCCGTCCTCGTGGAGCGCCTTGAACATCTGTGTTCCGGTCTCTCCGACCACCGGATCGATGGCGTACTTCACACCCTCGGGCCCGACGATCTTGCGGACCTGTTCGTCGATCGGCCCCTCGGTGGACACGATGACGGCGTCAGCGCCGAGAGCTTCCAGCTCGGCCACCGATTCGCGTCTGCGGACGACGTTCAGGGTGCGGATACCGTCGCGTTTGGCCAGCCTGATGACCATGCGTCCCAGCTCGGAACCGGCCGCGGACTGCAGCAGCCACTCCCCCTTGGGGACCGCCAGCACACGACGGACCATGAGGACCACGGAGGCGGGATTGATGACGAAGGAGGCCACCTGTTCATCGGGGATCTCATCGGGCACCTGGAACAGATCACCCGCAGGAACGACAGCGTATTCCGCCCAGTTTCCGCCCTGCCCGTTGACGACCGACACCCGCTGCCCACTGGTCAGGCCTTTCACCCCGGGCCCGAGGGCATCCACGATTCCGACGCCCTCGAATCCGACCGGCGCCGGGAACCTGGCCTGAACGCCGGCGTAGAACCCCCGCACGTACAGCAGGTCCGACGGGTTCACGGGGGCCGCCAGAATGCGAATCCTCACCTGCCCGTCCCCGGGCTCCGGGACAGGCACGTCCTCGACTTCCAGGACCTCGGATGGCTCACCGTGTCGAGCTAACCGAATAGCCTTCATCACCTCGACCTTTCTGCGTGCGACATCACCCAAAAGCGTGACTGGATTGCCGGAAAGTCCGTTGACTGTTGAGGCTCGGAGATGTTGCGGCGATCAATGCTTGAAATCTGCTGGAGCCCGCCGGCCGCGCTATGGCGAATGGGCATTGTCAGACCCGCCCTCTGCAGGGATCGTAACCCGCACGCCTCGGCAGCGCTCACCGCAGGCGCCGACACCTCGGTCGGCGCAGCGACGGCACCCTTGCACCACGCATCCGGCCGCCGGACAGGCCCTAGGTGAGGGTGCGTATCGGTCGTCCCGCCTGGAAGGCGGCGATGTCCTCGACCGCGTCGCGGTAGAAGACCTCGTAGAGCTCGCGGGTCACGTAGCCGATGTGCGGGGTGAGGACGGTGTTCGGCAGCGTACGGAAGGGATGGTCGGCGGGCAGCGGCTCGACGTCGTAGACATCGAGCGCCGCGCACCGGATCGCCTTGCGCCGCAGGGTGTCCAGCAGGGCGTCCTGATCGACGATCGGCCCCCGCGAGGTGTTCACCAGGATCGCGGACGGTTTCATCGCGGCGAGTTCCGCACTGCCGACCAGTCCTCTGGTGCGGTCGCTGAGCACCAGGTGCACCGACAGCACGTCCGCGGCGGCGAACAGCTCCTGTTTGGTCACAGCCGTCACCCCGTGCTCGGCCGCGCGTTCGGGTGTGAGGTGCTGGCTCCAGGCGATGGTGCCCATACCGAACGCCTGGCCGATCCTGGCCACGCTGCTGCCCAGGTTTCCCAGTCCGAGAAGGCCGAGGGTTTTCCCGTCCAGCCCGGTGCCGACCGTGCGTTGCCAGCCGCCGTCCCGCATCGCACGCTCCTCGACCGGGAGGTTGCGTGCGGCGGCGAGGATCAACGCCCAGGTGAGTTCGGCGGTGGGCGACCCGAAGTATCCGGTCGCGGAGACCACGATGCCCTGCCGTGCGGCGGCCGCCACGTCTATCGCCGCGTTCCCTGGGCCGGTGGTGACCAGCAGCTTGAGATCGGGCAGCCGACGCAGAACCTCGGCGGTGAACCACGTGCGCTCGCGCATCGCGACGACGACCTCGAAGCCGGCGAGCCTGCGAACCAGTTCGTCCGCATCGGGGATGTGGTCGGTGAACACCTCGATCTCGGCGTCCAGCCGGCCCCAGTCGGCGCAGTCGAGGGCGACGCCCTGGTAGTCGTCCAGAATCGCGACCTTCACAGCGGTGATGCTACGGCGCTCCTCGTGGTGGGGCGAGCGGAGGCGAGCCCGTCACGTCGCCGGGCTGGCAGGCGGTCAGGGCGAGGGCACCACCGTCCGCGCCGACGGCCGCAGGAAGCACCCCGCGCCGCAGGAACCGACGTCAGGCGCCGGACGTCACTCCCCCTGCAGGCCGTTCGCGCAGGTCGTGGGCGGGTGGGAGCCGGAAGGGACGGGCGGGGAGCGGTGACACAGGTGACCGGTGCGGTGGACGGGGCCGTGGTGGACAGGGCCGTGACGGACGCGGGCAGGGCGGACTCGAACGGAGTGGGGCCGCAGGGCCACCGGGCCTTCGCGGTGGCCGGGTTCGCCTCGGGGCAGGACGGGCGCGCGCGGGAGCGCGGGAAGGCCTTGCGCCGGCGGGTGCCGCGGGAGCGGCATGCCGAGTTCGCACCCGCGGCGGGGCGGCCGACGGCCGTGGAGGCGATCGAGGCCTCCAACGCGGGCCGGATCGCCGAGCTGGTGCCGATCCGGGTGGGGCGGATGGCCGCCACGCCGTTCGCGTTCCTGCGCGGTTCGGCCGGGCTGATGGCCGCCGATCTGATGGGCACACCGGACACCGGGGTGGGCGCCCAGCTGTGCGGGGACGCGCACGCCGCCAACTTCGGCCTGTACGGGGACGCCCGCGGCCGGCTGGTGATGGACATCAACGACTTCGACGAAACCGTGCCCGGTCCCTGGGAGTGGGACCTCAAGCGGCTGGCCGCGAGTCTGGTGCTGGCCGGCCGGGAGACCGGGGCCGACGAGGCCACCGCCCGGGAGGCCGCCGAGCACGCGGCCGGCTCCTACCGCCGGACCATGCGCACGCTCGCCAAACTGCCCGCGCTGGACGCCTGGAACGCCGTCGCGGACGAGCAGTTGGTCTCCTTCACCGAGGCGCACGACCTGGCCGAGGTGCTGCAGAAGGTCGGCGCGAAGGCGCTGGGCAACACGAGCGCCAGATTCGCCGCCCGCAGCACCGCCCGCACGGCGGACGGCGGCCTGCGGTTCACGGCCGCTCCCCCGGTGCTCACCGAGGTGACCGACGCGACCGCGCGGGCCGTCGCGGAGTCGCTCGGCCCGTACGTGGCGACGGTGCCCGCCGAGGTGCGTACCCTGCTGTCCCGCTACCGGGTGCAGGACGTGGCGTTCCGGGTGGTGGGCACGGGCAGCGTCGGCACCCGCTCGTACGTGGTGCTGCTCACCGACCACCGGGACCAGCCGCTGGTGCTCCAGGTGAAGGAGGCCCGTCCGTCGGCGCTGCTGCCCTACCTGGAGCGCGCCGGCCACCCGGTGGCCGGGCAGGACGGCCACGAGGGCCGCCGGGTGGTGCTCGGGCAGAAGCACATGCAGGTGGTCAGCGACACCCTGCTGGGTTGGACGACGGTGGACGGACTGCCCTACCAGGTACGGCAGTTCCGCAACCGCAAGGGCAGCGTCGACCCGGCCGCGCTGCTGCCGGGCCAACTGGACGACTACGCCCGGATCACCGGCGCCCTGCTGGCCCGGGCGCACGCGCACACCGCCGACCCCGGCCTGCTGGCCGGCTACTGCGGCAAGAGCGAGGAACTGGACGAGGCGGTCGCCGCCTTCGCGGTCGCGTACGCGGACCGGACCGAGGCCGACCACGCCGACCTGGTCGCGGCGGTGCGCAGCGGCCGCCTGCCGGCCGAGCACGGGGTCTGAGTCACAGGGCCTGAGTCACAGGGTCTGGACCAACAGGGTCCGGACCAACGGGGTCCGCGCCGGCGAGGTCCGCATCAGCGAGGTCCGCGCCGGCGAGGTCCGCGTCAGCGCGCCAGGAACGGCGCCACCGCGGCGACGTACTCGGCGGGCCGGGCACTGTGCACCAGGTGCCCGGCCTCGATGGTGACCAGCCGGCAGTCCGGGATCAGCCGGGCGAGTTCGGCCAGCCGCTCCTGCGGGATGTGGCTGGCCGAACCGCCCGCGACCAGCAGGGTGCGGGCGGTGATCCTCTTCATCCCCTCCCGCCAGGCCGGGTCGGGGGTGTCGATCTGCGCCTTGACCGCCTTCACCACGGCCCAGTCGAAGTGCACCGGTTCGTCCGGCGCGTCCGGCACCGCACTGGCCGGGCGCGAGTACGGCGCCGGGATGTCCTCCAGGACCAGGCGGTCGATCCGTTCCGGCCGGGCCTGGGCGACCAGGTAGCCGACCGCGCCGCCCATCGAGTGGCCGACCAGGTCGACCCGGGCCAGGCCGAGCGCGTCGAGGAAGGCGAGCACGTCGTCGCGCATCTCCTCCAGGCCGTAGGGGGTGGTGCGGCCGCTGTCGCCGTGGCCGCGCAGGTCGAGCGCGTACACGTGGTGCCCGGGCGCGAGGGCGGGCAGGACGACGTCCCAGTCAGTGGCGCGCTCGCCGAGGGCGTGCAGCAGCACCAGCGGCGGGCCGTCCGCCGGGCCGCTCGCGCGGTAGGCGATCGTCAGCTCGGGCAGTTCCACGGTCCGGATCTCGGTCATGCTCGTCACCGTACGCGCCGACCGGCCGTCACCGGACGGGTGTTCGCCCACGGCTCACCGCGACGGGCTCGCCCGTCGCGCCGCGGGCCGCCGCCCGGCCGGCGAACACCGAGGCCAGGACGGCGAGGGCGGCGACCGCCGCGCACACCGCGCTGGTGGCCAGGTAGGCGGAGCGGTGGCCGCCGCCCCCGGCCGTCTGCCGCAGGTACACCCCGGACAGCGCCGAGACCGAGACCGCCGCCGCGATCCGCTGCGCCATCTGCAGGATCGCCCCGCTCACCCCGGCCGCCTCGGCGGGCGCGTGGCGCAGCACGTACGCCTGGTTCGTGGCGCTCATCAGGCCGATCGAGGCGCCGCCGCACAGTTGCAGCAGCGCCAGCAGCCAGGGCAGGACGGCGGCGGGCGCCCAGTGCGCGACCAGTCCGCTCGCCAGCATGACCAGGGCGGAGCCGGTCATGCCCGCGGTGACGGTGCGTCGGCCGAAGCGCTGCACCACCCGCCAGGCCAGCGCCGAGGCGACGCCCATGGCCAGCGCCGAGGGCAGTGCGACCAGCGCCGCGCCCATCGGGGAGAGCCCGAGGCCGTCCTGGAGGAACATGGTGAGCACCAGTCCGGCGGCGAGCGAGGAACCGAACTGCGCCATCGCGGTCGCGGTGCCGAGCGCGTACGGCGCGGAGCGGGTGAGCGCCGGGTGGATCAGTGGGTGGCCGCCGGCGCGGGCGTAGCGGCGCTGCCACCAGGCGAGCGCACCGAGCAGCAGGACGGCGGCGGCCGCGAAGGCCAGCCAGCCGCTCCAGCCGGGCGGTTGGACGAACGGCAGCATCAGGGCGAGGGTGAGCGCGGCGACCAGCAGCAGGCCGACCAGGTCGAGGTCGGCGTGCCGGGCGCTCGGGCGGGGCCTGGGCAGGTGACGCACCGCCAGCGCGACGGTGGCCAGGCCGAACGGCACGTTGAGCAGGAAGGTCAGCCGCCAGCCGTGCTCCGGGCCGACGGCCGCCAGGACCGCGCCGCCGATCGGCGGGCCGAGCGCGAAGGCCAGCCCGCCGGTGACGGCGTACATGCCGAGGGCGCGGGCCCGCAGCTGGCCGTCGAAGACGTCCTGGAGGGTGCCGATCATCTGTGAGTTGACCAGTCCGGCGCCGACGCCCTGGAGCAGCCGGGCGGCGATCAGCACCCCGGGTGTGGTGGCGGTCGCGGAGACCAGGCTGACCAGGGTGAACAGGGCGAGGCCGGTGACGAAGAACCACTTGCGGCCCCGGACGTCGCCGAGCCGGCCGCCGGGGATCAGCGCGAGGCCGAAGGCGAGCGAGTAGCCGGCGACGATCCACTGCAGGTGGGCGGGCTGGGCGTGCAGGCTCTCGCGCAGCGCCGGGATGGAGGTGTTGAGGACGGACTGGTCGAGCAGCGTGGTGAAGCCGCCGGCGACGCAGACCAGCAGGACGCGGCGCCCGGCGGCGTCGAAGCGCTCGCGGGGCGCGGCGGCTATCCGGGCCTTCGGAGACCTCACGGTTCGACCACCACCAGCGCGTAGCGGGCCTCGTCCGGGCCGGGGGCGCGGAAGCGGCTGGTCCCGGAGACGTAGCGCAGGCAGTCGCCGGGGCCGAGCAGGTGCATCTCACCGTCGACGGTCAGCTCCAACGTCCCCTGGAACACCCAGAGGTGGTGTTCCAGGTCCGCCACGCAGGGGCGGTCGTAGGCGATGTCGGCGCCGGCGGGCAGGCGGCCCTCGACGATCTCGGCGCGCAGCGAGCCGTGCGGCGGGGAGACCGACCGGCGGACGAAGCCGGTGGCCTCGTCGCGCCAGACCCGCTGGTCCGCGACCCGCACCAGCCGGGCCGGCGCCGACTCGACCTCGGCGAGCAGCCGGGACATGGTCCGTCCGTACACGGCGCAGAGCCGTCCGAGCAGCGCGGCGGTCGGGCTGACCTCGGCGCGTTCGACCCGCGACAGCGTGGACCGGCTGATGTCCGCCAGCCGGGCCAACTCCTCCAGCGTCCAGCCCCGTTCCACCCTCAACTCGGCGAGCCGGTTGGCGAGCCGCTCGTCGGCGGCCGTCTCGATTCCCATATTCGCGATGCTATCCCGGATATGAGATCACGTCCGGGGCCCGGAGCGCGTATCGGTGGAATGACCGATGTGCGGCGGGCGGGGGCGCGGCCATAGTCCTCGGGAGATCGCTCGCGGGCGGCCGTGCGGTGCGCCCGGTTTTCGAAAGGACCTTCTGTGGACGCGTATGCGGATCTGGTGTTCGTCGGTGGGAAGGTGGTCACGGTCGATGCGGAGTTCACCGTCGCCTCGGCCCTGGCGGTGACCGGCGGGGTCATCAGCGCCGTCGGCGGGCGCGACGACGTCGCGCCGCTCGTCGGGCCCGCCACCCGCGTCGTCGACCTGCGCGGGGCGACGCTGCTTCCCGGCATCAACGACTCGCATCTGCACGGATGCGCCTTCGGCATGGCGACGCCGCCGCTCTCCCTCGACCTCGGCCACCCGGCCGTGTCCTCGCTGGCGGACGTGGTCGCGGCGGTGGCGGAGGCCGTCGGACGGCTTCCGGCCGGACAGTGGATCACGGGGCACGGCTGGGACACCGGTTACCTCGACGAGTGCCTCGCCGATCCGTCGCGGTCGCCCTCGCGGCGCGACCTCGACGCCGTGAGCCCGGACCACCCCGTCGTCCTGTACTCCTTCTCCGGGCACGCCACCTGGGTCAACTCCAAGGCCCTGGAGCTCATCGGGATCGACCGGCAGACCGTCGCGCCGCCCGGCGGGGCGATCGTCGTGGACGAGGCCGGGGAGCCGACCGGGCTGCTCCACGAGGGGGCGCAGGCCCTCGTCCAGAACGCGCTGCCGCCGCTCGGCCGGCAGGAGCGGACCGACGCGATCCGGTCGACCCTCGCCACGCTCGCCCGGCTCGGCGTGACCAGCTACACCGAGCCCGGGCTCGGCCCCGGCGGCGACGGCATCATGCGGGGCGCGCTCGGCGCGGAGACCCTCGACGTCTACCGCCGGCTGCTGGCCGACGGCGAACTGACCGCCCGCGTCGGCGTCCTGCTCCTGCCCACCGGAATGGCGAGCAGCGCCGACGAGTTCGCCCACACCCTCGCCCTCCTCGACGAGTCCGGCGACACCGACCCGCGCCGCCTCGCGATCCACGGGGTCAAGATCTTCGCCGACGGCATCGTCCCCAACAGGACGTCCTGGATGCACGAGCCGTACGTCGGCGGCGGCTGCGGCTCGCTGTGCGTCGGCGGCGAGACCGACGCCGAGCGGATCGCCGAGATCGGGGCCATCATCCGGCACGCCCACGCCGCCGGGCACCAGTTGGGCGTCCACGTCACCGGCGACCGGGCCATCGACACCGTCGCGGACGCCTTCGCCGCGGCCATGGCCGAGCACCCGCGGCCGGACGCTCGCCACTACGTCATCCACGGCGACTTCCTCACCGCGCACAGCATGAAGGTGCTGGCCGCGCACGGCTTCGGCGTCAACATGAACCCCACCATCAAGTGGACCGTCGCCGACCTGGAGGAGGAGTTCGTCGGCGCCGGACGGGCCGCGTACGCATGGCCCTACCGCGATGCCCTCGACGCCGGCGTGCGGGTCGCGAGCGGGTCCGACGCCCCCGTCACGTACCCGGACTGGCGCCAGGGCGTCGCCACCATGATGCTGCGCGAGTCGAAGGCCGCCGGCCGGGTCAGCGGCCCCGAGCAGCGCATCGGCCTGGCCGAGGCGATCCGCACGTACACCGTCGACGCGGCCTGGCAGGACTTCGCCGACGACTGGAAGGGCTCCCTGGAGCCGGGCAAGGTCGCCGACCTCTGCGTGCTCGACGGGGACCTGCTCACCGCCGACCCCCACGACATCCCGCAGTTGCCCGTCGTCCTCACCGTCGTGGACGGGCGGGTCGTGCACGACACCCTGCGCGATTGACGTCTTCCGGGCACATGATCATCCTTGGATGATGGCAGCGGAGCGGAGCACGGCGGACATCCTGGACGCGGCCCTCCACGTCCGTGCGGCCGCCAGGAGCGCCACGAGCGGCGCGACCGGCGTCGACGCGGTCCTGGCGGCGCTGTCGGAGGTGGTGGACTACGACCACGCCTCCCTGGCCCGCTGGGATCCGCTGCGTCGGCGCCACACCACGCTGGCCGGCAGCTACCCGGACGACGCCACGGCCTACATCGAGACCCGCCTCCACCACGATCCGGTGTTCCCCGTGCTCCGCAGCCCGGCCCGGGGCGGCCTCTGGCTCAGGGACGTCCCCGGGCAGCTCCTGGCGGCGTCCCCGGGGTTCCAGCAGGTGCTGTCCCCCCTCGGCATCGAGGACGGCGTGGCCCAGTGCCTGTTCGCCGCCGACGGCCGGTACGTCGGCATGCTGAACGTCAGCACCCGTCGACCGCGGCGCTCGTCCGATCCGGCGCGCGCCGTGGTCACCCTGCTCACCGAGTCCCTCGCGGCGGCCGTCGCCCCGCACCCGGGCCCGCCGCCCGAGGAGGTCGCCGCCGCCGGCCCCGCCAAGCCCGCCGGCCCCGCCGCGGCCGCCCGGCGGCCTGGCGGGCTCTCCCCACGGGAGCTCCAGGTGCTGGCCGAACTGACCGCCGGCCGCACCAACCGGGAGATCGCCGAGCGGCTGTACATCACGCCGCGCACGGTCGGGACCCACATCGAGCACATCCTCGCCAAGCTCGACCTCCCCAACCGCGCGGCCGCCGCCGCCCGAGCGGCCGCCTGGGGCATCGAACCCGCCCACTGACGCGCGCCCGGCGGCGCACGACGCTCGGACCACGGGCGCACCGAACCCGCCCCACCGGATCCCGCCCCACCCCAGAGGGCCTTCGACAACCGTCTGACGGACCGCATTCGGGCAGGTCACAGGCCCGGTCGGCGCAGCCGGACCGGAGTTGACGGTGATCTCTCCTTCCATCACCCTTCCACTAATCGAATAGTGAAAGGGTACTTTGCCCATGCGCCTGTTCCCCCCGTCACGCCGACCCGCCGCCCTGGCCTGGGGCCTGGCCGCGGGATTCGCCGCGCTCTACACCTGCGTCGCCGTCAACCGGCACCGGCGCGGCCTGACCAAGGCCTACGACCTGGGCATCTTCGAGCAGGCCATCCGCGCCTACGCGCACGGCCAGGCACCGATCGTGCCGCTCAAGGGGCCCGGGTACCACCTGCTCGGGGACCACTTCCACCCGCTGATCGCCGTGCTCGCCCCGGCCTACCGGGTGTTTCCGAGTCCGGTCACCCTGCTGGTCGCGCAGGCGCTGCTGATGGCGCTGGCGGTCGTGCCGCTCACCCGGTGGGCGCACGAGGTGGGCGGGCCGCGAGTCGCGCTGGTCATCGGGTGCGTCACCGGGGTGTCCTGGGGCATCGTCCGGGCCGCCAGTGACGACTTCCACGAGATCGCCTTCGCCGTCCCGCTGTTGGCCTTCGCGGCCACCGCGCTCGGCCGGCGCCGGCACCTGACCGCTGCGCTGTGGTCGCTGCCGCTGCTCCTGGTGAAGGAGGACCTCGGCCTGACCGTGGCCGCCGTCGGCCTGCTGATCGCCTGGCAGTCGCGGCAGGACCGGCGCAGCCCGCTGCCGGGACTCGCGCTCGCAGGCGTCGGGGTCGCGGCCACCGTGCTCACCATGCTCGTGGTGCTGCCCTCGTTCAACCCGCACGGCGGCTTCGACTACTGGCAGCAGCTCGACGGCGGCGGGCAGTCCTCCGGTTGGTCGCTGGCGGCCCGGATCGGCTGGCCCCCGGTCAAGTGGCTGCTGCTGTTCCTGCTCGCCGCGACCGCCGGCTTCCTCGGGCTGCGCTCGCCGCTGATCCTGCTCTGCGCACCCACCCTGGCCTGGCGACTGTTCTCGGCCAACCCGCACTACTGGGGCGTCAGTTACCACTACAGCGCGGTACTGATGCCGCTCGTGATCGCGGCCCTGGTGGACGCCCTCACCCGCGCCGACCCGCGCCGGGCGCGGCGCGCGCTCACCGCCGCCGCCCTGGTGGCGGCCGTGACCGTGCCGGTCTATCCGCTGCACGAGGTGGTGATGCCCGAGGCGTGGCGCACCTCCGCCCGGCTCACCCACGTCCGGGCGGTGCTCGACTCGATACCCGACGGCGCGACCGTCGCCGCCTCCAACCGGCTCGCCGCACAGCTGACCAGCCGGGACACCGTCACCCTGGTCTGCCAGGAGCCGACCGGGCCCGGGCCCGAGTGGGTGGTCGCCGACCGGACGGACCCGAGCGTGCAGGCCCCGTGCGCGACGGCCGCCACCGACCGGATGCTGACGGAGTACGAGCGACGCGGCTACCGGCGGGTCATCGACGCGGACGACCTCCTGCTGCTGCGCCGGCCCTGATCGTCCGCACCGCCCGGCACCCCCCGGTCCGGCTTGACCCGCGCACCGCCTTGCGCCACCATTCCACTATTGGACTAGTGAAAGGTCGAATCGCGTGTGATCGAGTACCGCATCGAGCGGCGCAGCGGGGTCTCCACGTACCAGCAGATCGTTCAGCAGACGAAGCAGGCCCTGCGGCTCGGGCTGCTCCAGCCCGGAGACAAACTGCCGACCGCACGGGAGGTGGTCGAGCTGACCGCGATCAACCCCAACACCGTGCTGAAGGCCTACCGCGAACTGGAACGCGAGGGCCTGGTCGAGCCCCGGCCGGGGCTCGGCACCTTCGTCCGGCGCTCGCTCGCCCGGCCGGAGGCGGCCGCCGACGGGCCGCTGCGCGCGGACCTGGTCGGCTGGGTGGACCGGGCCCGGGAGGCCGGGCTGGAGCGTGAGGACATCTCCGCGCTGATGGCCTCCGTCCTGGAACAGCGATTCGACACCGGGGTCTCCCCGGCAACACCGAGTTAAGGACACTGGGGGGACCGGGTGAACGACCCGACGAACACGCCGCCGGCATCGGCGGCGCCTTCGATACCGGCAGCACCGCAGGCACCGGCGGCGCTGGCGGCCGACGGCCTGGGCAAGCGGTACCGCCGCGACTGGGCGCTGCGCGACTGCACCTTCGCCGTCCCGGCCGGGCGGATCTGCGGGGTGGTCGGCGCCAACGGCGCGGGCAAGAGCACCCTGCTCGGCATCGCCGCCCGCCTGCTCACCCCCACCGAGGGTGAGCTGCGGGTGTTCGGTGAGCCGTCCACCACCGACGACCTGCGCGGCCGGATCGCGTACGTGGCCCAGGACAAGCCGCTCTACCCCGGCTTCACGGTGGCCGAGACGCTGCGGCTCGGCCAGGAGCTGAACCCGGCCTGGGACCAGGACTTCGCCCAGCAGATCATCGACCAGGGCGAGTTGAGGCCCAGGGCGAAGATCGGCTCGCTCTCCGGCGGCCAGCGCACCCGGGTCACCCTCGCGCTCGCCCTCGGCAAGCGACCCGACCTGCTGCTGCTCGACGAGCCGATGGCCGACCTCGACCCGCTCGCCCGGCACCAGCTGATGGGCACCCTGATGGCCGAGGCCGCCGAGCGCGGCACCACCATCGTGCTCTCCTCGCACCTGCTCCCCGAGCTGGACGGCGTCATCGACCACCTGCTGCTGGTGCAGTCCGGGCGGGTCCGCCTCTGCGGCGACCTGGAGGACCTGCTGGACGGGCACCGGCTGCTCACCGGCCCGGCAGGCACCGCGGTCCCCACGGGCGTCCTGGTCGAGCAGCGCTCCACCGGCCGTCGGGTCGACGTGCTGGTCCGCACCGGGGAACCGCTGGACGGCCCGTGGGAGGGCGGCCGGCCGAGCCTGGAGGAGCTGCTGCTCGGCTACCTCCGGGCCCCGCTCACCGCCCCGGTCACCGCTGGGGCCACCGCCGGGCCGGCCACCCAGGCGCAGACGACCGAGAACGGGATCGCCGCATGACCACCGACGTCCTGACCGAGCGCGCCGCCGCCGCGCCCGCCGCGCCCGCCGCGCCAGAGCCGCCGACCCCGCGCCGCCGGGGCAGGCTGCTCTGGCTGACCTGGCGCCAGAGCCGCATCACGCTGTGGGCGATCGCCGGCCTGCTGGTCCTCGCCTCGGCCACCCTGCTCTGGCTCCACTTCTCCCTCCAGCAGATGGTCGACGATCTGGACCGGGCCGGCTGCCACGACTCCGACAGCTGGAGCACGATCAACTGCTGGTCCCTGATCGACCCCATCGACAGGCGCTCCGTGGTGTACACCCAGTGGCTCCAACCGGCCGCCGCCGCCGTCCCGCTGCTGCTCGGCATGTTCGTCGGCGCCCCGCTGCTGGCCCAGGAGTACGAGCGCGGAACCGTCCGCCTGGCCTGGACCCAGTCCGTCAGTCCGCTGCGCTGGCTCGGCGCGCGGATCGCCCTGCCCGGACTGGTGGCGCTGGCCGCCGCCGGGGTGCTCGCCGTGTTGATGACCTGGGTGTGGTGGGTGGACATCGCGCACGGCCCGGTCGCCTTCGATCCGCCGTTCCAGAGTTTCACCTACCCCGTCCTCGGGGTGGTGCCGGTCGCCTGGTCGCTGTTCGCGCTGGCGCTGGGCCTGCTGGTCGGGCAGTTGCTGCGCCGCACGGTGGCCGCGATCCTGGTCACCGGCGTCCTGGTGGCCGCCGCCCACGGCCTGGTCCGGTGGACCCGCCCCTTCTTCTACCCGACGGTGAAGGAGGTGGTCCCGCTCAACGGCTGGCAGCCCCACAACGCGTGGCTGGTCGACCGCGGGCCGGTGCTCGCGGACGGCCGGTGGGTCTCGACGGACTCCTGCCGGGGCCACTGGGAGCGCTGCGCGAGCACCACCCACAGCTGGATCGAGTACCACCCTGCCGACCACTTCGTACCGATCCAACTCGTCGAGACCGGGATCCTGGTGGCGCTCACCGCCGCGGCGCTGGCGCTGGTCTTCCACCGGGCACGGCGGGACGGCCACGCGCTGCGGGCGACCCGGCGGGCCTGAGGTCCCAGGGTCCGCCCCTCCCGACGGCCTCCGCCCCTCCCGCCCCCTCGGCCCGGGAGGGGCGGTGATCATATGATGTGCGGCGGATCTGGGCCGGTCAGCGGCCGCAGGCCAGGGCTTGGGGGAATCATGTTCGGCATCATCAGACCGTGCAGGCACCGGCTGTCCGAGCGGCTCCAGAGCTCGTGGATGGCGCACCTGTGCGGGCTCTGCCTCGCCCTGCGCGACGACCACGGCCAACTCGCCCGCACCGCCACCAACTACGACGGTCTGATCATCTCGGTCCTGGTCGAGGCCCAGGCCGCCCGCGAGGACGCCTCCTGGCGGCGCACCGCCGGGCCGTGCCCGCTGCGCGGCATGCGCACCGCCTCCGTCGCCAGGGGCGAGGGCGCCCGGCTCGCCGCCGCCGTCTCGCTCGCCCTCGCCTCGGTCAAGATCCGCGACCACGTCGAGGACCGCGACGGCGTCTTCGCCCGCCGCCCGGTCGCCGCCGGGGCCCGGGCGGTCACCCGGCGATGGGACCGGCAGAGCGCCGGCAGTGCCTCGACGATCGGCTTCGACACCGGCGTCCTGCTCGAAGCCGCCGCCCGGCAGGGCGCGTTGGAGCGGTCACTGGCGCCGGGCGGTTCCGTCCTGCTGGTCACCGAGCCCACCGAGACCGCCACCTCGGCCGCGTTCGCGCACACCGCCGTCCTCGCCGGGCGCCCCGGCAACGCCGCCCCGCTCGCCGAGGCCGGGCGACTCTTCGGCCGACTCGCCCACCTCCTCGACGCCGCCGAGGACCAGGCCGCCGACGCCGAGACCGGCGCCTGGAACCCGCTCACCGCCACCGGCACCGACCGCGCCGAGGCCGAACGCCTCTGCCGCGACGCCGTGCACGGCATCCGGCTCGCGCTGCGCGAGGTGGAACTCACCGACCGGGCCCTGGTGCACCTGCTGCTCGCGCACGAGACCGAGCGGGCCGTCGACCGGGTCTTCGGCCCGGCCGCCCACACCACCGCCTGCCGCACCCGGAACGCCGGGCCCGGCTCGCCCGCCGCTTCCGCGGACGGCGAGCACCCGAACGACGCGCCGCCGCGCCAGGCGCCGCCCGGCCAGGACCCGGGCCAGGCGCCGATCCCGCCGTGGGTGCCGCAGGGCCCGGGCTTCGGCCCGATCGGCGAGAAGCCGCCGCGGCCGCGCAACCTGCTGGCCGGCTGCGCGGTGTGGGCGCTGATGGCCTGCAGCTGCCAGCTGCTCTGCTGCGACCACAACGACCCGTTCAGCCGGGAGCGCCGCGAGGGCTGGTGCCAGCGGCACGACTGCGACTGCCCGGACTGCTGCGACGGGTGCAACGGGTGCGACTGCTGCAACGGCTGCGATGGTTGTGACTGCTGCGACGGCTGCGACTGCGGGTGCGACTGCTGACGCAGCGTCAGCCCTCCGGCGGCCTCACGACCACCGGGCGGCGGCGGGGCCCGTCAGGCATCGGGCCCCGCCGTCGCCGCCCGGCCGGCCGCCTGGTCCGCGACCCGGGCCGCCGCCCGGTCCGCCGCCAGCGAGCCCTCAAGTCGCGCCAGCAACTGCCGGAACCGCCCGGCGTCCTGCTCCGTCATCCGCCCCTCGGGCGCCGCCGCCCCCGGCCACTCGGCCACCATCTCGTTCATGGGCCCGAGGCTAGGCCTTGGCGATCAACAGGCGATAAACACACCGCGGCCGGGCGTGCGGACGCGGCCACCCCTCATCTGCAGCCTCTTGGCGTGTCCATGAGCCAATGGTTCAATTCTCATGTTAGGCAACTTTCCTAACCTGACATCAGAGCACGACCTCCTCCCCCCACGAGAGGACCTCCCATGGGTCGTCGCACCACCAGGGCACTGATCGCCGCGGCGGCGCTCGCCGCCCTACTCCCGCTCGCGGGCGCACCGGCCGGGGCCACCGGCGCGGCGGCGGAACCCGCCCAGCACACCCGGGCGGCCGGCTTCCAGCACCCGGGCGTGCTGGTCGGCAACCAGCAACTCGCCTTCGTCAAGGGCAAACTGGACGCCGGGGCCGAGCCCTGGAAGTCCGCCTTCGCGGATCTGCAGTCCAGCAAGTACGCCGCACTGGACTGGAAGCCCCGGCCGCGCGCCAACGTCGAGTGCGGCTCCAGCTCGAACCCCAACAACGGCTGCTCCGACGAGCGCGACGACGCGATGGCCGCCTACGCCGACGCCCTGCAGTGGGCGCTCACCCGCGACCAGCGGTACGCCGACAAGGCCATCGAGATCATGGACGCCTGGTCGGCCGTGATCCAGGAGCACACCAACAGCAACGCCCCGCTGCAGACCGGCTGGTCGGGCAACAACTGGTCCCGGGCCGCCGAGCTGATCCGCTACTCCGGCGCGGGCTGGTCGGCCGCCTCGATCGACCGCTTCGCCACCATGCTGCGCACCGTCTACGTGCCGCTGCTGTCCCCCGGCAGCCCGCGCAAGAACGGCAACTGGGAGCTGATCGAGACCGACGCCCTGATGGGGATCGCGGTCTTCCTGGACGACCACGGCCTGTTCGACCAGGCCGCCGGCATGTGGCGCAAGCGCCTGCCCGCCTACGTCTACCTCGCCTCCGACGGCGACCTGCCGGTGCCGCCGCCCAAGGCCGGGATCGAGGGCGAGTCCGCGCTGGTCACGTACTGGTCCGGCCAGTCTACCTTCGTCGACGGGCTGTCGCAGGAGACCTGTCGCGACTTCGGCCACACCGGCTGGGGCCTGGAGGCCGCCGCCCAGACCGCCGAGACCGCCCGGCTGCAGGGCCTCGACCTGTGGGGAGAGGGGCGTGAACGGCTGGTCAAGGCGCTGGAGTTCCACGCCGCCTACGACAACGGGGCGGACGTGCCGGACTGGCTCTGCGACGGCTCGGTGAAGACCGGCCTCGGCCCGGCCGTCCAGCTCGCGTACAACGAGTACCACCTGCGCGAGGGCCTCGCGATGCCGCAGACCGAGCAGTACGTGGCCGCGCACAGCCCGTTCGGGGCCAACTACTTCATCGGATGGGAGACCCTGACCCACACCAGCGCGCCCTGACCGCCCGGGCGGGGAACGGTGGTTCCGGGCGTGCGCCCGCCCGGAACCACCGTTCCGGCTGCGCCCCGCCCGGGAACGGACGTTCCGGGAACGTCCGTTCCGCGCGCGGCTCACCCCTCGGGGAACAGGGCCTCCAGGACGGCGGCCACCCCGTCCTCGTCGTTGCTGCCGATCACGTGGTCCGCGGTGGCCAGCACCTCCGGGTGGGCGTTGGCGACGCCGTACGAGGTGCCCGCCCAGGCCATCATCGGCAGGTCGTTGGGCATGTCACCGAACGCGACCGCCTGTTCGCGGGCGATCCCGCGCCGTCGCGCCAGGTCGCCGAGCGCGGCGGCCTTGCTCACGCCCTTCGCGACGACCTCGACCAGCCGCTCGCCGTTCGCGTGGTACACGGTCACCAGGTCGCCGAGCACCGGGCGGGCCAGCGCCAGCAGCTCGTCCGCGGACAGCTCCGGGTGGCGGCCGATCAGCTTGGGCGCCGGGCGGCCGAACAGCCGTGCGTCGTCCAGGCGTTGCACGGTGGTGTCGGCATCCCAGGCGCCCGCCTCGTACTGCGCGTCCCCGGCCAGCTCCTGGGCGTACTCGACGGCCAGTCCGATGCCCGGCACGGCCTCGCGCAGCAGCCGGGCGCTCTCGCCGAGCACGTCGACCGGGATCGGGTTCTCGGCGATCACCGCGCGGGTGCGCATGTCGTAGCCGAAGGCGCCGTTGGAGCAGATCGCGACGCCCCGGTGGCCGAAGGCCGCCGCGATCTCGCCCATCAGGCGCGGCGGTCGCCCGGTGACCAGGACGACGAGCCCGCCGGCCCGTTCGACCCGGGCGAGGGCGGCGACGGTGCGGGCCGAGACGGTGCGGTCGCCGCGCACGATCGTCCCGTCGAGGTCGGTGGCCACCAGGCGGGGCGGCCGTAGCGGGGTGACGGTGGGTGGGATGGTGCTCGGGATGATGCCCATGGGTCGATACTCCGTGCCGGTCGGGGTTCGGTGGGGGCGGCCGGGCGCTGGGGCGTGTGCGGTGCGCGCGCGTACGGCGCGGGCGGTGCGCACGCGGCGGGCACGCGGCGTGTGCGTGCGAGCGGGGCGCCCGGTTCGGCGGTGCAGGGAGCTCGCGGGCCGGGCCCGGCGGTGGCCGGGCCGACGTCGCCAGACGCTCGGACGGTACCACCGGCACGGCCGGTTCGGCGACGACCGGACGCCCCCTCCGAACCCGGCGCAATTTTATTAGGAAACTTTCCTTACCTTATAGACCGTCGCCGGCCGCAGACCGTACTCTGCTGCCGCGAGCTCGCGCTCTTGCGCCCCCACGGCGCCCGGTCGATCGACGCGCCATCCCCCCACTGCCTCCGGCGCCACCGCCCCGGAGATCGGAGCACACCCATGCGAGTTTCCCGAACCCGACGCCTCGCCGCCGTCGCCGCGGCGGCCGCCCTGGCCGCCGGCCCGGCCTGGGCCGCCACCTCGGCCTCCGCCACCCCCACGGCGGCGACCGCCGCGGCCGTGCAGAAGGTGGCCGCCGGCGGACTGACCCCCGACCAGCACCGCCGCGCCGACCAGCTGATCAGCATCTTCGAGAACAGCACCACCGAGCTCCAGTACGGCTACGCCGAGAACATCAACGACGGCCGCGGCGTCACCGCCGGCCGGGCCGGCTTCACCACCAACGACGGCGACGCGCTCAAGGTCGTCCGCGCCTACACCGACGTCGCCCCCGACAACCCGCTCGCCCGCTTCATCCCCGAGCTGGAGCGCCTGGCCGCCGCCGGCAGCGGCGACACCAGCGGCCTGCCCGAGAGCGACTACATCGCCGCCTGGAAGCAGGCCGCCGAGGACGCCACCTTCCGGCAGGTCCAGGACGACCAGGTCGACCAGCGCTACTTCACCCCCGCCATGAACCAGGCCGACCAGCTCGGCCTCACCACCGCCCTCGCCCGCGCCGAGCTGTACGACGCCTCCATCCAGCACGGCAACGGCGGCGAGTACGACGCCCTGCCCGCGCTCATCAGCCGCACCGACGCCAAGGTCGGCTCGCCGTCCAGCGCCGGCGAGAACACCTGGCTGAACGCCTTCTTCGACGTCCGCGTCGACGACCTGACCAACCCTGCCAACTCCTCCACCGCCGACGAGTGGCGCAAGTCCGTCGACCGGGTCGAGTGCCTGCGCCGGATCGCCGCCACCGGCAACTACAACCTGGACGGCCCGCTCAACGTCACCGCCTTCGGCTCCAGCTACACCATCAACTAGCCACCTCCTCCACCAAGCCCGGGGTCCGGTGTGTGGGACCGGACCCCGGCCCGACGCGGCCCAGCTTCCCGGACTCCCCCACCCCGGGGAACGCGGCCCCGCCGGGCGATCCGACCGCCGGTGGCGGCAGGGCGCCGGGACTCCCCGCCGCCGCCGGCGGTTCGCGTTCCGCCCCACCGGTGGCGGTGGTCCGCGTTCAGCCCCGCGCCACCGGCAGCTCGCCTTCGGCCCCGCCGATCCGCGCACGGCCCGGCCTCGTTCGTCGACTGACGGGTACCCTACGATCGGCCGAATGAGCGCAGCAGGACGGACCACGGCCACGGACGGGGCGCCGCAGCCCGCCACCCCCGCTCCACTGTCAGGACATGGACAACAGCCCTGGAACCGGCAGCGGTTGCGGAGCAACAACGAGTGGCTCCTGCTGGAGCGGCTGCGCCGGTACGGCCCACTCTCCCGGGCCCAACTCGCCCGCGACACCGGGCTGTCCAAGCCCACCGTCTCCACCGCGCTGGCCACCCTCGAACTCGCCGGACTCACCCGCGAGGCCGGCAGGTTCGCGCCCGAGCGCGGCCGCACCGCCGTCCTGTACGAGACCGACCCGACCGCCGGACACGTCCTCGGACTCGACATCGGACGGGCCCGGCTGCGGGTCGCCGGCGCCGACCTGTCCGGGCACATCGTCGCCCGCCGCGACCTGCCCAACCGGGGCCGCTCGGCCAACGCCGTCGCCGACGCCGTCGTGGCGGCTGCCCGGGAGGCCATCGCCGAGGCGGGCCTGCCGGCCACCGCCGTCGCACACACGGTGGCCGGCTCGCCCGGGGTCTGGGACGAACGGCGGCGCAGCGTCCGACTCGCCGCCAGCCTGCCCGGCTGGGGCCGCCCCGGCCTGTTCGACCGCATAGCCGACGGCCTGGGCACCACCGTCACCGTCGCCAACGACGCCAACCTCGCGGCCGTCGGCGAGTACACCTACGGTGCGGGCGCGGGCAGCCGGCTCTTCGTCTACCTGCTGGTCGGCACCGGTCTCGGGCTGGGCGTGGTCAAGGACGGCGAGCTGCTGACCGGGGCACACGGCGCCGCCGGCGAACTCGGACTGATGCGGCTGCCCGACTGCACCACCGCCACCTGGAACACCGGCACGACCGGCTCCACCCTGGAGGAGACCGTCTCCGCGGACGCCGTGGTGCGCACCGCCCTCGACCTCGGGATGCGGCGGCCGCTCACCGCCGAGAAGGTGTTCGCCCAGGCCCGGGACGGCGAGCCGGCGGCGGTCGAGGCCGTCCGGCAGGAGGTGGACCGGCTCGGCTACGCGCTCGCCGTCGTCGCCGCACTGCTCGACCCGGACGTGGTCGTCCTCGGCGGCGGCATCGGGCGCAGTGCCGACCTGCTGCTGCGCCCGCTGGAGCAGGCGCTGCACGAGCGGTCCCCGCTGCGGCCCCGGCTGGAGGCGAGCCGGCTCGGCCAGGACGCCGTCCTGCTCGGCGCCGTCGCCACGGCCCTGGACACGGCGCGGCCCGAGGTGTTCGAGCGGCGCACGGCCCCCGCACCGGCCAGACCCTAACCGGCCGACCGTCAGATGCGGGCGGGCCGGGCGGCGTCCAGCAGGACGCGGGCGGCTTCCTTGGCATCGGCGGCGGCGCTCGGGTCGCCGTGCACGGCGGCGGTGGTCATCGCCCCCTCGGCGAGCAGCGCGAGGTGGACGGCGGTGGCGGGCGGGGCCCCGGCGGCCTCGGCCAGACAGGCGAGGTAGGCGTTGAACTCCTCCTTGTGGTGCCTGGCGGTCGCCGCGACCGCCGGCGAGACGGCGCCCAGCTCGCCGAAGGAGTTGACGAACGCGCAACCGCGGAAGTCGGGTTCGGCGAACCAGCGGCCGAGCCAGTCGAAGACGGCGAGCAGCTGGTCCCGCGGCAGGACGGCGGCGCCGGCCACGTAGACGGCGAGGTTCGCCCGCCAGCGCCCGTCCCGGCGGCGCAGGTACGCCTCGACCAGGTCGTCCTTGGACGGGAAGTGCTGGTAGAGACGGCGCATCGTCATGCCGGAGGCCGCCCGGACGGCGTCCATGCCGACCGCCTGGATGCCCTGCCCGTAGAACAGCTCCTCGGCCGCGTCGAGGATCCGGTCCCGCGGGTCGTGCTGCTCCATCTGCCGCGCCCTTTGCGTGAGAACGATGGTTCTCCTAGAGTAGCCGATATGGCGAGAACGACCGTTCTCGCCACTGGCTCCGCCGCACCGAGGAGATCCCGTGTCCGACCAACGCCCTCCCCTGCCCCCGTACACCCGGGAGACCGCCCGGCAGAAGGTCCGCGCCGCCGAGGACGCCTGGAACACCCGCGACCCCCGGCGCGTCGCCCTCGCCTACACCCCCGACAGCCGCTGGCGCAACCGCACCGAGTTCCTCACCGGGCGCGAGCAGATCGCCGACTTCCTCACCCGCAAGTGGCACCGCGAACTCGACTACCGCCTCATCAAGGAGCTGTGGGCGTACGACGGCGACCGCATCGCCGTCCGCTTCGCCTACGAGTGGCACGACGACTCCGGCCAGTGGTACCGCTCGTACGGCAACGAGAACTGGGAGTTCGACCCGAACGGCCTGATGGCCCACCGCCACGCCGCCATCAACGACCTGCCGATCACCGCCGACGAACGCCTCTTCCACTGGCCGCTCGGCCGCCGCCCCGACGACCACCCGGGCCTCACCGACCTCGGCCTCTGACCACCATGACCGCCCCGACCGCCCTGTCGTAGCCTGACGGAATGGCAAAGACCGTCACCTACCTCGAGATGACCGACCCCGAGGACCTGCGCCCCGCCCCGCCCGTCCCCGCACTCGCCCTGCTCCGCGCCGACGCCACGTCCCCCGCCGTACAGGTCGTCCAGGCCGAGGTCGGCAGGCCGCACGGCTGGAAGAGCTCCAGCCGCACCGAGCAGGACTGGGCGGCCCACCGCGCCCAGCATCCGCTGCGCCAGAGCTGGCTCCTCACCCACGACGGCGAACCCGCCGGAATCGTCGCGCTCGAACCGCACCCCGGCGGGGACGTCGAGATCACGACCTTCGGACTGCTGCCCGCGATGGTCGGCCGAGGCCTCGGTGGCTACGCGCTGACCCTCGCGCTCCGCCAGGCCTGGGCAACCGAACCCATCGGCGCCGGCACCGCACTCCGGGTCTGGCTGTGCACCAACACCAACGACCACCCCAACGCCCTGCCCAACTACCACAAGCGCGGGCTGCGCACGTTCCGCACCGAGGTCCATCCCGGGTAGGGCCTAGCAAGGGTGTTGTTCCACGACTGTGACACCGCGCACACCGGTCGCTGACCTCGCGCTGGGACGCTCCTGGTCGAATGCGAAACGCAGCCGAGGGGGGAACCTGGAATGTCCGTACGCAACAGATTCGGCACCGCCGCCGCGATCGCCCTGATGACCACCGTCGGCGCCGTCCTGCTCTCCGCCTGCGGCCCCGACAACGCCGGCTCGGATCCCACCGCCGCCCCGGCCACCTCCGCTCCCGGCACCTCCGCTCCCGGCACCGCGGCGCCGGGCGGCTCGACGCCCCCGGGCTCCCCCTCGGCCGGCGGCGGCACCCCGGCCCCGGGCGCCAAGGAGGCCAACGGCACCACCGCCGCCAACCGCCTGACCATCAGCACCGGCACCCAGGCCGTCGCGATGAACGGCACCACCGTCGACTTCGGCACCGTCGTCCGGGACCTCGCCTGGTCCCCCGACGGCACGAAGGCCGCGTTCGTCGACGGCAACGGCGACCTCGTCGTCACCAACCCCGACGGCACCGGGAAGACCACCGTCGCCAAGAACCCGGGCGGCGAGACCTGGTCCCACCCCAGCTGGCAGCACGCGGCGAAGGACCCCGGCGACGACTCCCTCCCCGAGGCCACCGAGCGCTTCAAGAACATCGTCTTCGCCGCCGCCAAGGGCGGCGTCCTGCGCCTGGAGACGATCCCCGCCAAGGCCGTCGGCGGCACCCCCGAGGTGCTCACCCCGCACAGTTCGGAAGGCGGCAACCCGAACCTGCCGCAGCCGCCCCGGACCGGCAACACCTGGGCCAACGCCGGCGGCCGGCACGGCGAGATCGCCTACGCCAACACCCCCGCCAACGAGGTCTACATCTACGACGACTACATCCGCCCCGCCGCCCGCGACATGGGCAAGGGCTCGCAGCCGGCCCTCTCCCCCGACGACGAGCACGTCGTCTTCGTCCGCTCGGTGAGCGGGCACGACCACCTCTTCAGCCGCTCCACCCAGTTCGACCAGAGGAACGAGAAGGACCTCACCCCCGGCGCCACCACCGACTACACCGAACCCGCCTGGTCCCCCGACGGCAAGACCATCGCGGCCCGCACCCCCGACGGCGTCAGCACCCTCCCCGCCGACGGCTCCGCCGCCCCGACCCAGGTCTCCACCGTCAAGGGCCTCCCCGCCTACCGGCCGTAGTCCCCGGCGGCCAACTCGGCGCGCAGCTCGGGAAGATGCTCGTCGGCGGACTCGTGCGGCAGGAACTCGACCACGTCGAGGAAGCGGAACAGCACCCGGGTCTCGGTGACCGCGTACTCGTAGTCGCCGAACCCGACCACCGCGCCCGCGCCGCCCCGCACCGCGCCGCGCACGGCGGCCGCCGTCACCGCGTCCGCCCCGTCCGCCGTCACGCCCCTGCGGGCGTTCGGCCGCGCCAGGTACGGGCACACCATCGCCGCGTACAGCATGCACGCCCGATGCCCCGGCCCCTCCATGGTCGGCGCGAGGTTGCGGTACGGCCGCCCCTCGGCGAGCGCCCCCGCGATCGCCGCGCTCTCCGCCGCCCCCACCACCCGCCACACGGGCCCCCGCGCCATGAACCCCCCGCACACCGAACACCGGCGCTCCAGCGCACAGTTCGCGCTGCGGCCGTGGTCCGTCAGCGCGAACTGCGGCTCACCGCCGTGCCACGGCGTGATCGCCGGCACCGGGTAGCCCCGGCCGTCCCGGGGCCGCTCCCCCACCCCCGCCGGCATCGGCACACGCTCGAATCGCACACCCCCATCCTTACCTTCTCCCCCCACCCCCGTCGACCTCCCGCGTCGCGCCCGGACACCACCCGGTCCGGAAACGACCTGGGCCCCCGCCTTCGGGCGGGGCCTGCTTCTTTCGTTCAAGGACCCCTCAGGGCGGTCTCGTGGTCGGCGTTGATCATTCGTCTACCGGCGACTGTTGTAGTGCGATCACCGACCCCTTCGAGTCCTTGGAGGACCATAGTGATCAAGCGTGCAGTAATCGGCGTAGCGGCAGCTGCGCTGCTCGGACTCGGTGGCGGCCAGGCATTCGCCGCCACGGCCCCGGCCGGTTCGGCTGGTACGGACGCCTGGTGGGACCACCCGAGTCACCACGCGAACACCGCCACCGCGGAGTCGGCGCCCACGACGCTCTCCTGGACCTGGGTCAACGGGAGCGGCAACAGGACCTTTGTGACCGCAGCGGGCTGGTTCGACAAGCACCGCGAGGACGTCCTGTAGTTCAGCAAGTCCGCCCCGCCAGTTCCCTGTTGCTGGCGGGGCGCGTTTCGTTGCATCGACACTCCTCAGGGCGGAGGCATCGACATCGGGTCACCCCCTGCGACCGCACGGCACAGCAGTGGCACTCAAGGGCCATCCTCCGTCAACATGCCTACGCCTACCGGAGGACGAGCAACAGAGCCCTCCTGCTATGGTGCGCCGATGTCATCGATCAAGCAGTTCCAAGTCACCTTCGACTGCGCAGAACCCGAGCGCGTCGCTCGCTTCTGGTGCGAGGTGTTGGGGTACGTCGCACCGCCGCCACCGGAGGGGTTCGCCACCTGGGACGATTTCAACCGCTCCCGCTCTGCAGAGGATCAGGGTTCGTGGTTCGCCTGCAGTGATCCCTCAGGCGTGGGCCCGCGACTGTACTTCCAGCGCGTTCCCGAGGGCAGGGTCGTCAAGAATCGGCTGCATCTCGACGTGCGGGTCGGCACCGGGCTCGTGGGTGAAGAGCGCCTCGCCACGCTCGAAGCCGAGTGCGCACGACTGGTCGCGCTCGGCGCGGTACGCGTGCAGGTGCTGCTTGCCGACGGCGAGAACGAGTCGTGCATCGCGATGCAGGACATCGAGGGCAACGAGTTCTGCCTCGACTGAGCATCCTCCGATGAGCATCCTCCGAGCCGGCGAGGCAGGGTCTCGTTGTAGCTGGCCCAGGTCTTGCCGGCGGCGGTGACCTCGGAGGCCAGGTTGGGAGCCTGGAGGGCGCCGACCGAGCCGCAGCCGCCCCCGGGGCCCGCCACCGGGAGTGGAGCCCCGAGGGGTGACCAGGAACCGCCGTCACTCCGCCGCGGAGGCCTCCTGGGCGAGCAGCACCTTGCGCAGCAGGTCGGCCAGGGTGTGGCGTTCGTCCGCGGTCAGGACGCCGAGGAGGCGGTGCTCCTCGCGGCCGACGACGCCGAGGGCCTCGCGCCAGGCGACGCGGCCGCTCTCGGTGAGGGCGATGTCGACCTTGCGGCGGTCGACGGTGGAGGGTGTGCGGACGATGAAGCCGCGGCGTTCGAGGGCTTCGAGGCGGCCGGTGACGGAGGCGGGGGCGAGGTTGAGGTCGGCCCGCAGGTCGGAGGGAGCGGCGCGGCCGCCGCGACCGGCGAGGACGTGGAGGGTGTCGAACTCGTGCTTCTGCAGGCCGTAGTCGGCGACGCCCTGTTCGCGGACGCGGCCGAGGTGGCGGGTGAGCTCGGACATCCGGGTGACGGCGCCCTCGATGTCGGGGTCGAGGTGGGGCAGCACCGGCAGCCAGCGTTCGACGTGGCCGTCCGTCCGGTCGCGGGGCTGGGTCGGTCGCTCATGGGGGTGCGGTGCCATGGAAGGAGTCTACAAAGCGGAGGGAGAGCACCCCGGAGCGCACCTGCCAGATGGTTCGGTACCGAAATTTCGTTGCCGAAACTTTGACACCGAAATACAGTGCGGCAGGTGAGTCAACACCCCTTGAGGCACCGCGACTTCCGGCTGCTCTTCATCGGCCGGACCATCTCCACCCTCGGCGACGCCGTCGTCCCCGCCGCGCTCGCCATCGCCATCACCCGCGCCACCGGCTCCTCCGCCGCGCTCGCCCTGGTGCTGGGCTGCGCGATGCTGCCGCGACTGGCCCTGCTGCCCTTCGGCGGCGTGGTCGGGGACCGCTTCAACCCGCGCCTCGTCGCACTGACCACCGACCTCCTCCGGGCCGCCGCCCAGCTGCTCGTCGGGCTGGAACTGGTCGGCGGGCGCCCGGACCTGGCGCACATCGCGGTCGCCGAGGCGATCGGCGGCGCCGCCTCCGCCTTCGCGATGCCGACGGCCGCGCCGCTGGTCGCGGCGACCGTCGACGGCACCCGACGACTGCGGGCCAACGCCCTGCTCGCCTCGGCCGGCAGCGCCGCCCGGCTCGGGGGCCCGGCCCTGGCGGGGGTGCTGGTGTACACCGCCGGGCCCGAGTGGGCGTTCGTGCTCGACGGCGCCTCGTTCGTGCTCAGCGCCGCGCTGCTGACCCGGCTCACCGTCCGCCACCGGCCCGGTGAGCGCGGCTCGTTGCGCCGGGACCTCGCCGAGGGCTGGAGCGAGGTGCGCTCCCGCGACTGGTACTGGACCAGCCTGATCGCCCACGGGGTGTGGAACGGTGCCAGTGCCGTCCTGCTCACCCTCGGCCCGCTGATCGCCGCCACCCGCCTGGGCGGGGACGGCGTGTGGGTGGCGCTGACCCAGGCCGGGGCGGTGGGCCTGCTGGTCGGCTCGCTGGTCGCCGGACGGGCCCGGCCGCGCCGCCCGGTGCTGGTCGCCAACCTCGGCCTCGCCCTGTACGGGCTGCCCCTGTTCGCGCTCGCCGTGGCGGCCCCCGGCCCGGTCGCGGTCGGGGCGTACGCGGTGGCCATGGCGGGCCTGGGCTTCCTCAACCCGGTCTGGGCGACGGTCGTCCAGCAGGACGTCCCGGCCGGAATACTGGCCCGGGTCACCTCGTACGACTGGCTGCTTTCGCTGGCCGCCGCCCCGCTCGGGTACGTGCTGGCGCCGCTGGCCGCCGACGCCTGGGGCAGCGAGGTGCCACTGCTGGCGACGGCGGCGCTGGTGACGGCGGTGTGCGCGGGGACGGCGGCGGTGCCCGGCGTCCGGCGGTTCGGCACGGGCGCGGCGGCCGCCGGGCCCGTGCCGGGCGCGGAGCGGCCACCGGCCGGGGTCGACTCCTCGGAAGCCGAGCTCAGTTCCAGATGCCCGTGATGGCCGCGGCGTTGGCGGCGTTGCCCGCGTGGGTGGTGACGCCGGCGAGGTCCTCCAGGGTGCGCAGCACGTTGTAGTGGTTGACCGTGGTGCCGGTGCTGCTGCCGGGGGTGACGTGGGCGCCGTAGACGACGGTGGGGATGCGGTTGCCGGCGAGGCGGTTGTCCTCGTCGAAGGTGACCACGAGCAGGCTGTTGTGGCTCTTGGCCCAGGTGGCGTAGGCGCCGAGGTTGTTCTTGATCCAGGTGTCGCCGGTACCGACCGAGCAGTCGTGCATGTCGCTGCAGAGGTTCGGCACGACGAAGGAGACGTTCGGCAGGGTGGTGTAGTCGGTCGGGAACTGGGTGAAGGTCTTGGCCGAGCTCACCGGGACGTTGCCGAAGCCGAACCAGGGGTTGTGCTTCTGCGCGTACGTGCCGCTGCCGCAGACGGTGCTGCCCTGCGCGGGCAGGGTCTCGTTGTAGCTGGCCCAGGTCTTGCCGGCGGCGGTGACCTCGGAGGCCAGGTTGGGGGCCTGGAGGGCGCCGACCGAGACGCAGCTGTCGTCGGTGACGCCCTGGGTGGAGCCGGAGAACAAGGCGTAGTAGTTCGGCTGGCTGGGGTGGGTGATGCCGAACGACTGGGTGAGGTTGGCGCCGCCGGTGGCCAGGGAGTTGAGGTAGGGGGCGCTGCTGCTGCCGATGACCTGGGTGTAGGCGTGGTTCTCCATCACCACGACCACGATGTGGTCGGGCGCGGGCAGGGCGGCGGCCTGCGCGGTAGTGGCGGTGGCGGCCCAGAGGCCGGCGGAGGCGGCGACGAGGGCGGCCACCGAGCCGAGGGCGGTGGCGGTGCGGCGGGAACGGGGCTTTGTGGACGAAGTCATGACAAGTCCTTGGGTAGAGACCGGCCTGGGCGGCCGCTCGTTCAGGGGTGGGGCCGCGATACGCCTAGTAGGGCGTGCCGTTGGCGAAGTCGCGGGCGACGGTGGACTCGACGGTGTCGAGCACGCCGGAGTCGGTGGTGATCAGGCCCAGCTCGCGGTTGTTGTTCAGCGAGTTGTCGGAGAAGTTCTCCGAACCGGCGAAGACCTTGGCCGACGGCGTGCCGTAGTCGGCGACGATGGCCTTGGCGTGGATGTACAGGCCCGTGGTCGAGGAGTAGGTGACCACCTGGCCGCCGGCCGTGGTCACCTGGTCGAAGGAACTGCCGTAGGACGACGGGTTCATACCGACCACGCGCACCGTGACGCCCCGGGAGGCAGCCGCGGCCACCGCGTCCACCAGGGCCGGGTCGCCGAACTCCAGCTGCTCCACGTCGAGCGTGCGCTGCGCGCCGTTGATCAGGGCCAGCAGACGGGTCTGCGAGTCGGTCGGCGACCAGACCAGGTTGTCGCCGTCGGAGGGGGTGATCGAGGTCTGCGCGTAGTCGGCGGCGAAGACCTGCTCGATCGCGGTGACGTCGTTGGCGTCGGTGTCCACGACGCCGTAGTCGCGGCTGGAGGAGTAGTAGGTGGCGTCCAGGTTCCCGGTCAGGATCAGGGACTTGGCGCCGTCCACCGTGACGGTCTTCTGGTGGGTGTAGACGAAGGCGGAGGAGGAGTACGTCACCCCGACGCCGGCGGCCTGGAGGGCCGAGTAGGCGGCGCCGTTGACCGAGGTGTGCCGGCCGTCGAGGATCACCCGGACCTGGACGCCGGCCCGCCGGCGGCCGATCAGGGCGCTGACGGCGGTGCTGTCGCGCAGCTCGTACATGGTCACGTCGACGGAGCGGGTGGCGGAGTTGATGAGGTCGTAGACGACGCCGTGGTCCTGGTCCGGGAACACGATCGCCGTGTACGTGGCGGCGGTGGCGGCCTGGGCGGTGCCGGACATCGGTATCAGGCCGGCGGCGGCGAGCAGCAGCGCGCCGGTGCGGCGCGCGAAGGTGGCCAGGGGCATGCGGGACTCCACGATCGGTGAGGTGAGGGGAAGACCTGGGCATGGGTGCGGGAGTACGCGCAGAGCGCCCGAACAGCATCGGGCGGATCGGTCCACGCGGGTAGACGACAGCAGGTAAAACCTTGACCCCGGGCCGGGAAACGGATGGTGCGGCCGATCGGGTTCACATTGCCAGCCACCGCCTCGGCCGGTGATAGTGGATCTTCGAGGACGTGGCCGGACGCCGCGTCAGCTGATGAGAGAACAGAGGATCATGGCGAAGATCAGCCTTCTGCGTCCCCTCGCGGTGGCGGCCGCCGGCGTCGTCCTGCTGGCGACCGGCGCCGCGCACGCGGTGGCCGCCGACCAGGGCACCACCACCGCGCCCGCCCCGGACACGGCCGCGGTGCTCGCCGCCCTCCAGGCCACCACCGCCGCCGGCGCCCCGGGCGCCTTCGCCGTGATCCGCGACCACGGCGCCGGCGAGACCACCCGTTCGCTGGCGACCGGCACGGCCGATCTCGACGGCACCCCGATGAACTCCTCGTGGCGGTTCCGGGTCGGCAGCAACAGCAAGATGTTCGCCGCCGTTCTCGTGATGCAGCTGGCGGAGCAGGGCCGGATCGACCTCGACCAGCCGCTGCGCGACTACCTGCCGGCCGGCACCCTGCCGGACACCTGGACCATGACGGGCCGCCAGGTGATGGAGCACCGGGCCGGGATCTACGACCACACCAACGACCTGCTGGAGCAGGCCGGCGAGGAGACCACCGCCGCCTTCGAGGCGCGCATCCGCACCAACGTGTACGAGCCGCGCGACCTGGTGGCGATGTCCGTCAAGCACGGCCAGCAGTACACACCCGGGAGCCGCTACTCCTACTCGAACACCGACTTCGTCCTGATGGGCCTCGCGGTCGAGCACCTCACCGGCCGCCCCTACGCGGACGTCCTGCGCGATCGGATCATCGAGCCGCTCGGTCTGAGCAGGACCTCCTTCGTCGTGCCCGACCAGGAGATCCAGGGCGCGCACGTCACCGGCTACCTCACCAACGACGACCGCACCAAGCCGCTGCTGGACTCCACCGAGCAGACCGGCTCCTGGGTGTGGACCGCCGGCGCCGTCATCTCCGACGCCGCCGACCTGGACCGCTTCCTCACCGCGCTGGTGGCCGGCAGCTCCGGCGGGCTCGTCTCGGACGACTCGCTGAAGCAGATGACCGCCGCGCTGCCCACCCCCACCGCCAAGATCAGCTACGGTCTCGGGCTGCGCCGCATCTCGCTCTCCTGCGGTGACGTGTACGGCCACGGCGGCATCGTCCAGGGCTTCCAGACCCAGTCCTTCGCCGGCCTGGACGGCCACCGCTCGGTCGTCGTGTTCGCCAACGCCTCCAACAACGGCGCCGTGACGCAGGGGCTGATGAACGCGCTGGAGCCGGCCTTCTGCGGCAAGAAGCCGGCCGTCGCGCCGCGGACCGCGTTCGCCCCGAGCGCCTTCGCCGAGGACGACGCGCTGCCGGTGGTGGAGGACACCCGGATCTGACCCGGCCTCCCGGCCCGCCGTCTCCGCACGACCCGCCCGTACGGCCCGCACGCCGTGCGGGCGGACGCGCTTCAGACCCCTGGGGCGGGCCTACCGGCGGCGGCCCCTGGAGCGGCCCTAGCGGCGGCGGCCCTGCCGGGGGCCGTCCGCGCTGAGGTCGGTGAGCGCCTCGGTGAGGAGTTCGCGGGCCTCGTCGGCGCGGCCCTGCTCGATCAGGGCGGTGCCGAGCTCGGTCAGGGTCTTGGTCATGCTGTCCGGCCGGCCGGTCGCCTCGAAGTGGGTCAGGGCCTGCCGGTAGGCCTTCTCGGCGGCCGGCCAGCGCTTCAACGCGGCGCGGTCCAGGCCGAGTTCGTGCGCCGTCATGGCCGCCATCAGGTGCATCAGCGGCGAGGACCAGCGCTCCACCAGCTCCAGCGCGCCGGCCAGCGCGCGCCGGCGGGACTGCACCGCCTCCTCGGCCCGGCCCGAGTCGCGCAGGCAGTTGGCCGCCCCGCGCAGCGTGACCAGCCGGCCGATCCGGCCGGAGCGGCTGTTGACGGCGTCGAAGGCCTCCGCGGCCTGGTGGTAGGCGTCGATGGCCTCCCGGTGCCGGTTCAGGTGCCGGAGGCCGGCGGCGAGGTAGACCAGCGCCCAGCCCTCCTGCTCCCGGGCGCCGATCCGGCGGGCGAGCTGCAGCCCCTCGCCGGCCAGTTCGACGCCGCGCTGGTACCGGTGCAGGCAGGTGACGTACGTCCAGGCCAGGTAGTTCACGTGGACGGCCTCGGCCAGCTGGTCACCGCAGGCGCGGGCCGCATCGGCCGACAGCTGGAAGACCTCGGCCCAGATGTCCCAGCTCAGCAGCCGGTCGGAGAACCAGTGCATGGCCTCGGCGGTGTCGATGACCTCCCGGTGCCGGCCCGCGGCGAAGGCCTGGTGGAGGGCCGCCAGCCACTCCGGGTGCTCCTCCTCCAGCCAGCGCGCCGCCTCGGTGAGCGGCACCGGGGGGCCGGTCCGGTCCCGGTCCGCGCCCGGTCCGGCCTGCGCCTCGGCGTCCCGGTCCGCCTCGCGGTCCGGGTCGAACCGCAGGCCGAACTCGGCGGCCCGGTTCAGCAGCCAGCCGGTCGCCCGGGCACGGGCGTTCGCCACCTCCCCGGGGGGCTCGTCCGCGTCGAGCTGCTCGCCCGCGTAGAGCCGGACCAGGTCGTGCAGCCGGTAGCGCTCCGGGGTGGCCAGTTGCACCAGCCCGGCGTCGATCAGCTGCTCCAGGACGAGTTCGGTCCGTACCGCCGACAGGCCCGCGTAGGCGGCGGCGACGGCGGCGGTGAAGTCGTGACCGGCGGTCAGCGCGGAGCGGCGCAGCACCAGTTGGGACTCGGCCGGCAGCCGCCGGTAGGACAGCGCGAAGGCCGGGCGGACGGCCAGGTCGCCGGTCTCCAGCAGGTCCAACCGGTTCTCCTCGGCGGCGAGTTGGCGCACCAGGTGGCTGACGGGCTGCTGCGGGCGGGCCATCAGCCGCTGCCCGGCGATCCGCAGCGCGAGCGGCAGGTAGCCGCAGAGCCGGGCCAGTTCGGCGGTGGCGTCGGGCGCCGCGTCGATCCGCTCGCGGCCGGCGATCCGGGCCAGCAGGTCGGCGGCCTCGCCCGGGGCGAGGGCCTCCAGCCGCAGGCGGTGCACCGACTCCAGGCCGGCCAGGGTGTTGCGGCTGGTGACGAGGGTCACCGCCGGCCCGGAACCGGGCAGCAGCGGGCGCACCTGGCTCTCGTCGGCGGCGTTGTCCAGCACCAGGACGAGCCTGCGCTCCCGTACCAGGGCGCGGTAGAGGCCGGCCCGCTCCTCCGTCCCGGCGGGCACCGCGTTGTCGGCGACTCCCAGGGCGCGCAGCACCTGGCCGAGCGCGTCGCGGGCGGAGAGCGGGGTGGCGGACATGCCGCCGAGGTCGAGCGAGAGCTGCCCGTCGGGGAAGAACGGGGCCAGGGTGTGCGCGGCGTGCAGGGCGAAGGCGGTCTTGCCGAGCCCGGGCTGACCACTGATCAGCACCACCCTGGGGTGCGCGGGTCGGTCGTCCTTGGCCAGCTCGGCCAGCAGGGCGAGGGCGTCCTCGCGGGCGGTGAAGTCGGCGATGTCGCGGGGCAGCGCGAGCGCGCCGGGGGTGAGGGGGGCGGCGGGCGCGGCGTCCTCGGCCTCGATCGACCCGGCGGCGGCGGGGGCGGGGGCGGCCGGACCGGGCGTGGGAACGGCGGCGGCCGGGGCCGGCTTGGTCCCCCGGGGGCGGCCGAACTGCGCGGCCCGGTCCAGCGCGGCGGCCTGCGTACCGTCCAGGCCCAGCGCCTCGGCCAGGGCGCGGACGGTGCGCCGCTGGGGTCCTCGGGTACGGCCGCGCTCCATGTCGCCGACGGCGCGCAGGCTGACTCCGGCCGCCGCGGCGAGCTCCTCCTGCGTCCGGCCCGCCGCCGCCCGGTACCCGGCCAGCAGGCGGCCGAAGTCGCCGGCCCCCGCTGACTCCGTGTCCGCCCCCGTGCCGCCCGCAGCCGTCATGTCCCGCCTCTGATCGCGCCGTTACTTCTGCCAGACGTTGTGCCTGACCGACCGTCCCAGGCAGAAGTATGCCCGGGCAGAAGTATGCCTCGGGTCCGATCCGTCCCCCGCATCGAGGGACCAGCTCAGGCGGCGGGTGCGCCGGTCGGGCCGCGGCGGGCGGCGGGCCGGCGGGATGGTTCCGCGCACTGGTTCTGCCCATAGTTCTGCCTGTGGTCGTGCCGATCGGCGGGGGCGGAAGCGGCGGGCGCGGAGGTGGCGGCCCGGCACGGTCAGCGCTCCCCCGCCGCCAGCGCCCGGGCCTGCCGTCTGGCCGCGGCGCCCTCGGTGGTGCGGCCCAGCTCGCAGAGCAGGTCGGCCAGCAGGCCGTGGGTGCGGGACTCCAGCCCGCTGTCGCCGACCGTCCGGCCGAGCGCGACGGCGAGTCGGGCCGAGGAGAGGGCGGCGTCGCGGCGGCCGAGGGCGTGCAGCGCGCGGGCCCGGCTCTGGGTGGCGAGGACGGCCTCGGCGCCGCCGGAGCGGCTGGTGGCGACCCGGACGGCCTCGTCGGCGTGGACCAGGGCCGGCCCGGGGGAACCGGCCAGGACCAGGGCGTCGGCGAGGTCGGTGAGCGCCCGGACGAGCAGTTCGCCGACGGCCGGGGTACGGGCGGCGCTCACCAGGTCGGTGAGCAGTGGCAGCGCCTGGTCGTGGCGGCCGGCCCGCAGCAGCGCACCGGCCACCCGCCGGCGGCAGTGGTGGCGCAGCACCTGGTCGCCGGCCCGGTCCGCGGCGGCCACGGCCCGGTCCAGCTGCTGCACGGCGGTGCGGTAGGCCGCGCGGTCGACGTGCAGGACGGCGAGGTCGGTGGCCAGCCGGGCGACGGCCGCCTGGTCCGCGCAGGCGTGAGCGGCGCGCAGCCCGGCCTCGGTGACGGCCCGCCAGTGGGTCCGGTCGTGGCCGGTGGTCTCGTACAGCAGGCCGATCCGGTGGGCGAGTTGCCAGGATTCGGCGGTCCGGCCGAACTGCTCGGCGCAGACCACCACGGCGCGCAGGGCGCTCTCCTCGCGGCGGAACCAGGAGGCCGCCTCCACCGAGGCCGCGCCGCCGGCGGCGGACCGGGCGGCAGTGGTCCAGCCGCCGGTGGTCCAGGCGGCGGTGACCGCGAGGTAGTGGGCGATCAGCCGGTCGAGGGCGACGAAGCGGTCGTCGCAGGTGAGTTCGGCGGCCTGCCGGGCGGCGTAGCGCCGGACCAGCTCGCGCCGGGCGTAGCGGCCGGGGGTGGTCTCCTCCAGCAGGTGGACGGCGTCGAGGCGGGTCAGCAGGGTGCGGGTGATGGCGGGCGGCAGGTCGGCGAGCGCGGCGGCGGTGGCGGTGTCGATCACCGCGCCGGGGTGCAGGCCGAGCAGGGTGAACAGCCGGGCCGGGGCGGGCGGGAGCGTGCGGTACGTGTGGTCCAGCGCGGTGGTGACGCCGAGTGGGCCGCGGCCGGTCCCGGCCAGGGCGGCGAGGCCGGTCTGCTCGTCGGTGAGTTCCGCGGCGAGGTCGCCCAGGGACCAGCCGGGGCGGGCGGCCAGCCGGGCGGCGGCCAGGCGCAGGGCGAGCGGCAGGTGGTCGCAGGCGGCGGCGAGTTCGGCGGCCGCCTCCGGTTCGGCGGCGACCCGGGCCGGGCCGAGGGTCCGGGCGAGCAGTTCGGCCGCGTCCCCGGGGGTGAGCGCGTCCAGCGGGAGCGGGATGCCGCCCTCACGGACCAGCAGGTCGCGCAGCCGGCTGCGGCTGGTGACGACGGTGACGGGGGTGCCGGGGAGGCCGGGGGCGCCAGGGAGGCCGGGGGCGCCGGGGAGGCCGGGGGCGCCGTCCTCGGGCGGGCCGTCCCCCGGCGGGGGCGGGGCGGGCAGCAGCGGGGCGAGTTGCCCGTACGAGAGCGCGTCGTCCAGCACGATCAGCACCCGGCGCCCGGCCAGGAGCTCCCGGTAGCGCTGCTGCCGGTCCTCGGGCGAGGCGGGCACGGCGTCCGCGGCGTCGCCGAGGGCGCGCAGGAACCCGGCCAGCACCTCGGCGGGTTCGCGGGGCCCGGCCGGGTCGAAGCCGCGCAGGTCGGCGTACAGGACGCCGTCCGGGAAGTGCTCGGCGCAGCGCTCCGCCCAGTGCCGGACGAGGCTGGTCTTGCCGGCTCCGGCCGCTCCGGTGACCAGGATCGGGTGGCCGCTCCGGGCGGCGGCCAGGGCCTCGTCCAGCCGGGCGAGGTCGGCCGACCGGCCGGTGAACCTGCGGTCCGGCGAACCGAGTTGTGGCGAACCCAGGTGCGATCCGAGGTGCGACGAGCCGAGGTGCGAGGCCCCGGACGGGCCCGGCCGCCCGGGGCCGTCCGCCGGCGGTTCGCCGGCGCGGCGCAGCTCCGGGCCGGGCGGGCCGGAGAGCCGGGCCACCACCCGGTCGTACCAGGCCGCCGCCTCCTCGCGGCGGCCGGCCTGGTCGAGGCAGCGGACCAGCCGGGCGGCCAGCGTCTGCCGGGTCGGGTGGGCGGCCGCCGCCTCGGCCAGCTCGGCGGCCAGCTCGCCGCCGCGGCCGGCTCCGAGCAGGCCCTCGGCGAGCCGGTCCAGGGCGCGCAGCCGCAGGTCGGTGACGTGCGGCAGGGTGCGCTCGCGCAGCAGGGCGGAGCCGCAGTCGACGAGGACGGGGCCGCGGAACAGGTCCAGGGCGGCGCGCAGCAGGGGCACGGCCGGGTCGTCCGGGTCCGGCTCCGCCTGCCCGGGCGGCGGGGGCGGAGCGGGCAGCAGCACGCCCGCCTGGTCGCAGAGGCGGCGGAAGTGCAGCAGGTCGACCCGGTCGGGTGCGCCGACCAGCAGGTAGCCGGCGCCGCGGGTGTCCAGGGAGAGGCCGGGGTCGTCCAGGAGCTGGCGCAGCGCCGCGACGTGCCCCTGGAGTGCGGCGCGGGCGGTGGGGGGCGCGTCGCCGTCCCAGACCAGTTCGATCAGTTCGTCGGTGGCGACGGTCTGGTTGAGCCGGATGGCGAGGGTGCTGAGCAGCGCACGGCGTTTGGGAGCCGAGGGTGTGACCGTCGTCCCGTCGTCCCGTCGTACGGCGACCGGCCCGAGCAGGTCGATGTGCATGCGGCCCTCTCCTCCCCTGTCGCCGACCCGATCCGCCGCCGGCGAGAACCGCCGGCGACTTCCCGGCGTCGTCCGAGGATAGGCCTGGTCCGGCCGGGTGCCCGCAGCCGGATGGGGTCCCCGGCCGGTGCCGCCACCCGGCGGCGCCCGCCGGGGTGGGCGTTCTGGCGCGAACAGGACACTTCCGGGCACTACACTGCTCCACCCCGGGGAACGCCCCGGACATCGTGGGGCGGGGGGACGCCCTGGACATCGTGGGGTCATGTGGGGGTATTGGTGCGGATTCGGCTCCTCGGCCCGGTGGAGCTGCAGGCCGGGACGGACGGCTTCGCCTCGCTCCCCGGGGCGCAGCGGCGGGCGATCCTGGCGCTGCTCGCGTTGCGGCTGGGCCGGGTGGTCGGGGTCGACGGCTTCTGCGAACTGCTGTGGGGCGAGCGGCCGCCGGCCAGCGCCCGGGCCGCCCTGCAGGGGCACGTGGCCGCGCTGCGCAAGGCGATCGCCGGCACGCCGTTCGTGCTGCACACCCGGTCGTCCGGCTACCTGCTGGCCGGTCCGGCCGAGGAGGTGGACGCGCTGCGCTTCGACGCGCTGACCGCCCAGGCCGCCGGGCGGGCCGGGCTCGGCAACCGCGCGGCGGACGCGGAGGCGATCGCGCTGCTGGAGCAGGCGTTGCGACTGTGGCGCGGCGAGGCCCTGGCCGATCTGCCCGACACCCCCATGCGCGCGGCCGTGGTCGACCAGCTCGGCGAGGCCCGCACCGCCGCGGTGCTCAGCTGGGCCGGGCTGCGGCTGCGTCAGGGCAGTGGGGCGGCGGCGGTGCCGACCCTGGAGCAGAGCGTGCGGACCGACGGGCTGCGCGAGGAGCTGGTGGCGCTGCTGATGCGCTGTCTGCACCAGGCCGGACGGCCGGCGGACGCGCTGTCCGCCTACCACCAGGCCCGGGTGCGGCTGGACCGCGAGCTGGGGATCCGGCCCGGCCCGGCCCTGCGGGCGGCCCTCGCCGAGGTGCTGTCCGGGGACGGCGCCGAGGCGCCGGTGGCGGGCCGCCCGGCGGGCCCTCCGGCGGCCCCGCGGGTGCCCCGTCAGCTCCCGCGCCGCCCGGTCGACTTCGTCGGACGGGAGCCCGAGGGCCGCTGGCTGGACCGCGAGTGCGGCCCGGAGCGCGCCGGTGACGGCCTGGCACTGGTGGTCGGCCCGGCCGGGGCCGGGAAGAGCGCGTTGGTCACCGCCTGGGCGCACCGCTGCGCCCCGCACTTCCCGGACGGGCAGCTGTTCGCCGACCTGCGGGGCCTCGACCCGGCCGGCCCGGCGGACCCGGAGGCCGCCCTCGGCGGCTTCCTGCGGGCGCTCGGGGTCTCCGAGGCCGCCGTGCCCGCGGACCGGGACGGACGGGCCGCGCTCTACCGCGACCGGACCAGGGGGCGGCGCGTGCTGGTGGTCCTGGACGACGCCGCCGACGCCGACCAGGTCGCCGACCTGCTGCCGCAGGGGCCCGGCTGCGCCGCCGTGGTGACCAGCCGCGGCTCGCTGGAGGGGCTGGTGGCCGCCGACGGCGCCGCCCTGCTGCGGCTGACCCCGCTGCCGGGGGCCGACGCCGTACGGCTGCTGGAGCGCGCGCTCACCCCCGACCGGCTGCGGGCCGAACCGGCCGCCGCCGCCGAACTGGCCGGGCTCTGCGACCACCTGCCGCTGGCCCTGCGGATCGCCGCCGCCCGGCTGGCCACCCGGCCGGACTGGACGATCGCCGACCTGGTCGCCGAACTCGCCGACGAGCAGACCAGGCTGCCCGTCCTGGACGCCGACGGCACGACCGGCGTCAGCACCGAGCTGCTCCTGACGTACCGCCGGCTCTCCCCCGGCGCCGCCGAGTTGCTCACCCTCCTCGCCGTCCACCCGGGCCGGGAGATCGACACGCTGACCAGCGCCGCGTTGCTCGGCTCCGATCCGGCCACCGCCCGCCAGGCGCTCGGCGAACTCGCCGCCCACCACCTGCTCACCGGCGCCGCCCCCGGGCGCTACGGCCGCGCCGAGCTGGTCCGGCTGTTCAGCGCCGGGCTGCTCGCCGAGCAGCCCGAGCCGCGCCGGCGCCTCGCCCGGGAACGGCTGCTGGACTACTACCAGGCGGCGCTGTCGTACGGCGGCGAGCTCATCGAACCCGGCCAGGTCGGCTTCGGCACGCCGGCCCACCCGCCGAGGGCCCTGCCGCCGGCCGGCGGCATCCGCAGCGCGCTGGAGTGGTTCCACGCCGAGGAGCCCGCGATCCGGGCGCTGATCACCGCCGCCACCACCGACCCGGGGCGGGTCTGGCGGCTGGCTCTGGCCGCCAGCCCGCTCTACTACGGCTCCAGCCGGTTCACCGCCTGGCTGACCTGTCTGCGCGCGGGTGAGAAGGCGGCCGAGTGGTGCGGCGAGCAGCCGGCCACCGCCCAGCTGCACGGCGCCCGGGCGAACGCCCTGCTCGGGCTGGAACGCCGTCAGGAGGCGGCCGAGGCGGCGCGCCGGGCGGTGGCCGGCAGCGAGTCCGCACCCGGGCCCGAGGGCCGCTCGGTGCACGCCCGCTCGCTCGCCACCCAGGCGCTGATCACCGCGATGCTGGGCAGCGCGACCGAGGCCGCCCGGCTGGCGTCCGGCGCGGCCGCGCTGGCCGTGGAGACCGGCGACCCCGGACGGCTGGCCGTCGCGCTGGTCCACCACAGCTGGGTGAGCCTGCTGGCCGGGGACCGGCAGGGCGCGCTACGGCAGGCCCGCGAGGCCCGGGAGCTGCTGCCCGCCCGCCCGGTCACCTCGATCCACCTGTGGTCGATGCTGACCGAGGCGCACGCCCTGCCCCCGTACGGGCGGGGCGAGACCGCCGACCTGGCCTGGCACCGGCTGCTGGCCGGCTGCGAGGAGGCCGGCCTGCTCTACCTGCAGGCGATCGCCGAACACTCCCACGCCTCCTACCTGCTGAGCCGGGGCCGCGAACCGGAGGCGCTCGACCGGCTGCGCTCGGCGCTGGAGCGCTTCCAGAGCCACGATCGGCTGGCCGGGGTGCAGAGCGAGTTCACCTCCAGCCTGGAGGAGTCGCTGAACTCGCGTCCGGCCCGGCGGCCCTGACCGGTCACCGGTCACCGGCAGTCGGTCGTCGGGCACCCCTCACCAGGAGCCGGTCACCGCGAGGCGGTGGCGCCGGAGCGGTCGAGCGCGGCCGCCTGGCCGCGGTCGGCCGGGCCGTAACCGTGCTCCGCCGCGAGGACCGGGCGCAGCGCCCGGATCGCGTAGAAGTTGCGGGACTTGACCGTCCCCGGCGGCACTCCGAGCCGGGCCGCCGCCTCCAGCACCGAGTGGTCCCGCAGGTGCAGTTCGACCAGCACCTCGCGGTGGTGCTTCTGCACCCGGCGAAGGGCCAGCGCGATGTCCCGGGCGGCGACCACCTGCTCGTACGGGTCCTCGTTGAGCGGGCGGTCCTCCATCGGCTCGCCGATCATCTCCTTGGCACGGGCGGCGGCCATCCGGTGGTGGTCGATCGCGATCCGCCGGGCCACCGTGAACAGCCAGGGGCGGCTCTGCTCGGCACCGGCGGCCAGCGCCGCGGGGTTCTGCCAGGCGCGCAGCAGGGTCTCCTGCAGGATGTCCTCGGCCTTGCCCCGGTCGCCGTGGGTGGCGCGCAGCAGCGCACGCAGCAGGTAGCCGCCGTGCAGCCGGTAGATCTCGGCGAGGGTCTCCGGGTCGAGGGTCGGCCGGGCCGACTGCGGTGTGCGTTGCGCGGGAACGACAGCCGTGGTGGCCGACGGGTCCGTGCCGGCGGGCGGCTGGGCGACGGACGTGGGCTGGGCGACGGGCTGCTTCGACACGCGCGACCTCTCAGATCGGGCAAGGGCAGGGCGACACACCGACCGGACGTCCCCGGCGGCTACGAACAGCAGCCTGCCCGCGGCCGCCAAGGCCGCGCCAACGATCCGCCAACGCCCCGGCCCCGCACGGCCGGGCCGCCGCCGACGGCACCGCTCAGGTGCCCGCCCAGATGCCCCCCAGGTGTCCGCTCAGGCCTCGTTGAGCACCCGCACCAGCTCCTGGACCCCCTCCTCGCCCCGGTGCTCGATCAGCACCGCGACCCAGGCCGCCAGCCGTTCCCGCTCCGCCGGCGACCAGCCCGGCGCCGAGGGGTGCTCGTCGACCACCAGCGCCGCCGCCAGCTCCTGCAGCCCGGGTGCGGGCTCCGTTCTCCACCGCTCGGTCGGCAACGCCCGCAGGGCGAGCCGCCGGGCGACGGTGATCACCTCCTCCGCCGCGCCCTCGGGCACCGCCAGCACGGGCGGCCCGGGCCGGCTCGGCTCCTCCTGCCGCACCAGCGCCGCGACCACCTCGCGCATGTCCGGCCCGTCCGGATCCATCGTGTCCCTCCCCCTGTCCCGTCGCACGGGACTCACACCGGTTCCTCCTGGGTGGTGGCACTTGACGCGCGCCGAGTGCCATCGGAAGACGGTATCTACTGACAGCCGGTCCAGTAGAGGGTTTTCCGGTACGGCCGGGCGGCTGTCGCCCGTCCACCGGTACGGTCGGCGATGAGGTCCGCGCCCGGGCTCTGGCTAGCCCATCGTCCGATGGCCGGCGGGCCAGGCCGTGCGGACGGCGCGGTGCGGGGTGGTGCGCAAGAGGTCCTCCAAGCGTGGCGGGAGACGCGATGCGCGCCCTGCCCCGCTCAACGGTCCCTCCACCGCAAGCGGTTCACCCGGGCCCGGCGACGACGGCGAGCGCATCGGAACGGGCCCGCCGCACGGAGTCCGGGGCGCAACCGGGCACGTGAGCCGGCCGTCTCACGCCCCGTTGAACGGTGCTCCCCGCCCTGCCCGTTGAACCGATCGGACGGCCCGTACGCGGCCGGCGTGGGAAACGCCGGAATCCGGTGTACCGAGCAGGGCCGACGCGGCGACAGGAGGCGGACACATGGCGGCCGACCGCACGCACACCGGGCGGGTGCACCGTCTGACGCAGGGCCCGGACTGGGACCTCGCCCCCGACTACAGCCCCCTCGCCCCACCGGCCGGGCCCCCCGCCGGACCGGACTGGCGCCGGCCGCTGGACACCCTCGGGACGGTCCTGGTACCCCCGCAGGCTCGACCGGCCCCGGCCGAGCCGCCCACGGAGCTGCTCCCCCAGGTCCCCCAGGTCCCCCAAGTCCCCCAGGTCCCCGAATTCGCCCTGCCGCCCCGGACCACCCCGTTCCCCCCGCCGCCGCCCCCGGCCCCGCAGCCGGCTCCCGTCGCACGACGCGGCCGCCGGGCACTGGCCCTCACGGCCGGCCTCGGCCTCGGCCGGGGCGAGCGGGAACGGGAGCGGGAGCGGCTGACGGCGACCATCCGCACCCCGCTGCACCGCTCCTTCCGGATCGCGGTCGTCGGCCTCAAGGGCGGGGTCGGCAAGACCTCGACGACCCTGGCGCTCGGCTCCGTCCTCGCCGAGGCCCGCGCCGACAAGGTCGTCGCCGTCGACGCCAACCCGGACACCGGCACCCTCAGCATGCGGGTGCACCGGGAGACCCGGGCCACCGTCCACGACCTGCTCGCCGCCGAGGCCACCATCACCGGCTACATGGACGTCCGCCGCTTCACCTCGCTCACCCCCAGCGGGCTGGAAGTCCTGGCCAACGACGCGGACCCGGCGATCGCCAACAGCTTCAGCGGCGAGCACTACCGGCGGCTGGTCGACCTGCTGAGCCGGCAGTACCCGATCATCCTCAGCGACTGCGGCACCGGCCTGCTGCACAGCTCCATGCGTGCCGTCCTCAACCTCGCCGACCAGTTGGTCATCACCGCCACCACCAGCGTCGACGGCGCGAGCAGCGCCGACGCGACCCTGGAGTGGCTGTACACCAACGGCTACGGCTCACTGGCACAGCGCAGCGTGACCCTGATCTCCAGCGTCCGGAGCAACGGCCGGACGATCCGGGTCGAGGAACTCGTCGCCCACTTCGAGAGCCGCTGCCGCGGCGTCGTGGTCCTCCCCTTCGACGAACACCTGGCCCTGGGCGGCGAGTTCACCCCGGAGAAGCTCCGCCCCAAGACCCGCCGCGCCTACCTCGACCTCACCGCCCTGGTCGCCGAGGGCATGCACTTCGCCCCGCCCGCCACCGGCCCCCACGCCGCCGCCGCGCCCACCTGGTAGCCCGACAGGCCCCGTGCGGGACGCCACCGGATCGGCCGCCCGAACAGCACGGCGGGTGGCTTGACCAGGCCGGACGGAGAAGCCCGCCGGCCTGGCAACGCCGGGGCCCAGCAGCCGCGGGAAAGGCCGGGGCCGCGCGCCCCGCGCAGGATGGCGTCTGACGACCGACTCGGGCGCCGGTCATCGCCGGAGCTGCGGGCTGTCGCACCGGCTCTCCGGCGACGCCCCGCACGCTGCTCGGCGACGGTCCGCGCGGGACGGCCGGCCCTCGCCGGCCACGGGACCCGGGGCGCCGCGCACGGCGCCCCGTCAGGCCGACCAGCGGCCGGGCCGCCAGGCGCGCCGGCGGCCTGCGGTGCACATCAGGGCGGCGCCGACGATCAGGGTGACGCCCGCGACGGTGCCGCCGGCGATCAGGGCGGCCTGGTGGGGGGCCGGGTCCGGCGGCGGGGCCTGGACCAGGGACACCGTCAGGGCCGGCCTGGGGGTGGCCGTGGCGTCACCGGGCAGGGGGGTGCTGAGGGCGGCGAGGGGGTCGACGGTCCCGTAGCCGAGGTGCGGGTCGGGCAGGGCGGTGCCGGGGTGGTAGGCGGTGGCCCGGAGGCGATCGGCGAGGCGGGCCGGGGTGAGGTCGGGCCGGTAGGCGAGGGCCAGGGCGGCGGTGCCGGCCACCAGGGCGGTGGCGAAGCTGGGCCCGGCGCCGGTGAAGTAGCCCTTGCCGCCGGGCCCGACGCTCAGCACCGCGTCGCCCGGGGCCGCCAGGTCGACCCGGACGGCGTCCGCCGCGCCGCTGGGCGGGGCGCCGTTGGGGGCCAGGTCGGAGACCGCCAGGACGTCCGGGAGGGCGGCCGGGTAGGCCGCGGCAGGCGGCGCGGACGGGGCGGACGGGGAGGCGCCGCCCTGGTCGGGGGCGGCCGGGGCGATCACCAGGGCGCCCTTGCCGGTGGCGTAGCGGACGGCGTCGCCCAGTTCGGCCTCGCCGGTCGGCAGCGCGAGACCGACCGCGATGACCCGGGCACCGCCGTCGGCCGCGTCCCGGACGCCCTTGGCCAGCAGGGCCGGGGTGGTGATCCCCGCGTCGTCGGTGACGGCCACGGCGAGGATCCGTGCCTCGGGGGCGATGCCGGCGAAGCCGACGCCGTCCTGGCGCCGGGCGGCGATGAGTCCGGCGAGGAAGGTGCCGTGGCCGACGCAGTCGCGGGTGGAGTCGCCGGTGCCGAACTCGCGCGGCCCGGGGGTGAGGCGGCCGTCCAGGACCCCGGATGCCGGGTCGACCCCGGAGCCGACCACGGCGACGGTCACCCCGGCGCCGCGGCTGAGCTGCCAGGCGGCCTCGGGGCGCAGGTAGGTCTGCGCCCACGGGGTCCGGTCGGTGCCCTTGTCCGAGGGCTTGAGGCAGCCGTCCGGCCGGCCGGCGCCCCGGTTCTGGCCGATCACGGGGAGCGCCGCCGGGTCGGCCCCGCCGGGTGTCGGGGCCGCCGTGCCGGGTGTCGGCGCGGCCCAGGCGGGGGCGGCCGGGAGCAGCAGGGCGCCGCAGCAGAGCACGGCGGCGGCGGCCCGGACCGAGCGGCCCGGCACGCCGGTCACACCGCGCTCCCCTGCGGCAGCCCGGGGATGTCCTGGGGCAGCAGCAAGCTGAGTTCGGACAGGTCGCCGACGTCGAACCGGGCGAGGCGCCCGGCCTGCCGGGTGACCATCGCCTCCAGCGTCTGCCGGGCGAAGCGGCCGTTGCCGAAGTTGCGGTCCCGGGGGACGAGCGCGCACAACTCGCCGAGGGCTGCCAGGGTCTCGGGGGCGCAGACGTAGCCGGCCTCCTCCGCCTGGAGGCGCACGATGGTGACGAGTTCGTCCGCGCTGTAGTGGTCGAAGGCGATCTGCTGGGAGAAGCGGGAGGCCAGGCCCGGGTTGGAGCTCAGGAAGCCCTGCATCTCCTCCTGGTAGCCGGCCACGATCACCACGACCTCGTCGCGGTGGTCCTCCATGAGCTTCATCAGGGTGTCGACCGCCTCCTGGCCGAAGTCGCCGCCGGCGGCGCCGCCGCGCGGGGTGAGGGTGTACGCCTCGTCGATGAACAGCACGCCGCCCCGGGCGCGTTCGAAGGCGTCCCGGGTGAGCTGGGCGGTGTGTCCGATGTAGCGGCCGACCAGGTCGGCCCGGGCGGTCTCGACCAGCTGGCCGCGCGGCAGCACGCCCAGTTCGGCGAGCAGCGCCCCGTAGAGCCGGGCGACGGTGGTCTTGCCGGTGCCGGGCGGCCCGGCGAAGACCAGGTGGTGGCTGATCCGGGCGGTGGGCAGGCCGGCCTCCTCGCGGCGGCGGGCCTGGGTGATCAGATTGACCAGGTTCTCGACCTGTTCCTTGGCGGCGGACAGGCCGACCATCTCCCGCAGCTGGTCGAGCAGGTCGCTGCCGCGTTCGGCGCCCGGTCCGCCCGACCCGGCCGAGCGGGCCGCGCCGGCGAGTTCCTCGCCGAGGTCCTCCGGCAGCAGCTGGGCGAGGTCGGCGTCGGTGATGTCGGCCAGGACGGCCAGCCGGGACGCCTGACGGTCCACCATCTCCTCGAACACCTTGCGGGCGGCGCGGCCGTTGCCGAAGTCGGCGCCCTTGGGCATCCGGGTGAAGTGCGTGCCGAGCACCTCCCGGGTGGCGTCGGCGAGTTCGTAGCCGTGCCCGGCCGCGGCCCGCTCGACGATGGTGACCAGTTCCTCGGCCGAGTAGTTGCGGAAGTCCACGGTGCGGCTGAACCGGGAGGCCAGACCGGGGTTGGAGCCGAGGAAGGAGCGCATCTCGTCCGAGTACCCGGCGACGATCACCACCACGTCGTCGCGGTGGTCCTCCATCAGCTTGACCAGGGTGTCGATGGCCTCGCGGCCGAAGTCCGGCCCGGTGCCGCCGGATCCGGCGGACAGCGTGTACGCCTCGTCGATGAACAGCACGCCGCCCAGCGCCGACTGGAACACCTCGGTGGTCTTGATCGCCGTGCCGCCGACGATGGACGCCACCAGGTCGGCCCGGGCGACCTCGGTGAGGTGGCCGCTGCGCAGCACGCCGAGCTCGGCGAGGATCGCGCCGTAGAGGCGGGCGACGGTGGTCTTGCCGGTGCCGGGCGGGCCCGCGAAGATCAGGTGCCGGCCCATCGGCAGCGCCGGCATTCCGGCCCGTTCGCGGCGCCGGGCCAGCTTGTTGAGGTTGACCAGGGTGGCGACCTGCTCCTTGACCCCCTCCAGGCCGACCAGCGCCTGCAGGGCCGCCTGCGGGCCCTCGGGCTCGGGCGGCGGCAGGTCGTCCGGGCCCTCCGCCGTGGGCTCGGCGCCGTCGGCCTCGGGCGCGCCGGCCAGCCGGGCGGCCACCGGGCCGTCGTCGTCGGCGGCGGCGGTCGCGGTGCCGTGGCTGTCGGCCCGCCCGTTGTCCCGGCTGGTCAGGTTCTCCACCGAGAGCCGGTCGCTGGGCCTGGTCTGGCGCAGGCCCGAGCCGCGGTTGCCGGTGACGGTGCAGCCGGTGATCCGGATCGGCTCCTCGGATTCGGCGCGCAGCCCGTCCTGGGTGTTGCCGACCAGCTCGCAGCCGGTCAGGGCGGCCCGGCTGCCGGCGGCCAGCAGGACGCCGTGCCGGCGGTTGCCGTGGACCCGGGAACGGGCCATGGTCAGCTCGCCGCCGTCCTCGACCACGATGCCGTCGGCGGTGCATTCGGCGATGTCGCAGTCGCGGAGCCCGGCGATGCCGCCGTAGCCGACCTCGACCCCGACGACACCGGCCGCGTTCGGGGCTCCCTTGCCGGTCGCGGCGGTGCCGCGGACGGTGGTGCCGCCGACCTGGGTGTTGCCGCCGTCGGCGACCAGCAGGGCGGCCAGCCCGGTCGCGGCCAGCACCGAGGACTCCAGCCGCCCGCGCCCCTCCCGCAGCACCTCGACGCCGTGGCCGAGCACCTCGGCGACGTCCAGCCGGCGCAGCAGCGGGTTGGCCCCGTCGCGCACGCTGACTCCGGCGCCGGCCGCGCCGCGCACCTCCAGCCGGTCGAACTCGGCGGCGCTCTCCCCGACCAGTTCGACGCCCGCTCCGCCGCTGTCGCGCACGACGGTGCGGGTCAGCGCCGGGCTGGACGCCTCGTCCACCAGGATGCCGGCCAGTTCGGCGCCGACCACCTCGCACTCCTCGAAGGCACCCCGGGAGCGGTCGGTCACGTGGACGCCGTGGCCCTTGGTGCGCGCGGCCCGGAAGCGCCGCAGCACCGGGTCGGTGCCGCCGGCCAGGACGAGGCCGTGGCCGCGGGTGTCCTCGACCGCGCAGTCCTCCAGCAGCACCTGGGCGGCCGAGCTGAGGTAGACGCCGATCGGGGCGCTGCGCACGGTGGTGCGCAGCACCCGGGTGGTGCTCTGCTCCTCCAGCGCGATCCCCGGCTTGTCGGTGGCGGAGATCTCGCAGTCCTCGATCGAGCCGCGGCCCTCGCCGTTGGCGCACACCCCGTTGCCGCGGGCATCGCGCAGCACGCAGCCCCGGACCACGGGGTTGGCCCGCTCGCCGATCACCACGGCGGAGCTGCCGAGGTGTTCGATCACGCAGTCCTCGATCACGCTGGTGCCGGTGGAGGTCTCCACGATGCCGGCCCCGGCCGGGTTGACGACCCGGCAGCCGCGCATCGCCAGCGAGCCCTGCTGCCGGGTGAGCACGGCCGTCCAGGAGTTGCCCGCCACCTCGCAGTCCTCCAGGGCGGCCTGCCCGCGCGGGACGTCGACGGTGGGCAGTTCCTCGTCCTGCCCCTGGAGCACCAGCCCGGTCAGCTGGACGGCCTCGGCCACCACCTGGACCACCGCGCCCCGCCGGGGCGAGATCCGGACGCTGCCCCGGGCCTCCGCGGCGGTGATGGTCACCATCTTGGTGATCACCAGGTTCTCCTCGTAGCTGCCCGGGCGGACGCTGATCACCGTGCCGCTGCGGGCCGCCTCCAGCGCGGCGCCGATCGTGCGGTAGCCGCCGCCCTCGCGCTGCTCCGCACTGACCGTCAGCACATGGCGGGTCATGGCGCGTTCTCCTCCGTCGTTCGTGACTGTCGTGCGGTGGTGCGGGTCCGGCCGGGGGCCGGGTGGCGCAGGTCGGTCACCCGGTGCAGTTGGCCCGGATCGCGGACGCGGCGTGGTGGGCGTACGTCTTGGTGGGACCGTCCCAGTCCAGGCCGCGGTCGTGCAGCACCACGGCGATCTTGCCGCCGTTGAGCGGGAAGGTGCCCGCCGAGACCCACTGGCCCCGGCTGCCGACCTGGTTGACCGGGAAGGAACCGGACGCGGAGCCGCTCTGGACGGTGTAGAAGGACGGCGCCCCGCCGACCGCCTTGACGTCCCCGCTGTTCGGCACGTACACCGAGAGCTGGCAGCTGCCGGTGGTGACCGACCCGGTGTTGAACGTCCAGACCACCGAGTTGTCGTGGTCCTTGGCGTCGCCCGACATCGGCATCGAGTAGTAGCCGCCGCTGCAGCCGTCCCCCGCGTAGCCGCCGGAGTTGTTCCGCCAGCCCTCCTGCCCCTTGTCGAACCAGCCGCGTGCCTGGGCGCCCCCGCCGCTGCATCCCGGGCCGGCCACCCCGGCGTAGCTCGGCGGCGGGGGCGGGGCCGGCTGCGCGGCCTTGGCCGGGGGCTGGGCGGGGGGCGGCGCGGCCGGCTGCTGGGCGGCGGGCGGCTGCTGGGCGGCCGCCGGCGGCTGGGGCTGGGTCTGCGGGGCTCCGGCACCGGCACCGGCTCCGGCACCGGCTCCGGCACCGGCTCCAGCGCCGCCACCACCACCGCCGCCCTGGCTGGCCGGCGCGCCGCCGGCGCTCTTGCTCGGGTCCGGCTTCCCACCGGTGGACGGCGCACCGCCGCCCGCCGGGACCCGGCCGGCGAACGGCACGGTCTGGCTGCCGCCGTCGCCCTGGTCCGGCACGGCACCGCCGGCGGCGGCCGCGCCGCCGGCCGCCGCCGCGGCAGCGTCACCGGCCGGCGGGCCGGCGACCGGCTGAGCGTTCGCCACCGGCTGCTCGCCCAGCGGGTTCCCGTGCGCGTCGGCACCCGGGACGAACCCGTTGCCGCCGTCCTGCTGCGTGTACCCGGCCGGCGGCGGACCGTCCGCACCGGACGGCCCCGGGTCGTCCCCGCCGAACTTCGAGATGCCCAACGGCACACCGACCAGTACCAGGCCCGCGATCACGGCCGCGGCCACCATCGGCCGGGAGATCCGGCGCGGTCCGCCGCCCTCCTCCTCGGCCGGCGCCGGGCCGGCGACCGCGGTCACGCCCGCGGGCGCCTCGGCGGCGGCCGCAGCGGTCGCGGCACCCGTGGCGGGCTTCGCACTCTCGACGGCCGGCGCCGCGCCGCTGGCGGACACCGCCGCGGGCTCCTCCTTCGCCGGCCCGGACTTGGCGGGCTCGGCCTTGGCAGGCTCGGCCTTCGCCGACTCCGCGTTCGCGGGCTCCGCCTTCGCGGCCGTAGCGTTAGCGGCCACCGCCGGGCGGGCCTCCAACTCCTCGGGCACGACCCACGCCACGGCGGGCAGCTCGATCCCGGCGCCCTCCGCCCCTTCCGTCCGGCTCCCCCGGCCGCTCCGGTCCTTGCCCACCATGGCCCCCTGGCCCTCGATGACGATGCTCGGCAGGGACGGCCGCCGGTCGGCCCCGGTCGAGGCGGCCGAACGGCACGTCCATTCGTCTCGACGGCCGGGAAGCACCCGGAGGTTCAGCAGCGGACGAACTCGTCAGCCGGTGTTCCCGTCACTGCTCTGGCCACGCCCTCCCCGGCTGTTCCCCCGCTTCCAGCCACCCTGGCCCCGGCCCCGGCCGCGCCCGGGCGTCTGGCTGCCCCCTCCCGCCGAGCTCGATCCGGGTCCTCCCGCGATGGTCGTCTGCGGGGTGGCCGGCGCCTGCTCGGAGGTCGTCGTCTGCGCGGAGTTGCTCGAGCTGCTCGAACTGCTCGATTGCTCGGTCGCGGCCTGGTCAGCGTTCTCGTTCCGGTCCGAGCCCGACGGCTTGTCGCCGTCCTTGGATTCGGAGTCGTGCTCGGCCTCGGGTTCGGAGCCAGGCTCGGAGTCGGAGATGTACGGCTCGTCATGAGCACCCTGCGCCGGCGTGTAGCCCTGGGGAGCGACGATCACGCCGTTCACGAAGCCGAGCTTCTTGCCACCCTCCTTGGTCGGCACTTCGGTCCCGGTGATCTTCGCCTCCAGCGCGGCCATCGCCTTCGGGTGCTCCTTGATGCAGTCCGGTGCCGCCCAGCCGTTGAAGATCTTTCCGTGGGTACCGCCGGTCACCACGACGAAGCCGAGGCCCTTCGCGATGTGCTCGTTGAAGATGGCGTGGGCCCAGTGGCACGCCATGCAGTCGCGCTTCCTGCCACCGATCGGCCAGGGCGTCAGCCCCAGTTCGTCGGCCCTGGCCTTGCCCTTCTCCTCGGCCGTCCTCCCGCTTCCGCCTCTGGATGTCCCGCCGTCCGACCCCTCGCTGTCCTCCTTCTGCTCTGCGTCCGTCGCGTCCTCTTCCTTCGCCTCGGCCTCCTTCGTCTCCTCTTCCTTCGTCTCCTCGCTTCCCTCCTTCTCGGCTTCCTCCGCCTCCTTCTTCTTCTGGGCCTCCTCCGCTTCCTTGGCCTTCTTCACGGCCTCGTCGAACTCCGCCTGCATCCGCTTCTGGACCTCGTTCAGGAGGTCCATCTCACCGTGGAGGCAGCCCTCGCCCTTGCCCTTGACGTTGGGGAGCCACTTGATCTTGTTCGTTTCCTTCAGCGCCTCGCGGACCGCGTCAAATCCCCGGCTGTGGTCGTCGAAGCCCACGAAGTCCTTGCTCCGGTAGTTCCCGTCCCGAATCGCTCGGAGCTTCGCCAGGTCGTGGTTCCTGCCTTCCTGGCCCTCCGGCGTGGCAAGGTTCGCCAGGCGATCTGTCGCGTCCTTTATCTTGCCCGGCCCCATTCCGGAGTTACCCGCGACATGGACCACGCCGTCGATGACGGTCAGGGCGAGGTGCGGCGTGCCGGTGTCCTTGAAACTCGCACCGCGGCCGTACCGGTCGGCGTCCATCATGACCCGCGCCATGCGGTCCAGGGAGCGGCCGAAAGCTCCGCGCAACGAGTCGGTCTCCTGCCCCAGAGACGCCTCAAGGCTGGGCGCGCGCAGGTCGAGAGGCAGCTCCGAGTAGCCGGGCTCGCCGACTGTGCCCTTGGTGACGTAGAGCGTGCCGTCCCTTTCGATCACGTGCCCGATCTGGCTGCTCGCCGACTGCGAACTCGCGCCGCGCGAGGTCGAGCGGGGCGGGTTGTTCTCTCCCGGTGCCACGGTTCCACGACCACGACCACGACCGGTTCCACGACCACGACCGGGATCGGTATCGGTTCCACGCCCACGACCGCGCCCACCACCGGGATCGGTATCGGTTCCACGCCCACGACCGCGCCCACCACCGGTATCGCTCGACGGCGTCGAACCGGGATCGGCGCTGGTCCCACGTCCGCGGCCCCGTCCGAACCCGCCCTGGGCTCCGCCCCTGGTGTCGTTCCCGCGTCCCCGGCCGCGATCAGCCCCGCGCGTCCCCGGCGGGGACGCGGCCGCCGAACTGCTCCCGGATCCGGCGGGGTTGAGGATCTGCTGGATCAGGTCGGCCTCCGAGAGCGGCTGCGGCGGCACGGGCGGCTCAAGGTCCTCGACGTGTTCCTCGCCGCCCTCCTCGACGTGTTCCTCGCCGTCGACTCCGCGCATGAACTCAAGGAAGCCGCCCAGCATCTCGTTGTCGGCGCGGGTCTCGCGGACCGGGTTGACCGGCCCGGCGTGCGCCGTTTCCGGGTTCTCCCCGAAGAGCCGCTCCAGGATGGGCAGCAGCACGGGCTCGTGGTCGCGGACCCAGTCGGCGCCGTTGTTGCGGGGCCGGCGGGTGCCCGGGTCGTCGCCGCGGTTGGTCCCGAGGTACACGTTGCTCAGCTGCGCGAAGAACTCCCGCTCGTCCGACGAGGAGTAGTTCCCGACCAGCTTGCCGTCCTTGTCGTGTACCGGGCCGTCGGGCCAGGCGGCGGTCGACTCGGTGCCGAACAGCTGGCTCAGGGTGTCGGCCATGTGGTTGTCCAGGAACACGTCCCGCACGAGCGAGCGCTCGTCGTCGGTCAGGCTGAACTCGTGGAGGGCATGGGCGAATTCGTGGGTCGTGGAGGAGTAGCCCTCCTCGAAGCCCGCCACCTCACCGATGCCGGTGTCCTCGCCGAGCAGGTTCTCCTCGGTCACCGCGATGTGTTCGTGCTCGGCCGCGCCCCGGACGGTCTCCCAGAGGCGGCCACCCTCGCCGACGGTTCCGCCGGCCATGTGGCGGAAACCCTCGACCTCGGTCATCGCGACGTCGCGCGGCACGACCACCACGCGCACCCGCCGCGTCAACAGGTCGGACGCGACGTCCGGGTTCTGGAGCATCAGCTCCAGCTGGGCGTGCGCCGCCTGCCGCGCCGACGCCGGGCGGTGCACCCGGTGATCGACGTCCACCAGCAGGCGGGCGGCGACCGTCGCGAACTCCGCCGGGGACAGCCGCTCCCGCAGGGGTCCGACGAAGTCGGTGTCGGCCGCGAGGGCGCGGCGGACGTCGGGCGAGAGCGAGTCCAGGGTCAGGAGCCGGTCCGGCAAGCCCATCTCCAGGATGTCGGACGCCCTCGGCGGCCCGGCGGGCGGAGGCGGCGCGACCGGCTCGACGTACGGAGGCGACGCGACCGGCTCGACGTGCGGAGGCGGGGTCACCGCCTCAGCGTGCGGAGGCAGAGGCGGCGCCACCGGCTCAACGTGCGGAGGAGGCGTCACCGGCTCAACGTGCGGAGGCAGAGGCGGGGTCACCGGCTCAACCTGCGAGACCGGGGCGGACGGCTCGACGTGCGGCGGAGGCGGCGGTGCGACCGGCTCGACGTGCGGAGGCGGTGCGACCGGCTCACCATGTGGAGGCGGGGTCACCGGCTCGACGTGCGGCGCGGCGGCCTCGGGTACGGGCCGCACGGTCCAGGGGCCGGGGCCGAAGTCGGCGCCGCCGGGGTAGAGGTCCGTCGCGCCGGCCTCGATGACCCGGTTGACCTCGGCCTCGTTGTCGGTGGGGCTGACGCCGAAGCTCAGCAGCACCGGGGCGCCGTTCTCGTCCGTCCGGCCGGTGGCGACGGCGACGTGGTTGCCCTGGCCGTAGACCACGATGTCGCCCTCGCGGGGCAACGGCGTGTCGTGGGAGGTCGAGTCGTAGGTGGTCCTGGTGTGCGGGAGCAGACGGGAGATCAGGTTCTTCGTCCACTGCGGTCCCTCCAGACCGCTCGCGTACGTCTCGTGGATCCACTCCCAGGAGACCAGTCCTTGGGAGTGCGCGGTGAGCAGGACGGACTCCCAGCAGTTGAGCGTGCTGCCGGCCGCGAGCGGCGGCGGCTGGTCGGCCGGGCCGTCCAGCGCCCAGGTGGCGAAGTCGGTCTTCTCCAGGTCGAGCGCGCCCGAGGCGCGCCACTCCAGCACGACCTCGCGCCGGGCCAGGTCGCGCATGGCGTCGGCCACTTGGCGGCCGCCGTCCGGAACGGGCAGGTCGAAGCGGCCGCCGAGGTGGTCGGCGCGCAGCGTGAGCAGGCCGTCGAGGAAGGCCTGCGGCAACGGGCCGGCGTCGGCGAGGGCAGTGAGCGCCGCGTCGTCGAGCAGCCCGAGCTCGTGGAGCCGGCGGCCCGCCGCCAGCACGTCCGCCGGGCTGTTCACCGCCCCGGGGCCGACGCTGTCGGTGAGCTCCAGGCCGAGCGTGCGGGCCTGCTCACGCGACAGTGGCGCCCCCAGGTACCCGGCCGCGGCCTCCACCAGCGGCTCGACGGCCGTCTGGGCCACCGGGCTCTTCAACGGCGGCGCGTTGCGCAGCCTGACCCGGCGCTCCTCGATCTTCCGGAGCAGCGGCTCCGCTTCCTGCCGTACGGCCCCGGCGGCCTCCGGCGGCAGGACGTTCAGTTCCTCCAGTCGACGGGTCAACGCCAGGACGTCCGCAGGGGCGTTGTTGTGCCGGCCCTCGGCGCCGACGAAGGCTCCCGAGGCCATCCGCAGGCCCTTCCGGTCGCCGGGCACACCCCGGTTGGCCTGCACCAGCAGGGACTGGGGCGGCTGCGGGGCGAGTTGTTCCGGCTCATGCGCCTGCTGCGGCTCGGTGTCGGCGTCCTTCGTCGGCTCCGCGGCCTCGGGCTGCTTGGGCTGCTCCTCGCTCTGGTTCTCCCGCTCGGGCTGCTCCTCGGCCTTGTCGCTCTGCTCGGCGTGTTCCTCGGTCTGGTTCTCCTGGTGGATCTCCGACTCGGGCTGCTTGGGGTGTTCCTCGGCCTCGTTCTCGTTCTCCTGCGCAGGCTGCTTGGGCTGCTCGGACTGCGCCTCGTCGCGGTCGCTCTGCTCGTCGGCCTGGTCCTTGTTCTCCTCGCTCTGCTCGCCGCCGTTTCCGCTCTTCTGCTCCTTGCCCTGCTCGGCGGGCTTCGTGGCGGGCGGCTTCAGCTGTCCGGGGGCGCCACCGAGAAGTTCGGCGACCTGCCCGGCGATGTCGTTCGAGGCCGGGGGTGCGGGCTTCGGCTCCTCAGGCTTCGGCTCTTCGAACTTCGGCTCTTCGAGCTTCGGCTCCTCAGGCTTCGGCTCCTCAGGCTTCGGCTCCTCAGGCTTCGGCTCTTCGAGCTTTGGTTCCTCAGGCTTCGGCTTCTCCTCCGTGTCCGGCGGGAGGTCGTACCGGTCGGACGGCCGTCGGCCCTTGCGCCAGTTCTCCTTGGTGAAGTAGGTGTCGCTCGGCCCGGTGTGCTCCTGCGTGACCGACTTCTTCGGGACGCCCACCACGACGGGGACGTCGCCGACCACCGTGCGCGGCCGCCACGACCACGGGCCGGAGCGGTGCTGGAAGGAGACGGTGAACTTCACGTGCCCCTGGAACCGCACCAGCGGCTCGGGGTACTTGGAGTTCGCCACGGTCCGTTCCGCAAGGGTGCGTTCGCCTCCGGTGCGGCGGCCGGCGCCGCCGCCGAAGGTGATCCCGGTCATGATCTTGCCCTTGACCTTGGAGAACTCCACGCCGATCTGGCCCATCAGCTGGGTCATCCGGGAGGACAGCGCCCGCTCGGTGAACCGGGTCGCCAGTTCGGCGGACTGGGCGATCTCCGACTTCTTCTCCTCGCGGCCCTGGCCGAGGCCGACCAGTTCGGCCTTCACCGTGACGCTCACCTTGTCGAGGACGCCCAGCCGGAGGGTCTTGACCCGCTCCCCTCCCGCCGTCAGATCCGGAAGGGAGTCGATCAGGGTGCCCCGGTCGAACATCCGCCTGAGCTTGCGCATGGCGGCCGAGTTCTCCTCCAGCCGGAACTCGTTCCGGCCCAGGGTGGTGAGCAGGTTGCGCAGCGATCCGACGTCGGGCAGGTCGACGACCACGTCCTCGGCGCCGAGTCCTTCCCACACCTCCCGGGGCGGCACCAGGTGGGTCGTCTCGACGGTTTCGCGCTTCGACTTGATCTCCTCCTGGCCGGGGCGCGGGGCCTGGTAGGAGGTCTCCTCCCGGGTGGTGACCTCCTTCGTGTCGGAGGCCTCCAGCAGCACCTCGAAGCCCAGCTCGACGGGCACGGTGGCCTGACGGCGTCCGCGCCCGGGCGTCGTCGGCGCGACGGGCGTGCTCGGGGCGCCGGTGCCGTGCGGGGTGGTCGGGGCGGTGTTCTCCGCGTTGCCGTCCTGCGGAGCCTCCTCCTTCGGGGTCTCCTTCGCCGCCTCCTTCGGGGTCTCCTTCGCCGCCTCCTTCGGGGTCTCCTTCGCGGCCTCCTTCGCGGCCTCCTTCTCCCGCCAGGCGCGGGCCGAGTCCTGGATCCGCTGGCTCTGCCGGATGAGTTCGTCTTCGAACGGCTTGGGCAGCGGGGCGCCCTCGGGCAGCTTCTCGGTCTGCCGCCGGAGCTCCTCCTGGCGCAGCCGTTCGGTCCGCGCCTCCTGCGGGGCCGCCCCGTGGACGGGCCGCGCCGACCCCTTGCGGCGCATCTCGACCTGGATCATCGCGGTGCCCTCGAACACGCTGCCGGCGACCTTGGTCTTGGTCGCCAGGCCCGTCCGGCCACCGCCGTCGTGCTCCGCGATCCGCTCCTGGCCCCGGACGTGGCTCAGGGTGGCGCCGGCCACGACGGCGGCGGGCATCGCCCCGAGCGGGTCGGTGGTGCCCACCACCCGCCCGGTGAAGGTGTCGTCGGTGGCCCGGTTGTGGCCGGCCTTCCCGTCGGCGCCGCCCTCGGCGACGCCGCTGGTGCCGCCGGCCGCGAACTCGGTCTCGGCCGTGTCGGCGGTGTGCCGCATCTCCCGGACCCCGGCCCAGCGGAGCACCACCGTGCCGCCGGGCACCTTCACGAAGACCTCCTGACCGGCCATCAGCGCCCGCAGCCGGGACTGCAGCGCTCCCGGCAGCAGGGCCGGCTGCAGCGCCTGCCGGACCCGCTCCCAGCTCGCGCCGTACACCTCCCGTCCACGGCCGTCGAGCTGGTCCAGCAAGGAGGTGCGGACGAACTGCTGACCGCCCGTCGGCTGGGATCCGGCGGGCGGCGTCCCGCCCTCCTGGCCGGACGCACCGTCCTTGGGTTCCGGCGTCCCGCCCTCCTGGCCGGACGCACCGTCCTTGGGCTCTGGCGCCCAGACCCGCAGGATCACGTCGGAACCGCTCAGCACGCCCGAGGACACGATCCGCTCCGGCACCGAGCGGAAGGTGCCGGGGGTCGGGGCGGTGCCGGTCTTCGGGTCGATGGGCAGTTCACGGACCGGGAACACGAAGCCGGCCGCCGTGACGGCGTTCGTCCGGCCCGAGGCCTGGGCGATCCGCTGCCGGTCCGACCGGCCGATCAGCGCCGTCGACCGCGTCGGCTTCGCCACGATCTCGACGTCGAACTCCACGTCACCGGTGAACCGGGCGGCCCGCTCGACCGTCTTCTCCTTCTCGGACCGGCCGGTCACGACGTCCCGCGTCGAGCCCACCGTCTCCTGCCCGGCGGACGACTGGCCGAGCGTCACCGCGACGTACGGGAACTTCATGTCGAGCGCCGCCGTCACACTGGTTCCGCCGCGCACGTCGCGAAGCGCCCCGGTGGACGACACGGTCTCGCCGCCGCGCTCGAACTCGCACTTCTCGATCGGCCCCTGGTACTCCCGCATGGTCACCTTGGCCCCGACGACCCGGACCTCGACGGTGATCCCTTCGTGCGACACCGAGACGATCCAGCCGCCTCCGGTGGTGAGGGCCGACAGCCGGGGGCGCAGCGCCGTCTCGTCGAGGTGGGGGGCGAGGGCCGCCTCGACCCAGGCCCAGTGATCGCCGAACAGCGGCTTCAGCTTCGCGCCCACGGCGTCGAGGACGGCCCGCGCGTCGTGCAGCCCGAGGACGGGGTCGGAGGGAGCGAGCTCGCCGGTCCGGGACACCCGGGACGGCGGCTGCACGGTGAGCGTCCGTTCCGGTGCGCCGCCCGTTGGGGGGGCCTTCGGCAAGAGCGGGATGTTCTCGACGCCCGGCGTCTCCTCGACGAACGGGGTCTCCTCCGGATGAGGGGTCTCGTCGACGGGCTGGACCTTCGGGCGGTCGAACACCAGGCGGGCCGGGGGAAGGTCTTCGCCCTCCGGGGTCCGGTGCGACTCCGTCAGGGACTGCGGGACGGCCAACAGCGCCCGGACCAGGGCTCGTTCGGGCGTGGTCGTGCCGCCCCCGCCGTCCTCGACGACCTTGACGTCCAGCTCGACGGTGGCCAGGTAGACGACCATCTTCTCGGCGAACTTCGCGTTGGCGGTGCCGCTGACGGAGTCGGCCGTCCGGTCGCCGCCGCGCCACCGGGTGGTGTGGCCGACCCCGCCGGTGACCCCCACGACGGTGCCGGGGGGCTTGAACTCGGGCCCGCCCTGGAGTTGGCCGCCCGCCGTGTAGAACGTGTTCTCCCGGACGCCGCCGCCCGCCGCCCACTCGTTCACGACGTTCAGCTCGGCGTCCTTCTCGAACTCCCGAACGTACTCCAGCTTCTGGACCTTCGCTCCGGCCAGCACCAGGGCGTCCCGCTCACCGGTCCTGACCAGCAGCGGCGAGCGGAGGTCGATGCCGTGGCTCATCCCGGTCAGCAGGGCCCCGAGCCGCTCGTGACGGAAGGCCCCGCGCACCAACGGGCCGAGCTCGTTCCAGCCCTGGGCGCCGAAGGTCCGGCGCCCCAGCGCCTCCAGGACCTCCCTGAGCGGCCTGACGGGCTCGGTGGTGCCGGTCCCGGGAGCGTGCGGGACGACGTCGAGCACGACCGTGCCCGGCGGGAGGCCGTTCTTGCCCTTCGCCGGGTCGGACCCCCACAGCTCGGGCTTGGGCTCCCACGCGGCGGAGCCGGGAGGCAGCTCCGGCGCCTGGAGCGGTCCGGGTTCGGCGTCGGGACGGTACGTGTTCTCCGCGCCGGGGGGTCGGCATTCCGCGGTCTCGACGAGCGCCTGGAAGCCCAGCTGCGTCGTCGCCCGGCCCGGGGCGAGGTTTCCCTCCGCATCCTGGTGCACCAGGGTGAGTTCGGCCGTGCCGTCGAAGATCGTGCCCGGGACCTTGGCCTTGAGGGCGGTTCCGGTCCGCTGGGAGTTCTGCCCGATGGTGTTCCGGTCGCTGCCGCGCTGCCCGCTCGGGCCCCCCGTTCCGGCGCCGCCGAGAAAGCCCGTTCCGCCCGACTGCTTGACCGAGACGCCCAGCGCGAGCGTCCGGGCCTTGGTGTCGGACGAGGTGACGGTGCTGGTGATGTCGGCGCCGGTGTTGAACTCGCCCGCATCGGTGTTCCGCAGGTGCGACAGTTCCAGCACCTTCGCCGACATCAGGATGCTGCCCCGGCCGTCGGACAGCGGGATCTCCAGCAGCTCACCGGTCGTCATGGACCTCAGCTGGGACTGCAGGCTGGGCAGGTCCAGCTGGGCGAGGATCTCGGCCCGCACCGAACTCCAGGCGTCCCCGAACCTCTGCCGCCCGAAGGCCTCCAACCCGGAGGGCGCGGCGGCCGGTCCGAACAGCGCCGTGTCACCGGCAGTGCGGTTCCCGCGCCCGTGCAGCGTGTGGACGTTCTTGACCACGTCCATCCCGCCCAGCGCCGCCGTCCGCAGCACACGGGTCGGCGGGGCGTGGCGGGTCACCACCGGCGGAGGCCCGGCGGGGACGGCCTCGGCGGCCGGCGTGACGATCCGCACCGACAACGGCACCGGCAGCACCGGCTCCGGACGCTCCTCCGGGCCGGTCCGCCCGGTGCCCACCAGCGGGGTGCGGGAGAACGGCCGCGTGAGCGTCCGCACGCCCGGGACCTCGGAGAAGTCGAGGTCCAGCCGGATCGTCGCGTCGATCCACAGCACCGGCTCCCCGGTCTTCCTGCGGTGGGTCATCCGGCCGGTCGCGGCGACCGTCACCGCCCTGCTCCGGTCCACCGCCCCGCTCACCGGCCCGGACACCCCGGTGTTCGACGCCGGCTTGCCGCTCACCACCACACCGCCGCCCCACCGGGACCGGCTCTCGCGCAGGGCGCCCGTTCCGGCGGACGAGTCACCACCGTCCTCGAACTCGAACTTCTCCGTCCGATGCTTCGATGCGGGCGTCTCGACCGTGGCACTGATCCGCAGCGTCCCGGCGCCGCCGCCGAGGTCCAGGGGCACCAGCACGTCGTCGCCCCGGGTCATCCGGGACAGGTTGGGCGCCAGCGTCCGAACGTCGAGCTGCTCGGCGAGCTGCCGCCGGATCTCCTCCCGTCGGCTCGCGGACACACTCGGGGGCAGCTTCGCGAGCACTGCCGCCACGACCTGGTCGTCCGTTCCGTGGACCTTCACCACCCGGTCGCCGGCGCTGATCCAGCCCTGCTCCGTCATCCGGCTCGGCGGGGCCGGGAGGGGCGGCTCCTGCTGGGGCTGCTCCTGTTGTTTGGGTTGTTCCTGCTCCTTCGGCAGGTCCTGCTCCGTGAGCAGGACCGGCTTGTGCTGCTCGTGCTCCGGCTGTTCCTGCTCCTTCGGCTGTTCCTGCTCCTTGGGCAGACCCTGCTCCTTGGGCAGATCCTGCTCCTTGGGCAGATCCTGCTTCGGCAGATCCTCCTGCTTCGGCTCCTGCTGCCCCTCGTGATCCGACTTCGGCTTCGGCTCGGGCTCCTTCAGTGGCGGCGGAGTCGGCTTGGTCTGCGACTCGGTGACCGAGGGCGCTTCGGCCGGGCGCTGCGTGGTGGGCTGAGGGGTCGTCGGCCGCATCGCGCTGTAGTGGGTCACTCGAATGTCCTGCTCATTCGAGCGGAGGATGTGGACGACCTGCTCCGACGCCTCGTTCATCAGGCGGGGCACGGGGTTCTGGTCGTGCACCCTCAGCTGAATGCCGAAGGCGTGGGCGGCGACCACCGCGATCTCGTCGTAGAACGGGGTGCTCCACAGCACGCGGTTGCGCACCGCCATGTCCACGAACTCGCTGAGCCGCCGATCAGTCAGGTCGGACGGCGTCAGGCGCCGGGGATCGCTGTCCCCCGGCTGCACCCACATCCGCTCCTTGAGCGCCGGGATCCGATCCAGCAGTCGAGCCCAGACCGCCTCCTGCTGCGGCCCGCCCGCACCGAACACCGCGAGGATGTGATCGAGCACTTCGTCTCTGGTGAGACCCAAGCCCTGCGCGCCGGCGATCGCTTCCAACTGCTGGTGAGTGAGATCGTGATCGGAGAGCAGGAACCGAAGGGGACTCATCCCCAGGGCGTCGAGGTCCCCCCGCTGCGTGGCGCCCTCCTCCCCCCGGAACCACTGCGAGACGGTCGTGCGCGCGCCCCTGACGTCCAGGTGCCCGTGGGCCCAGGAATCCAGTTGCCTGGGCGCGCTGGCCAGAATCGACGTGAACAGGCAGTTGCCGTCGCCCGGGACCCGCAGGACGTCGAACTGCGACCCGTCCCCCGCCGTCCGCCGGCCCGTCACGGGCCAGTCCCGCGTGGCCGGTGTCGTCGGCGCTGCCGTCGGTGCCGTCGGAGGGACGACGGCGGCCTGCTCGTTCCCACCGAGCACGCCGACGGCCCGGGACTTCTTCTTCTTGGTCTTCGCGTCCGAGGTCTCCGCGACAACGGGCCGGCGCGAGCCCTGCTCGGTGTCCGGCTCCATGGTTCCCGGCTCGAACTTGATCCAGCGTCCGCGCGTGCCGTGTTCGTCGCTCAGGATGCCGAGCGGGGCGACGCGCTGGCCGATGCTCACGCTGATCGTGGTCGTGGACGCCCACACGACGCGCCCGGTGGCGTTGGCGAGTTCCTGCGCCACCACCTTGCCGTTGTCGCCGCGGGCGCCCGCCTGGCAGGCGAGCAGCACGATCTGGGTGTCGGGCGGCATGCGCCGGAAGCTGGGCCGCCGACGGATGACCTGGCCGAGCGCCTCGCCGGTGACGAAGACCTTCTTCTTCCCGCTCGGTTGGTCCGACAGGGTGGTCAGCGCCGCCGCGAGGTGGGTGGCGTGCGTCATGAACGTGTAGATGGGGTCCGAGACGTTCCAGGGGACGAGCCCGATCGTGCTGAGGTCGGGGTTGTCCGACTCGGCTGCGGGCCTGGAATCCTTCTGGTCGAAGTAGTCGGACGGCAGGTACTCGAAGTGGGGGGTGGTGGGGTCGAATCCGTCCCGGATCGGCTCCCACTTGCGGGTGAGGGAACTGTCCCGGTAGAGGCGGCCGCCCGACTGCCGACCGAGCGGGAACAGGATGGGCTGGCTGTCGAGGTCCGTCTCGTCGACCACGTCCGGCTTCTTCGCGTCGACCAGGTGGCCGTTGTCGTCGCGGACACCCATGGTCGGGATGGAGCTGGCCCGTTCGTTCTCCGGCAGGGTCGGGTCCGGCGGAACCTCCTTGATCCAGAACCCGCGCTCGGCCTTCGTATGCTTCCTCTCCTTCAGCTCGGGCCGCAGTTTGGCCTTCACCTTGATGAGGCCGTCGGTCAGCGACGTCGCGACGGAGTTGGTCCACACCGTACGGCCGGTCGCCTTGGCCAGCGCCCGCGGGAAGTCCAGCTCCGCGCCCAGGGCACCCGGTCCGACCAGCACCAGCGGGGTCTCGGGGGTGAGCTCGTCGTGCGGCAGGTCGGCCGCCACGCCCTTGGCGAGTGCTTCGGGTTCGAGGTCTTCCAGGTTGTCGGGGATCAGCACGAGCAACGGCTCGTGCCCGGTGATCTCGGTCAGGCTGTAGTGCTTGTTCTTCTCCGGGGTGTCGCCGCCCGGCTGAGCTCCGGGCCGCTGCACGGGCTCGGGGGCTCCGTCGGACGGCTTCCCGGGGTCGGACCAGTAGTAGACGGTCCGCACGTCCTCGGCCGCCTCCGGCACGGGCTCCGCCTTGCGCCCGCCGCCCACCACGATGCCGATCGTGGCACCGGACGAGTTCGTCAAAGGGCGGGTCTGGTAGCGCGTCTTGCGCTTCTCCGGTTCCGGTCGCACCGGGTCGTCCCCGGCGGGGACCGGGACAGGCTTCTCCTTCGGCGCAGGGTCAGCCTTGTCGGGGACCGGGACAGACTCCTCCTTCGGCGCAGGGTCAGCCTTGTCGGGGACCGGGACAGACTCCTCCTTCGGCGTGTGCGTCGACAGCTCCCGCCGCAGGGCGGCGCGCAGATCGGCCCCGCTCAGGGCCGGGTCGATCCTCGCGGCCGCGTCCACCAACGCCCGCAGGTGCTCCGGCAGCGGACGCGTCCACTCGGGCAGCCCGTTCAGTTCGTGCGCCATACCGGCCAGCCAGCCGCCGGTCAGGAAGGGCGCCCGCATCTTGTACTCGTCGCGTGCGAGGTTCTCCATGCGACGCAACGCACGGACCTTGTCGAAGTCCCGGGTGATCCCGCCGGTGGGCTCGTCGGGGTGGTAGAGGCCGTCGTGGATCTTCAGCAGCGCTCCGGCGGCCAGCCGCTGCTGCGAGGACGGAGCGGACGAGGAGGACTCCTCGCCGGACGGGAGCGTCGTCGAACCGCCCGTGTCCTTGACGAGTTCCCCGGCGGCGTGGTCCAGGGCGTCCTTGTCGACGGTGCCGCCGGTGCCGTCGATGCCGCGGGTGACGATCGCCTCCGGCGGGGCCGCGGCCTTCTTCGCGGTCTTCTTGTGGGCGAAGCTGCCGTCGTCCTCGCCGAGACGGTTCCGGTCGGGTGCCGGCTCGGTGTCCTCCGCCGTGGTGTCGCGCTCGTGCTCGTGCTCGCGCTCGTGCTCATGCTCGCGCCCATGCCCGTGCTCGCGGCCGCGCTCCCCCTTGGTGCCCGGGAAGTCGGGCATCAGGTCGTGGCGCTTCAACGAGTCGACGTCGACGCCCAGTTCGGACGCCAGCCGGCGCCAGGGGTCGGCCACCCCGTTGGAACGGTGTTCGGCGAGTAGCTTCCGCGCCTCGGCCAGGGACACCTCGCCGTGCACGCCGGAACCGCCACCCGACTCGTCTCGCATGTCGGCCAACTGCCGCTGCCAGTCGGCCTCCTCCGCGGCCTCCTGTCGCGCCTGCCGCTCAACCTCCCGCGCCTGCCGCTCGGCCTCCCGCTGCTCCTCGCGGGCCGTCTCCTCGGCGCGCAGACGCTGCCGCTCCTGGAGGGCCTGCCCCTCGGCCTTGGCGCGGGTCGCCGCGTCCTCCGCCCGCTTCTTCCGGCGCGCAGCCTCCTTGGCCTCCGCCTCCGCGGCCTCCCGGGCGCGCTGCTCGGCCTCCTGCTGGAAAACCGGATCGTTCTTCTGGTCCTCCCAGCGCTGCTCGGCGGCGTCGCGGCGCCGGTCCCGCTGGCCCGACTCGGTGACGCGCCCGCCCCGGGTGGCGTCCTCGCCGCCCAGCTTCTCCCCCGGGCCGGAGAACTTCTCCGCCGGGGCCTTGCCCTCCGACCCCGTCGTGCCGGAATCCTTCAGGTCACCGACCCCGAAAATCCCGGTCTTCGGCGGAGCCGACTTCTCACCATCACCCGACGCCTTCGGCCCCTCATCCTTCGACGGCACCGGCAGGGGATCATCCGTCAGCAGATGCCCACGACTACTTGGGAACTTCTCCGCCGGGGCCTTACCCTCGCCGGAATCCTTCAGGTCACCAAACCCGGCAATCCCGGTCCTCTTCGGCGGAGCCGACTTCTCACCACCACCCGACGCCTTCGGCCCCTCATCCTTCGACGGCACCGGCGGGCCATCATCCGTCAACAGACGCCCAGGACCACGAGGGAACTTCTCCGCCGGAGCCTTACCCCCACCCGCATCCTCCAGATCACCAAACCCGGCAATCCCGGTCCTCTTCGGCGGAGCCGACTTCTCACCACCACCCGACGCCTTCGGCCCCTCATCCTTCGACGGCACCGGCGGGCCATCATCCGTCAACAGACGCCCAGGACCACGAGGGAACTTCTCCGCCGGAGCCTTACCCCCACCCGCATCCTCCAGATCACCAAACCCGGCAATCCCGGTCTTCTTCGGCGGAGCCGACTTCTCACCACCACCCGACGCCTTCGGCCCCTCATCCTTCGACGGCACCGGCAGGGGATCATCCGTCAACAGATGCCCACGACCACTTGGGAACTTCTCCGCCGGAGCCTTACCCTCGCCGGAATCCTTCAGGTCACCAAACCCGGCAATCCCGGTCTTCTTCGGCGGAGCCGACTTCTCACCACCACCCGACCCCGACCCACCGGAACGGTCGGAGTCCGCGGGGGCCGGCTCTACCTGGGTCTGGCTGCCCTCGGACTTCCCCCGCGTCTGCGCCCCGCCGTCGGCCGGGCCGGACCCACCCTCGCGCCGCCCGCCCGCGCCGGAATTCGGTGCGGCGGCACCGGAGTTGTCGCTCTCCTCCTTGGCCTTCAGATCGTCGATCGTGCCGAATCTGAGCTCCCGCGTCGAACGCGGCCTCTTGGCATCGGCCAACGCCTTGGCCTTCTCACGGTCCGCGAACAACGGGTCCGACAACGCCTTCGCCGCGCGATCCGCCTCACCCTGCTCGCGAAGCTGCCGATGCAGCTCAGCCTCCGCCGAGTGCCCGGGGTCAGGCAGCGGCTCCTTCTCACCACCGGCCGAATCCTTGGCCCCCTCACCGTCCTCAACAGACGGATCCGACGCCTCCTTCGCCTTGCGAGCAGCCGCCTCGGCCGCCTTCGCCGCACGGTCCGCCTCACCCTGCTCGCGCAGCTGCCGGAGCCACTCAGCCTGCGACGTGTACGCGGGATCGGGCAGCGGCTCCTTCTCCCCACCCTCCGGCCCCTTGGGCGCCTCACCATCCGCCTGGGACCGCTTGGCCGCCTCCGCAGCCTCCTTCGCCGCACGGTCCGCCACATTCTGCTCGCGCAGCTGCCGGAAGAACTCGGCCTGCGACGTGTACGCAGGGTCGGGCAGCGGCTCCTTCTCCCCACCCTCCGGCCCCTTGGGCGCCTCACCATCCGCCTGGGGCTGCTTCGCCGCCTCCGCAGCCTCCCTCGCCCTCCGAGCCTCCTCAAACCGAACGCGATCCGCCTCACCCTGTAGGCGTTGTTCCCGGACGCGTTCCCGCTGGAGTTCGAACTCGGACTTGGGTACGTCCTTGTCAGGACCGTTCGGACCGGGATCCTTCCGGTCGCCCGGGCCTCCCTCGGTCTTGGGCGGCGGTCCGTCGCCGCCGCCGTCCTTCGATGGGTTCGGGTCAGGCGTCTTCGGGCCCGGCTTGTGATCAGGGTTCGGGTCGGGCTTGATCGGGCCCGGCTTGTGATCAGGGTTCGGGTCGGGCGTCTTCGGGTCCGGCTTGATCGGGTCCGGCCTATCCGGAAGCGGCTTGCTCGGATCCGACTTGATCGGGTCCGGCCTGTTCGGGTCCGGCCCATCCGGAAGCGGCTTGCTCGGATCCGACTTGATCGGGTCCGGCCTGTTCGGGTCCGGCCTATCCGGAAGCGGCTTGCTCGGATCCGACTTGATCGGGTCCGGCTTGCTCGGATCCGGCCTATCCGGAAGCGGCTTGCTCGGATCCGGCTTGATCGGGTCCGGCTTGCTCGGATCCGGCCTGTTCGGAAGCGGCTTGTTCGGCTCGCCGCCGCCCGCCGGCGCCGTGGTGCCACCGGTCTTCTTGCCCTGGTCGCCCCCGGACTCGGTGGGGCGGGGGGTGGCGGGGTCCGGGGCGGTCCGGCCGCCGGTGCCGGTCTGCGAGCCGGGCTTGGAGGTCTTGTCCCCGCCCGGCGCCTCCGCGCCGACCGTCGACTTCGAGCCCGTCGACCCGCCGTCCGTCTTCGACCCGCCCTCGGTGCTGGGCCCGCCGTCGGTGCGGTGCGAGCCGGACGGCGGGGTGAGCGAGGGGGTGTGGCCGCCGCCCTCGGTGCTGGTCAGGTGCGCGCCGCCCTCGGCAGGGGCGGGGAGGCGCTCGCCGAGCCTGGGCACCGGGAACGGCACGGCGTGGCCCGACAGGTTGGTGGCCACGGACAGCAGGGTGAGGGGGTGGAGCGGGTGGAAGTACTTGCTGCCGTCGTGGGGGATGTCGGCATGCTGGAGGTCCCGGACGAAGTTGACGTACTTGGTCATCAGGGGCGAGGTGACGCCGTGCAGCAGGTGACGCGCGCCGCCCATGAGGAAGCCGGCGAGGAAGCTCGAACCGCTGGCCGAGAACTCGTGGTTCGGTTCGAAGATCAGGTTGTAGAAGCCCTCACTCAGGTACTGGTTGACGCCCATCTTGACCTGTTCGCCGAGCGCGTGGCCGAGCACGAACATCTTGTTCATCTTGTCGACACGGCCGGCGAGTTCGGGCAGCTTCTCGGCCAGGACCCGGAGTTCTCCGTTGGCGATCTTGGAACTGTTCGCGATCTCGCGCAGAGTGGCGGCCAGGCCCGCGCGGGCCCCCGGCGACTTGGCCCACTTCTCGGCGAACTCCTTGCCGAACTTCGTTCCCAGCTCGCGGGCGAGGTCCTTGCCGAGGGCGGCGCCGAGATGCTTCTCGAAGGCCTCCGCCATGCTCTTCGTGAACTGGGACCCGGCCTTGGCGCCGGTCTTGCCGGCGGCCGCGAAGCCCTTGGAGAGGTAGTTGGAGTGCTCCCGCAGGATCTTGTCGAGGCTGTTGGCGAACTCGTTCGCCGTCTTGTCGCCGATCGCCCGGCCGGCGCCCGACCCGGCCTCCTTCCCCCCGAGGTTCCCGGCCTCCTTGCCGCCGAGGTTCCCGGCTTCCTTGCCACCGAGGTTGCCGAGTTCCTTGGACCCGAGGTTCTTCAGTTCCTTGGCGCCGAGGTTCGCGAGCTCCTTGGCCCCGAGCTTCTCCAGGTCCTTGGCCCCGCCCTTGGCGAGCCCGGTGGCCAGGCTCTTCAGCGAGGCACTCAGTTCCTTCGAGACGAAGAGCTTTCCGAACATCTTGCCGAAGAGCTTGCCCAGGCCCATGCCCAGCAGGTGCAGCGGACCGGCGATGACGCCGCTGATCGCGCCGAAGATCGCGGCCTGCTTGGTCAGGTCCTTGTCCCACTCGTGGCGGTCGCCCCGCCCGAACTGGATGCCCTGGATGATCCCGTCCATCACCAGGCCGCCGACCACACCGAAGAAGGTGTGCATCAGGATCACCTGGAGGAGCTTCTTCAGCAGGTTGATGATGATCGTCTTGACGACCTGCTTGCCGGGCTCGACCGCGAGGAGCGAGGCGCCGCCGGTGAACGGGGACCAGAAGATGGCCAGCGCGATCTCGATCAGCAGCTGGATGATCTGGCCGACGATCATCCACTTCGTGTACTCGACGGTGTTCGCGACCTTTCCCGCGAACCCGCTGAGCTGCTTGCAGAGTTCGGTCGCGACACCGACGTAGTCGGTGTCGCTCCCGTCGCCGATGAACCGCCCCATCTCGCGTTCGAAGGCTTCGGCGGCCTCCCCCTCGAACTGCTTCCGGCACGCGGCCACCAGATCCGCGATGTAGGTCTTGAGCTGCGGCAGCTCCTCGGCGAGCGTCGCATACTCGTCCCGGACGTCCCGCAACGCCCCCTCGTTGGACTCCGGCCACGGCATCCCGGTGAGGATGTGGAAGAACGTCGCGACGCCGGGCGAGACGTTCATCGAGGAGTGGGCCATGGCGGGGAGCCTCCGGCTGCGAAGCCTGCTGAGTGCGGTGCGGGTGGGGAACGGCGCCGTCCGGCGCTATCGGCGGGTCACTTCACCAGCTCGGTGTTGTGCTCGTCGGTCGAGTCGAACAGGTTGGCCGTGCTCACGCCGTGCCTCCCGACGCTCGCCAGCTTGTCCCTGATGGAACCGACCAGTTCGAGCAGGTTGGTGGTCGGCTCGTCCACCTTCTCGTGGTACTGCTTGCCGATCTCGTCGGAGCCGGCCGCCGTCTTGTTCATGATGTTGACGTTGTCGACCTCGCCGTAGATCTTGTCGACGAACGCGGACATGTCGTCGAACTTGGTGAACGCTTCCTTCAGGTCCTCAAGCTTCCTCAGCTGCTTAGCCATTGAACTCGTCCTGCTTGTGGGAGGTCCTGGCCCGGTCGGCTCCCGGCCGCATCGCGGTGAGCGGCGCCAGCAGCGCGTCCAGGTCCAGACCGCCCAGCGCCGACAGCAGCGGGTCCTCCTCGCGCTCGCCGGTGACCGCCAGGCGCAGCGTCTCGCCGACCCCGTCGAAGGAGCGCATCGACTGGCTGATCCGCTCGCCCATCCGGGCCTTGGCCTCGTTCAGCACGTCCTTGAGGACGGCGGCCAGTTCGGCGGGAGCCATCTCCTGGTAGGCGGTGGTGTGGAAGGTCAGCGCGAGCACCTCGCCCTGCGCGCCGACCTTCGCGGTGACCATCCGGTCCTTGGTCGTCGCCGAGGCCGTGGCCACCTGCAGTTCCCGGGCCATCTCGGCCATCTTGGCCTGCTGCTCCTCCATGGCCGCCATCGCCTGGGCGAGCTGCTCCTCGAACGAGAACGTCATCTCCGTGTTCCTTTCCACTCTCGAAACGCGAGGCCGGCTCAGCGGCCGATCACTCCGCTGACCGCACCGGTGTCGGTGCCCCAGACCTCTTCGTCCTCGGCCAGCCAGGTGGTCCGCTGACGGCCCTTCTCGCCCTGGCCGCCACCCATGCCGCCGCCCATCGGAGGCATCATGGGCATCCCGCCGCCGCTGGTGTTCACCGAGCGGCCGCGCATCGCGGCGGCCTCCTCGGCGGCGAGCGCGGAGGCCTTTTGGCTCATCGCGGACTTCTCCGCGGCGGCCGCGCCGGCACCGGCACCCGCGCCGGCACCGGTGCCGCCGACCTTCGGCGCGGGCGGCAGTCCGCCGTTCTCCGCCACCTGGGGGCCGACCCCGCTGGAGGTGTTGAGGATCCGGGGGCTGCCGCCGGAGGTGCTGAGGCCGCCCCCTCCTCCGCCCACGCCGCTGAACAGCCCCGGGTAGGAGCCGAACGAGCCGATGCCGCCGTTCTGGTCGAGGCCGCTGCCGCCGGTCCCCAGGTCCAGGGTCCAGGGCGCGCCGGTGGACGGCGGGCGCGCACCGCCGCCGATGTCACCGCCCCAGGTGATGGTTCCACCGCCGCCGCTGCCGGTGCCGCCGGCCGTGGTCCAGGCGTGCTGGAGGTCCCGCGAGCGCTGGATGTAGTCGGAGATCGGCTTCTTCTGGGCGTCCAGCAGGGTGCCGTCCTCGGCGATCGAGGAGTCCTTCTCCACCACGATCGGGTTGCCCTGGGAGTCCAGGACGGGCTTGCCGTCGGCGTCGACGACCGTGCCGTCCTCGCGGATGGTCGAGCCCTTCGGCACCTTGGCGTTGGGGCCGTAGATCCCGCCGCCGGTGCCCGCCGGCACGTTCGCGCCGGGCGGCACGACGATCGGCTTGCCGTCCTTGTCCAGCACCTCCTTGCCGTTGGCGTCGTACACCTTGCCGCCCGAGAGGTAGCCGCCGGGCGGGAGGAGGATCGGCTTCTTGTCCTTGTCCAGGAGCACGTTGCCGTCCTTGTCGCGGATCGGCGTCCCGGCACCGGTGCCGCCACCGGCACCGCCGCCGGCGCCGCCGCCGTTCCCGCCGGCGCCGCTGCCACCGATGATCGGCGGGGGGATGTGCAGGTTGTTCCCGTTGCCGCCGCCCCCGCCACCGCCGGTGCCCCCGGCGCCGTCGCCGAGGTTGAACTTGTTCCCGGCGCCGCCGCCCCCGCCACCGGCCCCGCCACCTCCCCCGCCGCTGCCCCCGCTGCCGTCGCCGATGTTGAACTTGTCGTTGCCGCCGGTGCCGGGCGGCGGAGGCGCGTCGGGGTTGTTGGGGTCGGGCACGGCCTTCGGGGGCAGCGTGATGCCGACCGGCAGGAGGTCGAAGCCGAGCTTGGAGATCAGCGGCTCGTACGCGGTCCCCAGCGCCGTCATCGCGTCGTCACCGGGCTTGTCCAGAAGGGTGGCGACCTTCTCCAGCCACCTCAGCTTGGCCTTCGCGTCGAGTGCGGTGTAGAAGGCGTCATTGCGGGGGTCGCCCAGCGAGGAGGTGTCGTACTTCCAGGTGCTGTCCGCCGTCCAGAACATGGGCGCCTTGCCCATCTCCTCCCGCAGCACCTCCAGGATGCACTGGTACGGGAATCCGACGGCGTACCAGGCCACCTGTGCCGCGTTGACGGCCTCGATGGCGACGCCGATCCGCTGCGCCGCGAACTTGAGGTACGGCCCGTAGCCGGCTCCGACCAACTGGTGGCTCAGGTCGTCGAGTTCGACGGCGAACCGCTCAAGGAGCTTCTTGAACTCGCCCGCCGCGTCCCCCTCCCACGTGTCGCCCGGGCCGTCGATCTGGTCGGCCCACTTGCGGAACTCCTCGGCCTGTGTCGACAGCCACTTGGTGGTGTCGTCGATCGCCTTGGCCCCGGCCACCAGACTCTGCGGGTCGATCGTGTCGTTCCCGCGGGTGCTGATCGGGAACTCGCCCTGCTTGGCGTCCGGAGCCACCGTGGTCGGGACGTCCGGCCGGATCGGGCCGAGGATCAGCTCGGCCTGGTGGTTGAACTTGGAGAGCACGCCGCTGGGGTCGTTCCCCCACTTGCTGTAGTCGATGTAGACGTTGATCTTGAAGTGGCGCGGGCCCCCCGTGTTGTTGTTCGCGGTGCCGTCGTAGAAGTTCATCGCCCACCAGACGGACGGGTCACCCGTCCCCGAACCGTCCTTCAGGTACGAATGGGTGGAGGCGTCGTTCGGGTCGAAGTACCCGTTCTCGACGGTCATCTTCCCGGTCAGCCAGGGAGCGGCCTTCGGTCCCGCGACGTCCTCCCGCTTGGTGATCCCGACCGGAGACTGCTTGGATTCGAAGGCGGCGAGGACCGCCTCCCAGAGCATGGACACGAGGGTCTCCAGACGAGTAGGAGGGTTCAGGGGTTCAGGGGGCCGATCAGGAGGGGGAATCCACTACTTCCCGCCGCCTCCACCACCGCCGCCACCACCGGCGCCGATGACGTCCTGCAGGATCTGCATCACCTCGGCGGCCGTCAGGGCCTCGTCGTGAGCGGTGTCCATCGTCTTGAGGAAGTCCAGGACGTCGAGCCGGGCCTTCTCCATCTGGTTGTGGAAGATCTTGAAGTCGCCCACCACGGAGCCCGCCAGATGCGCGAACCCCTTCTGCAGGTTGGTGCCGCCGTCGAAGTTCCCTGCCAGCAGCGCGACGTAGTGGTGGTCCTTGGCCGCCGTGCCCTGGCCGCTGAAGCCCAGCATGGCCGAGTAGCCCGGGTCGGTCTCCAACTGGCTCAGGTAGGACGGCAGGATCGTGTTGGCGAAGTACTCCAGGTCGTCGTGGTTGACGCTGAGCGTGTGGCCGTGGTCCGGCTTCGAAGGCCCTGGCGGGGGCGCGGGCAGCACCGGATCAGTGGACATCGCACCCGCCCCTCCGGTCGAGCCGCTCCGTGGCCGTCATCAGATGCCCGCCGCACCGCGCCGGTCCGCGTCGCGGAGCAGGCCGTGCATGGTGCGCAGGACGTCGGCGCCCTTGGTGATGTCGTCGGTCATGGCGGCGTCCTGTCCGGCCAGCACCTGGTAGAAGGAGTGGGCGGCGGCGGCCAGGTCACCCTTGAGCTGGTGCTCGGCGGTCTGGATGGCCTGCAGGCAGTCCTGCATCGCGGCGTGCATACCGCTGCCGGCCTGGGTCAGGGCGTCCGCCGCCTCGTCGATGTTGGCGTGGTGGAGTTCGATGCTTGCCATGGCTGGTCCTTTCGGTCGGCTGGGGTCCGGCCCGGGGTGGCCCGGTCCGGTGGGTCGGCGGGGGTGGGATCAGGGGTTGAGGCCCTTGTAGACCTCGGACCCCGGACCGCCGCCGCCCCAGCCGTTATTGACGTCGAAGGCCTGGTCGTGGGCGTTGTTGATCTGGACGTGCCCGGCGGAGAAGCGCCCCTGGAAGCTCTGGTAGGCGTTCTTGAGCTGCTGGTACCGCTCCTGCCAGTCGTGGATCTTCCCCTGGTAGGCGGTGCTGCACGCGGCCTTGAAGTGCTGCTGGACCTCGTCGTTGACGTCCTGGACGCGCTGACCGGCGTTCATCATGGCCTGGATGTGGTTGTCCAGGGTCGCCATCACGGCCTTAACGGCCGCGTCGTCTGTCTGAACGATGGGAGTGCTCACTGCTTTCCCTTCCTCGGTGCGGATTCCCGGCTGCGGCGGGTGCCGCGCGGGCGGGTCGGCCGACCCGGTCCATTTGCTTCAACGGGCCCGTGGCGGACGCAGGTTCACCTCGAACAGGCCGGTCCTGAGGGCCGCGGCGCGGGGGTCGCGGCGCCGGTCAGCGCGGCCGGGTCGAGGCTGGGCCCGGTCGGCAGCAGGGACAGCAGGGCCTCGGGGACGGCCGACGGGACGGTCTCGCCGTAGCCGAGCTGCTTGACGGCCGCGACGGAGGCCAGCGGGTACTTCACCCCGGCGTCGGTGACCAGGTAGAGGGTGGCGCCGACGCCCGCGCTGGACAGCGCCCGGACCAGGGCGCCGCCGCCGGGCTTGACGGCGATGCTGTCGGCGCCGGCGCAGGCCGGGTCCACGCCCGGCTGGGCGGCCGGCGGCGGGCCCGCGACGGCACCGGTGTCGACCAGGGTGACGGAGGTGGTCGGCGCCTGGTCGGTGAGCCTCAGGTCCGCGCAGACGCCCCGGCCCTGGGGGACCGTCACCAGTTCGGGCGGCGCGGTGGGCAGCCCGGCCGCGGCGGGGGCGGCCGGGGCGGGCGCGGTGTGCGCGGTGAGGTCGGCCGGGCCGAGCTGCGCGGGGGCGACGGCCTCGCCCGCGTAGGCGGCGTTCTGGGTGCGGGGGTCGTTGCGCAGCAGCTCGAAGGCCATCCGGCTGAGCGGGGCGAGCCCGGCCGTGGTCAGCAGGTAGGGGTCGCCGCCGGGGCCGGTGAACAGCTGGCCGATCCGGGTGGCGTGGGTGCCGAGCTGCGGGCCGGGCTTGCCGCGGTCCGCCGGGTCGGGGGCGGCCAGGTCCGGGCCGGCGGCCAGCGCGTTGAGGAAGGCCGCCGTCACCGGGTAGGGGGCGACGGCGGTCTGGCCGAGGGCCTGGCGGGCGCCGTTGGCGGTGTCCAGGCGCAGCCGGCGGCCGTGCCAGAGCAGGTACACGGCACCGTCCGGGGCGGAGACCAGGGCGCCCTGGCCGTCCGTCAGGCCGGTGCCGCGGCGGCCCGGGCCGACCGCCAGGGCCAGCTCCGGGAGGCGGCCGCCGGACGGTCCGGGCGTGCTGACGGCGCAGGCGAGCCAGGGCGCGTCGGCGAGCTGGTCGGCCCCGGGCAGGCCGTCGGGGGCGCCGAGGATGCCGATCGGGGCGCCGCGCGGGGTGTCGGCCAGCGAGCGCACGCTGACCTGGTCGACCACCAGCTGGTCGCCGGCCAGCAGCCGGGCGCTGGCCTCGTTCAGGACGGGGTGCAGGCTGCCGTCCAGGAAGAGGTAGCGGGCGCCGCTCTCCTTGACCACCACCAGGGTGCCGGGCTTCTGCCAGCCCGTGGCGCCGCCGGGGACGAGCGCCCCGAACACGGCGGCCCCCAGGCACACCAGCACGGCGATGATCACCCCGATGACGGTGCCCCGCGAGGTGCGCCCGGCCGGGGTGTCGGCGGCATCGGGCTCGCCGCGCAGCATGCCGGTGGCGAGCCTGCCCATCACGAACAGGTGGGCCTGCACCTGGTCGCGCTTCGACTGCATCTCGTGGTTCTCCTCGGGGCGGCGGAAGGTGAGGGTCCGTCAGGGTCGGCTCAGCCGGCCAGGGCGCGCAGCTCGTGGTAGACCCCGGCCACGGCCAGGGCCAGCGGGATCACCGCCATCGCCGCGGCGGTGTGCAGCAGGTCCGCGGCCCGGCCCCAGTAGGGCAGCAGCCGGCGTCCGGGGATCGTCCAGGAGACGACGGCCAGGGCGGCCGCCAGGGCGAGCAGGCCGACCAGCACCAGCAGGCGGCCCCCGGTCCCCTCGCCGAGGGCCAGGTGGCCGAGCAGCAGCGCCAGGCCGTAGGCGCCGGGCAGCAGGACGGACAGCCGCTGCGGGATGCTGCCGATCGCCCGGGAGTGCAGCAGCAGCAGGACGGACAGGGTCACCGTCAGGGTCGTGGCCGCCCAACCGGGTTCGCCGGCCACCAGCGTCACGCATCCCGTGAGGACCGTGCCGAGCGCCAGGTGGAAGGCGGTCAGGAAGCCGTCGGCGACGTCGCTGCGGCTGCGGACGGTGGCGCTCGGGACCGGGGCGATGCCCTCCTGGAGCTCCTCGGCGTTGCGCGGCAGCGCGGGCAGCCGCAGCCCGGACAGGCGGAAGCAGATGCCCGGGACGAAGGCCCCGAGGATCACCGCGAGCACCGCCAGCACGGCCGCCACCTGGGGGCCGCCCTCCCCGCCCAGCGTCAGCCCGCCCGCCACCATGACGTACAGGGCGAACAGCACCGCGCCGAGGAACAGCGGCGCCGAGCAGCCGACGGCGGCCAGCGCCAGCACCGCCGCCCCGGCGGCCGCGCAGCCGCCCGCCAGCATCCGGGCACCGACCGCGCCGGCCCCGCCACCGGCCGGCAGCAGCGCCCCGGCCATCGCGAGGTAGGGCACCGCCATGGCGCCGAGCGCGGTGCCCGCGCCGGCGTCGCCGACCGCCCGGGAGGCGCTCAGCGCACCCAGCAGCAGCAGCAGGCCGGTGACGGCGGCGGCCAGGGCGCGCGTCTGCGCCGGGCCGGGGAGCAGCAGCACCGCGAGCCCGCCGGCCAGGACGGCCACGGCCAGTCCGAGCGCCACGTGGTGGGTGAGCGCCGGGCGCCAGGTGTCGGAACGGGCCCGCATGCCGGTGGCGACGCCGTCGGCCAGGTCGTCGTAGTGCACCTCGGGCAGGGCGTCGCGGCGCGGGCGCAGGTAGAGCTCGTCCCCGTCGTGCAGGTCGAGCGCGTCGGCGCCGAGCTCCTCGTCCAGCGGCGGGCCGCCGAGGCGCTGCAGCACCCAGCCGTCGTGCTCGACGCCCTGTTCCTCCAGCTCGGGGCCGGCCTGCGCGAGGACGGCCGGCAGCAGGTCGGCCAGCGGTACATCGGCGGGGACGGCGAGTTCCAGGACCGCCTCCGGCGTCCGGAACCTCAGTCGGCACAGTCCGGCGACGGCGGTGCCGGTCGCGCTCCCGTTCACACTTCTCCCTTTTGCCCTGGCCTCCGAACGGCGTGGCGAGGTGACGGCCCGGGAGCGCCTGGGGGAGGACGAGCCCGGGCGTCACCTCACCAGGAGGGACGGCCGGTGGCGCCCGCGGGGTTCAGCGCGTGGCGGAATCCGTTCGCGCGGCCGTTCCCGGCGAGTGTTCCCGGCAGCGCCGCGAGCGTTCCCGGCGAACCGGGTGAACCCGGCCGGGCCCGCCGCCCGTCGTCCCGGGTGGACGGTGCGCGTCCCGGGCCGCCGAAGCACCGAGCGGCCGTTCCCCTGCGCGAGGAGCCCTTCGTTGAGTGTGGTGCTGGTCGACCGTCCGCCGCGGCGCCCTGGCCCGGCGATGCCCGACGGCGAGATCCAGTTGCAGGAGCCGCCCGTCCTCCCCGAGGCGCAGAGCGGCATGTCGAACATGATCGCGATGGCGCCGATGGCGCTCAGCTCGCTCTCGATGGTGTTCGTCTTCCTGCGCCCCGGCGACGGCGGCGGCGTCCTGACCTACGTCGCGATCGGCATGATGGCGCTGTCCGCCGTTGGCATGCTGGTCACCCAGCTGATCCGCGGCGCCAGTGACCGCAAGCGCGAACTGCGCGCCGAACGCCGGGACTACCTGCGCTACCTCTCCCAGGTCCGCCGCCAGGTGCGCGGCCACATCGCCCGCCAGCAGGAGGCGCTGGCCTGGCGCCACCCCGCCCCCGACACGCTCGCCTCGCTCGCCCGCACCTCCCGGCTGTGGGAGCGACGCAGCACCCACCCCGACTTCGGCGACGTCCGGATCGGCCTCGGGCACCAGCGGCTCGCGGTACGGCTGGCACCGCTGTCCACCAAGCCGGTGGAGGACCTGGAACCGCTGTGCGCGCACGCGCTGCGCCGGTTCATCAACGCCTACGGCACCGTCGCCGACCAGCCCATCGCCGTCTACCTGCGCGGGTACGCGCAGGTCCTGCTGCGCGGCGACGACCGGGCCGCGACCCGCGCCCTGGCCCGCGCCATGCTGGCGCAGCTGGCGCTCTTCCACGCCCCCGACGAGCTGCGGATCGCCGTCGTCACCGACGCCGAGCACCAGGCCGAGTGGGAGTGGACCAAGTGGCTGCCGCACGCCCTGCACCCCGAGGACACCGACGGGGTCGGTCCGGTGCGGCTGGTCGCGGGATCCGTGGTGGAGATCGAGCAGCTGCTCGGCGGCGAGTTCGCCGGCCGGCCCCCGTTCGAGCCGGAGACCCAGCCCGGCCGGGACGAGCCGTTCACCGTGATCGTGCTGGACGGCCCCCAGGCCGGGGCCACCAGCCGGGCCGCGCTGGCCGGCTGGCGCAACGCCGTCCTGATCGACCTCGGCGACACCCTCGAATGGAAGCCGCTGCGCTTCCGGCTGCGGCTGCGGATCGAGGACGGCCGACTCGACATGGTCGGCGCCGACCGCAACCACCGCGACGACGTCACCGACCTCGGCCGGCCCGACGCCCTGTCCGGGACGGCCGCCCGCCGGCTGGCCACCCTGCTCGCCCCGTACCGGATCGGCGACTCGGCGGACGCCGGGGAGCCGCTGGCCACCGACTACGACCTCGCCTCCCTGCTCGGCATCCGCGACCTGCACCGGCACGAGATCGCCCAGGGCTGGGCCGGACGCGGCGTCCGGGACCGGCTACGGGTGCCGCTCGGCGTCTCCGGCGACGGCACGCCGGTCGAACTGGACATCAAGGAGTCCGCCCAGGGCGGCATGGGCCCGCACGGCATGCTGATCGGCGCCACCGGCTCCGGCAAGTCCGAACTGCTGCGCACCCTGGTGCTGGCGCTGGCCCTCACCCACTCCTCCGAGGTGCTCAACTTCGTCCTGGTCGACTTCAAGGGCGGCGCGACCTTCCTCGGCCTCGACCGGCTGCCGCACACCTCGGCGGTGATCACCAACCTCGCCGACGAGGCCGCCCTGGTCGACCGGATGCGCGACGCCCTGCACGGCGAACTCGTCCGCCGCCAGGAGCTGCTCCGCTCCGCCGGCAACTACAGCTCGCTGCTCGACTACGAGACCGCCCGCGCCGCCGGCACCCCGCTGGAGCCGATGCCCACGCTGTTCGTGGTGGTCGACGAGTTCAGCGAACTGCTCGCCGCCCACCGCGACTTCATGGAACTCTTCATCATGATCGGCCGCCTCGGCCGCTCCCTCGGCGTGCACCTGCTGCTGGCCTCGCAGCGCCTGGACGAAGGCCGGATGCACGCCCTGGAGTCCCACCTGTCCTACCGGATCGGCCTGCGCACCTTCTCCGCGATGGAGAGCCGGGGCGTCCTCGGCGTCCCCGACGCCTACCAGCTGCCCTCCCAGCCCGGCAACGGCTTCCTGCGCAGCGACATCGCCACCCTGACCCGGTTCAAGGCCGCGTACGTCTCCGGCCCCTACCGGGCCCGGCGCGCCGCCGCCGCCCGCCAGCAGGCGGCCGGCCAGGTCGCCCGGTACGGCACCGCCTACGTGGCGCCGCGTCAGCCCCTCGCCCCGTCGGCCGCCGAGGAGCCCGAGGAGACGCCGGAGCAGACCCACACCCTGCTCGACCTCGCCGCCGAGAAGCTCACCGACGCCGGCCCGCCCGCCTACCAGGTGTGGCTGCCGCCGCTGGGCGTCCCGCCCACCCTCGACCAGCTGCTGCCGCCCCTCGCCCCGCACCCCGAGCACGGCCTCACCACCGAGAGCGCGGCCGACCGCGGCACCCTGGCCGTCCCCGTGGGCGTCATCGACCGCCCCTTCCAGCAGATCCGCGACCTGCTCACCGCCGACCTCTCCGGCGCCGGCGGCCACATCGGCATCGCCGGCGGCCCGCAGAGCGGCAAGAGCACCCTGCTGCGCACCCTGATCACCGCCCTCGCCCTCACCCACACTCCGCGCGAAGTGCAGTTCTACTGCCTGGACTTCGGCGGCGGCACGCTGTCCTCGCTGCGCGGCCTGCCGCACGTCGGCGGCATCACCGGGCGGCACGACCCCGAGCGGGTGCTGCGCACCATCGCCGAGGTCAACAGCATCCTGAGCCGGCGCGAGCAGCGCTTCGCCGAGCTCGGCATCGACTCCGTCTCCGCCTTCCGCCGCCGCCTCGCGGCCGGCGAACTGCCCGACGAGCCGCACGGCGACGTCTTCCTCGTCATCGACGGCTGGAACACCATCCGCCAGGAGTTCCCCGACCTCGCCCCCGCGCTCACCCTGATCGCCCAGCGCGGCCTCAACTACGGCATCCACCTGATCGTCGGCACCACCCGCTGGGGCGAGGTCTCCAGCGCCCTGCGCGACCTCCTCGGCACCCGCTTCGAACTGCGGCTCGGCGACGCCGTCGACTCCGCCATCAACATGCGGGCCGCCGGCACCGTGCCGAACATCCCCGGCCGGGGCCTCACCTCCGACCAGATGCACTTCCTCACCGCCCTGCCCCGGCTGGACGGCAGCGGCACCGCCGCCGACCTCGGCGAGGGCGTCGCCGACCTGGTCGACGCCGTCGCCGACCACTGGACCGGCCCGCGCGCACCGGAGATCCGGATGCTGCCGCTGCAACTGCCCGCCGCCGCCCTGCCCGCCCCCGAAGGCCGGCTGCGCATCCCGATCGGCCTCCAGGACGTCTCGCTCACCCCGCTGTGGCACGACTTCGAGGAGAGCCCGCACCTGCTGGTCGTCGGCGACAGCGAGGCCGGCAAGACCAACCTGCTGAAGCTCGTCGCCGCCGCCGTCACCAGCGCGTACCGGCCCGACGAGGCCCGGATCATGCTCATCGACTACCGCCGGGTCCTGCAGGAGGCGGTGCCCCAGGAGTACCGGCTGGGCCACGCCGTCAGCGTGGACGTGCTGCGCCAGATCGTCGACGGCGCCGCCCGCGCCATGGCCAACCGGCTGCCCGGCGCCGACATCGCCCCGGCCCGGCTGCGGCTGCGCGACTGGTGGGAGGGGCCGGAACTGTTCATCGTGGTCGACGACTACGAGCTGGTCTCCGGCTCCCCCGGCGGCCTCCACGACCACCCCTTCGCGCCGCTGCTCGACTACCTGGCGCAGGGTGTCGAACTCGGCCTGCACCTGATCGTCGCCCGCAGCGCCAACGGCATCGGGCGGGCCTCCTCCGACCAGCTGCTGCGCAAGCTGGAGGAGGTCAACACCCCGGTGGTGCTGCTGTCCTGCCCGCCCAGCGAGGGCTTCCTGTTCGGCTCCACCAAGCCCCGCGCCTTCCCGACCGGGCGCGGCCTGCACATCACCCGCCGGCGCACGGTCCAGGTGCAGACCGCCGTCCTGGAGGAGGACGAGGACGAGGGGTGAACCCGGAGGGGCACGGGGGCCGTAGAGCCGGGTGACACGTGCGGCAGACGCGGCCGGGCGGACGGAGGGCGGGACGATGAGCACATCAGCGCAAGCGGCAGGGGACGCGCCCGGCGCCGCACCGGCGAAACGCCGGCTGACCCTCCGTCGGAACTCCGCCGCCGCGACGCCCGCCACCCTGCACCAGGTGGGCCCGCACTTCGTCATCGCCCCCGGTGGCGGGGACGGCACCGGCCCGGCCGCCCCACCCGCCGCACTGACCGCGGCACTGGCCCGGCTCACCCACGTCGCCCGGACCGTCACCGTCCTCGCCGCCGCCCCCGACGCGCCGGCCGTCCTCTTCGGCCGGCTCGACGAGCTGACCCGCACCGCCACCACCCGGGACGCCACCGCGCTCGTCCTCGCCGCCTCCGGCCTGGCCACCGCCCCGGACACCGGGCGCCGGCCCGCCGAACGGATCGCCGAACTGACCGGCCTCGGCGTCGTCGCCCCGGACGGGCTGGTCACCCTCCGGCCCGACGGCACCCTGCTGACCAGCGGGCCGACCGACGACGCGCCGTCATCCTGGTGGCTCTGCACCCCGACCGGACAACTGCGCCGGCTCGGGCCGGTCTGGCCGCTGCCGACGGAGCCGGCCGCCGATCCACCGACGGAGGAACCGGCGGGCGGCGAAGCGGCGGAGACCGTGGTGATGGCGAGCCCGGTGGCGGCGGCCGAGCCGACCGTGACGGTGTCCGTCCCGGCCGTGCCCGTCCCGCCGACGCCCGAGCCCGCCGAGCCCGCCGAGCCCGTCCGGCGCGGCCCGGCCACGCCGCCGGTCGGCGCCGCCGACCCGCTGGTCACCGCGCTGCCGCACGGCTACTGGTTCCGCAGCAAGCCCGACCCCGACGGCCCCCCTGGCCCGCTCACCAGGGCCACCGCGGGCGAGGACACGGTGATCCTCGTCGTCGGGCACCCGGGCACACCCCTGCCCCCGGCCGCCGACCTCGCCGCCCGGCTCCGCGCCCTGCTCCCCGGCCCCTCGGCCGACCTGCTGCTCAGCGCCCCCTGGGCCCCCACCACCGCGCTCACCGCCCTTGCCGCCGGGCTCGCGGCCGAACTCGGCCACGACCTCCGCGCCGCCGTCGGCCTGCCCATGCACACCACCAGCGGCCTCTCCTCCCGCGTGCTGACCGCGGACGGCACCCCCGGCTGGGAGCCGTGGCTGACCGAGCTCACCGCCTCACCGGAGCGGCACCGCGTCGTCGCCTCCGCCTGGCGCACCACCTCCGACGGCCCGGCCACCTGCGGACCCGCCCTCTACGAGTCCCCGGTCACGGGCTGGCGGCTTGAAGCCGTGCCCGCCGGCCTGTGGCTGCGCCCCGAGGAGCCGCCGCAGGACCGCGGCCCACGCCTGCGCGACCCGGACCCCGCCCACCCGCTGCTGATCGCCGGGGCGGACGGGCGAACGGTGCCCCCGGAGGTGCTCGCCGTCCTCGACGACCTGCGCGCGGCCCTCACCGCCCCCGGCACGACCGCACCCGAGTTGCTGATCGACGGCGCGCGCCGCCCAGGCGCCCTCCGCTCGGAACAACCCGCCCGGCCCGCCCTCCCGGCCACCCCGCAGCCCCCTGCCGAGCTCGCTGAACAGCCTGACTCTGCAGGCGAGTTCACCATCGTCGCGGCAACGGTCACGCCGGCACCCACGCCCGCTCCCACACCCGCACCCGCACCCGCACCCGCACCGCAGGCCACCGCCGAGCCCGCCGTCACCGCCCCCGAGCCGCCCGTCCAGACCGCCACGGCGGCCATCGGACCGGCCCCGGTCGTCCGGACCCACACCGCTGACCCCGAGGGCCGGTCCGCCACCGCGACGAGCGCGCCCGCACCCACCCCCGCACCCGAGCCACCGGCCCACGGCACGATCCGCCGAACCACCCCCGACGCCGCGCCCGCCGCCGCGCCGGACCCCGTCCCCCACCCCGACGCCGAGTCCGCTGCCGACCCCGAATCCTCCCCCGAGCCGGCCGCCCCGAACCTTGAGCCGGCCACACCTCCCGACACCGCCGAGGAGCCCGCACCCCGCGCCGGCACCGCGCCCGAGGCCCCCCGCACCGCCCGACTCCTCACGCCCGACGGCACGGCGGTCTCCGGGCGGCCGAGCACGGCCGCCGAGCGGACCGCCTTCCGGGCACTGCTGGGCGAGCACTTCCAGCGCTGCGCCAGCCGCGCCGAGCAGGTCGCGATGCGGCTCCCGGCGCTGCGCTCGCACGCCCGGGACGACCTGAAGAGTGACCTCGCGGCGGTCTACCTGCACCACACCGACACGGGTGTCCCGGCCTTCCACGCAGAGCTGGTCGAGGCGGCCCGCCGGCCCGGCTCCGGACCGCTGGATCCGTATCTGGCGTGTCTGGGGTCCGGACTGCGGCGGCTGCCGAACCACCGGGGCGCCGTTCTGCTGGGCGCCGACGCGGGCGAGGAGGAGTTGCGCCACTACGCGCCGGGAGCGCTGCTGGCGGAGCCCGCGCCGGTGGTCGGGACGCCTGCGGCGGAGGTCGTGCCGGGGACGTCCGTCGAGTTCCTGGTGTGGTCCGCCACCGGCCGCCGCACGTCGGTGATCTCCGAGGACGGCGAGCCCGAGGTGGTGTTCCCGCCCGGCTCGTGGTTCTCCGTCCTGGAGGTCCTGCCGGGCGGCGAGGACCTCCCGGCCCGCGTCCTGCTCCGCGAGGTCGGCCCGGGCACCATGTCCGGGACGGCGGACGACCGGGACCAGCAGGCCCGCGTCCGACTGCTCGCCTGGCAGTCGCGCCGCGACCTCCTCTCCCCGGACGAGCTCCGCCCCCCGTCCCGCCCCGAGCGCCTCCACCTCACCCCGGGTGTCACCACCTGCCGGTGATCGGTCCCACCCGGAAGAGGCCCTGACGGCAGGTCGACGTCCGGCACTCCCCGGACGACGGGGTGCCGACCACCGGTTACCCACGGGTAAACTTCCCGACGGCCTGTCCGGTCCCTCCGGACGACGGCGGGACGGGAGACATGGGGATACGACTGCTCGGCCCGGTCGAGCTACGGCACGGCACCGGTGCGGACGATGGCACCGACTCCGCCGTCCCCGTCGGCAGCGCGCAACGGCGGGCCGTACTCGCCCTGCTCGCACTGGAGTTGGGCCGCACCGTCGCGGTCGGCCAACTCCTCGAACTGCTCTGGGCCGAGCGGCCGCCCACCCGCGCGAAAGCCGCGCTGCAGGGGCACGTCGCCACCCTGCGCCGGCTGCTGGACGGCTCGGGCCTCGCCATCACCACCAGCGCCCCCGGCTACCGGCTCACCGGGCACCCCGAGGCCGTCGACGCCCTGCACGCCGAAGCCCTGGCCGCGCGCGCCGCCGCCACCGACGACGACACCACCGCCGCCGCGCTGCTGGAGCGGGCCCTGCGGCTGTGGCGCGGCGCGGCCCTCGCCGACCTCCCCGCCACCCCGCTCGCCGCCGCGCTCGCCGCCCGCCTCGACGACACCCGGACCGAGCTGCTCACCGCGTGGACACGATGCCTGCTGCGCCTCGGGCGCGGCCATGCGGCCGTGCCGGCGCTGGAACAGAGCGTGCGCGCGGACGGGCTGCGCGAACCCACCGCCGCCCTGCTGGTCCGGTGCCTGCACCAGAGCGGGCGCGGCGCCGACGCCGTCCGCGTCCACCGGCAGGCCACGGCCCGGCTCGACGAGGAACTCGGCGTCGGCCCTGGACCGGAGCTCCGGGCCGCCCTGGCCGAGCTGACCGAGGCCGGCGAAGCCCTCACCGACGGCGCCCCGACGATCCGCCACTTCCCCTCCGCGCCGGACGGGTTCGTCGGCCGCGAAGCCGAGGAGCGGTGGCTCGACCACCACGGCCGGGCCGAGCAGGGCGGCGGCGGGCTCGCCGTGGTGGTCGGCCCCGCCGGGGTCGGCAAGAGCGCGACCGTCCTGCGCTGGGCTCACCGCGCCGCCGCCGGTTTCCCCGACGGCCGCCTCTTCGCGGACCTGCGCGGCTTCGATCCGGCGGGCCCCGCCGACCCGGCCCAGATCCTCGGCCGCTTCCTCCGCTCCCTCGGCCTGCCCGAGCAGGCCGTCCCGGAGGGCCTCGCCGCCCGGGCCGACCTGTTCCGCGCCCTCACCCGACGCCGTCGGCTGCTGGTGGTCCTCGACAACGTGCGCACGGCCGCCGAGGCCACCGAACTGCTGCCCGCCGGACCCGCCTGCGTCACGGTCCTGACCAGCCGCAACACCCTGGAGGAACTCGTCGTCACCGACGGCGCCGCTCTGCTCCACATCGACGCACTGCCCGCCTCCGACGCGCACCGCCTGCTGGAGCATCGGCTGACCGCCGAGCGGGTGGCCGCCGAGCCCGCGGCGGCCGCCCGGCTGATCGAACTGTGCGACCGCCTCCCCCTGGCGCTGCAGATCACCGCCGACCGCCTCGCCGCCCGCCCCGGCTGGGAACTCGCCTCCCTCGTCGACGAGTTGGCCGACGAACGGACCCGCCTCACCGCCCTCCGCACCGACGGCGGCGCGGTCAGCGTCCGGACCGCGCTCTCGCGCACCTACCCCCACCTCCCCGGACCCGCCCGCCGGCTCCTCGCCCTGCTCACCGTGCACCCCGGCACCACCACCGACGTGTCCGCGGCCGCCGCCCTGCTCGCCGCCGACGCCGAGACCGCCCGGCACGCCCTCGGCAGCCTCGCCGCCCACCACCTGCTGACCGAACCCGCGCCCGGCCGCTACGGTCGCCACGACCTCGTCCGCCTCTACGGCGCCGAACTGTTCGACGGCCTCCCCGCCGAACGGCGGGACACGGCGTTCCAACGGCTCGCCGACTACGAGCTCGCCGCCGGCGGCCACGCCGTCCAGCGCACCAACCCCCACTACCGGCCGTACCGGCCGCCCGGCCCCGGCCCGCAGGCTCTCCCGCGCCTGTCCGATGTCCGCGCCACCCTCGACTGGTGCCGCGCCGAGGAACCGGTCCTGCGGGCCCTGGTCACCGCCGCCGCCGAGCGCGCCGACCACGAACGCGCCTGGCGCCTCGCCGAGGTGACCGCCATCCTGTACTACGGCGCCGACCGGGTCGTCGACCGGCTCTCCTGCCTGCGGGCCGGCCTCCACGCCGCCCGGCTCGACGGCGGTCGGGAGGGCCTCGCCGCGATGGAGGCCGCCACCGCCTGCGCGCTCGGCACCGTCGGGTACGTCGCCGAGGCGCTGCCCCTTGCCGCCCGGGCCGTCGACCGCACCACCCCCGAGGACGGCGACCGCCACATCCACGCCCTCTCCGTCCTCTCCTCGATGACCGCCCTGTCCGGCGACCCGGCCGAGGCGGACCGGATCTCCCGGGCCGCCCTCGCCCTCGTCCGGAGCAGCGGGCTGCGCCAACACGCCGCCACCATCCTCAGCAACGCCGCCGCGATCAAGCTCAGCCTCGGCGACCCGGCCGCGGCCCTCGCCCACGCCCGGGAGACCCACACCCTGCTGCCCCACCGGCCCACCGCCAACGCCGCCATCTGGGCAGTGGTCAGCGAAGCCCTCGCCCACCAGTCGCTCGGCGACCGCGACCGCGCCGAACTCGCCTGGCACGACGCCCTCCACCGCTGCCGCTCCACCGGCAACGTCCGCCTGCACGCCCTCGCCCACCGGCAGTTCGCCGAGTTCCTCACCGTCGGCGGCCGCTCCGCCGAAGCCGCCACCCACCACCACGCCGCCGCCGAGCTCTACACCGCCCACGGCGACGCCCCCCGCGCCGAACACCTCGACCGTCAGCTCGTCGAGCCTGCCCGCCGCACGGCCACGCGGTAGCCCCGCCTGCCGCATCCGGTCGGTGCGCCAACCGGCCCGCACCTCGACAAGTCGTCAAGTTGTCTGTACATCTCCGGTCCCCTTGGCGGCCATCGGATCGTCATCGAACTCCCCGGCCCCGGTCATCTCGGTCCCTTACAACAAGGCTCGTCCGGGTCGAACAGATGGCCCGGCGCCCGTCAGCAAGGAGCCCCACCCGATGAGTCCGATGCCCGAACTGTCGCGCCGCAGCCTGCTCGGCGGCGCGGCGGCGGCCGCCGTGCTGTCCGCCCTCCCGATCAGCATCCAGCAGGCACTCGCCGCGCCGGCCCGGCCCGGGCGGCTGGCGGACATTCAGCACGTTGTGGTGTTCATGCAGGCAACACCAACACCAACCGCGACCACCTGATGACCGGGACCAGCGGCGGCCGTCGCCGTCCTTGGGGAAGTCCACCGTGTCGAACCAGCTGACGCCCCGGAACCTCGGGTAGCCGGGGGTGTCCCCGGACTTGACCCGCCGGAAGAACGCCTGGAACGCCTTGCCGAGACGGCGAAGCGTCGCCTGCTGCGAGCTGAACGACCAACGCCCGTGACGCTCCGGGTCGAACGCCCGGATGTCCTTGAGCTGCGCCGACTGATCGCCGTACCGGATGCTCGTCTTCGAGATGTGCCGGTAGGCGTCCCGGCGTTCCTGGAGCGCCCCGTTGTACAGCGAGCAGTGGTCGCGCAGCATCTCCCCGAGGGTCTGGGCCTGTCCCACGGTGGGCCTCATGAGGAACTTGTACGCGCGGATCATTGGGCACACCCCCTCGGCCGTTGAGGTGATCAACATGCCACACGTCACTGACAGTGCGCACTGCGCTCCGCCGCTCCGCGCCTCCGTGTCAAGGACCCATTCCCGCCCGGCCTGAAGGCCGGGATTCCCTGGGAGAAGAGGGATAGCGACGGAGACCGCGCGGCACACGGGCCACGTCGACATCCTGCGCGAGCTCATCGACGGCGCGGCGGGGGACCACGACCGCGCCTGACGGGTGGGTCTCAGGCGCGGCCGAGGACCCGGTCGACGGCGATCTCGATGACCACCCGGTCCGGGTTCACCCGGGGCTCGCGGTAGCGCTCGGTGTAGCGCCGCTCGGCATCGACGACCTGCTCCGGCTCGTCCCGGATCACGGCCACGCCCTCCAGGGTCGACCAGCGCGCCCGGTCCACCTGGCAGACCGCGACCCGCAGGCCCTGCGGCCCGGCCGCCGCCACGTTGCGCGCCTTGCGGCTGGTGCGGCTGGTGATCACCCGGGCCGTCCCGGTCTCCGGCTGGTACGTCACGCCGACCGGCACCACGTGCGGCGAGCCGTCCGGGCGGGCGGTGGTCAGGGTGGCGATGTGACGCTCGCGCCAGAAGGCGAGGAAGGCGTCGTCGAGGTCACGCGGGTCGTGGGACATGGTCGCGATCGTACGGCCCCCGGAGCAGGGTGCTGCTTCCAGGGGCCGTACGGTGCTCACTGCCCGCGTTCGGTGAACGCGCTCAGTGCCCGCGGGCGATCCAGTCCGGCAGGGCCGGGGCCTCGGCGCCGATGGTGGTCGGGTCGCCGTGGCCGGTGCGGACCACCGTCTCGGCCGGGAGCGACAGCAGCCGCTCGCGGATCGAGTCGATGATGGTCGGGAAGTGCGAGAACGACCGGCCGGTCGCGCCCGGGCCGCCGTGGAACAGGGTGTCGCCGGTGAAGACGGTGCCGAGCTCCGGTGCGTACAGGCAGACCGCGCCCGGGGCGTGGCCCGGCGTGTGCAGGACGGTCAGCGCGGTGCCGGCCACCTCGATCCGCTGCCCGTCGGCGAGTTCGCCGTCCGGGAGGCGCTCGGGGTGGGTGAGCTTCCACAGCGGCAGGTCGTCCGGGTGCAGCAGGATCGGCGCGCCGGTGCGGGCCGCGAGCGCCGGGGCGGCGTCGATGTGGTCGTTGTGCGCGTGGGTGGAGACGATCGCCAGCAGTCGGCGCCCGCCGAGCGCGGCCTCGATCGCGTCGGCGTCGTGCGCGGCGTCGATCACCACCGCCTCCTCGTCGTCGCCGACGATCCAGACGTTGTTCTCCACCTCCCAGCTGCCGCCGTCGAGCTCGAAGGTCCCGGCCGTCACCAGCCGGTCGATGCGGGCGCTCATGCGTCCACCTCGCTTCGCTCGGCAGGCGCTTCGCCCCACGCGCACCTCTCGACGGTTCGCTCGCTACGCTCGTTCACAGGACCACCACCGAGCGGAGCACGTCGCCCTGGTGCATGCGCTCGAACGCCTGCTCCACCGCGTCGAGTTCGATGGTCTCGGTGACGAACGCGCCGAGGTCCAGGCGGCCCTGGAGGTACAGGTCGATCAGCATCGGGAAGTCCCGGGAGGGCAGGCAGTCGCCGTACCAGGAGGACTTCAGCGCGCCGCCGCGGCCGAACACGTCGAGCAGCGGCAGTTCCAGCGTCATCTCCGGCGTGGGCACGCCGACCAGGACGACGGTGCCGGCGAGGTCGCGGGCGTAGAACGCCTGCCGATAGGTCTCCGGGCGGCCGACCGCCTCCACCACCACGTCCGCGCCGTTGCCACCGGTCAGCTCGCGGATCGCCTCGACCGGGTCGGTGGTGCGGGAGTTGACGGTGTGGGTGGCGCCGAGCCGGCGCGCCGTCTCCAGCTTGCGGTCGTCGATGTCGACGGCGATGATCCGGGCCGCGCCCGCGAGGCGGGAGCCCATCACGGCCGCGCCGCCGACGCCACCGCAGCCGATCACCGCGACCGAGTCGCCGCGGCCGACGCCCCCGGTGTTGATGGCGGCGCCGAGGCCCGCCATCACACCGCAGCCCAGCAGGCCGGCGACGGCCGGCGAGGCCTCCGGGTCCACCTTGGTGCACTGGCCGGCCGCGACCAGGGTCTTCTCGGCGAACGCCCCGATGCCCAGCGCCGGGGACAGCTCGGTGCCGTCCAGGAGCGTCATCTTCTGCTTGGCGTTGTGGGTGTCGAAGCAGTACTGCGGGCGGCCGCGCCGACAGGCGCGACACTGGCCGCACACCGCGCGCCAGTTGAGGACGACGAAGTCACCGGGCGCGACCTCGGTGACGTCCTCGCCGACCGACTCGACGATGCCCGCCGCCTCGTGGCCGAGCAGGAACGGGAACTCGTCGTTGATGCCGCCCTCGCGGTAGTGCAGGTCGGTGTGGCAGACGCCGCAGGCCTGGATCCTGACCACCGCCTCGCCCGGGCCAGGGTCCGGCACCACGATCGTGGTCACCTCCACGGGCGCGCCCTTGGCGCGCGCGATGACTGCCTTGACCTGCTGGGCCATCCGAAATCCACCTCCGTCGGCCGATGCGGCTCTGCACCGGCGTGACCTGCGACAAACGACTGCCCACGAAGCGTAGCGCCCGTTGCGGCGGCCACCGACGGAACGGGCGGGGTGATCCGGCTCACCGCGGCGGCCGGGACGGCCGGATCGACCGTCATATGCCGCCGAGATATCCGCCGGTCACCCGGCCCGGCCCGGCGAGCGGGGCGCACGGGCGGCGCCGAGCGCCCGTCAGCGAGCCCCGAAGTGCCCGGAAAGGACCGCCGTTGGCTGGAAGTGCCGCTGACGCACGCACCGCGGCCCACGTACGGTCGTAGCAGAAGCGGTCCACTCGACCACGCTCAGCACACTCGCCCCACCCGACGGTGCGCCACCGCGAACCGTCCGTGCCGAGGCGTACCGACCGTCCGCCGTCGCACGATTCGCGCCATCCATCCCACCGATCGGCCCTTCGCCCCTTCGCCCCGTCCCGACCCACCCGTTCCTCCGATCCACCCGTTCCTCCGATCCACCCGTTCCACCGATCCACCTTCGTCCCGGTCCGCCCGAACCCGGCCCGAGCCGAGCCGCCGGCCCGCCCCACCCGTCCCCGCACCATCCCGGTTCCACCCCCCGTCGGGCCGCACCGCGCGGCCCCCCGCCCTGGAGTCTGGAGTACGGATGTCCGCCGAGAACAGTGCGACCGGTGCCGGAACCGGCACCGTCCCGCTCATCCCGATGCACTGCCTGCGCCGCCTGGAGCCCGGCCCGCCCCGGCTCGCCGCGCTGCCCACCGGCACCCCCGTCTGGCTGGTCAGCCGCCACGCGGACGTGCGGCAGGTGCTGACCGACCCCCGTCTGGGCCGCGCCCCGCTGTACGCCCCGGACGCGCCGCAGATCACCGTCATCCCCAACATCCTGGATGACCCGCAGAGCATGCTGAACATCGACGGCACCGAGCACCAGCGGCTGCGCCGCACCGTGCAACGGGCCTTCACCCCGCGTGCCATCGCCCGCTGGCGGCCCTGGGTCGCCTCGGTGATCGAGGCCCTGATCGACGAGCTGATCGACCACGGCTCCCCCGCCGACATCGTCGCCGGCTACACCCGCCCGCTCCCGGTCCAGGTGATCAGCCGGCTGATGGGGCTGGACAACCTGGACGGCAAGAAGCTCGCGCACTGGAGCGACCACGCGCTCTCCGCCACCGCCTACACGGCCGAGGAGATCGGCACCGCCATGGCCGAGTTCGCCGGCTTCGGCGCCGCCGTGATCGCCGACCGTCGCGCCGACCCCGGCGAGGACCTGGTCAGCAGCCTGCTCGCGGCCGCCGCCGAGGACGGCTCGATCACCGAGGGGCAGCTGGTCACGCTGGTCATCGGCCTCGTCGTGGCCGGCCACGAGACCACCATGACCAGCCTCGGCAACGCCCTGGTCTACCTGCTCTCCGACGGCCGCGAGGCCTGGCAGCGGCTGGCCGCCGACGAGGCCAGCGCCACCGCCGCGACCGAGCAGATCCTGCGCGCCGTCCCGCTCGGCGACGTCCAGCACACGCCCGGACTGCTGCGCCGCACCATCGAGGACGTCGAGATCGGCGGGGTGGTGATCCCGGCCGGCAGCGTCGTCGCCGCCGACACCGGCGCCGCCAACCAGGACCCGTCGGTCTTCACCGGGGACCTGCTGACCGAGCTGTTCTCCCCGCTGGCGGCGCCGATGCTGACCTTCGGCGCCGGGCCGCACCACTGCCTGGGCGCCTGGCTGGCCCGGATGGAGCTCGAACTCGCCCTGCACCGCCTGGCCCGCCGGCTGCCCTCGCTGCGCCTGACCGGGCCCATCGAGGGGATCGACTGGCGGCGCGGTCTGCTCACCCGCAGCCCCGAGTCCCTCCAGGTCTCCTGGTGACGGCCCGATCAGAGACGGGCGCCGACCCGGTGGTCGTCCGGGTCGACCGGGACCGCTGCATCGGCTCCGGGATGTGCGCCCTCAGCGCCCCCGGCTCGCTGGCGCTCGGCGCCGACGGGCTGGCCGAGCCGGTGGCCGAGTACGCGGCCGGCGGCGCGGAGTTGACGGAGGCGCTGACCGAGGCGGTCGACTTCTGCCCGGTCGAGGCGCTCACCCTCCACTCGGCGCTCGGCGGCCACCGGATCGCCCCGGCCGAGTGACCCCGCCCCGGTGCCGCCTTTCCGCACTGCGGCGGGCGGCACCGGGGACACCCTCGGATCGATGAGCCGGGCTCATGGATGGATGAGCTCATCGATCTTGTTCGGCCCTCGGCGCGGGTGGTGGGCTGGCCCCATGACCACCGCCGAAACCCTCGCGCCCCCGGCCGCCCCCGGCAGTCCGCCCCGCTGGGCGCCGATCGTCGCCGTCGCCCTCGCCACCTTCACCGTGGTCTCCTCCGAGATGATGCCGGTGGGACTGCTGACGCCCATCTCGAAGACCCTCGCCGTCTCCGACGGCGTCACCGGGCTCTCCCTGACGATCACCGGGATCCTCGCCGCGGTCCTCTCCCCCTTCGTGCCGGCGCTCATCGGCCTCCGGGACCGCAAGGGCGTGCTGATCGCCTTCCTGCTGCTGCTGTCCCTGGCGAACGCGCTCACCGCACTCGCGCCCAACTACCCCGTCCTGGCCGTCAGTCGGGTCCTTCTCGGCCTGGCGATGGGCATCGTGTGGGGCATCACCGCCGGGCTGGGCCCCCGGCTCGCCGACGGACCGCGCATCGCGCTCGCCACCACGCTGATCTTCTCCGGTGTCTCCATCGCCTCGGTGCTCGGCGTCCCGCTCGGCACCTACCTCGCGGCCCTGCTCGGCTGGCGCTCCGCGTTCTGGACCCTCGCCCTGCTCGGCGCGGTCTCCGCCGCCGTCCTCGCCCGCACGCTCCCCGCCCTCCCGGTCCACGAGCGGGGCCGGCTCGACGGCATCGCCGACGCCCTGCGCAACCGGGGGGTCGCCGCCGGGCTCGCCGTCACGGCGCTCGTCGTGCTCGGCCACTTCACCGGCTACACCTACGTACGGCCGGTGCTCGAACTCGACGCGGGCCTGAGCAGCGGCGCCATCGCCGCCTGCCTGCTCGTCTACGGACTGGCCGGCGTCGCCGGGAACTTCACCCTCGGCCCGCTGGCCGGACGGCACCCGAAGACGGCCGTGACCACCGCGCTCGCGGGTGTCGCGCTCGCCGCCGCCCTGCTGCCGTTCCTCACCGGGAGCCTCGCGGCGGTCCTGCTCGCGCTCGTCGTCTGGGGCGCCTCGTACGGCGGGGTCTCGATCTCCACCCAGACCTGGGTCCGCACCGCCGACCCGGCCCGGATCGAGGCCTCGGCGGCGCTGTGGGCGGGCGTGTTCAACGCCGGCATCGCGCTCGGCTCGCTCGCCGGCGGGCTGGTCATCGACCGGGCCGGGAACCGCGCCGTGCTGCTCTCGGCCGGGCTGGTCACCGCGGTCGGGCTGCTGCTCGCCGCGGTCTCCCGGCCGCGCGGCGGCCGGCTCACCTGACGGAGCCCGCCAGCAGCTCCACGAACCGGTCGGCCAGCGGGTGCGAGCTCCGCTCGCTCTCCACGACGAGCAGCGTCGACGGCTCCAGGTCCGGCACCGGCAGGTAGCGGATGTCGGGCCGCTGGACGTAGGCCGTGCTCGCCTCGCACAGCAGCAGCCCCCGGCGGGTGCTGGCCACCGTCGACAGCCCCTCCTGGACGGTGGCGGCGCCGGCCTGGTAGGCCAGCTCCCGCCCGTCCCGGGTCCGCCGCGGGGCGTTCGCCCGGCGCCAGTAGTCGGGGGCGGGCCCGCGCGGCTCGATCAGTGCCAGAGCGGCCAGCTCGTCCCCGGCGACGCTCGGCGCCCCGGCCAGGCGGTGCGCGGCGGACAGCGCGACGTACATCGGCTGCCGGGAGAACTCCAGCAGCACCCGCAGGCCCTCCTCCCGGCACGGGGACAGCACGATCGCCAGGTCGATCTCACCCCGGCCCAGGTGGGAGAACGGATCGCCCCAGGACAGTTCCACCAGGTGGGCCGCCCCTTCCGGCAGGCCCGCGATCGCCCGGGCGACCGGCTCGTACACGGCGCACTGGAAGCCCAGGCGCAACGGCCGGTGCGTCGAGGCCGCCCGGGCCCGGGCGGCCTCGTACCCCGCCCGCAGCCGGTCGAAGGCGGGCACCACCTGCTCGGCCAGGGCGCGGCCCAGCTCGGTCAACTCGACCCGGCGGCTGGTCCGTCGGAACACCGGGGCGCCCACCCGGCTCTCCAGTCGCTTGATCAGCTGGGAGACCCGCCCCTGCGAGACGCCCAGCAGCTCCGCCGTCCGCCCGAAGTGCAACTGGTGCACCAGCACGGAGAAGCACTCCAGCTCCTGCAGCGGCAGCTCCGGCAGCACGGGGCCTGGCGTCGTCCGATCCACCCCGGAAGTCTACGGTCCGCCGGCCCGCCGGCCTCAAGACCCGCCGTCAGCGCGGGCGGACGGCGCAGGCCAGGGCCGCGCGCAGCTCGGCGGCCGGATCGCCCTCGTGGTACGGGCGCTCGCTCGCCTCGATGTGGTCCAGGAACTCCTGGTACCGCAGCGCGTAGGACAGGTGGTACAGCGGCTCGACGAGTTCCAGCGCCCGCTGCGGCCGCGCGCCGGGAACGTGCTCCTGCCAGGCCCGCGACCAGACGGCGGCGAGCTGCTCCCAGCGCTCCGGCGCGAGGTAGGCGCGCGGGCGCAGCCCGTCCAGGGCGGGGTGGCCCAGGCAGGAGTCGGCGTAGTCGACGACCACCGAACGCTCGCCGTCGGAGCGCCAGTTGCCCGGGTGGAAGTCGCCGTGCACCAGCGCCTGCGGGAGTCCGCAGCTTTCCAACTCTTCCAGCAGCGACGGGAGTTCGTCGACCAGCCGACGGGCGTCGGCCAGTTCCCGCGCCGTCAGGCCGGTCGTGCCGGGGAGCCGGTCGAGCAGCGCCCGGGCCTGGGCGAGCAGGGTGCGCGGCGTCCGGTCGCGCAGCCCGGCCGCCGCCGCGCGCCCGTCGGCGGCCAGTGCCGCCTGGGCGGCGACCAGCCGGGGCACCACGTCGGCGACGGTGGCGGCGGACGGGCCCCAGCAGTCCGTGCCGGGCACGTGGTCCAGCAGCAGCCGCCCGCCCGCCGGGTCGGCGGCCAGCACCGGCGGCACGAGGGCCTGGTCGACCCCGCCGAGCAGCGCGATGACCTCGCCCTCGCGGGCGTTGAAGGCGGGCGTCGTGGTCTTCAGCCAGGCGTCGCGGCCGGTGGCCGTCGGGATGCGGACGAGGCCCGAGAGGTTCCAGGTGCGGACCTGCCGTGCGGGTCCGGCCGCCGGGCGGCCCACCCGGGTGAGCTCCGCCCGCGCCCAGGCCAACGCGTCCCGCAGGCCGGCCGGGGTGGCCCAGGCGGCGCGGTGCTCGGCGGGGCCGAGCAGGGCGGCGGTGCCGGCGTCCGGCGTCCGGGCCGCCAGCGCGCCGGGCCGCTCCAGGGCCTCGGCGTGGTACCACACCTGCCCGCCGTGCCCGCCCTGCTCGCTGCGCCCCCGCACGAGCCGCACCACCAGCACCGGCACCCCGGCGAGTTCGGACGTCCGCGCCACCACCCCGTCCACCGACGACCACCACCCGCCCGCCGCCTCGAACGGGCCCACCGGCCCGAAGTACTCGTCCCCGTGGGTGAGGTGGACCGTGACGGTGCGTTCGCTCGCTCGCTGCATCCGGGCAGCTTCGCCCACGCCGCCCGGGTGCGCGAGCGAATATCCGGCGGCCGAGGGGGTCGTGGCGGCGGGCCCTACGGGATCGCCACCGCCGCGCCGGACACCCGCACCCGGGGGTCCTCCGCCCGCAGCTCGACCCGCAGCACGCCCGGGCGGCCCAGGTCCTCGCCCTGGTGGAGGGTCAGCACCGCCGGGGCCGTCACCGCGCCCTGGTCCCGCAGGTAGGCGCCGAAGGCGGCGGCCGCGGCGCCGGTGGCGGGGTCCTCGACGACGCCGCCGACCGGGAAGGGGTCGCGGACGTGGAAGACGTGGGCGCTCTCGCGCCAGACCAGCTGGAGGGTCACCAGGTCGCGGGCGCGCATGTAGGCGGCGAGGCCGTCGAAGTCGTAGGCGAGGCGGGCCAGGCGGTCGCGGGTGGCGGCGGCGAGCACGAGGTGGCGGGCGCCGGCGTAGGCGACCCGGGGCGGCAGCGTCGGGTCGAGGTCGGTGCGGGCCCAGCCGAGCAGCGCGAGGGCCTCGTCGACGTCGGCCGCGGTCACGTCCGCCACCCGGGGCTCGACGCTGGTGAGGGTGGCGCGCAGCACGCCGTCCGCGTCCTGGTCGACCTGGACGGGGACCTCGCCCGCCGCCGTCGTGAAGACGTAGCGCCCGGGGCCGGTGCGCCCGGCGAGGGCGACGGCGGCGGCGACCGTCGCGTGGCCGCAGAACGGCACCTCGGTGAGCGGGCTGAAGTACCGGACGTGGTGGGCGCCTTCGGTCCGGCCCGCGGTCAGGAAGGCCGTCTCGGAGTAGCCGAGCCCGGCGGCGATGGCGAGCATCCGCTCGTCGGTCAGTCCGGTGGCGTCGAGCACCACCCCGGCCGGGTTGCCGCCCTCGGGGCGGGTGGTGAAGGCGGCGTAGCGCAGGATGCGGGGCGAGGCGTCGTCAGTCATGCCCGGACGAACGCGTTCCGCTCCGCCGCTGTTCCCGGTCACCGCACCAGGGTCACCGCAGCACGGTCACCACAGCACGGCCAGCGCGGCGTGATCACCGCAGCACCGCCTCCAGGAGGTCCGAGCCGAGCCGGGCGCTGCCGGCGAGGTCGAGCTGGTAGAGCATGTACCGCCCGCGCCGCTGGGTGGTGAGCAGCCCCGCCTTGCGCAGCACGGCCAGGTGCCGGGACACCTCGGGGGCGCTGAGCATCCAGGCGGCGGCGAGTTCGCCGGTGGTGTGCGGCCCGCGCGCCATGGTGCGGGCGAGGCGCAGCCGGACGGGGTGGGCGAGGGCTTCGAGCCGCTGCTGGACGAGGGCGAGCGAGACCGGTTCGGGCAGGCCCGCCTCGGCCACGGGGTACTGGAGGACGGGCCGCCAGCCGGGGGCGTGCACCACGAGCAGGTGGGGTCGGCCGAAGGCGGTCGGGATGAAGGTGACTCCCCCGCTGTCGGTGCCGCTGGTGGAGTTGTCCTGGAGTTTGTCGATGACGATCCGCCGCCGCCCGTCCGCGCCCTGGTCGAGGGTGACGGAGGGTGAGATCGCGGCCAGCGCCTCGCCGGGGCCGCGCCGGGCGAGCAGGTCGGCCTTGTACCGGGCGTCGGCGGCGAGGTCGGGCAGGACGCGCTGCCAGGCGTCGGCGAAGAACGCGGACTCGCAGTCCTCCAGCATCCGCCGGACCAGGGCGCGGACGGCGGGCGGGTCGGCGAGCAGCCGGTCGGCGAAGGCGGCCTGCCGGGGGCCGCGGGCGAGGGCGAGTTCGCGGGCGCGCTCGTTGGCGGCTGGGTCGGTGAGCGGCGAGGCCTGCCGGTGGGCGAGCCGGGAGGAGCCGCAGGTGGTGATCAGGGCGGCGGCGACGTACAGCTCGTCGTCGATCCGGTCGACGGCGTCGAGTTCGGCCCTGAGGGTGGCGCCGGGAAGCCCTGGGACGAGGAAGTCGGCGCGGGAGGAGCGCCACAGGAAGTCGGCCTCCAGCAGCCGTTCGGACAGCTCGGGCGGGACGGCCGCGGTGGTGCTGGACGCCCAGCCGTGCAGCGCGGGGTGATGCGCGGGCTCGGCGAGGACGTGCAGCATCGCGTTCAGCTCGCCGAGCGGGGACGGCGTGAAGAGCAGGCGCTCGTCGGGCAGGGCGGTGATGTCGATGGTCACGCTCACGGCCCCGATCCTGCCACCCGGCCCGATCACGGCCGGCGTCGATTGACGCGAACCGTCAATCCGCGTGCCCGGCGGCCGCCGGGCGGCGGACGGTACCGGCCATGAGCCTGATCCAGGAGAAGTCCGTCCACGACCACGCCGCCGTACGGGCCGGTGAACCGCCCGCCCCGCCGGTCGGGGCCGGCCGCCGGGGCCCGTCCGCGCTGCTGAGCCTGCTGACCGCCGCGGGCGGGCCCCGCTACGCGGTCGCGCTGGCGGTGGACGCGGTGGGCGGCGGCATGCTGCGTCCGTTCCTGCTGCTGTACGGCGTCGGGGTGCTACACCTGGGCGCGGGCGCGGCCGGGCTGGCGATGTCGGCGGGGATGGTCGCCGGCCTCCTGGTGGTGCCGCTGACCGGCCGCTGGATCGACCGCGGTGCCCGGACCCTGCCCGCCGCGGCGACGCTGGTGCTGCGGGCGGCGGGTGCGCTGACGCTGCCGGCCGCGAACGGCCTGGCCTGGTTCACCGTGGCGGCGGTGCTGTTCGGGATGGGCAGCCAGTCCTGGCCGACCACCCACGCCGCGGTGGTGTCCACGCTGACCGAGGGGCGGCTGCGGGACGCCGCGCTCGCCGCCGGGCGGTCGCTGCGCAACGCCGGGCTGGGCGCGGGCGCGCTGCTGGCCACCGTGGCGGTGACCGGCGGGGCGGGCGCGGTCCGGGCGCTGGCCTGGGTGACGGGCGCGGCCTGCCTGGTCGCCGCCGCCCTGGTGCTGTCGCTGCGGGTGCGGGCCCCGCAGGCCGTCACCGACCGCGCGGCTCGTCCGCAGGAGGCGGGCGAGCCGCTGCGGCGGATCAGCCTGCTGGGTCTCGCCAACCTGCCGTACGCGTTCTGCTTCGACGTGCTGGAGGTGGCGCTGCCGGCGCTGCTGGTGCTGCATCTGCACGCCTCGCCGGCCTGGTCCTCGGGGGTGTTCGTGGGCAACACGGTGCTGGTGATCGCCCTGCAGCTGGCCCTGGTGCTGCGGCTGGCGGACCGGTCGCGGCGGGCCGTGCTGGCGGCCTCGGGGGTGGTGCTGGCGCTGTCCTACCTGGGGTTCTGGGCGGCCGGGTCGCTGGGCGGGGTGCCGGGGGCGGCGGGCGTCGCGGTGGTCTCGGTGCTGTACACGCTGGGCGAGATCCTCTACACCGGCTCGGGCACGGCCCTGGTCGCGGCGGTCGCCCCGCCGCACCTGCTGGGGCGGGCCCTGGCGCGCTGGGAGGTGTCGTCGGGCGTGGGCCGGGCGGCGGCGCCGGCGGTGCTGACGGCGCTGCTGGCGGTCGGTCCCGGGCTGCTGTGGCCGGTGCTCGCCGGCGCCACGCTGCTGGGGGCGCTGGCGGTGCTCCGGCTGGGGCCCGTCCGCACGCCCCCGCCTGCGCGGTGACCCGGCCTCGACGCCGAGGGCGGGCACCCCGCCGTCTCATGCCCCCGCCTGCGCGGTGCCCCGGCCGGGTGCGATGGCATGATCGTCCGCATGGCGCTCACCCCCTTCCAGCAGCAGCTTCGCGACCGGGTCCTCGATGCCGAGGTGACGGCCCCGCCGGAGCCCTGGCGGCCCGTGGGCCGGGGGATGGTCCCGGTCGGCGGGCTGCTCGGCATCGGTTTCGCCACCGACCCGGGCACCGGCCACGACCTGGTGCTGGTGGTCTCCAGCAGCGGGCACGGCCTGTTCGACGCGGTCACCGGCGAGAAGCTGGAGCGCGAGTACGACCCGGAGGAGGACCCGGACGGCCCGGACCTCTCCTGCCCCGGCCTCGGCCCGGTCGCGGACCTCCGGATCCCGGTGGCCGGGCTGTGGGGCGGCGGCCTGCACACCAGCGCCGACGGCTGGGAGGTCGAGGTGGTCGCCCCGGAGTGGCCGCACCACCGGGTGCTGCTCATCGGCGGCGCGGCACCGGCATGGAAGGGGACGCACGGCGAGACCTGGTGGCACGTCTTCGACTCCCGCTGGTCCACCTTCCGCGCCGCCGGCTTCTCCCCCTCCGGCCGCACCCTCGCCGTGGCCACCAGCAGCGACCTCACCCTCTGGAGCCGTGTCTAGGGCCTTTCGAGCGTCGGGTCCCTCCGGATGCGGGCGGGGCGCCCAGCGCCGATGCTGGCCGCGAGGCGTGCCCGGCCCAGAGGAAGGAACTCCCCCATGAGCGCACTCGACTTCGAGATCATCGACAGCCCCGACAGCTCGCTCAACAAGACCTCCGTGCTGGTCACCGGCCCCAAGGACGTCCTGCTGGTGGACGCCGGGTTCACCCGCTCCGACGGCCGCCGCCTGGTGGAGCGGATCCGTGCCACCGGCAAGCGGCTGACCACCGTCTTCATCAGCCACGGCGACCCGGACTTCTACTTCGGCGCCCAGGAGGTCCAGGACGCCTTCCCGCAGGCCCGGTTCCTGGCCACCGCCGACACCGTCGAGCACATCCAGGAGACGTACGAGGGCAAGCTCAAGGCCTGGGCCCACCTCGGCCCCGAGCTGCCCACCCGGCTGGTCCGGCCCGAGGTGATGCACGGCGACGAGATCGTCTTCGAGGGCCACCGGTTCGAGCTGCGCGGCGCCGACTTCCACCTGCCCGACCGGCACTACCTCTGGCAGCACCACCACCACGCGGTGCTCGGCGGCGTGCTGCTCTTCGAGGGCCTGCACGTGTGGACGGCCGACACCCCCTCCTACGCCCAGCGGTCCGCCTGGATCGACCTGTTGGACGGCATCGAGGCCCTCCAGCCGCAGTTCGTGGCGGCCGGCCACCGGATCGCCGGGACGCCCACCGACCTGACCTCCGTCCAGCAGACCCGGGACTACCTGCGCGCCTTCGAGACCGAGATCGACCGGGCCCCGGACGCGGCCGCCGCCAAGGAGGCGCTGGAACGGCGCTTCCCGGACCTGGGGCTGCGGATCGCCGTCGACATCGGCACCAAGGTCGTCCTGGGCGAAATGGCCTGGAGCTGAGCCGCGATGATCGAGATCCCGAGGGACACCGCCTCGTTCGCCGAGTCCGCCGCCCCCGCCGACGTGGTGCGCCGCCAGTACCTGGCCTCGGCCCGGGGCGACCTGGCCGCGCTGCGCTCCACGCTCGCCGACGACGTCGAGTGGACCGAGATGGCCGGCTTCCCGCTGGCCGGCACCTACCGCACCCCGAAGGGCGTCACCGCCAATGTGATGGAGCGTCTGGCGGCCGAGTGGGACAACTGGACGGCGCACGACGACACCTACGTCGTCGACGGCGAGAACGTGGTCGTGCTGGCCCGCTACACGGCCGTGCACAAGGCCACTGGAAGGCCGCTCGCGGTGCGGGCCGCCCACCACTTCACGGTGCGCGGCGGCCGGATCGTCCGCTTCGAGCAGTTCACCGACACCGCGCTGGTCAGGGAGGCCATGAACCCGTAGCGGCCCACCTTCACCCCCAGCGGCCCACGTTCACTCGTACGGGGGAGCGTGGCGCGGCGCGCCCGGTCCGGCCTCGACACGCCACCCGGACGGCGGCAGGCTGACCCCGAGGGCCCGCTGGCACACGCCCGCCGGGCGTCCGGACGGCGGGAGTCTCCGGAGAGCGGGAGTCCGAGGACGGGCCCTGGTTCCGGCCGGAGAGTGAGGAGTTCAGCATGGGCACGGGTACGGCGGGAACGGCGGAGGGCGGCGGGCGCGAGCGCCCGATCGTGATCGTCGGGGCGTCCCTGGGCGGCGCCAAGGCCGCGGAGGCGCTGCGCGCGGCCGGCCACCAGGGCGGCATCGTCCTGATCGGCGAGGAGCACGAACGCCCGTACGAACGGCCGCCGCTGTCGAAGGGGTACCTGCTCGGCACGACGCCCCGGGAGAAGATCTACGTCCACCCGCCGCAGTGGTACGGGGAGAACGACATCACGCTGCGGCTGGGCACCTCGGTGGTCGCGATCGACCCGGCCGGGCACACCGTGACGCTCGCCGACGACGGCCAGGTGGCGTACGCCAAGCTGCTGCTCACCACCGGCTCGGTGCCGCGCCGGCTGCCGGTGCCGGGCGAGGAGCAGGACGGCGTGCTCTACCTGCGCCGGGCCGAGGACAGCGAGCGGATCAAGGCGGTGCTGCGGCCGGGCGCCCGGATCGCGGTGATCGGCGCGGGCTGGATCGGCCTGGAGGTGGCGGCCGCGGCCCGGGCGGCGGGCGCCGAGGTGACGGTGCTGGAGGCGGCCGAGCTCCCGCTGCTGCGCGTGCTGGGCCGCGAGGTCGCGCAGGTCTTCGCCGACCTGCACCGCGACCACGGCGTGGACCTGCGCTTCGGCGTCCAGGTGACCGAACTGACCGGCACCGGCGGCACGGTGAGCGGCGTGCGGCTGGGCGACGGCACGACGGTGGCGGCCGACGCGGTGGTCGTCGGCATCGGCATCTCCCCCGCGACCGGTCTGGCCGCGGCCGCCGGGCTGGAGGTCGACAACGGGGTGAAGACCGACCAGCACCTGCGCACCTCCGACCCGGACGTCTACGCGGCCGGCGACGCCGCCAACGCCTTCCACCCGCTGTTCGGCAAGCACATCCGGGTCGAGCACTGGGCCAACGCCGTCAACCAGCCGCAGACCGCCGCCCGCGCGATGCTCGGGCAGCCGGACGCGGTGTACGACCGGGTGCCGTACTTCTTCAGCGACCAGTACGACCTGGGCATGGAGTACGTCGGCTACGTCGAACCGGGCGGCTACGACCGGGTGGTGTTCCGCGGCGATCCGGCCACCCGCGAGTTCATCGCGTTCTGGCTGGCCGACGGCCGGGTGCTGGCGGGGATGAACGTCAACGTCTGGGACGTCACCGACCCGATCCGCGAACTGGTCCGCTCCGGGCGGGCGGTGGACCCGAAGGCGCTCGCCGACCCGGGCGTACCGCTCGGCGAACTGTAGGGCCGGTCGTCGGCCCCCACCGGTGGCGGATCCAGCGGTTCACACCTGGCCGGAGTCCACGAGGTGCCCACCGGTGGGTCCGAGGCTCGGACCGTCGCCGCTTCCTCCCGCGGCGGCCTCCGCTACGACCCGCCTGCCCCGCCTCGACCCAGTCCGGCCAGGTCCTCGCCGGAGCCGTCCCGGTTCTGCCGCAGGGCCACGAGCCGGCCGCCGCCCGCCAGGTCGACCGCGAACCGGGTCTGCGCGCCGGCGTAGACGACGTCCGTGATCCGGCCCGCCGCCCGGACCTCGTCCGGGCTGGCCGGATCGTCCGGGCGGCACATGCGGATCTTCTCCGGCCGGACCGCCCACCTGCCCGGCGAGCCGAAGACCCGCGCGGCGTCCTCGCCGCTCAGCAGGTTCGCGGTGCCGACGAAGCCGGCGACGAACGGTGTCGCCGGGCGCTCGTACACCTCGGCGGGGGTTCCGACCTGCTCGATCCGGCCGGCGTTGAAGACCGCGATCCGGTCGCTCATGGTCACCGCCTCGTCCTGGTCGTGGGTGACGAAGACGAAGGTGATGCCCGCCTCGCGCTGGATCCGCTTGAGCTCGGACTGCATCTCCAGCCGCAGTTTGAGATCGAGCGCGCCGAGCGGCTCGTCCAGCAGCAGCACCGGGGGGCGGTTGACCAAGGCCCGGGCCAGGGCCACGCGTTGGCGCTGACCGCCGGAGAGCCCGGCCGGGCGACGGTCGGCGAGACCGTCGAGGCGGACCATGGCGAGTGCCGCGGCGATGCGCTCCGCCCGCTCGGCGCGCGGCACCCGTTTCACCCTCAGCCCGTACTCCACGTTCCGGTGAACCGACAGGTGGGGGAAGAGCGCGTAGTCCTGGAAGACGGTGTTGACGTCACGGTCGAAGGGCGCGGCCCGGGTCACGTCCCGCCCGTTCAGCCACACCCGGCCCGACGACGGCTCCTCGAATCCGGCGATCAGGCGCAGCACCGTGGTCTTCCCGGATCCGGAGGGCCCGAGCATCGAGAAGAACTCGCCCGACCGGATCTCCAGGTCCACCCCGTCGACGGCCCGCACCACGCCGAAGCTCTTGGTCACCGCACGCAGGCCCACCGCCGCGCCACCGTCCGCCATGACCAGCGAACCTACTGCCCCGTACCGCCGGTTGAGGCGGGAAGTCCGGGCAAATCCATCAAATCGCCCGCCAACATCCCCCGTCCGGGTGACACACCTCGCCCGTGCCCGACCGGCGGCCCGCAGGCCTGGTGCCGCCCGTCGAGACCACCGGGGAGGTCGCCCGGCCTGCCGACCGGACGGCTGCTGCCGCCCGACCCGATCGCGGGGGAACCCCCACCCGCCGCCCGGACTCCCGAGGGGTCAGCCGACCGGGACGCCGGGGTTGACCAGACCCCGCCCCCCGGTGACGGTGTTGCCCGGGCCGATCGTCACCGGGCAGGCGGCGGCGTAGTCGGTCACGTCGATCGCGTACCGGTCCGGCCCGGTGGCGCCGGTGAGGTCGGAGCGGTTGCCCCGGAACACCGTGCCGCAGCCCCAGCCGGGTTGGACGCTGTGGGTCTGGAAGCCGTCGTCGGTGGTGCGCACGCCGGTGTTGTTCTCGACGACGTAGCCGTTGCCCTTCACGTCGACCCAGGAGTCGTCGTAGTTGCGGCCGGTGAGGCCGTCGCCGTCGAAGGAGTTGCCGGAGACCAGGCCGCCGGTGGTGCCCTCCTTGAGGTCGACGTTCTCGGCGCCGATGTTCGGGCCGAAGGTGTTGCCGATGATCCGCACGTAGTCGCTGCGGTCGGCGAGGGTGTTGGCGGTGCCGACGTAGACGCCCTCGCCCATGCCGTCCCGGTTCAGGCCGGTGTCGTGGATGCGCGAGTTGCGCAGCGTGCCGTGCGCGCTGGAGTTGCGGAAGTGCACGCCCTCCATGGTGGTGTGATGGACCGTCACACCGTCGATCACCACGTAGTTCGCGGCGTCCGTCATGATGCCCTTCTGGGCGCCGGTGACGGTCAGGCCCTGGACGGTCCAGTAGCTCGCACCGTTGAGGTAGAGGCCGTAGCCGCCGCCGGTCGGGGTGGTGAGCACGGCCTTGGCCGAGCCGCTGAGGGTGATCCGGGCGGCGGCGGTGCCGGGCGCGGTGGCCTTGAAGTTGCCGGTGTAGGTGCCGTCCGCGAGTTGGATGGTCTGGCCGGGCACGGCGGCCGCGAGCGCCGCCTGGAGCTGCTTGGTGGTGGTGACCTTGACGACGGCGGCCGCCGTCGGATCGGCGACGGCGGAGGGCGCGCAGCCGAGGGCGAGTGCGGTCAGCGCGGCGCCGACGGCGAGGGTACGGCGGGCGGAGGTGGGGGAGGTCACGGACGGTGCTCCTACGGGGTGGGGGGAAGGAACAGGCCGGGCCCCCACAATGGACTGGACCATTCCGGGCGTCAAGACCGCCTGCGGTCGGCGATACTGGGATTCCGGGGGCGATGCGGGCAAGGAGGCACGGTGGGCGGTACGGCCGGGTTCGCCGTGGTGGTGTTCGGTGCGCTGGGCGGCGTGGTCGCCTACCTCGCCGGGGTCGTCGGGCTGCGCGAGCTGCGACGGCTGCGCCGGGTCGGCGTCCCGGCCCTGGCGCTGGTGCGCGCCCGCGTCCCCACGCCTGAGGACCGCGCGCTTCCGCCGCGCCCGCTGCTGCAGTTCGAGACCGCGGACGGCCGGGTGGTGGAGGTCTTCTCCCCCGTCCCGTCCACCCCGCGCCACCCGCTGCCGGACGGCGGCCACGTGCCGGTCCGCTACGACCCGGCCGATCCCCGGCAGGTCCTGGTGGACGGCCGCGAGCGCAGGCCGCTGGAGTACGCCTTCGTGGCGCTCGGGCTGCTGATGGTGCTGACCTCGATCACCCTGGCACTCGCCGTCCGCTGAGGCTCCGCGCCGATGGTGCCGCGCAGGTGGTGCTCCTCTCCTCGGTCCGATCGTTCTAGGGCGTGTCCGAGGGCCTGTCCGGCAGGACTGCGGCGAGCGCGCGCTGGAGGCCGTCGGGGTCGGTGCACAGGGTGTCCGCCAGGCGGCGGGCCCGGGTGTCCTCCTCCAGCAGGGTACGGACCAGCGGCCCGGTGCCCTGTCCGGCGGGGGCGCCGTCCAGGTAGGCGTCCACGGCGCGTGGGTCGGCCGGGAGCCGCACCTGGCCGACGGTCAGCGCGGTATGGGCCCGGGCGTAGTCGAGGCCGAGTCGGGCCAACAGCACGCCGCCCGCGTGCCGCTCGGCCGGGTCGGCGCCGCCCCCGCCGGCCAACTGCGGGTGCCGGCAGGCGATTTCGTGGACGGCCAGGACGGCCAGCAGGACGTGCTCGGTGCCCGGCGCGCGGCGGCCGAGGCGCTGCGCCTGCTCGTCGGTCTCCAGCCGGACCCAGGCCATCGGTGTGGTGGCGATGTTCGCTTTGGCGGAGCCCCGCCCCAGCAGCCGCTTCCAGCGCGGGAGCGGGTACGGGCGGCGGCCGAGCAGCGCGTCCCGGGTGGGGCGCAGCAGCGGGTCGAGGCCGTCGGCGGGAGCGCCGGGGCCGTCAGGGGCGGTGTCGGGGGCCTCCGGGTCGTCGGCGTCCAGGCGGTCGCGGACCGCCCGGGGTGCGGCGCCGGCCGCGTGCAGCAGTTCGACGGCCCGGGCGTGCCGGTCGGCGAGCAGGGCGCGCAGCAGGTGTTCGGCGGTGAACTTCCGCTCGCCGCCCTGCCGGGCCCGGTCCATCGCGCCGGTCAGGGCGCGGGCGGCGGCGCCGCTGAGCAGCAGGCCGCGGTCCCCGGTCGGGCCGAGCGCGTCCCGGGCGGGCACGCTCGCGCCGGCCTCGTCGTCCGAGCTCCAGCGCGCCGCGCCGTTGCCGCCCTGGCGGTCGCGCAGCGCGGCGAGCAGGGCGGTCGCGGTCGCCCCGGCGGCCGCCAGGGCCTCGCCGGCGGGGCCCTTCGTCCCGGCGACGGCGGCCAGCAGGTGTTCCGTCCCCAGTCGGCCGTCGCCGCCGCCGCGCGCGGCCCGGGCCGCGCCCAGGACGCCGAGCGTGCGCCAGTCCGGTTCCAGCGTCGCCTCCATACCGGCCCCTCCCGCAACGGTCATTTGCCGGAACTATATGCCTGCTTTGCCCACCCTTTACACGTGGCCGTGCGTCAAGGAGGCGTCAGAACCGGCCGATTCGGGGCCGTCGCCCGGCTCAGGGCGCGGCGGCCGGGTCGGCGGCGCTCACCGGGACGTCCGGGTGGCGGAACCAGGACCCCTGCAGCACCCGCTGCGCCAGCATCAACACCGCTCCGAGCAGCAGTGCGCCCAGGCCGATCACCGTCACCCCGCCGACCCGGCCGATCACCGGCAGGTCGATCGAGGTGGCGCCGTAGTCCGGGTCGGCGTAGACGTCGAAGGCGCCGTAGGCGAAGAAGTACAGCAGCATCAGGCCGCCGGCCAGCGGAAGCACGCCCTTGCCCACGAAGTCCCGGACGCTGCGGGTGAGCGCCCGGCGGTAGTACCAGACGCAGGCGAAGCCGGTCAGACCGTAGTAGAAGGCGATGCCGAGGCCGACCGAGGCGATCGAGTCGGCCAGCACGTTGCCGCTGATCGCGGTGAGCAGCACGTAGAAGCCGATCGACGCCAGGCCCATGGCGACCGTCGACCAGGTCGGGGTCCGGTGGCGCGGGTGCACCCGGGCGAAGCCGCTGGGGATGGCCCGGTGGCTGGCCATCGAGAAGGTGGTGCGGGCCGTGGGCAGGATCGTCGTCTGGGTGGAGGCCGCGGCCGAGGTCAGCACCATCAGGATCAGCAGCCGGCTGAGCACCGCGCCGAAGCCGGAGGTGCCGAACACCGCGTCGCCGAGGCCGGACAGCACGTCCCCCGAGTGCTGCGGGTTGCCGAGCCCGATGCCGTCGGCACCGACCCCGGCGAAGGACTGCGCCGAGGTGGCGACCAGGGCGTAGATGAAGAGCAGCAGCACGGTGGAGATGACCGCCGCGCGGCCGGGGGTGCGCGCGGAGTCGGCGGTCTCCTCGTTGACGGACACCGCGGTGTCCCAGCCCCAGTAGATGAAGACCGCGGCGAGCATCCCGGCGGTGAAGGCAGAGGTCGAGGGCACGTTGAACGGGTTGAACCAGGAGGCGTCGACCGGGATGGCGGTCGCGGGCGCGCCGGAGCTGTACGCCGTGACGAGCGCGGTGACCGAGAAGAGGACCAGCACCACCACCTCGACGGCCAGCAGCCACCGCTGCAGGGCGGCGGACAGCTCGATGCCGACGTAGCAGATGGCCGTCATCAGGACGATCCACACCACCCCCGCCGTGGTCGTCCACACCCGGCTGGCCGCGAGCGAGTCCAGGCCGACCAGCCGGAAGCCGTACACCCCGGCGATCTGCGCCAGGTTGGCCATCACGATGACGTCGGCGACGACGATGCCCCAGCCGCCCATCCAGCCGGTGCGCGGGCCGAACGCGCGGGCGGCCCAGGTGAAGGTGGTGCCGCAGTCCGGGTCGGCGGCGTTGAGCTCCTTGTAGGCGTAGGCGATCAGCAGCATCGGGATGAACGCCAGGACGGTGACGATCGGCGCCTGGAGGCCGACGCCGACCACGACGATGCCGAGCGTCGCGGCCAGGCTGTAGGCGGGGGCGGTGGAGGCGAGGCCGATGCACACCGAGGAGAGCAGGCCCAGGGCGCCGCTCTTCAGGCCCTTCTCACCCGCGCCGGAACCGGTCGGAACGCCGGTTGGGGGGCTGGTCGGGGAGGCCGACACTGGTCCCATCCCCTTAGGTGCGCAGCGGGGGCCGCGAGGACCGATCTGGTCGTCTCAGCGTAGCGCCCACCGGGGCGGGCGGCCGGGCGGCGGGGGCCCGGGGTGGGAGGCGGACGGGGCGCGCGGCGCGCGGCGGTGGTGCGGTCGCGGCGGTGCCCGACCGGATCGACGGGACCGCTGTCCGAACGGCGACCGCTCCGCCGCCACGGCGCCGCGCGCCGCCTACCTGTGTTCCACCGGTTGCCGAGGGCTCCGGAGTACCGGCCGGAGCCCGGGGTTCGGCGTAGCCCGCCGGCCGGCCCGAAGGCCGGTGACGGGCCGTCTCGGGGCCTCAGACGGGAGTGTCGAGGCGCAGCCGCGCCACCCGGACCGTCCGGCGCGGCAGGGTGGTGGGCAGGGCCACCAGCAGGGCGGTGGCGGCGAACATCGCGAGGTGCCCGCCCTCCGGCCACGGCCCGGACCAGCCCAGTTCGCCGTACCGGTGCTCGGCGAAGGCGTTGCAGCAGAGCCAGGCCGCCAGTCCGATCAGCGGCGCCGCCCGGGGCCGGGAGAAGCCGCCGACGATTCCGCACAGCGCGAGGTAGGCGACGTGGGCGAGCCAGCCGGAGTGCAGTTCGCCGAGCCCGCCGAGGCCCAGCGCCAGGGCGCCACCGGCGAGCAGGGCCACCGTGCCCGAGGTCGGGGCGGACAGCCGCTCCAGCACCGGGTGGTAGTGCCGCCCGCCGGGCCGGGCCGCGTACATCCGCACCGCGAACTAACCCTTCACGAAGAGGAGTTCGGACATCTCGCCGACCGGAAGGTGCCACCGGGTGCGCCGGTTCATGGCCTCCAGCTCGTGCAGCAGCCCGGGCACCGGGACGGTCAGCACCGGGCAGCCCGCCTTCCGCGCGCAGTACGCCGGCACCGAGCCCCGCAGCCGGCGGCGCAGCAGTCCGCCGCTCTGGCCGAGGACCAGCAGGTCCTCCGGCCGGTCGGCGGCCTGGACGAGGGCGGGCCCGGTCTCCCCCCGGATCACCAGCGGGCGCAACGGCACGCCCGGGTCGGCGCCGCCGAACGCCGCGTCGAGGGCGTCCAGCAGCCGCCGCTCGGCCGCCTCGCGCACCGCGGCGAGCAGCGGCGGGCACGGCGACCGGCGGTATCCGAACTCACCGCCGGGCGGCTCCCAGGCCAGCACCGGCACGAGTTCGGCGCCGCGGTGGCGGGCTTCCGCCACGCCGCGGTGCAGGGCGGCGAGGCTGCCCAGCGATCCGCTGACCCCGACCACCACCCTGCCGCCGCCACTGCCCTCGTGCCGTCCGTTGCCGTGCATGATCCGTCCTCGCGTCGTCGTTGCCTGCCTGGTCCGTCGCCCTCCACCCAACCGCCGCGCCCGCCGCCCGCCGCCCGTCCTTGACGCCTTCCTGACGCCCGGGGCCGCCTTCCCAACGCACTCCATACGCGGACCGGCCACCGGCACCCACCGTCACCCGTCCGGCCGAGCCGGACCTGCCCGGCCCGGAGTTCCGGCGCCGGCGATGGCCGCACCGGGCGGAGTCGACCGAAGTCGGCGCGCCACTCCGGGAGTTCGGCCTGACCGAGGGCTACCGACCCTAGCGCTGGGGCGCACCCGGGGCGCGGGCGAGGTCGAAGGTGTAGGCGGTGCCGCCGCCGGGGGCGGGTTCGGCGGTCAGTTCGCCGTTCATCGCCTCGACGAAGCCGCGTGCCACGATGAGGCCGGTGCCCTCGGCGGCCGGGCCGGGGGCCGTCACCCGGAGGTGGACCCGCCCGGCCACCGCGCCCGCGTCGACCAGGGCGGGCCGGGCGGCCGCCGTGAGGACGTCCGCGAGGGCGCGTTCCAGCAGGCCCGCGTCGGCGAGCACGGGCGGCAGGCCGTCCGCGAGGGTGAGCCGCACGCCGCCCTGCTCGCCGGGCAGGTCGGCGAGGGCGGCGGCGAGCACCGGGGCGAGGGCGGTGGGGCGCAGCAGCACCGGCTTCTCGCCGGCCCGCAGCCGGCTGAGGTCCAGCAGGTCGGCGACCAGGCGTTCCATCCGGCGCGTCTCGGCGGCGATCCGCCGCCCCGGCGGCCCCGGCAGGGCGGCGGCCTCGCGGCGCAGCGCCGCGAGCGGCGCGTGCAGGTCCTGCCCGGCGGCCTCCAGCAGCGCGGTGTGCAGGGCGTCGGCGTGGGCGAGGGTCTCGGCCGCCGCGGCCTGGACGGCCAGCCGCTCGCGCTCCCGGGCCAGCCGCAGCTGGGTGACGTAGGGGCCCAGCAGCCGGGTGTCCTCCTCGGTGAGCGCCGGTCCGCGCAGCGCCAGGACGGTGTCCGCGCCGAGGTCGACGGCGAGTGAGGCCTCGTCGGGGCGCTGCGGGAGGGTGGCGCCGGAGGCGGCGACCGGGCGCCAGAGCGGACCGGAGCGGACCAGGACGACGGAGCCCTCCAGGCCGAACACCTGGCGCAGGTCGGCGACCAGGTCGGGCAGTGCCCGGGCCCCGCCGTCGACCGTGTCGCCGGCCAGCCGGGCCAGCACGGCCGCCTCCGCGCGGGCCCGGTCGGCCTGCTGGGACCGGCGGGCGAGGCCGTTGATGAGGTGGGCGATGATCCCGGCGACGGCGAGGAAGAGCAGCAGTGCCGCGAGGTCGGCGCCGCGGGCGACGGCGAGGCTGTGCCAGGGCCGGGTGAAGAAGTAGTCGGCGGCGAGCAGCCCGACGGCGGTGCTGCCGGCGGCGGGCAGCAGGCCGCCGAGCCGGGCGGTGGCGGCGACGGCGAGCAGCAGGCAGAGCAGGGCGCCGGGTAGTGCGAGCGCGTCGCGCAGCGGGGAGAGCGCCCAGACGAGGGCTGCCGTCCCGGCCGGCCCGGTCAGCCAGGCGAGGCGTCGGCGGCGTGCCGGGACGGCGGCCGGGCGCCGGCGCCGGGGCGCGGGCGGAACGGCCAGCAGCCCGGGTTCGGGCGGGGGCACGACCCGGACGTCGATCGGTCCGGCCAGCCGGATGACGCGGTTGATCACCGAACCGGACACCAGTTCGCGCAGGCGGCTGCGGCTGGTCGGGCCGAGCAGGATCTGGGTGGCGCTCTCGGTGCGGGCGAAGTCCACCAGGGCGCGGGCGGCGTCGCCGCCGCTCACCTCGACGTAGCCGCCGTGGAGTTCGTGCAGCAGCGCGCGCTGCCCGGCGAGCGTGGGCGGCTCGCGGACGGCGGTGCCGTCGTCGAGCCGGACGTGCACGCCGATCAGGTCGCCGTGCACCCGGGCGGCGATGCGGGCGCCGCGGCGGATCAGGTGCTCGCCCTGCGGGGCCCCGTTGAGGGCGACGACGATGCGTTCCTTGGTCTCCCAGGGCGCCCGGATGCCGTGCCGGGCGCGGTAGTCGGCGAGTTCCTCCTCGACCCGGTCGGCCAGCCAGAGCAGGGCGAGTTCGCGCAGCGCGCCGAGGTTGCCGGCCCGGAAGTAGTGGTCGAGGGCGACGTCGATCCGGTCGGTCGGGTAGATGGCGCCCTGGGCCATCCGGGTGCGCAGGGCCTGCGGGCTGAGGTCGACGAGTTCGATCCGGTCGGCGGCGCGGACCACCTCGTCGGGGATCCGCTCGCGCTGGGCGACGCCGGTGATCTGTTCGACGACGTCGTTGAGGCTCTCCAGGTGCTGGATGTTGACGGTGGTGGCCACGTCGATGTCGGCGTCGAGGAGTTCGCGGACGTCCTGCCAGCGCTTGTCGTGGCTGCTGCCGGGGGCGTTGGTGTGGGCGAGTTCGTCGACGAGCGCGAGTTGGGGGCGGCGGGCGAGCAGGGCGTGGACGTCGAGTTCGGTGAACGTGGTGCCGCGGTGGCCGACCGTCCGGCGGGGCAGGACGGGCAGGTCGCCGAGCTGCTGCTCGGTGCCCCGGCGGCCGTAGGTCTCGACCAGTCCGACGACGACGTCCAGGCCCTCCTCGTCGCGCAGCCGGCGGCCCTCGGCGAGCATGGCGTACGTCTTGCCGACCCCCGGCGCCGCCCCCAGGAACACCCGCAGTCGTCCGCTCACCGCCGCGCCGCCACCTCCTCGGTGTCCATGCTCCGCCCGGGCGCCGGGGCGCGCGAGGGGACGGCCAGGGCCTGGCTTCGCCCCCTCCTGCGCGCAGACGCCGGATGATCCGGATGGTGCTATCGTCAATAGCACCATGTTGCTGAAGCTGGACACCGGCGACGCCCGCCCCCTGCACGAGCAGGTCGCGGGCGCGATCCGGCGGGCCATCGCCGAGGGCGAGTGCACGCCCGGGGACAGGCTGCCCCCGGCCCGGGAGCTCTCCCGGGCGCTGGGGGTGAACACCAACACCATCCTGCGCGGGCTGCGCACGCTGCGGGACGAGGGCGTGCTGGAGTTCCGCCGGGGCCGCGGCATCACCGTCGCGGCGGAGGCCGACACCCGCTCCGAACTCACCGAGCGGGTCCGGCAGTTGGTCGCAGACGCGGCCCGGGCCGGCTACAGCGCGAACGATCTCGTGGACATGATCAGGGGGATGTCGTGACGGACGAGGGGCCCAGGACGAACGGGCGTCAGGGGAAGGGGCGTCGGGAGAACGCGCGGCGGGGGAACGGGCCGCAGCGCGGCGCGGTCTGGGGTGCGGCGGCCTGGTCGGCCGGCGTGCTGGGACTGCTGATCGCGCTGCCGTGGGCCGCGCGCTCCCGGTTGCCGGACCGGCTCGCCACCCACTGGAGCGGGCGGAACCCGGACGGTGCCATGTCGCTGACGGCCGCCGCACTGTTCCCGGCGGCCACCTGGCTGGTGCTGGTGCTGGCCACCGCCGCCGCCTTCCGCTTCTGGCCCGCCCGCTCGCGCGGCGCCACCGGGGTGACACTGGCCACCGGCGGCGTGCTCCTGACCGGGGCGCAGACCTCCATCGTGCACGCCAACCTGGACCGCGCCCGCTGGCAGGACGCCGCGCCGATGGGCGTCGAGGTGGTCCTCATCATCGCGGCGGCGGGCCTGGCCGGCCTGCTGACCTGGCTGGCCACCCGCCCGCACCAGGCCTCCCCGGCCGGGGCACGCCCGGCGACGGGGGCGACGGTGCCGGCGGCCGCCCCGGGCGAGCAGCTGGTCTGGCTCTCCCGGGCCGTCAACCCCTGGCTGCAGCTGGCCGCCGCCGTCCTCGGGCTGGGCGCGGTGGGCGGCGTGCTGGCCCCGGCCAGCGGGCTGATCGCGCTCAACTGGTCGCTGATCGTGCCGTTCGCCTCCACCTCCGTCCTCGTGCTCGCCTGCTCCTCGGTGCAGGCCCGGGTGACCGACCGGGGCCTGTCCGTCGGCTTCGGCCCCTTCGGTTGGCCCAGCCGGCGCTGGTCCCCCGCCGACCTCGAATCGGCCCGCGCCGAGACCCGCACCCCCGCCCAGGCCGGCGGCTGGGGCTACCGCATCAACGGGCTCGGCACCACGGTGATGCTGCGCCGAGGGGTCTGCCTGGTGGTCCGCACCCGGCGCGGCGGCGAGTTCGCCGTCAGCGTGGACGACGCCGAGCGCGGCGCGGCCCTGCTCGACTCCCTCATCTCCAGGGCCGCCAGCCCCACCGGTTGACTCCCCTTCCGGCCCCGCCGCCCATCGCGTGACACTTCGCGAAACCGCCCGGTCACCCGGGGTGCGGCGGGCGGCGAGGCGGGTACACCAGGTGACAGCTGGTCACTGCACGGAGGGCAAGGAGGCGTCCGTGACTCACGACGGACGGACGGCGGAAGCCCGGGGGCGCGACGAGGTCGCCGCCCGGGGAGGCACCCACACCAACCAGGACGAACGGACCATCACATTCCTACGGCTCGGCGTCGGCTTGATCGGCATAGTGCTGCCGCTCGCGCTGCCGCTGGGGAACTGGCTGTTCGCCGAGTTCCGAGGCCAGAGCACGGCGGGCTTCTGGCCGGCCTCGATGAGCGGCTCGTACTACACCAGCACCCGGAACCTCTTCGTGGGCGGCCTGTGCGCGCTCGGGGTGTTCCTGATCTGCTACCGCTTCGACCGCCGCGACGACCGCTGGAGCACCGCCGCCGGCGTGTTCGCGCTCGGGGTCGCCCTGTGCCCGACCGCACCCCGGGACGCGACGACGTTCCAGGCCACGGTCGGCGTGCTGCACCTCGTCTTCGCGAGCCTGCTGCTGTTCGTGCTGGCGATGTTCTGCCTCTTCTCCTTCCGGAACCCGAGTTCGGCCCAGCCGTCCCGGGTCGGCTGGGCGTACCTGGCGGCCGGGGTGCTGATCCTGGTCCTCCTGCTGCTCGCCGTCGTCGCCGGGGTGACCGGCATCGGTTCGAACTGGGCCGTCCGGCCGCTGTACCTCTGCGAGTGGTTCTCGACCTGGGCCTTCGGCGCCGCCTGGACGGGCGCGGCGCGTGAACTCGCCGCCGCCGGCGGATCGTACGGGAAGCACCCGGTCCTCCCGGGGCAGGCCGGCGCCCTCACCGCCGACAACCCGACGGCCCAGCCCCAGTAGTCGGCCGGGTCGCCCTGCCGGCAGCCCGGCGGGGCGACCCGGAGGCTGAGTGATCGTCATCTCGTCGTCCCGGAACACCGTTACCATGCGCACCATGGCCCGCCACCGTGGCGGCCGGTGACGGCACCCCAGCAACGGGAGGACGAGCATGTCGAACGAGGTCCGGGCGCAGCGCGGTCCGCAGGAGGAGTACCCCTCGGTGGATCTGCGGATGGACGTACCGCACTCGGCGCGGGTCTACGACTACCTCATCGGCGGCAAGACCAACTTCGAGGCGGACCGCGTCGCCGCGCACGCCTCGGTGCAGGCCTGGCCCTCGCTGCCGATCTCGATGCGCACCACCCGGGAGTTCATGCAGCGCGCCGTCCGCCACCTCGCCGAGGAGCACGGCGTCCGGCAGTTCCTGGACGTCGGCACCGGCATCCCGACCTCGCCCAACGTGCACGAGATCGCCCAGCGGATCGCCCCGGACGCCCGGGTCGCCTACGTCGACAACGACCCGATCGTGCTCACCCACGCGCGGGCCCTGATGTCCAGCACGGCCGAGGGCCGCACCTGTTACGTGGACGCCGACTTCCGCGACCCGGAGTCGATCATCCGGAACCCCCGGCTGCGCGAAGTCCTGGACCTGTCCCAGCCGGTGGCGCTGTCGCTGATCGCCATCGTCCACTTCGTGCTCGACCACGACGACCCGCAGGGCATCGTGCGCCGCTTCATGGACGCCCTCGCACCGGGCAGCTTCCTCGCCCTGACCGTGTTCACCGGCGACACCGACCCGGTGGGCGTGGGCGGCGTCGGCCGGGAGTACAACGCACGCGGCATCCCGCTGCAGATCCGGGACCAGGCGGAGACCACGGCCTTCTTCGACGGCTACGAACTCCTCGACCCCGGCGTCACCCTGGTCCACCACTGGCGCCCGGACGCCGACGCCGCGCCGATCCGCGACCAGGACATCGCGATGTACGCGGGCGTGGCGATCAAGCGCTGAACCTCCTCAGCCCGTGACGGAGACCAGGCCCGCCTCGTAGGCCAGGATGACGAGGTGGACCCGGTCGCGGGCGTCGAGTTTGGCGAGCAGCCGGGTCATGTAGGTCTTCACGGTGGCGATGCTGAGGACCAGTTCGGCGGCGATCTCGGTGTTGGACAGGCCCCGGCCGACCAGGGTGAGGATCTCCCGCTCGCGGTCGGTGATCGCGTCGAGCCGCCGGGCGGCCGGGCTCTGCCCCGGTGCGGCGGCCGGCACCCGGGCCGGCCGCTGTTCCGCGAAGGAGGAGATCAGCCGACGGGTGACGCTCGGCGCGATCAGGGCGTCCCCGGCCGCGACCACCCGGACGGCGGCCAGGATGTCGTCCAAGGCCATGTCCTTGACCAGGAAGCCGGACGCCCCGGCGTGCAGCGCCGCGTACACGTGGTCGTCGTCGTCGAAGGTGGTGAGCACGACCACCCTGGCCGGCCCGCCGCCGCCGGTGATCAGGCGGGTGGCCTCGATGCCGTCCATGCCGGGCATCCGCAGGTCCATCACGACCACGTCGGGCCGCAGTTCCCCGGCCAGCCGGACGGCCTCGGCGCCGGTGCCGGCCTCGCCGACCACCTCGGCGTCGGTGGTCTCCGTGATGACCATCTCCAGCGCGGCCCGGACCAGCGGCTGGTCGTCGACCAGCAGGACGCGGATCACGCGCCCACCTCCACGGCGAGCGGCAGCCGGGCGGTGACCCGGAAGCCGCCCTCGGGGCGCGGCCCGGCGTCGAACTCGCCGTGCAGCAGGGCGACCCGCTCGCGCAGCCCGGCCAGGCCGAAGCCGCCGCCCGGCTCGCCGCCCCGGCCCCGGCCCCGGTCGGTGATCTCCACGGACACCTCGCCCGCCGTCCGGCGGTCGACCCGGACCAGGCAGGAGCGGGTGTCCGCGTGCCGCACCACGTTGGTGACGGACTCCTGGATGACACGGAAGACCGAGAGGTCGACCTCCGGTGGCAGCGGGCCCTGGTCGCCCTGCCGCCGGACCTCGACCCGGACGCCGGCGGCGGTGGTCGCGGCGGCCAGCCGGTCGAGGTCGGCCAGGCCCTGCGGGACGATCGCGGACGCCTCGCCGTCGGCCCGGCGCAGCGCGACCAGCATCCGGCGCAGCCCGGCCAGGGTCTCCCGTCCGGCGTTCTCGATCTCGGCCAGCGCCTCCCGGGCCCGGTCGGGCCGGGTGTCGATGACCCGGCGGGCGGCGCCGGCCTGCAGGGCGACGATGCCGATGCTGTGGGCGACGGTGTCGTGCATCTCGCGGGCGATCCGCAGTCGTTCGGCGGTGACCGCCTCGGCCGCCGCCCGGGTGCTCAACGCCCGGGCGTGCTCGCGGTTCTCGCGCATCGAGCGGCCGACCAGCCAGGCGATCAGGGCGAGCAGCGCGGCGCCGTCGGCGGAGCCGATGTGGGTGCCGGTGAAGATGCCGACGGTGTTGCCATGCACCAGGCCGATGTGCAGCACCAGGAAGACCATCACCAGCGCGAACGCGGCCCGGGAGCTGCGGCGCGGCCGGGTGGCGGTGATCAGGCAGAGCGCGACGTCCACGGCCAGCAGCGCGGCCGGAGGCACCTGGGTGTTCGCGGCCCAGCCGTCGGTCTCGGTGAAGGCGGCGACGAGCAGCAGGACGATCGAGAGCACCGGCAACCGGCGCACCAGCGCGGCGCCGACGAAGGCCACCGCCGTGGTGGCCAGGGTGAACGCCAGCCCGCCGTGCGCGGCGGCGCCGTGGTGCTGGCGGGCGGCGCCGCCGAGCAGGACGGCGGGGTAGGCGGCGGCCACGCACCAGGCGGCCCCGACCCAGACCTCGGGCGGGACGCGCCGGAACAGCGGCGGAGAGGGCGTCGCAGACATGTGAAGATCGTAACGACGGGCCCGGGTCCCGTCATCGGACCGTGGTTGTACGACCGGAGGTGGCAGCCGGGGCGCGGGGTGTCAGCGCCGGTCCGATGCGGTGGCCGGGCCCTGCCAGGCACCGTTGAGCCCATGATCGAAGTCACCGAGCTGACCAAGCGCTTCGGCCGCACCACCGCCGTCGACCGCCTCACCTTCACCGTCCGGCCCGGCCATGTCACTGGCTTCCTGGGCCCGAACGGCGCGGGCAAGTCCACCACCCTGCGGCTGATCCTCGGCCTCAACGACCCGACCGGCGGCACCGCCACCGTCGACGGCCGCCCGTTCCGGGCCCGGTCGCGCGGCCTGCGCGACGTCGGCGCGCTGCTCGACGCGGGCGACGTCCACGGCGGGCGCAGCGGCGCGGCCCATCTGCGGGCGCTGGCCCGCAGCAACGCGATCCCGGCCGCGCGGGTCGAGGAGGTGCTGCACGAGGTCGGGCTCACCAAGGCCGCCGGGCGCCGGATCCGCGGGTACTCGCTCGGGATGCGGCAGCGGCTCGGCATCGCCGGCGCGCTGCTGGGCGACCCGCCGGTGCTGCTGTTCGACGAGCCGCTCAACGGGCTCGATCCGGAGGGCGTGCTGTGGGTGCGCGGGCTGTTCCGCCGCCTCGCCGCCGAGGGGAGGACGGTCTTCGTCTCCAGCCACATGATGGCCGAGATGGAGCACACCGCCGACCGGCTGGTGGTGGTCGGCCGGGGCCGGCTGATCGCCGACGAGAGCCTCACCGAGTTCGCCGCCCGGGCCGGCCACACCGACGTCACCGTCCGGGCGGCCGAACCCGACCGGCTGGCGGCCGTGTTGACCGCGGCGGGCGCCACCGTCCGGCCCGGCCCGGACGGCGCGCTGGCCGTGACCGGTCTCGACGCCACCCGGATCGGCGAACTCGCCCTGGAACACCGCCTGTTGCTGAACTCCCTGACCACCCGCAACGCCTCCCTGGAGGAGGCGTTCATGGAACTGACCGCCGACAGCGTCGAATACCTCGCCGGAGAGCCCCGATGACCACCCCGACCCTCACCACCGCCACGCCCTCGACCGGTATCGGCGCCGCCCCGCGCACCCGCTTGCGTGACCTGCTCGCCGCCGAGTGGATCAAGCTCTGGTCGCTGCGCTCGACCGCCTGGGTCCTGGGCCTGAGCGCCCTGTTCGTCATCGCCGCCAACCTCAAGTCGGCCCGGTACACCTACGACCACTACACCGTCGGCGAGGGCGATCCGACCACCATGCTGCAGGTCGCGCTCGGCGACTCCTTCACCGTCATCGCGGCCGACGTCGTGATGATCGTCGCGGGCAGCGTCGGCGCGCTCGCCGTGGTCGGCGAGTACGCGAGCGGGCTGATCCGCACCACGCTGGTGGCCGTCCCGGACCGCCGGGCGGTGATCACCGCCAAGGCCTGCGTGCTGACCGTGGTCATGCTCGGCTACGGCGTCCTCACCGCGGGCGTCTCCTTCGTCGCCTGCCAGGCCGTCCTCGCCGACACGCACATCGGCCTGTCCCTCGCCCACCCGGCCGCGCTGCGCTTCGTCGCGGCCGCCGCGCTGTTCGCCCCGGTCTGCGCACTGGCCGGGTTCGCCCTCGGCGCGCTGATCCGGCACACCGCCGGCGCCGTGGTGTCCACCGTCCTGGTGCTGTTCTTCCTGCCCGCGTTCTTCAACGAGCGCTACCGCTGGTCGGCCGACCTCCTGCACGCCATGCCGCTGCAGGCCTGGCGGCGACTGTCCCAGGTCGACCTGACGCACACGCTCCCGGTGGCGCACCCCGCCACCGTCGCCGGATCCTGGGCCACCTACGCGGCCTGGGCGCTCGCCTCGGTGGCGGTCGCCGTGGCGGTGGTCCACCGGCGCGACCACTGACCGACCCCGGATTCCTAATCGCCGTGCCAGCCCGCCGCCACGTCCGCCACCGCGACCAGCAGCGCCGCCAGCACCAGGCCCGCCGCGACGGCCACGCCCAGTTGGAAGGCCCACGCCCAGTCCGGGCGCGGGCCCTGGGCGTGGGCGAAGAACACCGAGCCGACGACCGCGATGCCCACCGCCGAGCCGACCCGCTGCGCGGTCTGCAGCACACCGCCCGCGCTGCCTGCGCGGGCGACCGGCACCTGCTGGAGGGTCAGCGTCTGGTTCGGGGAGATCACCAGCCCGCTGCCCACCCCGGCGACCAGCAGCGGCAGGGCCGTCGCCCAGGCCACCGACTGTCCCGGCCACTGCTGTACCGCCAGCGCCGAGGTCAGCAGGCCGAGCAGCACCAGCAGCAGCCCGGCCAGCACCAGCCGCCGCCCCAGCCGCCCGACCAGCCGTCCGCCCACCGCCGCGGCCACGGCCGAGCCGAGCGCGAACGGCGTGACCGCCACACCCGCCGCGAGCGCCGAGTAGTGCAGGCCCGTCTGCAGGTACAGCGTGAAGATGAAGAAGATCGCGGTGAACCCGGCGAAGTACACCAGCGACAGCGTCACCCCCGCCGCGTACGGGCGGACCGCGAACAGCCCCATGCTCACCAGCGGCTCCCGGTGCCGCGCGTAGTACCGCTCCCAGCCGACGAAGGCCGCGAGCAGCACCGCCGCCAGCGGCAGCAGCAGCCAGCGGGCCGCGCTGTGCCACTGCTGCTCCTGGACGAACGGCAGCAGCACCGCGACCGTCCCGGAGCCGAGCAGCAGCATCCCGACCGGGTCGAAGTCACGGTGCCCGGCCCGCGCGGCGGCCTGCGGCGCCGGAAGCAGCCGGTAGGCCAGCGGAAGGGCGGCCACGCCGATCGGCAGGTTGACGTAGAACACCCAGCGCCAGCCGTCGTGCGGGCCGAACAGGTGGATCAGCAGCCCGCCGAGCAGCGGGCCGACGGCGGTGGACAGACCGACGGTCGCGCCGAGCGCGCCGAAGGCCCGGCCGCGCTCGGCGCCCTGGAAGAGGACCTGGATGAACCCGGACACCTGCGGGACGAGCACACCGCCCGCCGCGCCCTGGAACAGCCGGGCCAGCACCAGCCAATCCTGGTTGCGCGCCGCCCCGGCCAGCGCGCTGGCCAGCGTGAACAGGGCCAGCCCGGTGAGGAAGACGGTCCGCCGGCTGCGCGCGTCCCCCAGCCGCCCGGCCGGGACGAGCACCAGGCCGAAGGCGAGCGCGTAGCCGCTCAGCACCCACTGCAGGCCGCTGTCGGACATGTGCAGCCCGGCCCGGACGGTCGGCAGGGCGACGTTGACGATGCTGACGTCCAACAACGTCATGAACCCGGCCACCAGGCAGACCGCGAGCGCCCGCCAGCGCCGCGCCGCGGCCCGCCCGCTGACGGCGGAGGCACTGGGCGGCGGGCCGTCCGGGATCCTGCGCGAGGGTTGGGCCGTCATGGGCGCCCCTTCCGAACGTCCGGCGGGCACGTCGCCGACCGGACGAGAGAGCCAGGCGGGCACCGGGCACACGCCGTCCGGCCATCGTGCGCCCCCGCCGCCCGCCACCGCCAGGCGGGCTGGCCCGCCCGCGCGGCCCGTTCACCCGGACGGCCGAGCCCGATCGCGTCCGGCGCGCGCGCCCCGGACGCTGAGGGAATGAGCGCCGCCACCGAAAGCCCGCCGTCCGCCCCGCCGGTGCTGGACATCCGGCAGCGGAACGTCGTCTTCGCCACCATCGTGCTCGGCATGCTGCTGGCCGCCCTGGACCAGACCATCGTCGGCACCGCGCTGCCCACCATCGTCGCGGACCTCGGCGGGGCCGCGCACATGTCCTGGGTGGTGACGGCCTATCTGCTGGCCGAGACGGTGGCCACCGTGCTGGCCGGCAAGTTCGGCGACCTGTACGGGCGCAAGCTGCTGTTCCAGGTCTCGGCGATCGTCTTCATCACCGGCTCGTTCTTCTGCGGCCTGGCGACCAACATGACGCTGCTGATCGCCTGGCGGGCGCTCCAGGGCATCGGCGCGGGCGGTCTGATGGTGACGGCCATGGCCCTGATCGCGGACGTCATCCCGCTGCGCGAGCGCGGCAAGTACCAGGGCGCGATCGGCGCGGTGTTCGGCGTGGCGACGGTGATCGGGCCGCTGCTGGGCGGGCTGTTCACCGACCACCTGTCCTGGCGCTGGGCGTTCTACGTCAACGTGCCGATCGCGATCGTGGTGGTGGCCGCGGCCGCCCGGACGATTCCCTCGGTGCGCTCGGCGCTGCGCCCGGTCGTCGACTACCTGGGGATCGCGCTGGTCGCGGTCGGCGCCAGCGCCCTGATCCTGGCGACCAGTTGGGGCGGCAACGAGTACGCCTGGGGCTCCGGGGTGATCATCGCCCTGTTCGCCGGCGGCGCCGTCGCCCTCGGCCTGTTCTGTTGGGCGGAGACCAGGGCCGCCGAACCGATGCTGCCGATGCGGCTGTTCCGCAACCCGGTGTTCGCGGTCTGCTCGGTGCTCAGCTTCATCGTCGGCTTCGCGATGCTCGGCGCGCTGACCTTCCTGCCGACCTACCTGCAGTACGTCGACGGCGACTCCGCGACCGTCTCCGGCGTACGGATGCTCCCGATGGTGATCGGGCTGCTGCTCGCCTCGATCGGCAGCGGCACCGCCGTCAGCAGGACCGGGCAGTACCGGCTGTTCCCGATCGTCGGCACCCTGGTGATGGCCGTCGGCCTCTACCTGCTCTCCCGGCTCGAACCCGGGACGGGCACCGCGCTCGCCTCCTTCTACATGTTCGTCCTCGGCGTCGGCATCGGGCTGAGCATGCAGGTGCTCACCATCGCCGTGCAGAACACCGTCGACTACGCGGACCTCGGCACCGCCACCTCAGGGGTGACCTTCTTCCGCACCATCGGCAGCTCCTTCGGCACCGCCGTGTTCGGCACCATCTACGCCAACAGCCTCAAGACCGAACTGGCCAAGGGCGTGGCCGCCTCGGCCCGCCTCACCGGCGCGGACCCGGCGCTGATCGCCCGCGCCGCCGAGAGCCCGCAGGGCCTGCACGGACTGCCCGCCGCGCAGGCGGCGCCGATCGTCCAGGGCTACTCCGACGCCCTGCACACCGTGTTCCTGTGGACGGTGCCGGTCGCCCTGGTCGGCTTCGTGGTCGCGCTCTTCCTCAAGCAGGTGCAGCTGCGGGACACCGCCCGGGCCGGCTCCACCGACATCGGCGAGGGCTTCGCCCAGCCGACCACCAGCGACTCCGACCCGCACCTGGAGTTCGCGGTCGGCAAACTCGTCCGCGGCGTGGACCTCGACACCGTCCGCACGATCGTCGACGACGCCGACACCCGGGTCGACCTGGCCGGGGCCTGGGCGCTGATGGAGGTCGCCGGCCACACCAAGGCCGTCGGCCAGGCCTCCCTGGACCTCATCGCCACCCGCAAGCGGGTACCGCCCGAGGTGCTGGAGCCGGTCTTCGACCGGATGGCCGCCGAGGGCTACCTCACCCGCGACGGCGACCGGCTCTCCCCCACCGAGGCCGGCACCCGGGAGGTCCGCGCCCTGGCCCGGGCCTGGTCGGACTGGCTCAACGCCCGCCTGGACGCCGACGCCGGACGCCCGCGCAGCGCCCAGCTGCGCACCGCGGCGGACGCCATCGCCTGGCGCCTGATGATCGAGGACCTCGCCAACGGCCTCCCGTCCCACGCCCGTTCGAAGGTGACCAGCCGGACGTAGGGGCCCCGGTGTCAGGGCTTCCGCGCCAGGACCAGCTCGCGCCGCTCGCCGTCGGCCATCAGGTCGCCGGGCTCGTCGGTGTCGGCGAAGCCGTTGCGGCGGTAGAGGGCGATGGCGGCGTCGTTGTCCGGGTTCACCGCCAGCTTGAGAGTGGCGTACCCCTGCTCGGCGGCCCAGCGGGCGATCTCGCCGATCAGCCGGTCCCCGACGCCCCGGCCGCGCGCCGCCGGGCCGACCCACAGGGAGATCAGCTCGGCGGCGGTCTCGTCCTCGTCGGCGGGCACGCCGCTGGCCATCGCGACCGGGCGGCCGTCCAGCACCGCCACCAGGTCCAGGGCGCCGGGGATCTCCAGCCGGGAGCGCCAGCGGGCCTCGTGGTCGCCGGCGCCCTGCCAGTCGGCCAGGGTCGAGCCGAAGGCGTACGGCGCCTCGGTCAGCGCGGCCAGGCGCAGCTCGCGCCAGAGCGGCCAGTCGTCGGAGCTGAGGCGGCGCAGTTCGGGTTCGGGCCGCTCGGGTTCGGGCCGCTCGGGTTCGTGCGGTTCAGGCAGTTCGCGCAGTTCAGACATGGTGCGGACCCTGCCGTACGCCCGGCCGCCGCGGCAACCCGATTATCGGCGACCCGCTTGACCGAGGAGCTGCGCGACCGGATCGGCGCTGCCCGAGGCGCTCAGCTCCTGCACCAGCTCGCAGTTCCTGGCGATCCTGCTGGAGACCCACTCGCGCAGCCACTCGGACAGGTGCGGGAGCGGCAGGTCGGACGGGGCCAGCCCGGCGAGCACGCACCCGGTCGCCGCCGCTCCGCCGACGTTGACCACCACGTCCGGCAGGACGGTGTGGCCGGCCTCGCGCAGCAACCGGCGGGCCGGTGCGGTGCAGCTCAGGTTTCCGCCCTCGACCACCAGGCGGGCCCGGACCGCCGGTACCGCCTCCTCGTCGACCGCGGCGGCGGATGCCGCCAGCACCAGCACGTCGGCGTCGACGTGCAGCCACGCCTGCCCGGGCCCGTGGACCGTGACCCGGGCGGGCAGCCGGCTCCGGTCGATCGTGCCGTCGCTGCTGGTGAGCGCGGCGAGTTCGGCGACGGGCAGTCCGCGGTGGTCCTCGATGGTGCCCCGGACGTCGGCCACGGCCACCACCCGGTGGCCGTGGGCGGCCAGGTGACCGGCCACCGCGCGCCCGACGGTGCCGAAGCCCTGGATCGCGATGCGCTGCGGGGTCCGCGCACCGGAGGCCCGTAGGGCGCCGAGCACCGCGACGGCCACGCCGAACCCGGTGATGTCGGCCATGCGGTCCCACAGTTCGGCCCAGCCGACGGTGAGGCGGGTGGTGCCGGGCCGGCGGGTGACGTCGTACCCGGCGGCCTCGAAGGCCAGCTGCCGGTCGGCGTAGGTGGTGCCCTGGTCGCAGCCCAGGTACACCCCGCCGTGCAGCAGCGGGGCCGCGGCGCGGCCGAACCCCCGCATCACCGCCTGCCGTTCGACGGTGGCACCCGGATCGGGTGCGATGCCGGCCTTGGCGCCACCGATGGGCAGGCCGACCAGCGCCAGCTTGTGGGTCATCGCCCTGGCGAGCCCGGTCAGCTCCTGCTCGGTCACCGTCCGGGTCATTCTGGTGCCGCCCATGGCCAGGCCGTCGACCATGGAGTCGACGACGACCCAGCCTCGGGCCTGGCACCCGGGGAGGTTCAGGGTGGTGGAGAGCATGGGCTCGGTCACCCGGCGCGCACCGTGCGGTGCGAGCGTCCGGTTCACTGCGCACCGTCCTCCGGGACGGACCGCAGGCGCAGGCTGCGCGGGCGCATGTCGGTCCACACGCGTTCGATGTGCGCGAGGCATTCGTCCTTCGCACCCCGTACACCGATCTCGTGCCAGCCCGCCGGCGACTCGCGGTCGGCGGACCAGATCGAGTACTGCTCCTCGTCGTTGACGACGACCTTCCACTGCTCGGGTGCTTCGCTGGTCATGCCGTTACCTCCAGAGGTCGGTGGTTGGGGGGTCCGCCGGGCGGCGGACGGGTGGATCCGGTTCGAGGCCGGCGTCGAGGCCGGCGTCGAGGCGGGCGCCAAGACGGGCGTCGAGGCGGGCGTCGAGGCCGTCCAGCCATTCCGGCAGGCTGGCGGCGCGCAGGAGGCCCGTCCCGATGAGCACACCGGCGAAGCCCTCCCCGAGCAGGCGGGCGGCGTCATCGGGGCAGCGGACGGCCCCGGCACTCACCGGGCACCGGGTGCCGCTGCTCAGCACTGCGGGCAGGAGTGACGAGCTTCGCCCGAGGTCGCCCGCGCCGCGTTCGCGGGTGGCGATGTCCTTGTTGTTCACCGCGACCACGCACTCCTCGGCGCGTGGCACGCGGCTGATCTCCTCCTCGGTGGTGACCTCGACGAACGGCGTCAGGCCCAGGCGCAGGCCGAGGTCGACCAGCTGGCCCAGGGTGGCGCGCGGCAGCAGCGCGGCGGTGAGCAGGATCGCGGACGCGCCGCTCTCGCGGGCCTGGTGCAGTTGGCTCCGGCGGGTGATGAAGTCCTTCTGCAGCACGGGCAGGTCCGTCGCTGCCACGACCTCGTGCAACAGGTCCCGGGTGCCGCCGAACCACCGCCCGGTCACCACGGACAGGCAGGGTGCGCCGACGTCCTGGTAGTCGGCGACCAAACGGGCGGCCGACCTGTCACCGAACAGGTCGTGCCCTGCGGCGTCCTGCCGCTTGAGCTCCATGATCACCGGTCGGCGGGCGTCCAGCAGCGCCTCGATGAACTCGCCCGTCATTTAGGCCCTCTCTTTCGGATCACGCCGGGCGCACGACGCCGGAGCACGCACCTCGCCGCGTTGTCGTCGGTCGCCGATGCTCCGCATGGACTCCCTCCTCCGCCTTGCGATGCACGCACTCCGACGCCGCGCGCTGATCCGACGTGATCCGAAAGAGAGGGCCTGGCCGCCCCCGTGCCGTCCGTCACTCCCCAGCCGCGCCGCACGGCCGTGACCCGGTCGGTACTCAGCCGTCCGTCGAGGTCCCTGGCCGCCGTGTCCACGTCGATGCCCAGGAACAGGGGGTGGTCCACCACTGCCCGGTAGTCCTCCCGGTTGTCGGCCGAGATGCCGCCGGCCAGCAGGAAGGGTCGCGAGAGGCGGTCCGCGATCTCGATGACGGCCCCGCAGTCCGCCGGTTGCCCGGTACTGCCGATCCGGCCGTCCCCGGCCACCGCGTCCAGCAGGAAGAGGTCCGTTCCCGCCCGCTCGTACGCCGCGATCAGGGACCGCTCCGCGCGGGTGTCCGCACCGAGGTGCAGCACCTTGACCACGTTGAGGTCCGTGGTGCTCTTCAGGGCGCGGACCAGGCCCGGCGGCTGGTAGCCGTGCAGTTGGACCCACCGCACCCGGGCCGCGGCCGTCGCCGCGCGCAGCACCTCGGCGTCGCGGAGGAAGGTCACGAGGACCGGATGCAGTCGCGCCGTTCGGTGTACGACGTCCGCGAGCACCGTGAGTTGACGGAGCGTCAGCTCCGCGCGACCCCCGGGAACGCCGTGCCACAGGCCGACGAGGTCGGCCCCGGCGCTGTCGAGCGATGCCACGTCCTCGGCCGAGGCGGCTCCGCAGATCTTGACCAGCATCAGGTGTCACAACCCCAACATGGCGGCGATGCGGTTGCGTTGGATCTCCGACGTGCCCGAGTAGATCGGACCGGCGACCGCGTCGCGCACGTCCTTCTCCAGTCCGTACTCGGCCAGGTACCCGCTGCCGCCGAAGATCTGCACGGCGGCCAGCGCGGAGGAGAGGTTGCTCTCGCTGGCGAGCAGCTTGCTGACGGCGATGTCCTTCGTGACGTTCTCGCCCTCCGTCAGCCGGACCGCCGTGTCGTAGAGCCATTTCCGCGCGGTGTCCAGGCGGATCTCCATGTCCACGAGCTTGTGGGAGATCGACTGGTACGAGCCGATCGGCTTGCCGAACTGGACGCGTTCCTTGGCGTACTCGACGCAGCGGTCGAGCCGGTACCGCATCTGCCCGGTGTTGATGACGAAGGAGCAGAGGATCTCCCACTTCATCACGTGGTCCAGGACCAGGAACCCGGATCCGACCCGGCCGATCACGGCGGATGCGGGGATCCTGCAGTCGTCGAAGTGCAGTTCGCTCAGCGGCGCGGTCCGCAGCCCCATGGTGGCGACGGGTGGCCCGACGACGAGCCCCGGGGTGTCCCGCTCCACGACGAAGGCGGTGATGCTGAGCGGGCCGTGCTTCGGGTGGGTGCGCGCGTAGACCACGAACACGTCGGCCACCGGGCCGTTGGTGACGAAGGACTTGCCGCCCCGCAGCACGAAGCCGTCGTTCTCGCGGGTGGCCGTGGTCCTCATCGCCAGTGCGTCGGAGCCGCTCTCGGTCTCACTGATCGCGTGCGCCCCGATCGTCTCTCCGGAGCAGATCCCCGGCAGGTGGCGCGCCTTGAGCTCCGGCGAGCCGAACCGCTGCAGCGGGACTCCGACGCTGACCAGGTGGGTGGCGACCGAGAAGTTCAGTCCGCCGTCACGGCACCCGGTACCGAGTTGTTCGAGTACGTGCATGGTGGTGAGCAGGTCCTGGCCCAGCCCGCCCCACTGCTCGTCGAACGGCAGGCCGAGGATTCCGGACCGCTGGATCAGCTTCCACTTGTCCCACGGGAAGGCGCCTTCCGCGTCCCCTTCGAGATGGCCGGAGCTGAGCTCCTCGCACCACTGGCCGATCCCCTCGCCCAGAGCGATCTGGTCGGCGTTCCACCTGATCATCTGTCAGTCCTGTTAGTACTCGGAGAAATCGGCTGAGTCCAGGTTGTGGCGTTCGTCGCCGCGCAACGCGGGCGAGAACACGCACACCAGGCGGAGGTCCTCGTCCTGGCCCGCGATCAGGAAGTGGGCGTCGTGCCGGTCGAGCGCGTACAGCGTGCCCGGCTCGATCGGGTGGGACGTGCCGTCGGCGTCCACGACCTCGCCCGTTCCCTTGATGCAGTAGCAGGCCTCCAGGTGGCGGCGGTACTCCAGCCTCGACTTGGTGCCGGCGCGGACGGTGGTGTCCGTCATCGTGTAGCCCAGGCCGTCGGATTCGAGAAGGAACCTGCGGCTGAGCCCGTTGCCCCAGTCCACGGTCGTCACCTCGTCAAGGCGTCGGACGATCATCGGGTGTGCCTCCTAGCGGCTTGCTGAATACGGCGAAATGGTGTGCACGAAGGTGTGGAACTCCTCGACCACGTCGACCCCTTCGGCGAGGGCGTGCTCGATGCGGGCGACCCCGGCGCTGCCCACGACCGCGGCGTCGGCGCCGAGGCCGTGCAGCAGGGCGATGTCCGCCCTGGAGCGGACGCCGAATCCGACGGCGATCGGTACGGCGGTCGTCTTCCGCAGTGCGGCCAGCGCGGCGGCCAGCTCCTGGCGGTCGGCCGTGAGCCTGCCGCCGCTGCGGCCGTAGTGGGCCACCAGGTACAGGTACGCGGTGGCGCACTCGGCGGCCGCGGCCTTCACCTCGGCCGCCGACGCGGCGTAGCAGGTGGCGACCATGGGCAGCCCCGCCTCCTGCACCGCTTCGAGGCAGTCGGCCCGTAGCCGCGGTGGCAGGCCGTGGACCAGCAGCCCGTCGACGCCCGAGTCGGCGACCCGCCGGACGAAGCCGGGCACGGTCAGGTCTCTGACCGTATGGCTCCAGTCGGCCAGCAGTGCCACCCGCAGGTGGCGCAGCCGGGGCAGGATCCCGCTGAGGAAGTCGAGCACCTCGTCGAGTCCGCCGCCGTCGGCCAGGGCCCGCTGCGCCGATCGGCGGATGACCGGCCCGTCGGTGACCGAGTGGGGAAAGGGCACCGCCAGCTCCAGGCAGTCCACCCGGCAGTCGTCGAGCATCCGCATGACGTCGGCCAGGACGGGCAGCGGGGGGTCTCCGGCGTTGAGGAACATCGCCAGACCGGGCTGGTCCGGTGGCCGGCGGGCGAAGAACCCGCTCACCGCGCACGCTCCGTAGCCACCACGCGGCGCGCCGGTTGCGCACGCAAGCGGTCGACGAGGTCGCGTGCGGCGCCGCTGCGAAGGACGTCGTCGGCCGCCCTGACCGCCTCCGGCCACTCGTCGATCAGCCCGCTCGCGACGGCCAGTGCGGCGGCGTTCAGGCAGACGGTCCGCGTCGCAAGACCCGTCCCGTCTCCGGAGAGCACGCCGAGGAAGTGGTCGACCACGTCCGCTCCCCCTCCGCTCGGCCGCAGTTCGGCGATCGCGCCGGGCCCGGGACCGGGAGCCTCGGCCCGCAGCCGGATCCCGTCGGTGCCGTCATTGGTGAGGACGACGTTGTCGACGGAGCTGACGAGCTCGTCGATTCCCAGCTCGTTGGAGCACAGCCAGATCCTCCGGTCAGCAACGGTGGCGGCGACATGGCCCAGGGTCGGCAACAGCGAATGGTCCGAGACACCGACGAGCTGGGCGGAGACCGGCACCGCGGCCAGGAAGGGGCCGACGGAGTTGATGAATCCGCCGATCATCCGCAGGTCCATCGGCACGATGCTCCGGGCCAGCAGCGTCACCTCCCGCGGGTAGACGAAGTTCCCCGGGAAGGCGATGCCGAAGCGTTCCAGTACGGCGTCGGTCTGCTCGTACGAGGTGGTCGTTCCGATGCCGAGACGGTCGAGCAGATCGTGGGAGCCGCAGGTGCTCGTGTAGGCGCGGGATCCCGTCTTGACGATGCGGACGCCCAGGGCGGCGGCGACGAACGCCGCCGCGGTGGAGATGTTGAACGTGGCCGGCCCGCCTCCGGTGCCGACGATGTTGGCCGTGTCGTCCAGCCGCGCGGCGACGGCCGGCCGGCGCTCGTCCAGCGAGCGGAGCATCCCGACCAGCGTGTCCCGATCGGGCATCCGGGTGGACAGCGAGGACAGCAGCGCCACCGTCTCGCCGGACCGGAGAGCGCCGTCACGCAGTTGGTCCCAGAAGGACCCCCACATCTCCTGATCGACGGAGCGGTCCCGGTCGATCAGCGCTCGCAGCACCTCGTGCATGACTAGTGGGAGTCCGTCCGGTGCTGCTGGGCCCGTTCGATGAACCTGCTGATCGAGCCGACGGAGCGGAAGCTGTCCGGGTCGAGGTCGATCTCCTCAACGCGCAGGTCGAAGCGATCCTCAAGCCAGGCGATCGTCTTGAGCAGGCCCAGGCTGTCGATGACCCCGCCGTCCACGAGGTCGTAGTCGGAGTCCAGCTCGCCGGCGCCGACGTCCGGCAGGAACTCCTCGATGATGAACTGCGTGACTACCGCGGCGTGTTTCACGTGGCCGTTCCTTCGTTTGGCTGGGACGGGGAGCAGGCGCGCTCGACGGGCCTGCGGTCGATCTTTCCGGTGGACGTCCTGGGCAGCGGGTCGTCCACGATCAGCAGGGCCGAGGGGACCGCGGTGAGCGGAAGCCGTTGTGCGCAGTGCCGGCGCAGCGCCAGCGAGTTCAGCCGGCTGTCCGGGGCGCGACGGACCACGCTCCGCAGCAGGCGGCCGGCCACCGGGTCGGGCACGGCCACCACGGCCGCCTCGACGACGTCAGGATGGTCGAGCAACACCTGCTCGACCTCATGGGTGTTGACCCGCACGCCGCGGACCTTGACCTGGTGGTCGTTTCGGCCTTCCAGGGTGATGCAGCCGTCCCGGTCACGCCGCACGAGGTCGCCGCTGCGGAAGTAGCGCCGCGTCTCCCCGTCGTGGTGGTGGGTCGCGAACGTGTCCGCGTCCTGTTCCCGGTCCAGATAGCCGTCGGTCTGGAAAGGCGTCGCGACCTGGAGCTCGCCGGTTCCCGGCCCGGTCAGGATCCCGCCGTCGGCACCGACGATCACCGCGTGGACTCCGGGCAGCGGGCGCCCGATCGGCACCGGGCCGTCCGCCGGCTCGGTGCCGTCGACCTCGTGCAGGAAGCTGTCGTTGGTCTCGGTACAGCCGTAGACGTTGTAGAACCGCGCGCCGGTGAACAGCTGCGGAAGTTCGGCCAGGCAGCGGGCGGGCATGCTGTCACCGGTGAAGACGACGTGCTCGACCGTGTCGAGCCGCCGGCCGCTCCCCGTGGCCGCGTCGACCAGCAGCCGGTAGAACATCGGTACCGCCTGGACGAGTTGGACCGCGTGGCGGGACACGAGGTCCAGCAGGTGGCCCGGGTGGGTGGCCCGGGCCGGATCGACCAGGACGACGCGGCCGCCGTACTTGAGCGTGGTCCAGATGTCCAGCAGACACAGATCGAAGGTGAGCGGGGCGTAGTTGAGGACCGTCGTTCCCCGACGGATGCCGAACCGCTCGCCGGCCCAGGTGGTGAAGCGGTCCACCGCCCCCGTACTCAGTGGCACGATCTTCGGCCGCCCGGTGGAACCGGAGGTGGTGAACATGAAGGAGACGTCGGCGGGCTCCGTACGGCGGGGCGCCTTCGGTTGCGCCGGCCGGTCCGAGGCACCCGGCCCGGGTCCGGGCGCCTGGGGGCTCTCCGGCGACAGGACGTGCCGGATTCCGGCCTGCTCGACCAACGCGTGGGACGTTCTCCCCTCCGGCGTGGGCGCCGGCAGCAGCAGAAAGCGCCGCCCCTCCAGCAGGCAGGCGAGCACCAGCGCGATCGCCGAGGGCGACTTGGCGGCCAGGATGCCGATCGGCTCGTCCTCGCCCGGGGCGAGCCGGGCGATCCGGACGCGCTCCCGCTCCGCCAGCTGGTGGAGTTCACGGTAGGTCGTCTCTTCTCCGTGCCATACCAGCGCCGGATCACCGGGGTGGCTGGTGGCGTGCGAGACGAATGAACCCACCAGGTTCTGCTGCTGCATCACGACTTCTCCGAGTTCATGCAACGGGGTGAGTTCATAGACAACGGATGAGTTCATGCAACGGGTTCACCGATCTCATTCGGAACAATGAGGGCCCGACACGAAAGGGGCCCACCCGGCCGCCCGCTGGCGACAGAAGAATTATCACGTGGTGCCCGTCCACGGAAGTGTGGCCCTCGAACCGCACCATGACGGGACGTCAGAGAGGGTGCCATGGCCTGCCGCGCCGATGCTAGCCGTGGAGCGTGTTCGATCTACATAAGGATTCCCGTGGGCTGGCGTAAATATTGTCTTGATGCCCGCAATCCTCTTCTCGATCTTGTGGAGTGAGACGGGAGCCACCTAGTATCCGCCGTACTGTTCGCGAAGTAGCGAATCGGCGAGAGGATTTCCGGGGCGCTGAAGCGTTCCCGATCGCCGTGAAAGGTGGATCCGTCATGCCTGGCCCCGATCGGCGCGCGCACGCTCCGACCCTGTTGTCCTTCGCCCAGCAACGGCTGTGGTTCCTCGATCGGCTGCGGCCGGGTCGGCCGGACCACAACGTCCCGACCGCGGTTCGCCTGCGCGGCCGACTGGACCAGGGGGCGCTCGCCCGGGCGCTGACCGAAGTCGTGCGGCGCCACGAGGTGTTGCGCGGCAGGATCGTCGACTCCGAGGACGGCCCGTGCCACGTCACGGAGCCGGTCGAGACCTTCGTGCCGACGATCACCGATCTGACGCACACCTCGGCGGAGCAGGCCTGGCAGCGGGCCCGGGAGCTGGTGGCCGCCGATCTGGCGGCCCCGTTCGACCTCGGGACCGCTCCGATGCTGCGGGCCCGACTGATCCGCACCGCCCCCGACGACCATCTGCTGCTCCTGGTGATCCACCACATCGCCTGTGACGGCTGGTCGCTGTCGGTGCTGTGGCAGGAGTTCTCCGCCGTGTACGGCGCCGCCGTCGACGGCCGGCCGATCGCCCTGGCGGACCTGCCCGTCCAGTACGCCGATTTCGCCGACTGGCAACGGAGCCACCAGGCCGGGACAGCACTGCTGGACCAACTCGCCTACTGGCACGAGCGCTTGGCCGACCTGAGCCCGTCGGCGCTCCCGACGGACCGAACCCGCCCCGCGGTGTGGTCAGGCCGGGGCGACCAGGTCGAGATCGAGATCCCCGCAGAACTCGCCGACCGCATACGCACACTGGGGCGCGCCCACGAGGTGACGCCGTTCATGACGCTGCTGGCCGCCTTCCAGGTCCTGCTCGCGCGCTGCACGGGACAGGCCGACGTGACGGTGGGGACACCGATCTCCGGGCGGACCCGGATCGAGGTGGAGCCGCTGGTCGGCTTCTTCGTCAACACGCTCGTCCTGCGCACCGACCTGTCGGGCGACCCCGGCTTCACCGACGTGCTCGCCCGGGTACGGCGGTGCGCGGTGGAGGCCTACGCCCACCAGGACGTCCCCTTCGAACGGCTGGTGCAGGAGCTGCGGCCCGAACGCGATCTCGGCCAACACCCGCTGTTCACCGTCATGTTCCAGCTGGAGGATCCGCCCGCGCTCCCGTCCGGACTTCCAGGGCTTGCGGTGAGTGACCATCAGATACCGAACGACGTGGCGAAGTTCGACATCGAGGTCTCCATAACGGACCGCGGCGATCGCTTCACCGGCGTCATCCGCTACGCCACCGACCTCTTCGACCGCGACACGGTGCGGCAGCTCTCCGAGGGTTTCAGGACGCTGCTCGACCATCTCGTCGGCAGTCCCGAACGGCCGATATCGGCGTGGGAGACCCCTCCCGGCCTCCGCGTGAGCCGCTCCGCTCCCGCCATTCCCGCCACTCCCGCCGTCCAGCCCACGGCCCCGCAGCCCGATGCCGACCAGGCCGGCGCTCCCGCCACCAGGACCGAGACCGAGCTTCTCGTGCTGGAGACCTGGGCCGAGGTGCTCGATGTCACCCCGGACGGCGTGCACAGCGACTTCTTCGAGCTGGGCGGCCACTCGCTCCTCGCCTCGAAGGTCATGTCCCGACTCGGCCGGGCACTCGACCTCGAACTGCCGGTCGCCCTGCTGTTCTACCACCCGACCGTCGCCGAACTCGCCGGCGGCATCGACGCGGCGTTGCTGGCGGACCTCGGCGCCGCCGCCGAAGCGGAACCGCTTCCCGCCGGAAAGGCCCGTCACCCGTGAAGGCACAGCACAGTCGACCCGAGCCCGGCCAACCGACCGGTGCCACGCCCGGAGCCATCCCCTCGACCGGTGCCACGCCGGCCGCCACCCGGGCCCTGCTCGATCAACGCGTCCGCGCGGCCCGGAGCAGGGCCGCCGGGGGCAAGCCGGAGGCCGCGGTCCCACCCCGCCCGGAGGGTGCGCAGGTGACGTCGTTCACCCAGGAACGCATGTGGCTGATCGAGCGGCTGTCCAACGGCCCCGCGATGTACAACGTCCACGAGGTCTTCCGGCTGCACGGGCCGCTGGACGTGGCCGCCCTCGGCCACAGCCTCACCGAGCTGGTGCGGCGCCACGAAGTCCTGCGCACCGCCTTCCCCGAGCAGGACGGGCGCCCCAGCCCCTCGGTCGAGCCGGCCCGGCCGCTCGACCTGCCCGTCACGGACCTCCGGACCGAGCCCGCGGAACACCGGACGCAGCTGACCCTCGATCTCGTTCACGCCGAGATCCTGCGCCCGTTCGACCTGACCACCGCCCCGCTGCTGCGCGCATCAATGCTGCGGGTCGACGAGGACGAACACGTCCTGGTGGTGGTCGTCCACCACATCGCGGTCGACGGCTGGTCGATGCCGCTGCTGTGGGACGACCTGTCGGCGATGTACCGGAGCCGGCTGGAAGGTCGCGAGCACGAGCTTCCCCCCTTGCGGATCCAGTACGCGGACTTCGCCCACTGGCAGCGGGCCCGGCTCTCCGGCGAACGTCTGCAGCGCCAGCTGGACTACTGGCGCGCACAGCTGTCCGGGCTGTCCCCGCTGGACCTGCCCACCGACCGTCCGCGCGGACCGGTCCGCGCGGGCCGGGGCGAGCGGATCACCTTCACGGTGCCCGCGGAACTGGCCGGGCGGTTGCGGCTGCTGGGCCGACGGCACGGCGCGACGATGTTCATGACGCTGCTCGCCGCGTTCCAGGCCCTGCTCGCCCGCTACAGCGGGCAGTCCGACGTGGCGGTCGGCACACCGGTCGCGGGCCGGACCCGTCCGGAACTCGACCCGCTGGTGGGCTCGTTCATCAACACCGTGGTCATCCGCACCGACCTCTCGGGCGACCCGAGCTTCGCCGAGCTGCTCGATCGGGTCCGCCGGACCGCCGTGGACGCCTACGCGCACCAGGACGTGCCGTTCGAACGGCTGGTGCAGGAGCTGCGGCCGGCCCGCGGTCTCGACCGCAACCCGCTGTTCCAGGTGATGTTCGCCGGCCTGTCCGACCCGACCGCCTCCCTCCGGCTGGTGGGGACGGAGGTCGAACAGATCGACGTCGACAACGGCACGGCCAAGGTCGACCTCAGCCTGGTGATAGCCGACCGGCCGACCGGGACAGCCGGGACAACCGGGACCGTGGCCTTCGACACCGATCTGTTCGACCGCGCGAGCGTGGAGCGTCTGGTCGGCCACTACCTCCGGCTGCTGGACGCCGCGTCCAGCGATCCCGACCGTCCCGTCTCGCGCCTGGACCTGCTCACCGAGGCCGAGCGCGAAGCGCTGCTGGTGGCCGCCAACGCCACCGACGAACCCTTTCCCGCGGACCTCTGCGTTCACGAGCTGGTCGAGGAGCAGGCCCGGCTGACCCCCGACGCGGTGGCGGTCCGCTGCGGCGCCCAGCGACTGACCTACCGGGAACTCGACTGCCGGGCCAACCAGTTGGCCCGGCACCTACGAGCCCGGGGAGCACGGCCGGAACGCCTGGTCGGCGTGTGCCTGCCGCGCTCGGCGGACCTGGTCGTGGCCCTGCTGGCCGTCCTCAAGTCGGGCGCCGCCTACCTGCCACTGGACCCGGACCTCCCGGCCCAGCGCATGTCGTTCATGCTCGCCGACGCCGAAGTGCCGCTGCTGCTCACCCAGCGCTCCCTGGCCGACCGGTTGCCGCAGCACGGCGCCGCGACGGTGTGGATGGACGCCGAGGCCCGGCTCGTCGCGGCCCGGCCCGAGGACCGGCTGCCACCGCTCGCGACGCCCGCCAACCTGGCGTACTCGATCTACACCTCCGGTTCGACCGGCCGCCCCAAGGCCGTGCTGGTCCCGCACGAGGGCGTGGTCAACTACCTGGTGGTCCGCGGCCGACAGCTGGACCTCGGCGAGGCCGATGTCGTCGCCTCGGTGGCCTCGATCTCCTTCGACGTCATCGTCCCCCAGGTGCTCATGCCCCTGGCCTGGGGCGCGAGCGTGGTGATCGCCCCGTCGGAGGTCGCGGTCGACGGCCCGCGCCTGACGGAGATGATGCGCGAGTTCGGCGTCACCACGCTCATGGCCACACCGGCCACCTGGCTCCTGCTGCTGGACGGCGGCTGGCAGGGCGGCCGGTTCCAGGCGATCTGCGTGGGCGAACCGCTCCAGCCCGCCCTGGCCCGACGGCTCCTCGACCGGGTCTCCACGCTGTGGAACGGCTACGGTCCCACCGAGGCGTCCGTCGGCTGTGTCACCCGGCGCGTGGACGCCGAACGGGATCTGGCCCGGCCAGGAGCGTCCGTGCCGATCGGCCGGCCGCTCGGCAACCTCCGGATCTACCTGCTGGACCCGGCCGGCGCCCCGGTGCCCGTCGGTGTACCGGGTGAGATCCACATCGGTGGGGTCGGCGTCACCCGCGGGTACGCCAACCGGCCGGGGCTGACCGCCGAGCGCTTCGTGCCCGATCCGTTCGGTGCCGACGGCGGCCGGCTGTACCGGACCGGCGACCTGGCGCGGTACCTGCCGGACGGCAGCCTCGTCTTCCTCGGCCGCACCGACGAGCAGGTGAAGATCCGGGGATACCGCATCGAACTGGGCGAGGTCGAGGCCGCGTTGTGCGCGCAGCCCGGTGTCGCCAGGGCCGCGGTGACGGTGCGGGGCGGCGGGACGGACGCCGAACTGGCCGGCTACCTGGTGTGGCAGGACCGGCCCGGTGACCTGGCGGTCCTGCGGCGCTCCCTGCGCGAGACCCTGCCCGAGTTCATGGTGCCCACGACGCTGACCGCACTCGACCGGATCCCGCTGACCACGAACGGCAAGGTGGATCGCGGGGCCCTGCCCGCGCCCGCCCGCCACGGCCACGAGGCGGGTGCGCTACCGCCGCGGGACCTGCTGGAACTCCTGATGACCAGGATCTGGGAGCGCGTGCTGGGCACCCCGCGGGTCGGCGTCCGGGACGACTTCTTCGCGCTGGGCGGGCATTCCCTCAGGGCGGTCGAGCTCGTGGAGGCGATCCGGCGGGAGTGGGGGGTCACCGTGCCGCTGAACACGGTGTTCCGCCATCCCACCGTCGAGGGTCTGTGCGCGGAACTGCCCAACGCGTCGCGGGCCCTGCGCCGGCTCGTGGTTCCGCTGGCCGAAGGAGACCGCCGCAGGGCGCCGCTGATCCTGGTGCACCCGCAGAGCGGCGATGTGTGCTCCTTCCTCCACCTGGCCGGACACCTCACCGAACCAGTCACTGAACCAGTCACCGAACGGCACGCCGAACCCCTCGCCGGCGGCCGGCCCGTCTACGGCCTGGAGGCCGTCGGCTACAACACCGACGAGCCGCCCCTGGCCACCGTCGAGGAGCAGGCGCAGCGCTACCTGCGGGAGCTGCGGTCCGTACTGCCCGACGGCCCGTACCTGCTGGCCGGCTGGTCCTTCGGCGGGCTGGTCGCCTTCGAGATGGCCCGCCTGCTGGAGGAGCAGGGGAACCCCCCGGGATTCCTCGGGATCATCGACGTCGGAGCACCCGCGTTCACCGGTGGGTCCACCGACGGGTCCACCGACGGGTCCGACCACGGGTCCACCGGTGGGTCCGACGACCATGACGCGCACGGGACGGCCCGGTTCGCGCTCGCCTCCGGGCTGCCCACCGGAACCGTCGGAGACCTCCACGAGCTCGACGAGCAGGACGCCCTCTCCCTGCTGCTCCACGACGCGCACGCCCGTGAGCGCCTTCCCCTGCGGGTGCGCACCGAACAACTGCGGCGCATGGTGCGGGTCTTCACCACCAACGGCGACGCCGCCCGACGCTACCGGTCAACGGCACGGCTGCGGACACCGATCCACCTGTTCACGAGCGCCGAGACCCACCCCGCGCTCGCCGGCCCGGTCGTGGTCCCCGCCCGGTGGCGGGAACGCACCCGGGGGGCGTTGAGCGTGGTCGAGGTACCCGGCAACCACCACGACATGCTGTCGCCGCCCCACGTCGCGCCCTTCGCCGACGCGCTGTCGGCCATCCTGGAGGAGCTCGGATGAGCGACGGACACGAGCTGCCGTTGTCGTCGGCGCAGTCCGGCATCTGGTTCGCCCACCACCTGCGCCCCGGCAGCCCCGCCTACAACACCGGCGAGTACGTGGACATCCCCGGGCCGATCGACGCGGAGCTGTTCGAGACGGCCGTGCGGCGCGTGGTGGACGAGACCGAGTCACTGCGCGTTCGCCTCACCGACGGTGCCGAGGGCCCCCGGCAGGTCGTCACCCCGTCGCCCGACTGGTCGATGCACCACGTCGACCTCACGTCGACACCGGATCCGCTGCGGGCGGCCGAGCGCTGGATGCGCACCGACCTGTCCACTCCGGTCGGGCTCACCCGGGACCCGCTGTTCCGCCAGGCCCTGTTCACCATCGCGCCGGACCGCTTCCTCTGGTACCAGCGCGTCCACCACATCGTGGTCGACGGCTTCAGCATGTCGCTCATCGCGCGCCGCGTCGCCAAGACCTACACCAGGCTGGTCGAGGGCAGGGGCGGGGCAGGACCGACCTTCGGGCCGCTGAGCCTGCTGCTGGCGCACGACGCTGCCTACCACGCGTCGGAACAGCCCGAACAGGACCGGGCGTTCTGGGCGGACCGGCTGGCCGGCCGGCCGGATCCCGTCAGCCTCGCCAGCCGCTCGGCGGCCGCCTCGGACGGCTTCCTGCGCCGTACCAGCACCCTCGACGCGCCCACCGTGGCCGCGCTGCGGCGGGCCGCACGACCCGCCGGGGCGAGCTGGCCCACCGCCTTCACCGCAACGGTCGCCGCGTACCTCCACCGCCTCAGCGGCGAACGGGACATCGTGCTCAGCATGCCGGTGACCGGGCGCACCGGCTCCTCCGCGCCGGCCGTCCCCGGCATGGTGGCGAACGTGGTGCCGCTGCGGCTGCGCGTGCACCCGGAACAGGGTCTGTCCGCACTCGCGCGACAGGTGGCCGAGGAGATCGCCGCCCTGCGCCGGCACCAGCGCCACCGCAGCGAGGACCTGCGCAGGGAGCTGGATCCGGCACGGTCGGAACGGGTCCTGTTCGGGCCCGTCGTCAACATCATGTCCTTCTACTACCACCTGGACTTCGCGGGCGTCCGGGCCACCGCGCACAACCTGTCCAACGGGCCGGTCGAGGATCTCTCGTTCTCCGTCTACGACCGCTCCGAGGGCACCGAGCCCCGGCTCGACGTCGACGCGAACCCCGCGCTCTACTCGGAGGCCGAACTCACCGCCCACCAGCAGCGGTTCCTGCGGTTCCTGAACGCGGTGGCCGCCGCCGACCCGGACCGGCCGATCGGCCGGCCCGACCTCCTCACCCCCGAGGAACGGCACCGGACCGTCGTGGCCGCCAACCGCACCACGCATCCGCTGCCGCACCCGACGGTGCCGCTGGCCTTCGCGGCCGAGGTCGGGCGCACGCCCGATGCGCCCGCCGTGGTGTGCGGGGAAACCACCCTGTCCTACGCGGAGTTGAACGCCCGGGCCAACCGGCTGGCCCACCGGCTCATCGCCCTGGGTGTCCGCTGCGACAGCACGGTGGCCGTGCTCATGGAACGCTCCGCCGACGTGGTGGTGTCGGTCCTGGCGATCAGCAAGGCGGGCGGCGCCTACGTGCCGCTGGACACCCGGGCCCCGATCGCCCGCCTGCGTCGCGTCCTGGACGACACCGGGGCGGCGGTGCTGCTCACCCACCGGGCCACCCGGGACCACGCACTGTCCCACGGCACACCGGGTGTCGTCGTCGACGCCGACCCCGGCCTCGCCGACGAGCCGACCACCGACCCCGTCGTGCCGCTGCGCCCGGATCACCTGGCCTGCGTCCTGTACACCTCGGGATCCACGGGCACGCCGAAGGGGGTGGCCCTGAGCCACCGCAACGTCGTCAGCCTGACCGCGCAACGCTGTTGGCGCGACGAGGACGGCCCGCGGGTACTCGCCCACTCCCCGCACGCCTTCGACGCCTCGACCTACGAGTGGTGGGTGCCGCTGCTCAACGGGGGCCGGGTGGTCGTGGCCCCGCCCGGCGAGCTGGCGCTCTCGGACCTCCACCGGCTCATCGTCGATCACCGGGTCGGTGCGCTGTGGTTGACGGCCGGGCTGTTCCGGGTGTTCGCCGAGGAGTCCCCCGGCACGCTGGCCCGGGTCGGCCAGGTGTGGACCGGTGGTGACATCGTGCCGGCCGATGCGGTCCGGCGCGTCCTGGCCCGGTGTCCGAACTCCGTGGTGGTCGCCGGGTACGGCCCGACCGAAGCCACCACGTTCACCACGCGCAGGGTGCTCCGCCCCGGTCAGGCCGTGCCCGACGTCGTCCCCCTCGGCCGACCGATGGACAACCGGCGGGTGTACGTCCTGGACGAGGCGCTGTCGCCGGTGCCGCCGGGGGTGGCCGGCGTGCTGTACGTCGCCGGTGCGGGCATGGCGCGCGGGTACCTGAACGACCCCCGCCGGACGGCCGGCCAGTTCGTGCCGTGCCCGTTCGGCGAACCGGGCGAGCGGATGTACCGCACGGGTGACGTGGTCCGCTGGAACGCCGAGGGGGAACTCGAGTTCCTCGGCCGCGCGGACGAGCAGGTCAAGCTCCACGGTTTCCGCATCGAGCTGGGCGAGATCGAGGCGGTTCTGGCCGGGCATCCCGCCGTCGCCCAGGCGACCGTGGTCGCCGGCCCGGGTACCTCGCCCGGCAGGCGTCTGATCGGCTACGTCGTCCCGGCGGGGGGCTCGGGGCTCGACCCGGCGTCGGTGCGGGAGCACGCCTCCGCGGTGCTGCCGGACTACATGGTGCCCTCGGTGATCGTCACGCTCGACGCCTTTCCCCTGACGCCCAGAGGGAAGATCGACCGGGCCGCGCTGCCCGTCCCGGACCTCGCACCGGCACCGTCCGGGCCTGGGCCGCGAACCCCGGCGGAGCAGACCATGTGCGCGCTGTTCGCCGAGGTACTCGGCCTGCCCACGGTGGGCGTCGACGGCGGCTTCTTCGCGCTGGGCGGCAATTCCCTGCTCGCGACCCGGCTGGTCAACCGGGTGCGGGTGAGGTTCGGCCGTGAACTCACCCTCGGCGCCCTGTTCCAGGCACCCACGCCGGCGCGCCTGGTCGAAGCGCTCGAGGAAGCCCCGGACGCCGCGGCCGTACCGGATCTCTCACCACGTACACGACTCTGACAGCGATCACAGGAAGCACCTCGGCATGGTCCACACCCTCCCCCATCCCGACGAAACGCCGGCACCACCGGCACCACCGGAAACCCCGGTGGCCGCGGCAACCCTGACGGCCCCGGCCGACCCGGCGACCCCGGCGCTGGGGGTGTCCCAGGTCCGCCGGTACTACCAGCTCGTCGACGCCGGGGACGTGCCCGCGCTGGTCGCCCTGTTCACCCCGGACGCCCGCTACCACCGCCCCGGGTACCAACCCATGGTCGGGCATGCCGAACTGGAACGCTTCTACCGCGACCAGCGGGTGATCCGCACCGGCGTGCACACCCTGGCCACCGTGGTCACGACCGACGACGAGGTGGCGGTGCACGGCCTGTTCCGCGGCGTGCTGCACGACGGCGGTGAGGTCGAGCTGCGGTTCGCGGACTTCTTCCGGATGACGCCGCAGGGCCGCATCGCCTCGCGGGACACCTTCTTCCACGTGCCGGCGGTCTGAGGCGGTGGACGCACCCGGTGACACCGCGCACCACGTGCGGCGCATCGGCCGCCGCGACGACCGCCCACCGAACAGCGCCGACATCGCCGACAGCGGCGACAGCGGTACCGGCGGCGACAGCGACGGCCCACGCGGTCGCGCGTTCAACCCCGACGGGGACACTTCAGCACACGAAAGCGGGAAGCAGTTGACCAAGACGGTCTTCACCTCCGACATCCCGGCGTTCGTCGGCAGCGGACGGCCACCGTTCGACGCACGGGCCATCCACGAACTGGTCGCCGAACAGGCGGAGCGGGCCCCGCACGCGCCCGCCGTCACCTGCGACGGACGGACCCTGACCTATCAGCAGCTCAACGACCGCGCCAACCGGCTCGCCGGGCGTCTGCGAGCGGCCGGACTGGCGCCGGAGGACGTCGTAGGCGTGCTGGTGCCGCGGTCGCCGGAGCTGATCGTGGCCCTGCTCGCCGTCCTCATCGCGGGCGGGGCGTACCTCGGCCTCGAACCGGACGACCCGGCCAGCCGCCACGCGCTGCTGCTCAAGGACGCCGGCGCGGGCATGGTGATCGCCGAAGCGGCCCTGCGGGAGCAACTGCCGGGCACGGTCGTCACGGTGACGGAAGGCTGCCCGACGCAGGAGCCGGCCACCGGGCCGGCGGTTCCGGCCCGCCCCGGCGACCCGGACCGGCTCGCCTACGTCAGCTACACCTCGGGCTCCACCGGCGAGCCCAAGGGTGTCGGCGTACCCCACCGGGCGATCGATCGGCTCGTCCGGGGTGCGGACTGGATGGACGTCCGCGCCGAGGACGTCTTCTTCCACCTCGCGCCGGTCGCGTTCGACGCGTCCACGTTCGAGATCTGGGCCCCCCTCGTCAACGGCTGCCGGCTGGTCCTCTTCCCCCCGGTCGCCATCACGCTGGAGCACGTGGCGCGCGTCGTCCGTGCCGAGCGTGTGACGGTCCTGCTGCTGACCACCGGGCTCTTCCACCAGATGGCGAGCTCCCACCTGGAGGCGTTCGCCGACGTGCGGCACGTCCTCACCGGGGGCGACGTGGCCTCGCCGGGCCATGTCCAGCACCTGCTGGCCCGCTACCCGGAGCTGCTCTTCACCAACGGCTACGGACCGACCGAGAACACCACGTACACGACCTGCTGGACCAGCAGCACCCTCCCGGAGCTGCGGAGCGTGCCGATCGGCCGCCCGATCAGCGGCACCAGGGTCGCCGTGCTCGACGACGACCTCAGGCCGGTGCCCGTCGGCGAGTGCGGGGAGCTGTACGTGGCCGGGGCGGGCCTGGCCCGCGGCTACCTGGGCCGCCCGGCCGCAACGGCCGAACGGTTCCTGCCCGATCCGTTCGGGACCGAGCCGGGGGCCCGGATGTACCGGACCGGCGACCTCGTGCGATGGCTGCCGGACGGCACGCTGGAGTTCGTCGGACGCGCGGACGACCAGGTCAAGGTCCAGGGCTACCGCGCCGAACCGCGCGCCGTCGAGGTCGAGCTGGAACGGCTCGCCGGGGTGCGGCACGCGGTCGTGCTGCCGCAGGCCGATCCGGCGGGCGGCACCCGGCTCCTGGCCTACGTCGTGCCCGCGGAGCCCGATCCGGCGGGTTCCGCCGACCTCGGCCGGCGGCTGCGCCACGAACTGCGGGACAGGCTGCCGGGCTACCTGATTCCCTGGGCGATCCTCGTCCGTCCCGAGCTGCCGGTGAACCGCAACGGCAAGATCGACCGCCGGGCCCTGCCCACCGCCACCCGGGTACCGCGCAACGTGGCCAACGAGTTCGTCCCGCCCCTCACCGAGGTGCAGACGCGACTGGCCGAGTTGTGGGGCGACGTCCTCGGCGTCGAACCGGTCGGCGTCGACGACGACTTCTTCGACCTCGGCGGACACTCCCTGCTGGCCACCGACCTCCTGGTCGCCACCCAGCGCGAGTTCGACGTGGACCTCCCCGCGCAGACCCTGTACCTGTCGCCGACCGTCGCCGAGCTGGCGACGGCCCTCACCGCCCGGATACGGACGGCGGGCCCGGACGGCCCGACGGGGGGCCCGGCCGACGGGGCACGGGCGGAGCAGCCCCGATGACGGCGGTTCCCCCGACCACGCGATGCCCGGTCCTCTCCCCGCAGCCGGTCGATCTGATCGACCCCGACCTCTACCACGCGGGCGGGGCACACGAGGTGTGGCGACGGCTGCGCCGCCACGCCCCGGTGAGCTGGCAGCCGGTCGGCGACATCGGCTACTGGTCGATCGTCGGTTACGCGGAGGCCAACCGGGTGCTCCGCGACCACGACACGTTCACCTCCGAACAGGGCACCCTGCTCAACCTCCTCGGCAAGGGCGACCCCGCCGGCGGCCGGCAGATGGCCGCGACCGACCCGCCCCGGCACTCGCACCTGCGTGGCCCGCTGCAGCAGGCGCTGTCGATCAAGACGGTGGAGAACGACCGGGAGGCCATCCGCCGGGTCGTCGTCGAGCTGCTCCGGCCGTTGGCCGACGGCGGCCCGTTCGACTTCGCCGCCGCCATGGCCACCCTGCCGATGGCGGTGATCGGCACCATGATGGCGCTACCGGAACAGGACTGGCCGCGGCTGGTCCGGCTCGCCCACGCCTGCATCGCCGCGGACGACCCCGAGTTCCAGCTCGCCGCCGGACCACGGGCCACCCTCGTGACCGCCCACCGCGAACTGTTCGCCTACTTCCAGGACATCGTCACCGCGCGTCGGCGCGCACCGGGTGACGACCTGATCAGCGTGCTGCTCACCATGGAACTGGACGGACGCCGACTGTCGCCGGGCGAGATCGTGTCCAACTGCTACAGCCTGCTGCTCGGTGCGACCGTCACCACCGCCCAGCCACCGATCGCGGCGATGGTCGAACTGGCCGGGACCGCGGTCCTGGACGACTGGGCGGCACACCCGGAACTGCTCGGCAGCGGCGTGGAGGAGGCACTGCGATGGGCTTCGCCCACCCAGCACTTCATGCGCCACGCCACCCGCGACGTCGAGATCCGGGGTGTGCCGATCCCCGCGGGGGACGCGGTCGTCGTGTGGTTGGGGTCGGCCAACCGCGACGAGACCGTGTTCGCCGACCCGGACACCTTCGACATCCGACGGCGACCCAACAAGCACATCGCGTTCGGCGTCGGCGCGCACTACTGCATCGGACACACCGTCGCACGGGTGGCCCTGCGGATCCTGTTCGCCGAACTGCTCGGCCGGTTCACCGGCTTCGAACTCGCCGGTGCACCGCGGCGCATGCGCTCGAACATCATCGCGGGCTTCTCGCACCTGCCGATCACCGCGCGGACCCGATAGGAGCCGGCGCCTCGCCGCCGCCTGCCGCCACCACGGCCGCTGTCACCGCCGCCACCAGCACCACAACCGCCTTCACCACAACCGCCTTCGCCGCTGCCGGCATCACCGCAGCCGAACCCGAGAAGAAGCCCCCGAACGGAAGGTCATCAGTGGACGCTCCGACGGCCCGTACCCGCAACAAGTGGTTCCTGCGCGAGCCGTCGCCGGTGGCACCGGCGCGGCTGTTCTGCCTGCCCTACTCCGGGTGCGGAGCGAGCATGTACCGCCAGTGGCCGTCATCGGTCGACGGCGTCGAGGTCTGCCCCGTGCAGCTGCCCGGCCGGGAGAACCGGATGCGCGAGCCCGCCCACACCACCTACGAGGCGCTGGCCGACGACCTCTGCGAAGCGCTGCGCCCCTACCTGGACCGTCCCTACGCGCTGTTCGGGCACTGCGGCTCCGCGTTGGCGGCGTACGAGACCGCCGTACGGCTGGTCCAGAGGGGCTGTCCCGCCCCGACCCAGGTGTTCGTCTCCGCCGAGGTCGCGCCGCAGGACGGCCCCTACGGCCGCTTCCTCGGCATGAGCGACGACGAACTGGCCGCCGAACTGCGTCAGCTCGTCGCGGAACTGGGCGGCACCCTGGAACCGAGCCTGCTCGCGCTCTACCTCGGCGTCCTGCGGAACGACGTCGACATGAACAAGCGGTATCACGTGGCGCAGCCGGTCCGGCTGCCGTGCCCGATCACCGCCATCGGCTGGACCGAGGACACGGGCATCGCGCCGTCGCTGATGACCGGCTGGTCGGCCTGCGGCGAAGCGACCTTCGAACTCCTGGAGGGAGGCCACTACCGCTTCATCGAGGCGCCGGCGGAACTACTGGCGCTCCTGGTCGCGGATCTGACGCCCACCCGGTCCCGCCCCCTCTGACACTCGGCTCAAGGCCTCATGGTGAAGCCTCGCAGCTCGGCTCCCCGGGAGTCAGGTCACACTTCGGCCCGGCAGTTCACTGGGCATCCACCAAGTCCCGCCTGCCGAAGGCCCCTTCAGGCCGACGTACAGCACCTCCCCGCCCCCGCGCGATCGCGGGCCTGGTGGCGCCGGGCGACGACGGCGCGCTCGTCGTCGCCCGGCGCGGACGGGTTCGACCCGCCCGGTCGTGCTCAGGATTCGCGGAGTCGGATGTCGTTGCCGTCGCCCCAGGAGGACACGCCGCCGACGGAGTCCGTGGTCTCGTAGCAGGTCCTCGGGAAACCGGCGCCCTTGCGCCACTTGGCCTGCTGGCCCTCGCCGCCGAGGGTGTACCGGCCCTTGGCGGCCCGGCGGGTCAGCTTCACACCGTGGCCCTGGACGAAGGTGCCGTCCGGGTCACTGTTCAGGAAGCCCTGGATCTCATGGCGACCAGCTCCACCAGCGCGTCGGCGTCGACGTAGCCGGCACGGCGTTTGGCGGTCGTGCGGTAGAACGTCTTGAGGACGGCGCCCGCAGCGTCGGGCCTGGCGGGGCGCCAGGCCCTGCCCGCTCGTCGTGCTCCTCGGCTCCATCCGCCACCCCTCGCCGGGCACCGTCACCTGCTCGTAGACGGGGGCGTCCTCCTTGGCCCTGGCCTGGTACGCACCCTCGGGCTGCTTGACGCCCAGGGCCGGCGCAGGACGACGGGTGCGCGGGGCCGACGGGTGGAGATTCCGAGTGAGCGGGACGCGGCACGTCGGCATGTCGGCACGGCGGGCCCGCGGTCGACGGCTAGGACGGAAGGATGCGACTTCCCTCACCGGCCGCGCTGCTGGCGGTTCCGCTCGTCATGCTCACCAGCGCCGTCCACGGCGCCGCGCCCGTATCGGCGGCGGAACCCTCGGCCGCCCGTCCCACGCCCGTTGCCGTGCCGCCTCCCGTGTCCTCGGAACCACTGCCGGAGTACCGGTTCACCGGGGCGGGCTTCGACGCCTGCTCGGCCCCGTCGGCGGAGGCGTTGTCCGTCTGGCGCACCGTCTCTCCGTACGGTGCGGTGAACATCTACAGCAGCGGCAGCCAGCGCCACTGCGAGCAGACCCGGTTGACGCCGCAGTGGGTCGCCATCGTCCGGGCGATGGGATGGAAGCTGGTGCCCACGCACGTCGGGCTCCAGGCGCCCTGCGCCGAGCGGGAGGACAAACCGCTGCGGATCGACCCGGACCGGGCCGGGGAGCAGGGCGGACGGGAGGCGGGCGAGGCGGCGGCGGCGTTGCGGGCGCTGGGCCTGGGGCCGGGCAGCCCGGTGTACCTCGACATCGAGGCCTACCCGACGGGCGACGCGGTGTGCAGCCGGGCGGTGGTCGACTTCACCGTCGGCTGGACCCAGGCCCTGCACGCGGCCGGGTACCGGTCGGGCTTCTACTCCAGCATGAACTCCGGCATCGCGGACGTCGTCGCCGCCGTCCGGGCCGGACGCGCGCCGATGCCCGACGCGATCTGGTACGCCCGCTGGGACGGGCGCCCCACGACCAGCGGGCAGGCCGGGCTGCCCGACGACCTGTGGACCGGCCACCGCATCCACCAGTACCGGGGCAGCGCCGACGAGACGTACGGCGGCGTGACCCTCAGCGTCGACCCCGATGCGCTGGACGGGCTGGTAGCCGGCGGCGCCTGAGCCATGACGGGCGGGGCCGGAACGGGCGTGACGGCGTCCTCGCGGTCCAGGCGCTCCAGGGCGCGCTGCGCGGTGTCGTTGCCGTGGCGGCCGACGGGCAGCGGCCGGGCCTGTCTCCGCCACCCACACCGTGCCGAACCCCAAGTCGTCGGCCACCTCGACCTGTTCCAGGAAGTTGCGGAACACCGTGGCGTGCGACGGATGGGCATCGCCTGGCTGCGCCTGCGTCAGGCTGCAGAAGAGGTCGAACTTCATCCGCTTTTCTCCGGATAGGGGCCCGCGGTGGACCGGTCTCGCCCGCAGGTTCGCATGCCGATGCGCGCTCCTTCTCTCCAGTCCCGGCCGTCACTGGTACTCGTCGCGCACACCGACCGGGTGTGCGGCCTGAGCCGGGCATCGGATCCGCGGAGCGCAGCGGCCGAGCTCCCGGGCCTGCTGACCAGTGAAAACCAGTGAGCACGGTTCTCGCAGGTCAGCCGGCCAGCGGCGGGTTCAGCCGGGCGAAGGCCTCCTGGCGCCGGTAGGGGAAGTACGGGTACGGCGCGGTGCGGGCGCTCGCCGCGTCCAGCCGGGCGACCTGCTCGTCGGTCAGCGACCAGCCGACCGCGCCGAGGTTCTGCCGCAGCTGCTCCTCGTTGCGGGCGCCGATGATGACCGAGGAGACGGTCGGGCGGCGCAGCAGCCAGTTGATCGCGATCTGCGGGATGCTGCGGCCGGTCTCGGCGGCGATCTCGTCGAGCACGTCGACCACCTGGTAGAGCAGCTCGTCCTCGACCGGCGGGCCGTAGTCGGCGGTGTCGTGCAGGCGGCTGCCGGCCGGGAGCGGCCGGCCACGCCGGATCCGGCCGGTGAGGCGGCCCCAGCCGAGCGGGCTCCAGACCAGGGCGCCGACGCCCTCCTCCTGGGCGAGCGGCATGAGCTCCCACTCGTAGTCGCGGCCGACCAGCGAGTAGTAGACCTGGTGGGCGGCGTAGCGGGGGCGGCCGTAGCGCTCGGAGACGGCCAGGGACTTCATCAGCTGCCAGCCGGAGAAGTTGGAGACGCCGGTGTAGCGGATCTTGCCGGCCCGGACCAGGTCGTCCAGGGTGGCCAGCACCTCCTCGATCGGGGTGCCGGCGTCGAAGGCGTGGAGCTGGAAGAGGTCGAGGTAGCCGGTGTCGAGGCGGCGCAGCGCGTCGTCCACGGCCTTGGTGAGGCGGGCCCGGGAGGTGCCGGCGTCCTGCGGGCCGTCGCCGGTGGGCAGGCCGGCCTTGGTGGAGACGAGCACCTGGTCGCGGCGGCCGCGGATGGCCTGGCCGAGGACCTCCTCGGAGGCGCCGTCGGAGTAGACGTCGGCGGTGTCGAACAGGGTGACTCCGGCGTCGATGGCGATGTCGAGCAGGCGGCGGGCCTCCTGGACGTCGGTGGTGCCCCAGGCGCCGAACAGCGGTCCGCGGCCGCCGAAGGTGCCGGTGCCGAGGCTGAGCGCGGGGACCTTGAGTCCGGACGAGCCGAGTCGGCGGTATTCCATGGCGGTTTCCATGACAGTTCTCCCCTCGGAACCCCTTAACGGGATTCCCATTCCGCTAGGATGACTCGACCCTACCAGGGTGCGCCGATCTAATGGAACAGGAATCCCGTTAATGACTGCCGAGCCCCCCGCGCCGGACACTCCGGAGACCCCCGCCCCCGGAACGGCCACCCCTGGGACCCCCACCCCCGGGACGGCCACCCCCGGGACGGTCCGCCCAGGCGGCCGTACCGCCCGGGTCCGCGCCGCCGTCCTGCGGGCCGCCGAGGACGCCCTGGTCGAGCACGGCTTCAGCGGCCTCGACCTCGGCGACGTCGCCCAGCGGGCCGAGGTCGGCCGGACCACCGTCTACCGCCGCTGGGGCACCACCTCCGCGCTGGTCGCCGACCTGCTCACGGACATGGCCGAGCAGTCGCTGCCGCGCACCCGCACCGGTTCCCTCGCCGAGGACCTGCGGGCCAACGCCCGGCTCGTCCAGCGCACGCTCGCCGACCCCCGACAGGGGGCGCTGTTCCGCGCGGTGATCGTGGCCGCCACCTGCGACCCGGGCGCCGCCGAGGCCCTGCGGCGCTTCTACCTGCGTCGGGTCGAGGAGTGGGCGCCGTGCGTCACCGAGGCCGTCGAGCGCGGCGAACTCCCGCCCGACACCGATGAGTTCGAGGCGGTCCGGGCCGTCTCCGCACCCCTCTACTACCGGATGCTCACCACCGCCGAGCCCCTCGACGAGGCCGCCGCGGACCGCGCCGCGGCCGCCGCCGAGGCCGCCGCCCGGGCGGGGGCGTACCGGCGGCAGGACATCTGAGAACGCCGCAGGCCGCGCAGTTCGTCGAACTGCGCGGCCTGCGGTACACCGAGCCCGGTGGCGCCCTCCGGGGTCCGCCGGGCGAGCGGTCTAGAAGAAGCTGTCGTCGTCGCCCTCGTAGTAGTTGTTCACGACCACCTCCGGCGCGTCGTCGCTGAACGCCTCGTTGAGCAGCGCGCCGCCGACCAGGCCGGCCGCGCCCGCGCCGATCAGGGCGCCGGTGCCGAAGCGGCGGCCGCCCTGGGCCGGCTGCCCCTGGGCGGGCTGGCCCTGACCCGGCACCTGCGGGTACCCCTGCTGGACCTGCTGCGGGTAGCCGGCCTGCGGCGGGGTGTAGAACGGCGGCACGGTGGTCTGCACCCGCTGGGCGCAGGCGGCGCAGGCCTCGATCTGGCGCGGCACGCCCCACTGCGGCGACCACAGCACCGCCGTCGAGCCGAGGCCGTGCGAGGGGTCGAAGAAACACGTCACGGGGGAACTCCCTGCTGCTGGCTGGGTCATCGGGACAGCGGGCGGCGCGGTGGGCAAAGCCGGCACAGCGGCCGCGATCGGGGCCGGAGCCGCAGCCGGGGCCGCCGGGGCCGGGGTCGCGGGCGCGGCGGGCGCCGGCTGCAGGACGTCCACGCCGAAGTCGCCGGCGATGCCCGCGAGCCCCGACGCGTACCCCTGCCCGACGGCCCGGAACTTCCAGTCCGTGCCGTGCCGGTAGAGCTCGCCGAACACCATCGCCGTCTCGCTGCCGGACTCCGACACCACGTCGTACCGGGCCACCTCGACGCCGCCGTCCGGGTCGGCGAGCCGGACGTACGCCCCCCGGACCTGCCCGAAGCTCTGGCGCCGCTGCGCCGCGTCGTAGATCGCCACCGCGAAGACGATCTTCTCCACCCCGGCGGCGACCTCCGCGAGCCGGACGTCGATCTGCTCCTGGTCACCGCCGTCGGCGCTGCCGCCCTGGTGGCGGACCGAGCCGTCCGGGCTCTGCAGGTTGTTGAAGAAGACGAAGTGCTGGTCCGAGACGACCTTCCCGGAGGCGTCGCAGAGCAGCGCGCTGGCGTCCAGGTCGTACCCGGCGCCGGCCGTCCAGCCGAGGCCGACCCGCACGACCCGCACCCCGGGGGCCTGCTTACCCAGGGAGACGTTGCCGCCCTTCGTCAGGGCCACACTCATGGGACTTCCTCCACAACCGTCCGAATACCGCTGCTTGCGCCGTTCGACCACGACAACGCTGTAGAACTCGCGCCGGTTCCCGACCGCGGACTCAGTACCGGACGGGAAGTTCCAGCAGGCCACGGGCCCTCAGGGTCGGGCGGTGGCGCAGCTGCTCGGCCGGTACGTCCAGGACGAGGTCGGGGAAGCGGCGCAGCAGCACGGTCAGTGCGACAGCGGTCTCCATCCGGGCCAGCGGCGCGCCCAGGCAGTAGTGGATGCCGTGACCGAGGGCGAGGTGGCCGCTCTCGCGGCGGCGCAGGTCGAGCCGGTCGGGGTCGGTGAACTGCTCGGGGTCCCGGTTGGCGGAGGCGAGGGCGAGCAGCACGGTCTCGCCGGCCGGGACGGTGACGTCGCCGATGGTGACGTCCTCGCGCGGGAAGCGGCGGATGGCCAGTGGCGCGGGGCCGTCGAAGCGGGCGAACTCCTCGACGGCGCCGGCGATGAGCTCCGGTTCGTCGCGCAGGGCGGCGAGCTGCTCGGGGTGGGTGAGCAGCGCGAGGACGGCGTTGGCGATGAGGTGGACGGTGTTCTCGTAGCCGGCGAAGAGGATGAGGAAGGCGAGGGACGTCAGTTCGTCCTCGCTGAGCCGGTCCTGTTCGTCGCGGACGGCGATCAGGTCGGAGAGCAGGTCGTCGCCCGGCTCGGTGCGCTTGCGGTCGATCAGGCCGGTGAAGAATCCGAGCATCGCCTTGACGGCGGCGCGGGCCTGCTCGGGGCGCGAGGGGTCCGGGGTGATCAGCGTGTCGGTCCAGGCCCGGAAGTCGTGCCGGTCGTCCTCGGGGACGCCGAGCAGGTCGCAGATGACGGTGATCGGCAGCGGCGCGGCGTAGGCGGCGAGCAGGTCGGTGCGGCCCAGGGGCGCCACGGTGTCGAGCAGTTGCTCGGCGACGCGCTCGATCGGCCCGCGCAGGGCGCTGATCCGGCGCGGGGTGAAGGCCTGGACGACGAGGCGGCGGATGCGGGTGTGGTCGGGCGGGTCCATGTTCAGCAGGTTGGCGTCCAGCGCGGGCGGCAGCGCGAAGCCCCGGTAGTTGCCGGGCGCGGCGTGCGCCTTGTCGAGGGCCAGCCGGGGGTCGGCGAGGGCCTGGCGCACGTCCGGGTAGCGGGTCACCAGCCAGACGGGGAGTCCGTCCGGGCCGACGACCCGGTGGACGGGCGCATCGGCGCGCAGCTGGGTGTAGCCGCCATAGGGGTCGGCGATCAGGGCCTTCATGCTCAGGTCACGGGGTGTCACCTGGTCAGCCTACGGGTACGGCGAGGGCCCTCTGGCGGGGCGTCAGCCTCCGGACCTATTGTCAGGTGACATGACATCATTGCGCCGCGTCGCGACCCTGGCCGCCGCCCTCGCCGGCACGCTCGCCGCCCTGATCGCCCCGGTCACCGCCCAGGCCGCCCAGGGCGGCTGCCCGACCGTCGGCACGGCGCCGGTGGACGCCGAACAGGCCCGGCTCCAGGACCAGCGGACGGCCGCCTTCACCGAACGCTCCGGCCTGCGCGACCTGCTCCGGGGCTTCCCCGCCGCCCTGTGCGCCGCCCGGGACGCCGGCCAGGCGGAACGGGTCGCGGACAGGTGGGGGCGGGCGCTCTGGCAGGCCGGGGTGGACCGGGCCCAGGGTCGGCGCCCGAGCGGCGAACTGCCCGCCCGCGACGACCGCCCGCTGTACTGGACCAGGCTCGCCATGACCGTCCAACTGGCCCGCTGGCAACCCGGGTTCGAGGTCGACCCGACCGCGCTGCGGGCCCGCTTCGAGGACGCCTCCCGAGGCCTCGACGACGGCTTCACCGCCGCCCCGGGCATCCGGCGGATCTTCGTCAGCGGCTTCGACCCGTACGGCCTCGACACCGAACCGCGCCGCGCCAACCCCTCCGGCGCGGCCGTCCTGCAACTGCACGGTCGGCGGATCACCCTCGCCGACGGCAGCCCGGCCGAGGTCCGGGCCGTCCTCCTGCCGGTCCGCTACGGCGACTTCGACGACGGGATCGTCGAGCGCGCCTTCGGCCCGCACCTCGTGCCCGGCCGGCAGGCCGCGGACCTGATCACCAGCATCAGCCAGGGCTACCCGGGCCTGTTCACCCTGGAGGCCTGGGCCGGGCGGGCCCGCTCCGCCGACCCGGCCACCGACAACACCGGCACTCTCTCCGGCGGCACCCGGGAGCACCCGGTCACCGCCCCGGGCCTGGGCGACGGCCCGGAGTTCATCCGCACCACCCTGCCGACCGACGCCATGACGGCCGTCCAGCAGCCCTACCCCGTCCGCCTCAACACCACCGTCACCGAGATCCCCGAGGGCGCCGTCCTGCCCGTCGACCGCGAGGACGGGCCGACCCCCGGCTCCCGCGCGGTCTCCGGAGGCGGCGGCGGGTACCTCTCCAACGAGGTCGCCTACCGCTCCAACCGCCTCCGCCTCGACCTCGCCCCCGACCTCCCCGGCGGCCACCTGCACACCCCCGTCCTCACCGGCCTGCCCGCGCAACCGGACCGCCTCACCGCCCCCGAGTTCGAGCAGAACGAGGCCGCCATCGCCGACCAGGTCCGCGAGATCCTGCGCCACGCCCGGTTCTGACCCCGGGTCCCGGGGCCGCGCGCACGGTGGCACCTACCCCCGGTCGGCGTAGCGCGTGCCGGACGCACGGGCCCGGGACTCGGCGATCTGCGCGTACGCGGCCGCCCGGTCCGCCCAGTGCGAGCCCACCACCGACTTGCCGTGCTCCAGGTCCTTGTAGACCTGGAAGAAGTGGGTGATCTCCAGCAGGTCGAACCTGCGCAGGTCCTCGATGTCGCGCAGGCCGGCGTAGCGCGGGTCGTGCGCGGGCACGCACAACACCTTCTGGTCCGGCCCGCGTTCGTCCCGCATCACCCACATGCCGACCGCCCGGCAGGTGAGCACGCACCCCGGCACGGCCGGTTCCCCGCCGAGCACCAGCGCGTCCAGCGGCTCCCCGTCGCCGGCCAGGGTGCCCTCGACGTAGCCGTAGTCCGCGGGGTACCGGGTGGCGGTGAACAGGGTGCGGTCGAGGCGGATCCGGCCCACCGCGAAATCCATCACGTACTTGTTCCGCGACCCCTGCGGGGTCTCGATCATCACCTCGAACTCCACCGCGGCCTCCTCCTCGGCTCCTGGGGAGATTGTCCGCCGTCCCGGCCGTCCGGGCACCCTCCGCAAACGCCCTCCGCGGCCCGGTGGCGTCCGTTAGCATCCGGATCATGGGGAGTTGGCGGGTCACGGTCCAGAACCACCATCGACGGGGCGGCGGGCGGCCGCAGGGGCGCCCGGAGGGGCCGCTGGCCCGGCGGGGCGACCTGCAGCTGCACGGCCGGGACGGCGAGGTCAGCTGCGTCGACGAAGCGGGCCGGGTCCGCTGGCGGCACGCCTGCGCGGGGCGCCCGAACGCGGCCCACCTCTCCTCCGGCCGGGTGCTGGTCACCACCGACTCCTTCGAGTACACCGCCTGGGGCCACCTCGGCCCGGCCCTGCTGCTGGACCTCGACGACGGCGCCCTGGTCGCCGAGCTGCGCGGCGAGCGCGGCGCGGCCCTGGGCGGCGGCCGCTTCGTGCTCGGCCTGGAGGGCTACGGCGGCTTCGACACCTGGGCGTACGACCCGGACGGCGCCCTGGTCGACTCCTGGCGCAGCTACGGCCACTACGTGGTCGGCAGCGGCCTGCGCGTGGTCGAGACCGACCGCCGCCGGCCCACCGGGAGCCGGGTGGTGCGGCTGCTGCCCGGCGGCGGGATCGAGCACGGCCCGCTGCTCACCGACCCGCAGGCCCCCGCGCCGGTGGTGCTGGCCGACGGCACCGTCCTGGTGCTGGACGCGGGAGTGCTGCGCGCCGTCGGGCGCGACCTGGACGACACCGTGCTCGCCGAGTTGCTCCCCCTGGCCGACGAGGACCTGCACCGGTTCACCGGCACGCTGCGCCGTACGGCCGACGGCCTGGCCGTGACGCTCGTGGAGCGCCATCCGACCCGGATGGGCCGGTACACCACCCACCGCTGGGCCCTCGGCCTGGAGGCGCCGCGCTGAGGTGCACCTGACGGCTCGGCGCGTTGCCGGTTCCCGGGGCCGTGCCCGGACGACGGGCCGGACGGCGCGGCCTGTTCACCGCGCCGCCGTCCCCACGCCCCGGTCACCGCACCCCGGTCACGGCGCCCTGGGTCGCCCCACCCCGGTCACCGCACCACGGGCAGCTCCACGTACGACGGTCGGGCCCCGCCGTGCCCGATCCGGTAGCTCGCCCGGCCGTCGGCCGGGAGCAGCTGGAAGGAGTCGGGGTTGGCGGCGGCGACGGTGAGCCGGATCCGCTCGCCGGCCCGGAACAGCACCGCGACGGGCTGCAGGTCGATGGTGACCTGCTGGGCCCGGCCCTGCGGGAAGGGCGTCGCGTCGGTGGCCGCGTAGCTGCGGGGCGTGCGCAGCCGGCGCCAGTCGGGGTTGTCGTCCCGGTCGGCCACCGCCCGGTCGGCGAGGGCGAGTTGGCCCTCGGTCAGGTAGGTGACCCGGCCGTCGGGGGCGACGTCCTCCAGGTAGACGTGCAGGGCACCCTGGGCGGTGCCGTCGAGGCCGGTGACGTCCAGCGTGACGCGGCCGTTGCCGGTCACCCGGGTGTCCTCGGTCAGCGGCGGGGTGGTGTAGCTGAGGAGCTTGCCGTCCACCGCGGCCCGGTCGGGGTAACTGACCTGGTTTCCGGTGAGGTTGGTGTTCCAGCGGTCCAACGGGCCGGTGCCGGCGGTGGGGTCGAGGCGCAGCAGGTCGGCGCCGGCGCGGCGGTCGTCCGGTTCGGGCCGCCGGCGGCTGAGCGCGTTGTCCTCGCCGAGGTAGAGCCGCTGCGGGCGGGTGCCGGGCAGCGGCCAGCGGGTGGTGGTGCGCCAGACGCCCTCGTTGAAGGTGTAGTAGTGCAGCTGCCGGGTGCCGTCGGGGCGGGCGTCGCCCCGCACGTAGCGGTCGAAGAAGTCGATCGTCCGCTGGGCGATCTGGGCGCGTTCCTGGTCGGTCAGGTGGCGGGCGGGCTGGAACGGGTCGGCCAGGTAGCCCTGGCCGTGGCTCCACGGGCCGATCCAGGCGTCCTGGGTGTTGCCGAGGCCGGTGAACTGGGAGAGCACGCCGTTGGCGGTGCCCGCGTCCAGCCAGCCGGCGTCGGTCAGCACGGGGACGCCGCCGGCCTCGACGGCGTCGGCCTGCTCGCCGACGCTGCCGACGGTCCAGCTCTTCGGGCCGTCCCGGTAGTCGCGGTACACACCGGCGTGGGCCATGTCGACCAGGTTGGCGTTGCCCGCGTGCTCGGCGCGCGCGGCGGCCAGCAGCGCCGGTCCGTCCGGGCCGTCCACCGGCCGGGGCACGGCGCCGGTGAGGCCGGTGGCCTGGCAGACCTGCCGGGTCTGCTCGTCGGTGTCGCAGGTGGTGCCGCCGGCCTGGTCGAGGATGCTCAACAGCAGCGCGTACGGGGCGATCCGGGGTTCGATCAGCAGGCCGCCGGGGCGCACCAGGTCCTCGTACGGATCGAAGTCGTAGGAGATCGGTGCGGCGGCGGTGATGTGGTGGTTGCCGAGGGCGGTGGCGAGCATCGCGGTGTCGCCGCCGTAGGAGACGCCGGTGGTGCCGACCCGGCCGTTGGACCAGGGCTGGGCGGCGATCCAGTCGCTCAGCGGGCCGCTGTCGGCGACGGCGTCGGCGCCGAGTTCGGAGGTCAGGGTGCCGAAGGAGGCGCCGGTGCCGCGCAGGTCGGCGACCACGTAGGCGTAGCCGCGGGCGTTCCAGCCGTCGGCGTCGTTGCGGTAGCCGCCGTTGCCGGGCGACCCGGGGTAGACCCGGGCCCGCCAGTAACGCTGGGTGACCAGAATGGTGGGCAGGTTCGCGCCGGGCTTGGCGCCCTCGGGCAGCCAGACGTCCACGGCGAGGCGGACGCCATCGGGCATCGTCACGTAGCGCGACTGCAGGTGCGGCTCGGTCGGCCCGGTGGCCGGAGCGGCCGCGGCGGGCGCCACCGCGAGACCCAGGACGGCCGCAGCTGCGACGAACGCCGCCAGCGGGCGGCGCAGGATCCCCCCGGCCCGGCTCATCGGGCGGTCGCCTGCCAGGGGCCTTGCTCGGGCCTGGCCTCGGTGTCCGTCCCCGGCCAGGGCGGCATGGTGACGGCGACGATCCGCAGCGGCCGGTCCGCGTCCTCGTCGGCCCGGAACTGGAAGGCCGTGCCGAGCGGGATCGAGGCCGCCGTCCCGGGCGTGAGCCGGACGGTCTCCTCCCGTCCGGCCTGGCGCCGCCACAGCCGCCCGCTGCCCTCGGTGACCTGCCACAGCTCCTGCACGGTGGCGTGCGACACCGCGTGCGACACCTGCCCGGGCGCGAGCTCGAACACCGCGAGGCTCCCCCGCCCGTCCAGCACCAGCAACGGGAACACCGCAGACCCGTCCGGGGACGTCACCACGGGGACGTCATCGACGTCCGCTGTCTCGAACGGTTGCTGGCCCACCTGATGGCTCATCCGACCCGGCCTCTCTCGTATGACGGAGTACCTCGGTCTCGCCCCCCACCGCTGATGAGAACACGCCGCGCCGGGCACCCGCCACCCTCACTTTTCTCAGGGTCGCGGGCCTGCCGGGTCAGCCTTCCGAGGGAGCGCCGAAGTCGCGCAGGGCCTCGGTGACGATCGCGTCCAGCCGGGCGTGGTGGGCGCCGCGCCAGTAGGCCTGGCCGCAGTCGACGCACTGGGCGAAGGCGTCGTAGGAGCGCTCGGTGCCGTCCCGGAGCTGTTCGAGCACCGAGGTCTTGGCGGCCTCGCGCAGCACGCCGTTGCAGGTGGTGCAGCGGCTCCACGGGGCGAGCGGGGGCGCGAAGCGGGAGAGTACGTCGCGCAGCTGCTCGGCGGGGCGGTGGCTGTAGACGTAGGCGCCGGCCCACAGTTCGCGGCGGCGCAGCAGTCCGCGGTCGCGCGAGAGCAGGACGCGCTGTTCGGCGGCGGAGCGGGCGGCGAGCGCGGCGTCGCCGATGTCCGGGTTCTCGTAGGCCGCGTCGACGCCGAGCAGGCGCAGCCGGCGGGTCAGGGTGCCGAGGTGGACGTCCAGCAGGAAGCGCGGCGGGACGGGCGACGGCTGCGGCCTGGCCACGGCCCGGACGGTGACGTGCTCCTCGTCCACCGGGACGTACGAGTCGGGCACCGGGCGGCCGTCCACCAGCAGGCTGCCGACCTCGGTGAGCGGGACGCCCAGCGACTCGACCACGTGGCCGAGGGTCGAGGTGCCGTCGGTGCGCAGCGCCGAGCGGCCCGCCCGCCGGGGCCCGGAGACGAAGAGGTGCAGCTCGGGGGCGAAGTCGAGCCAGATCTGGGGTCGGTCCACGCGGCCAGCATGCCAGCGGTCGGCGGCCCGGGGCCACCGCTTTCCGATCGGCACCCGGAGCGGTCCCGCGTGCGCCCGGAGCGGTCCCGTGTGCGCCCGGAGCGGCTGCGGTCGGCGCGTGCGACGGCCGAGGCCAGGCCGGGCGGCGGCGGTGGTCCCCCCTTCGGGCCTCGGTCGCTCATCGGACCTCGGTCGCTCATCGGACCTCGGTCGCTCATGGGGCTTCGGTCGCCGCCACCCCGACGGCAGCGGACGTCCCGACGGCTGCGCCGGGTCGCGGGGGCGCGGTCGGCGCCGGGTGGCCGCGGTCGCGCTCGGCCCAGCGGACGACCGGTCCCATCGCATGCCCGGCCGCCAGGAAGAGGCCGCCCAGGACCAGCCAGCCCGCGAGCCCGCCGTCCAGCAGCAGGGTGGTCAGCAGCAGCGGCCCGAGCGTGCGGGCGACGGCCACGCCGGTGCCGAAGAAGCCCTGGTACTGGCCGATCCGCTCGGGTGGGGCGAGGTCGAAGCTGATCTGCCAGGAGCCCGCCGACTGCCGCATCTCCCCGATCACCTGGAGGACGGAGGCCGCCACCAGCAGTGCGGCGACCGCCCACACCGGCACGTCCAGGGCCGACAGGCCGAACACGGCGCACGAGGCCAACAGCACCACCCCGGCCGAGCGGACCGCCCGCGCGGCCGAGGCCAGGCCGGTGACGCCGCGCGCCGCCCGGACCTGGAAGACCAGCACGGCCACGGTGTTGAGGACGAACAGGGCCGAGCCGAGCCAGCCGATCCCGGGCGCGCGGTCGGCGATCCAGAGCGGGATGACCAGGCTGAGCAGCGGCATCCGCAGCAGCAGCACGGCGTTGACCAGCGCGACGGCGGCGTACCGGCGGTCCCGCAGGACGGCGAGGCGCGGCCCGGTGCCCGACTGCGCCGGGGCGGGCGGGACTTCGGGCAGTCGCAGCAGGATCAGCGCGCCGGCCAGGAAGCCGAGGGCGGTCACGGCGAAGGCGCCGAGGAACGCGGCCCGGGTGCCGACGGCGAGCGCGATGCCGCCGATGGCGGCGCCAACGGCCAGGCCCCCGTTCAGGGTTGACTGCAGGTGGGCGAGCAGGGCGGTGCGCCGGGCGGGCGGCACCAGGGCGCCGACCAGCGCCTGCCGGGCGGCGGTGAGCCCGGACTGCGTCGTCGCGTAGAGGCAGACCGCCACCAGGAACGGCGCGTAGGAGCGGATCACCAGGAAGGCGGCGACCACCACCGCCGTGGCCAGTGCGAGGGCCACCGCCGTACGGCGCGGGCCGCGGCGGTCGGCCAGGTGGCCGAGCGGGACGCCCGCCAATGAGCCGAGCGCCCAGGCGACGGCGAGGCCGAGGCCGAGCGCGGTCGCCGACATGCCGACGACGTGGGTGAAGTAGAGCGCGGAGCAGGTGTAGTAGGCGCCGTCCCCGACGGCGCTCACCAACTGGGCTGCGGCAAGCGTCCGTTGGGGTCCGGCGGGCGGGATGAGTCGGGGCTCCGGGGCACTGCTGGTCGACACGTCTCTCCTGGCTGGGGGGCGGCGCGCGGGCCGGGTGCTCGCAACCGTTCGCGGTCCAGCCTAGGAAGGAACCGGCCCAGCCGAAAGATCCAGTGATCAAGGAATTTCCTGGGCCACTTCCCACCCCCGCCGCACCGGCGGGCGAGGGCTGAACCCGCGTGCGACAGTTGCCGAACACCCCATCCACGGACCCGAAACGGGCCTCGCCCGCACGGTCGCCGCGCCGTCCGTACCCGCTCCGAATCCACTCCGCCCGGCCCCCGCCGAGCGGAGACCACCCCACCGGAGGGCCAACATTGACCGTATTGACCGGTCAGTAACGCCCTCCTATGCTCAACGGCGTTCGCGATCCGGCACCGGGCCCGGCGCCGTCGTGCCCGTCGTGCCCGTCCGGTCCGCCGTCGCCATCGGCTCCGTCCTCGGCTCGAAGGGCTTCTCCCATCAGTACTCCCCTCGCCCGCTCGGACGACACCGACCGCCCGGACGCCCCCGGCCGCCCGTGCGAGGCACCCGCACCGGCCGCCGCCGGCGCGGCCCGCCGCCGCTTCCTCACCTATCTCCTGGCCGCGCCGACCCTCACCGTCGGCGCCCGACTCGGCCTCGACGCCGCCGCGCCCGCCACCGCACAGGCCGCCGTCCGCACCGCCGCGGCCGCCCAGGACGCCACCGCCCCCGCGCAGTTGATCGGCCTTCCCGGCATCCCGGACATCCTGGACCTCGGCGACGCGCTGATCGTCGCCGGCCTGCCGACCTCGCACCTGCTGGTGCTCGAACTCACCCCCGCCGGGCGCGCGGTGCTGCACCTGCCCCGGCTGGAGGTCGGCCAGGGCCTCACCACCGCCATCGCGATGCTCGTCGCCGAGGAACTCGACGCCCGGCTCGGCGACGTGGACGTCCCGCTCTCCGACGGCCGCCCCGAACTGCTCTTCAACCAGCTGACCGGCGCCTCCAACTCGGTGCGCTCGCTCTACGACCCGGTGCGCGCCGCGGCCGCCGCCGCCCGCGCCCGGCTGGTGACCGCCGCCGCGCGGCGCTGGAACGTTCCCCCGGACACCCTGCGCACCGCCGACTCCGCCGTCCTCGCCCCCGACGGCCGCCGGGCCGGCTACGGCGACCTCGCCGCCGACGCCGCCGCCATCGCCGTCCCGGCCGTGTCCAGCAGCCCCAAGAGCGCCGACCGGCTGCGCCTGGTCGGCCGGCCCACCGGCCGGATCGACGCCCGCGACATCGTCACCGGCCGCGCCAAGTACGCCGGGGACCTCGCGATCCCGGGCGCCGTCCCCACCGTGGTCGCCCGCCCCACCACCATCAACGGCACCCTCCGGAGCCTGGACGCCTCGGCCGCCCGCACCATGCCCGGTGTGCTCGGCGTGGTACAGATCCCCAGCGGCGTCGCCGTCCTCGCCGAGACCTTCGACCAGGCCCTCAAGGCCCGCGACGCGCTGCGCACCTCGTGGAACCCGGGGCCGGTCGCCCACCTGTCCACCTCCGACATCCGCGCCCAACTGCGCGCCGCCCACGCGCCGTTCCTCATCCCGCCGCTGCTCACCCAGTACGTGGACGGCGAGTTCGACTTCGCCTTCGTCAACCACGCGCCGATGGAGGTGCTGACGGCCGTCGCCGACGTGCGGCCGAACCGGGCCGAGCTGTGGTTCGCCTCACAGACCCCGATCATCGCCCAGCAGACCATCGCCGCCGAACTCGGCCTCCCACAGGACGCCGTCACCGTCCATGTCGTGCGCGGCGGCGGCTCGTTCGGCCGGCGGCTGTTCTTCGACGCCGCCCTGGAGGCCGCCCAGATCTCCAAGGCCGCCGGCCGGCCGGTCAAGCTCATGTGGACGCGCAACGACGACATGCGCCACGGCCGGATGCGCCCGGCCAGCCACCACCGGATCCGGGCCACCTACGGGCTCGGCCAGGTACTCAGCTACGAACACCGCGCCGCCACCGTCAAGACCGACTTCCGGCACGGGCTCGGTGAGATGCTCACCGGCGCCGGCTTCAACCTCTCGCTGGCCGGGCTCAGCCTCGCCCAGGCCTTCTTCCTGCTCAGCGAGAAGAACCCGTACAACGTCGGCATCCCCACCCAACTGCTCGCCGAAGTGCCGCTGGACGTGCACACCGGCAGCTGGCGGTCGGTCTACTCCGGCACCGTCCGGGTCTCCGACGAGATCATGATGGACGAACTCGCCCGCCGGATGGGCCAGGACGCCGTCGCCTTCCGCCGCGCCCGACTGCGCAGCGCCGCCGGCCGGGCCGTCCTGGACACCGTCGCCAAGGCCGGGAACTGGGGCCGCCCGATGCCCCCCGGCCAGGCTCAGGGCATCGGCTACCACGACGAGAACAGCGGGTGCGCCGCCTACCTGGTCGAGCTGGACGCCACCGACCCGACCGATCCCCGGGTCACCAAGGCCGTGATCGCCGCCGACCTCGGCCGGGTCATCAACCCCACAGGCCTGGAAGCCCAGTTGACCGGCGCGCTGATCGACGGCATCTCGGTGATCCTGCACGCGGGCAACCACATCGACAACGGCGCCGTCCGCGAGGGAAGTTACGCCGACTTCCGGTACGCCCGACAACGGCACACCCCGCCGGTCGTCGAGATCCACCTCATGCCGCCGAGCGGACCTCCCGGCGGGGCGGGCGAGTTGGGCGTCCCGGCGGCCTCCGCCGCGGTCGCCAACGCCTACGCGCGCGCGACCGGCACCAGCCCGCGCTCCTTCCCCATCAACTTCTGACCCCCGGACCAAGGAACGCCAACTCCCCATGCCCACCCACACCTTCGTCCTGAACGGGCAGCCCGTCACCGTCGAGGCCCCGGACGACATGCCGCTGCTCTGGGTGCTGCGCGACAAGCTCGGCGTCACCGGCCCCAAGTACGGCTGCGGGGTGGGCGTCTGCCGCGCCTGCACCAGCCACCTGGACGGCGAGGAGTTCCAGCCCTGCACCCGCTCCGTCAAGGACTGCGAGGGCCACCGCGTCACCACCATCGAGGGCCTGGCCGACGGCGACACCCTGCACCCCGTCCAGGAGGCCTGGCTCGGCTGCGACGTCGCCCAGTGCGGCTTCTGCCAGCCCGGCCAGATCATGACCGCCGTCGCCCTGCTGCGCCGCACCCCGAACCCGACGGACGCCGACATCGACCAGATCCAGAACATCTGCCGCTGCGGCAGCTACCCGCGCATCCGCGAGGCCATCAAGCAGGCGGCGGCCCGGCGGGCCTCCGGCTGACGGCGCGCCGCGACGCGGCTGTCCCGATCGACTCGACGGTCAGCGACCCCGACTACCGCGCGCCCTCCGGGTCGCGGCCGAAGAAGCCGGCGAGCCGGTCGTACGGCGAGGCGTCCTCCGGCACGGCGACCTCGGGGCCGAAGGCGTGGTGGTCCTCCTCGCCGCCGCGGTACTCGGGTGTGAGCGCACCGCGGGCCCAGGCGAGGGCGACGAGGGCCACCTCGTGGTCCAGACCGTCCGTGGACTGGTCGGTGGCATGGGCCAGATCCCAGCCGTGGACGGCGAATTCGGCGATCTGCTGGTCCACCGGGAAGCGGGCCGGCAGGGCTCCGACGCCGGGGATCTCCAGCGTCCCGGTGAGGTCGCCGGCCTCCCGCCAGGCGCCGACGAGCGCCTCGGCGCCGGCCTCGAAAGCGTGCAACCAGTCCTCCTCCACCCGCTCGAAGGGCTGCGACCAGTCCGGCTGCCCGCCCGCGGCCCGGACGGTGAACTGCCGCAGGTCGAACAGCAGATGGCTGATCAGGTCGCCGACGTCCCAGGACCGGCAGGCCGTCGGGTGGCCGGCCAGCTCGACGCCGACGCCGTCGATCAGCCCGGCGGTCTGCGCCAGCGCCCGGGCGAGCAGCTCGATCGGGTCTTCCGCTGCGGTCATGGCACACCTCTCGGTCGGCAGAACGGCTGGGAACACGAGTCGGACCGGGCGATCGTAAACGCGCCCACCGACAACCGCCCGCCGCGACACCGGCCCGGTGGTGCGACCACCGGGCCGGTGTCCGTCCCGCGGACCGTCAGGCCGCGAAGCCGCCGTCCACCGCGAGCTCCGCGCCCGTGACGTACCGGCCGTCCTCGCCCACCAGGAAGGCGACGGCGCCGGCGATGTCCGCGCCTGTGCCGAAGCGGCCGAGCGCGGTCAGGCCGCTCTGGAACCCGGCGTCCGGGCCGTCCGCCGGGTTCATGTCGGTGTCGATCGGGCCGGGGTGGAGCACGTTCGCGGTGATCCCGCGCGGGCCGAGCTCCCGGGCCAGTGCCTTGGTCAGGCCGATCAGCGCCGCCTTGCTGGTCGCGTAGAGGGTGGCGCCGGGGAAGGCGACCCGCTTGGCGATACAGCTGCCGATGGTGACGATCCGCCCGCCGTCCGCCAGGTGCGCGGCGGCCGCCTGGGCGAACAGGAACGGCGCCCGGACGTTCACCTCCAGCACCCGGTCGACGTCGTCGAGCGGCAGTTCGCCGATCGGGCCGAGCACACCGACACCCGCGTTGTTCACCAGGACGTCCAGCCGCCCGAACCGCTCCGCGACCGCGGTGACCACGGCCTGCACCTCCTGCGGGTCGGCGCTGTCCGCGCGGACGGCCCACCCGCGTCGCCCCATCGCGGTGATCTTCGCCGCGACCTCCTCGGCCAGCTCGGCCCCGCCCTGGTAGGTCAGGGCGACGTCGGCACCGTCCTCGGCCAGCCGCAGCGCGACCGCCGCCCCGATCCCCCGGCTGCCGCCGGTCACCAGGGCCACCTTGCCGTCGAGCTTCGTCGCGCCGTTCATCGTCATATCTCCAGAACTCCTCGTTCGGACCTGGTCCGACTCGTTCTGATCAGAACCCCTGGTTCCGATCGCGGACATGACTCGATCCTCGACGACGACGCCGGAACGATCCGGCGGTATTCAGACGTCGCGTTCAATCTTCAACTACAACCCCGAACGCCCGCGCGCACCACCTCACGCCCGCTCACGCGCCGCGCCGAGCGGCCGCCCCGGGGAGGGGCGACCGCTCGGCGCGGGTGCGAGGGGGCGAGGGGGTGAGGAGCCGCAGGGGCGAGGGGGCGTCAGAGGGCCAGGGTCTGGCCCGGGAAGATGAGGTCCGGGTCGCCGCCGATGGTGCGGGCGTTCTTGCCGTACAGGCTGTCGGCGTCGGTGCCGAACTTGGCCGCGATGCCGCTCAGCGTGTCGCCGCTCTTGACGGTGTAGCCGCCGCGCGAGGTGTTCTTCTCCGAGGACGGCGCCGACTGCTGCGGCTTCGACGCCTCCCGCGGCTTCGGCGCCTGCTTGCTCTTCGGCGCCTGCTGGGCCTGCGACGCCTGGGCCTGCGACGCCTGGGCCTGCGACGTCCGGGTCTGGGACGACTGGGCCTTCGGCGCCTGGGTCTTGGGCGCCGCCTTGGCGGCCGGCTTGGACGGCGCGGCGTCCGAGGTGTCGACGGCGGCCGGGGCGCCGCCCTTGCTCAGGCCCGCCTTCGCCGAGCAGACCGGCCACGCGCCGGCGCCCTGCGAGGTGAGGACCTTCTCGGCGACGGAGATCTGCTGCGCCTTGGTCGCCTGGTGGGCCTGGGAGGCGTAGGCGGTCCCGCCGTACGCGGCCCAGGTGGACGGGGTGAACTGCAGTCCGCCGTAGAAGCCGTTGCCGGTGCTGATGCTCCAGTTGCCGCCGCTCTCGCACTGGGCGACGGAGTCCCAGGCGGAGGTGGTCGCGGCGGAGGCCGAGGTGGCCGTGACGAGGCCGGCCACCGGCAGGGCCGCGACGGCGGCGCCCGCGACGACCGCCATCCGCACGCGGTTGCGCTTGGTGGCGGTGGTGTCGGTGGCAGCGGCGGTCTCGTGACGGGAAGTCATGTAAGTCCTCTCGACAAGCCCCGGGCGGGCATGCGGAACCAGGCCCACTACGGGCCGGTCGTCGCGCTCACCTCACTCGATGGGCGGCCGGACACGTGTCGGACGTGCCGTGCCGCCCCGGCCACCTCCGCTCGCCGACGGCCTGTTCGAGCCGGTCGCGTCGGCGGGCACGGCCCTCGCGCCGGGGGTCAGTCGGCGGGCCGTGCGTCGGGGTGAACCCGGGTGGTGCTCGTTGCACCGCCAATGAAGCTACGGGCCACCCCGGGGTGCAGCAAGCAATTCTTGCTCCCCGCAGGTCAGTTGACTGTTACCGGCGGTATCGATCAAGGAACTGCGTCCAGTTCGACCAGGTTTGACCATATTTTCAAGATCAAATGGTCAATTCCCGTGCCCGCACTCACATCTGTCCATCCGTGAAGTCGCGCACACCATCAACAATCGGCAATCATGTGACGACACACCGTCACCACCGAACCCGGAGTTCCCCGTTCCACACCGCCGCCGGGTGGCATCCGCCACACCCGCTACGCTCCGTCATCGAAGCGACACGCTCAGTCCCGGCCGCCAAGCTCCGCGTCCCGCGCCAGCAGCGCCGCCTGCACCCGGTTCTCGCAGCCCAGCTTGGCCAGGATCCGGCTGACGTAGGTCTTCACCGTCGCCTCGCTCATGTGGATCCGCGCCCCCGCGTCGGCGTTGGACAGACCCTCACCGAGCAGCGCCAATACCTCCAGCTCACGGGCGGTGAGCACCTCCAGCCGGCGCCGGGCCGCCGCGCCGCGGGCGGCCACCGAACCGCTGCGCCCGGAGGCCAGCGAGTCGACGATGTGCCGGGTGGCGGCCGGGGAGAGGAAGGCGTTCCCACCGGCCGCCGCACGCACCGCCTGGATCAACTCGTGCGGCGCGGTGTCCTTGAGCAGGAATCCGGCGCCGCCCTCGGTCACGGCGCGCAGGACGTTCTCGCGCTCCCCGAAGGTGGTGAGAATCAGCGCCCGCGCGCCGGGCGCGACCTTCGGCAGCTCCCCGAGCGCCGTCAGCCCGTCCATCACCGGCATCTGGATGTCCAGCAGCACCACGTCCACCCGGTGCGCCCGCGCCAGCTCCAACGCCTCCCGGCCGTCGGCGGCCTCGGCGACCACCTCGATGTCGGTGGCGGAGCCCAGGATCATCCTGATCCCGGCCCGGATGAGCGGCTCGTCGTCGGCGACGAGGACTCGGATCACGGCTGGTCATTCCCCTCGAACGGTGCTGCGGCAGGAGCACCATCCTCACATCCCGGCCGAACGGGGCGTTCCACCCGGTCAGGACTTCGTGAGGTAGTGCTCCTTGTCCACCAGCACACCGTCCTTGAAGCAGAACCGCACGACGTTGTCCTGGCCCCAGGTCTCGCTGAGGTCGCTGGACAGGTACCAGCGGCAGTCCGCGCCCTCCGGCGGCGTCGGCCCGGTGCCCCGGTAGCCCTCGGTGAAGAAGTCGCTTCCCGGGGGCAGCCGGCGCAGCACATCGGCCTCCGGCGTACCGATCTGCATCTCGTCGTACACCGGCTTCTGCACCGTCGCGTCGTCGGTGCCCTGGACGAAGGCCAGCACGCCCCAGATCAGCAGCCCCAGCACGGTCAGCCCGACCACCCCCACCCCGACCGCGCAGCCGATCGCCGGGCTGCGCCGCCCGTCGCGCTCCCCGTCCACCGGCGGCAGGCCGTGCAGCACCCAGTCGTCGACCCCGGCGATCCCCGCCCCCGCGCCGCCGTCGCCCGCGCCCTCCGCCCCCTCGTACGGCAGCACGCCGGCCAGCCGGAAGCCCTGCTCGGGCGTCGGACCGGCGTGCACCATGCCGCCGACCAGCCGGGCCCGCTCGCGCAGACCGGTCAGCCCCTGGCCGCCGCTGACCGCCGGTCCCGCGCCGACGCGCGCGCCCACGAGCTCCGGCGCGCACGGATTGACGACCTCCACCACCAGCGCGTCCGGCTCGTACCGGAGCGCGACGGCGATCGGTGCGCCGGGGGCGTGCTTGTGCGCGTTGGTGAGCGCCTCCTGCACGACCCGGTACGCCGCGTGATCGACCGCCGCGGCCAGCGGGCGCCGCTCGCCCTCCCGGGAGAAGGTGACCTCCACCCCGGCCGCCCGCGAGGACTCCACCAGCCCCTCGATCCCGTCCACCCCGCCCCGCACCGGCGCCGCACCCGTCGCCGGCGGCACCGCCGTCGACTCGTCGTGCAGCACGCCGACCACCTCGCGCAGCTCCCGCATCGCCGCGACCGCCGCCTGCCGCAGCACCCCGACCGCCTCCCGCTGCCGGTCGCTGAGCGTACGGTCCACCTCCAGCGCGCCGGAGTGCACGGAGATCAGCGCGAGCTGGTGGCCGAGGCTGTCGTGCATGTCCTGGGCGATCCGGTGCCGCTCGCGCAGCCGCGCCTGGTGCACCACCATGACGCGCTCGCGCAGCAACTGGTCGTTGCGCTCGCGCAGCGCGTCCAGCAGGGCGCGGCGCTGCGCCCGGTAGCGGCCCCAGAGCGCGGGCAGCACCGCGACCAGCAGGAAGGCGCCGAGCGAGAGCCCGAAGATCAGCTTGGGCGAGGCTGAACCGGCGTCCTTCAGCACCCCGGTCACGGTGAACAGCACCCAGCTCACCGCGAAGGTGCCGACCAGCGCGCCGACCCGGCGCATCCGGGCCCCGACCGTCCAGCCCGCGCAGACCAGCAGCGGCAACGTCCCGAGCGAGTCGCCGGTCGCGGCCGCGGCGAGCATCAGCACGGGGGCCGGGAACGCCGGACGCAGCACCCACAGCAGTGCCGCCCCGAGCCCGACCGGCACCGCCAGGCCGGAGCCGGCGGCCGCCTCCAGCAGGGCCGCGACCCCGCCCATCAGCAGTGCGAGCGCGCTCTGGCCCACCACCCGCCGGGGCGGCCAGGGCCCCGGGAACGCCGTCCGTACCGCCTTCTTCCAGGCCCGTGCCATCGCATCCACCCGTCGAGGCTAGCGGGCCGCTCGACCCGGCCGCCGCCACCGTTCGTCGCCGCCGCCCCCGACGAAAGTCGCCGCTGCCGGGCCGGGCCCGGCCCTCGCCCGGCCCGGTCCTCAGCCGAAAGCCGTGAGCAGCAGCGCCACGTCGTCCACCCGGTGCGACGGGCCGACCTCGCGCAGCACCCGCTCCGCCAGGCCCTCCAGGTCCTCCGGCCCGTCCGCCCCGCCGCGCGCGAGCGCGGCCCGCAGCCGGTCCACCCCTTGGTCGATCGCCACCGCCGGGTCCTCCACCAGCCCGTCCGTGTACAGCGCGAGCACCGAGCCGGGCGCCAGGCACAGCTCGCTGACCGGGTACTCGGCCTCGTCGTCCACGCCCAGCAGCGCCCCGCCCGGCACGTCGAGCGCCTCGGCCCGTCCGTCCGGGTGGCGCAGCACCGGCGGCAGGTGCCCGGCCCGGGCGATCCGGACGGAGCCGTCGGCGGGGGTGAGGCGGACCAGGCAGCAGCTGGCGAGCAGGCCGGGGTCGAGGTCCAGGAGGAGCCGGTTGGTACGGCAGAGCACCTGGCCGGGCGGGTCGTCGGTGGTGGCGAAGGCGCGGACGGCGCTGCGCAGCTGGCCCATGGCGGCGGCCGCGCCGACGCTGTGGCCCTCGACGTCGCCGATCACCAGGGTGACGTCCCCGCCGGTGACGATCGCGTCGTACCAGTCGCCGCCGATCTCCATGCCCTGGGTGCCGGGCAGGTAGCGGGCGGTGATCCGGATACCGGGCACGTCCGGGAGCCGGTGCGGCAGCAACGCGTGCTGCAGGCCGCGGGCCAGGGCGAACTCGGCGTCGTACAGCCGGGCCCGCTCCAGCGCCTGGGCGATGAAGCCGCCGAGCGCGGTGAGCAGGCCGCGGTCCTCGGCGGTGAAGGGGCGCGGCCGGTCGAAGCCGAGGATGCAGCTGCCGACCGGGTGGCCGGAGGCGATCAGCGGCAGGAAGGCCCAGGCGCCCATCTCGTCGAGCGCGATGTCGGGGTAGGCGGCGGCGAGTTCCTGGACCGACTCGAAGAAGATCGGGGTGCCGGTGCTCAGCGTCTCCGCGCCCGGGATGCGGGCGCCGACCGGGGTGCCCTCGAAGCGGTCCAGGAAGCCCTCGGGGTAGCCGCTCTGCGAGACCAGGTGCAGGTGCTTGTCGCGCACCCCGTAGATGGCGAGCTCCTGGCCGCCGAAGGCCGGCAGGATCTCCTCGGCCACCACCCGGCAGACGTCCCGCACGCTGACGGCCTCGGTGAGCGCGCTGGCGAGCTGGAGCAGGTGGTAGGTGCCGCCGACGCCGGTCGGCAGGTCGGACCGGACACCGGGCGGGACGGTGGCCGGCGGCTCGGCCGTACCCGGCGGGGGCCCGGCGGCCACCACCCGGCCGGTGACGCCGTGCGCGTCGGGGTAGAGCGAGAAGGCGAGCCAGCTGCCCGGCGGGCGGAGGGCCAGGAAGGCGGTGGGCTGCTGGGAGAGCAGGGCGGCCCGGTAGCGGTTCTCGTAGAACGGGTCGGCGAGCCAGGACAGCGCGTGCCACGGGTGGTGGCCGACCAGGTCCTCGCGGCGCGCCTGCAGCAGCGGCTCGGCGCTGCGGTTGGCGTAGCTGATCCGGCCGTCCGGGTCGAGCGAGAAGACGCCGTCGCGCAGCCGCTCGACGGCGGCCGCGGCGGCGGTGAGGGTGCGGGCGTCCAGCACGGCGCCGACCAGGTGGGTACGGCCGTCGCTGATGGCGGGCACGCGCGCCCAGAGCTCCACCGGGTACGGGTGGCCGTCCGGCCCGAGCACCCGGACCCTGGCCGCCAGCACCTCGCCCCGGACCAGCGCGATCCGGGCGGCGGACCGGAACTCGGGCCGGTCTCCGGGGGCGATCCGGGCTGCCAGCGAGGCCACCGTGCCGTCGAACTCGCCGGGGCCGAAGCCGAAGATCGTCCGGAACTGCTCGTCGGCGGCCAGCGCCCCGGTGGCGACGTTCCAGTCGAACAACCCGACCCGGATGGTCGGCGCGGACGGCGACGGCAGCTCGACCACGGCCGCGTCGGCGCCGGGCTCCACCGGGTGCCCGCTTGCCACCAGCCCCGCCAGCCCGGCGGCCAGCCGCTCGGCCACCTCCACCAGCCGCCGCGGGGCGCCCTCCGGCACGCCCTCGGCCGAGGCCGGCCAGAGCGCGCTGATCACCCCGAACCGCTCCCCCCCGCTCGCCACCGGCACGCAGGCGGAGGCGAAGTCGTACGGCATGCCGACCGCGAGCTGCGGGAAGCGCCGCATGGTGTCCTCGGTGTCGGAGAGGATGATCGTCCGCCCGGTGCGGAAGCAGACCGCGACCGGCAGCGGCCCGGCGGCGGCGATCCGCCGGAACGGGCTCATGATCGACAGCGGTACGCCCGCGATCGTGCAGATCACCAGCGAACGCCCGTCCCGCGAGCGCAGGTACAGCATCACGCCGTACGCTCCGGTGTCGCCGAGCGCCCTGCGGACGGCGCCCGTCAGCAGGTCGTCCCGCTCGTGGTCCGCCGGGGCGGCGTCGGGCTCCTGCGGCCGGTGCGGGTCGGGCCGCACCGCCCGGGCACGGCCCTCCGCGTGCGGATGGCGCATGCTCTTTTGCTACGCCGGGCCCAGGGGCGTGTCAAGGCGAGCCCCGGGCGGCCGGCCTCCGGCCCGGGGTGCCCGCCCACCCCGCGTGCGCCAGCATGGACGGCATGCCGCGCAACCCCGGCCGCACCACCGTGGTCAACCTCAAGGGCCACCGCGACGACCCCGCCTACGCCGACGTCGTCTACGTCGGCCGCGCCATGCACCGCGGCGGCTGGCACCTGCCCGACTCGCCGCTGCACTGCCCCTACCGGCCCGGCCCCGACCTCACCCGCGAGCAGATGGTCGTCAAGTACCGCGCCCACCTCCTCGCCCGCCCCGACCTGCTCGCCCTCGTCCCAGCGCTGCGCGGTCACCGCCTCGGCTGCTGGTGCGCCCCGCTCCCCTGCCACGCCGACGTCCTCGCCGACCTCGCCGACCACCCCCCGAACGGCTGACGGCGCACAGCCCGGAGAGGTCGGCCTCCACCGCGTCCGGCAGCACGGCCCCGACCGGCCCGGTGAACGACTCCCCCGCCCGGTACACCCGGCTCACCGCGGCGGTTTCGGGTGGTCCGGGGCCTGTTCGATATCCTCCGGGCGGGTGGTGGCGCGAGGGGCGCCCCGGGGGGAAGCGGGAGCCGGTATGCAGTCGCCATCGTCCGAGGGACCCGTGCGCGAGGCGTCGTGGCGGTGGGACGGGGAGGCGGACGGCGTCGCGCAGGCCCCCGAGGACGTGGTCGGCGGGGGCGGCGACGGGCCGCGGCTGAGCCGGCGCGGGCTGCTGGCGGGCGCCGGGGTGCTGGCGGCGGGCGGGGCGGTGTGGGCGTTCGGCCGTTCAGGTGCGGACCAGCCGGCTCCGCCGCCGAAACCGCAGCCGACCCCGCTGTCCGGGCCGACCCCGGTGTGGACGTACCGGGGGCCGGAGGCGATGACGCCCGAGCGGCTGGCCGGCCGCACGACCGGGCCGGTGTTCCTCTCCCGGGCCGGGCTCCAGGTCGTGGACCCGGCCACCGGCGCCGCCGCCCGGCTGCTGACCTTCGAGGCGCCGAGCAGGGACTGGCCGAGCGATCTGGAGCTGCTGCCGAAGGTGGTGCTGGGGCCGGACAGGATGTTCACCACGACCTCCCCCGGCCACCTCGACTCCCGCCACCTCAGCGACCCCGCCGCCGACTGGAGCCTGCCGCTGCCCGACGATCTGCAGGGCTCCCTCCACCTGGCCGGCTGCGACGACGACACCCTGTACGGCTACGCCTGGAGCCCGGGGTGGGAGAAGTCCGCCACGGTGAAGAACCGCATCTTCGCGATCCGGATCTCGGACCGCTCGGTGCTCTGGAACCTCCCCACCGACCGGGACGAGCAGCCGGTCGGTCCGGTCACGGCCCCCGGCGGCCGCATCCCGTACGTGCGCAACCTGGGCGGCCGCGCCGAGCTGGTGGTCCGGGACGCCGCCGACGGCCGGGAGCTGTGGAAGGCGACCGCCGAGGACCTGCGCTGGTGCATCTGCGGCCCGGCGAACGTCTACGTCCCCGAAGGCGCCGGCGTCCGCGCGCTGCGCCCGACCGGCGAGCCGGCCTGGACGGTCTCCCCCGCCCGGGACGAGTCGTGGCGGGCGATGCCCCCGGTCCCCGACGGCCCGCGGATCTACCTCCCGCGCGACAACGGCCTGGTCACCGGGCACGACGCGGCCACCGGCGCCCTGCAGTGGTCGTACCGGCTGCCGTTCCTGCTGGACAGCCGCAGCCACCCGCTGGTGGTCGGCGGCACGCTGTTCGTCCCCGGCCCGGCCGCCGCCGGGGTCTGCGCGATCGACACCGCGAACGGCCGGCCGCGCTGGACCTTCCGCGACTCCGGCCCCGGCAAGGACGTCTGGTCCCTCGCCGCCGACGCGGGCCACCTGTACGCCGGCCACGACGACGTCCTGCACGCCCTCCCGCTCACCTGACCGACCCACCTGACCGCCCCACGTGAACGGCCCACCCGACCGACTCACCCGAACGCCCGCCCGGCACGGCAGGATGGCCTGATGCAGGTACGCCCGATCTCCCCCGAACGGCTGGCCGAACTGCTCGCCGACCGCATCACCGCGCTGCCCGGCGCCGGCCGGCGGTGGCTGCGGGTGGCGGTGGACGGCGCCGGGCCCGCCCGCCCCGACCTGCTCGCCGACGCCCTGGTGGAGCCGCTGCGGCTGCGCGGGCGCCCCGCGCTGCGGGTGTCGGCGGCGGGCTTCCTGCGCCCGGCCTCGATCCGCCTGGAGTACGGCCACCAGGACGCGGACGCCTTCCACGACCTCTGGCTGGACGACAGCGCCCTGCTGCGCGAGGTGCTGGACCCGCTGGAGCCCGGCGGCAGCGGCCGCGTCCTGTCCTCGCTCCGCGACCCGGCGACGGACCGCTCGACCCGCGTGCCGTACACCGAACTGCCGCCCGGCGGCGTGCTGTTGCTGGACGGCGCCCTGTTGCTCGGCCGCTGGCTGCCGCTGGAGCTGACCGTCCATCTGGCGCTCACCCCGACCGCCCTGGCCCGCCGCATGCCCGCCGACCAGCAGTGGACGCTGCCCGCCTTCGCCCGCTACGAGGCGGAGACCGGCCCGGCCGAGGCCGCCGACGTCACCGTACGGGTGGACGACCCGCGCCACCCGGCCCTGGTCGAGCGGACCTGAAGGGCGAACCGGCCGAACCGGCCGGCGCCGGCCCGCGCTGGCAGTAGGGGCACCAGTACGCCACCCGGTCCTGCGGGGGCGTGCCCTGGCGAGCGGTCCGGACGAGGGTGCCGCAGCGCGGGCAGGGGCGGCCGGCCCGGCCATGGACCCAGTGCTGGTGGCCGCGTCTGGTGTCGCCGGTGGTGATGTGGCCGGGGCGCAGCCGGTTGGCGTCGAGGAGTTCCCGGGCCAGCTCCACCAGCCGGTCGGGGCACGGGAGTTGGCCGACTTCGGTCCACGGGGTGACGCCGGCCAGGTAGCACAGCTCGGCCGCGTAGACGTTGCCGATGCCGGCCAGGTTGCGCTGGTCGAGCAGCGCCTCGGCGACCGGGCGGCCGGGGTGGGCGAGCAGTCGGCGGACGGCCTCGACCGGGTCCCAGTCGGGGCCGAGCAGGTCGGGGCCGAGATGGCCGACGGCGCGCTGCTCGTCGGCGGTGCGCAGCAGTTCGACGACGGGCAGCCGGTAGCCGACGGCGGTGCCCCGGTCGGTGCCGAGGATGGCGCGGATCTGCCAGGCGGGGCCGGCCGCCCAGCGCTCGCCGGGCCGGTAGACCTCCCAGCGGCCGTCCATCCGCAGGTGGGTGTGCAGGGTGAGGCCGCCTTCGAGGCGGGTGAGCAGGTGCTTGCCGCGCGGGGCGACCTCCAGCACCCGGCGGCCGCCGAGCGCGGCCGTGGCGTGCGCGGGCACCCGCAGGTCGGCACTGGTCAGCACCTGTCCGGCGAGGGTGTCGTGCAGCCGGGCCGCCGCACGGTAGACGGAGTCACCTTCTGGCATGCCTCCATCCTCCTCCGCGCGGCGGCCCGACGGGAGCGCGGGCGGCCCTGCCGTGGGCCACCCGGCCGAGGGCTACCGGCTACTCGGCCGCGGGTGCCTGGCCCTCGCGGACGACGACGACCGGGCAGGGCGCATGCTCGGTGAGGTGGCGGCTGACCGAGCCGAGCAGCACGCCGGAGAAGCCGCCGAGGCCGCGGCTGCCGACGACGAGCAGCGCGGCGCCCTTGGCGGCCGCCAGCAGGGCCTGCGCGGCGTTGCCGGGCATCACGCTCTCGCTGATCCGCACGCCCGGGTCGTCGCCGACCACCTTGACGACGGTGTCGGAGAGGGTCTTGCCGGCCAGTTCCTCGGGGTTGAAGGCCTCGGCCGTGGGCACGCCCGCCCCGGCCCAGCCGTAGAACGCCGGGTACTCCCAGGCGGCGATCGCGTTGATGGTCCCGCCGACGGCCCGCGCGTAGTCCACCGCCCAACGCAGCGCCTGCTCCGAGGCGGGCGAGCCGTCCACGCCGACGACGATCCGGGGGTTGGCACTCATGGCGTCACTCCTTAGCGCTCTGTTCCTGCTCGGACTCCTACTCGGTCCCGACACCCCGAACATAGATCAAATCGGCTGTGCAGCCGGTATTTGCCACGCTGCGATCGCATTTCACATTCAGATCGAGCGCAGCAGGCCCGTTCGGTCTGAGGTTCTTCGAGAATGCAGGTTCTTCGAGAATGCCCGGATGCCGGGCAAGCCGCGCCGCCGTACCGGCGGATTCGCCGACCTCCTCGCCGCCCCGCCACCCCGGGAGCGCGCGGGCGACGGCCGGGTACTGCGCCACGTCGACACCTTCTGCTGACTCAACTCCGGTACGCGGCCCAGGAGTCGGACATCCGCTGGACCTGCCCGGGGGTGAACTGGGTCATGCAGGAGTCATAGCTGTAGTCCATGAAGTTGTGGATCGGGTCCAGTCCGGGACCGGTGCAGGTGTGGCGGCCCTCGGGGCAGCCGAAGGCGGCGGTGCGCTCGGGCGTGGTGTCGTCCACGTAGTCCCCCGGGGGCAGGCAGCCGCCCTGGAAGGTGTGGAAGAGGCCGAGCCAGTGGCCGATCTCGTGGGTGGCGGTGTTGCCCTCGTTGTAGTGGGTGGCGGAGCCGCCCGGCAGCGAGGCGTCGAGGAGGACCACGCCGTCGTCCGCGGGGTTCGAACGGTAGGCGCTCGGGAAGGTCGACCAGCCGAGCAGGGACTGGCCGAGCTTGGCGGTGTAGAGGTTGAGGGTGCCCGCCCCGCCCCTGCGCAGCGCGCTCTTCATCGCCTGCTCGGCCGAGGAGCCGGGGGTGATGCCGTTGTACCAGGAGGCGTTGTCGGTGTAGTCGGTGCCGGCCAGCTCGAAGTGGAACCGGCTGGGGGTGTTGCCGTCGCCCTGGCCCCCGTAGGCGGCGTTGAGGCGGCCGATCTGGGCGGCGACGACGCCCCCGTCGAGCCGGCCGGTGTCTCCGGCGTGGATCACGTGGACGAAGACCGGGACGGTCGTCGGGGCACCGATCCGGGCGTGGGCGGAGGAGAGCTGGGCGAGCCGGTGGTCGAGGTCCGCCTGCATCGCGCGGGCCTCGGCGGCGGTGACGGCGTTCGGGTCCCGCCCGGCCTGGCTGCCGGCCGGCTTGCGGGCGGCGGCGTCGGAGCCGGCGTCGGAGTCGGACCCTGCGCAGGCCGCGGTGGCGGTCGCGGCGGCGGAGTGCGGGGGCGGGGCGGCGAGCTGGCCGAGGCCTGCGGCCGCGACCAGCGCGGCGGCACAGGGGAACAGGCGGGGGGCACGCGAACGCGCCCGGGCAGTACGGCGCATCTGCGCTCCTGACAGGGGAGTTGAGGGAGTGTCGGCCGCGCCCCGCCCGAGGACGTCCGCCGGGCCCGCCCGGCTCGGCGCGGATTCGCCGAGACTACGACGCGACGAAGACGATCTCCCGTAGGGCGCGCGCGGCGGCCCGGTCGAGTACCACGGCCGACGCACACCCGTCCGGCGGCCCCTCCGCCGCCGTGAGCCCGCGCCGCAGCCGGTCGACGGCGGCCCGGTGCCGGGCGAAGGCGTAGCCGGAGACGCTCTGGCCCCGGCTCTGCTGGCCCTCCCGCGCCTCGGCCGGGTCGACGTCCAGCAGCAGCAGGTGGACCCGGCGGCCCTGCCGGGCGGCGGTACGGGTCAGCCAGGCCCGCACCCAGGGCAGCGAGCCGCAGTCGTGCACCGCGAGCGGCCCGCCGGCCAGCACCGCGCGCCGCAGCCGCCGGTAGTGCGCGATCCGCGCCAGCGGGCGGTACCAGGCGTACGGGAGGCGGCCGGGCAGTCTGGCCGCGTACTCCTCGCGGACCAGCTGGGAGTCGACCAGCGGGGCGCGCACACAGCGGCGCATCAGGGTGCTCTTGCCGCCGCCGGGGAGCCCGGAGACGATCAGCAGGTCGCCGGCCGGGTAGTGCAGCGCCGCCGGGGCGGGGCCGGGCCGCAGGTCGTGCAGGCCGGGCTGCACCCGCACCGCCCGCTCCATCGGCTCGATTCGTGCCGCACGCTCGGCCCGCTCAACACGCTCGGCCCGTACCGCCTGCTCGGCCTGCTCGGCGGCGGCGCGAGGCGGCGGCACCCGTGGTGCCGCCGCCTCCACCGTTCTCGTCCTGGCCACCGGTCCTCCCCCCGTCGTTCCTCCCCTTGGAGCATTACGCATTCCCAAGGGCGAGTAAAGACCGCTGGTCGCCGGGTACGGACCGCCGCGGCGGGAACCCGGTCGGTCAGCCGAGCTGCGGGGCGACCCGGGAGGCGATGAGCTCCAGGTGGTCGAGGTCGTCCAGGTCCAGGATCTGCAGGTAGATCCGCTCGCTGCCGACCGCCGCGTACCGGCCGATCCTCTCGGCGACCTCCTCCGGGGTGCCGGCCAGGCCGTTGGCCTTCAGCTCGTCGACGTCCCGGCCGATCACGGCCGCCCGGCGGGCCACCTCGGCGTCGTCCCGGCCGACGCAGGCGACCAGCGCGTTGGAGTACACCAGGTCCTCGGCCGAACGCCCGGCCTGCTCGACAGCGGCCCTGACGCGGCCGAACTGGGCGGTGCTGTCCTCGACCGAGGCGAACGGCAGGTTGAACTCGTCGGCGAAGCGGGCGGCCAGCGCCGGGGTCCGCTTCGGGCCGAGCCCGCCGATCAGCACCGGGATCCGGTCCTGGGCCGGCTTGGGCAGCGCGGGCGAGTCGGTCAGCGTGTAGTACTCCCCGGCGAAGTCGAAGGTCTCGCCGAACTTGGTGTTCCACAGGCCGGTGATGATCGCCAGCTGCTCCTCCAGCCGACCGAACTTCTCCTTCGGGAAGGGGATGCCGTAGGCGGCGTGCTCGGCCTCGTACCAGCCGGCGCCGAGGCCGAACTCGACCCGGCCGCCGCTCATCGCGTCCACCTGGGCGACCTGGATCGCGGTGACGCCGGGGAGGCGGAAGGTGGCGGCGGTCATCAGGGTGCCGAGGCGGATGGTGCGGGTTTCGCGGGCGAGGCCGGCCAGGGTGATCCAGGCGTCGGTCGGCCCGGGCAGGCCGTCGGCGTCGCCCATCTTCAGGTAGTGGTCGGAGCGGAAGAACGCGCTGAAGGCACCCAGGTCCTCGGCGGCGCGGGCGACCGTCAGAAGGGTGTCGTAGCTCGCGCCCTGCTGCGGTTCGGTGAAGATGCGGAGATCCATACGGGCCATTCTGGTACAGACCACCCGGTGATCGGCGCAGAGATCCGGCCAAGCCGCCGAACCTGCCGAAGGTGGCCAAGGTCTCAGCACGGAACCGTCACAGCCCGCCGGTCCCGCCGCCCTGCTCGCCTACGGTGGACGGATGTTCGCCACCCCCGACGAGTCCTTCCGGCGCTCCCCCGACGAGCCGGCCGGCTGCCCGCTGCCCGGCATCGTCGCCGCGTTCACGCCCCGGCTGGCCGAGTTCGCCTTCGAACCCGGCTTCGTCGCGGCGGTCGACCAGCACGCCGCGATGCTGCGGGAACTGCTGTACGCGCAGGGGCCGGAGCTGACGCCCCGGCCCCTGGACCGTGAGGAACTGTCGGACTACGCGCTGGGCTTCCTCGACGCGCTCACCGAGATCGGCTGGCGGGAGCCGGTGGGGTACGACTACGCGGTGATCCGGCTGACCGCGGTCTGCTGGCTGGTGCGCGAGGACGGCCTGCTGCGGGCCTGACCCGCCGGGCCGCCGGGTCGGTCAGCTCGGCTGGTCGCCCGGGCGACCCGGATCGATGCCCGGCGCGGGCGGGGTGGCCTGGGTGGTCGGCCGAACCGGCTGGTTGGCCAGGGCGTCCGCCCGGCCCGCCTGGTAGGCGCTGCCGCGCAGCTTGGCGCTCTCCTGCTCGGCGTTGTCCAGCCAGCGCTCCCAGCGCTGGCGCATCGGCATGATCAGACCGCCGCCGACGCCGACCACCAGCACGCCGGTGATCGTGGCGAGCGCCGCGATCAGCACCGGACCGGTGATCGCGGTGGCGATCCCGGCCTGGCCGAGCGCCGCGATGACACCGAGCGCGACGATGAACGCCCAGGCGATCCGGGAGACCGCCCGGCCGTACGAGGCGCCGGAGAGCGCGTTGCCCACGATGTCCCGCACGCCGTTGGCGATGGCCATCGCGACCACCACGATCACGACCGCCACGATGCCCTTGGGCAGCCAGGCCACGATGCTGTGGATCATCACGCTGATCGGGTTGGGACCGAAGACCCCGAACGCCAGCTGCAACGCCATCAGCAGGACCACGTAGTAGACGATCTTGCAGATGATGCCGGTCATGTCGTACTTCGACCCGCTCAGATAGCGAGTCATCCCGGCCCGCTCGGCGACCTTCTCCGAGCCGACCCGGCGCAGCACCCGGTCCAGCACCTTGGCGATGGCCTTCGCCACGAACCAGCCGATGACCAGGATCGCCAGGAAGGCGATGAACTGCGGGATGAATTTCGCGATCTTGGACCAGGCGTCGGTGAAACCCGACCCGAAGTCCACGGAGAGTGCGAGCTGCTGAGCCACGGAGTCCTCCACTCGGCGACGCGGCGCCACGAGCGGCGCGCGCTGCCCCCCACCCTTCGTGGATAGCAGCCCCCCGCCCGGCCCGCGCGCACCTGGTCCCCGGGCTGCTCCCCTCGGGTGAACGGCCCCGTCGACACCACGCGTAAAGTGGCGGTCAAGGGGGCGGGACGGGGTGGGACAGGACGGTGCGGGTGTGAGCGGCGAAACGGTGGACGGCGGTACGGCGACCGGCGGTACGGCGACCGGCAGCGCGGCGACCGCGCACCCGGCCCTGCGCTGGCGGGTGCGGCCCGAGGCGCCGCGCGCCGCCGTCCTGGTGCTGCACGGCGGCGAGGAGCACAATTTCTCCCGGCCCGGGCCGATCAACCTGCCGCTGCTGCGGATGCACGGCTTCCTGCGCTCCCTGTCCAGGGACACCGCCGGCGCCGACGTGGCCGTCGGTACCGTCCGCTACCGCCACCGGGGCTGGAACGGGCAGCGCGCCGACGCCGCCCAGGACGCCCTCGCCGCACTCGACGAGCTGGCCCGGGAGCTGGGCGGGGTGCCGACCGTCCTGGTCGGGCACTCGATGGGCGGGCGCGCGGCCCTGCGGGCCGGCGGGCACCCGGCCGTCACCGGCCTGGTCGCGCTCGCCCCCTGGTGCCCGCCCGAGGACCCCTGCGAGCACCTGGCCGACCGGGACGTCCTGCTGCTGCACGGCGACCGCGACAAGGTCACCCCGCCCGCCGAGACCCGCGCCTTCGCCGCCCGCAGCCGGGCCGCCGGCGCTCGCGTCTGCGGCTACACCGTCACCGGCAGCGGCCACGCCATGCTCCAGCGCATCCCCGACTGGCACCGCGCCACCACCCACCTCGCCACCGCCCTCCTCGGCCTGCGCCCCCTCCCCGCCGAGACCGCCTCCGCGCTCGCCCTCCCGCCCACCTCCCCCGAGGCCCTCACCCTCCCCCTCCCCCGCCAGCCGCGCAGCTGACGTGCGGTCGCGGGGGCCGAGACGGGGTGGACGGGGTGGGGGTCAGCGGGCGAGGCGGGCGAGGAGAGCGGAGGCTGCGGTGATGCCGAGGACGGTGGCCCCGGTGAGAACGGCGAAGTCCAGCGGGAGGTTGGCGCGGGTGCCGATCAGGAGGCCGCGGAGGGCGTCGACCTGGTAGCTGAGGGGGTTGGCGCGGCTGACGGCCTGGAGCCAGCCGGGCATCAGGTCCACCGGGTAGAGGGCGTTGGAACCGAAGAAGAGCGGCATGGTGATGGCCTGGCCGATGCCCATCAGGCGGTCGCGGGTGAGCACGATGCCGGCGATGGTCATCGAGAGGCAGGAGAAGAAGGCCGAGCCGAGCAGCACCGCGACCACGACGCCGAGCAGCCGCAGCGGGTTCCAGGTCATCGCGACCCCGAGCAGGGCGGCGATCACCACCACGACGACGGCCTGGATCACCGCCTTCACCCCGGCGGCGAAGGCCTTGCCGGTCACCAGTGCGGCGCGCGGGGTCGGGGTGACCAGCAGTTTGGTGAGCACCCCGGAGTCCCGCTCCCAGATGATCATGATGCCGTAGAAGATCGCGATGAACATCGCGGACTGGGCGATGATCCCGGGGGCCAGGTAGTCCAGGTAGGGGATGCCGCCGGTCGGGATGGCCTTGAGCCGGGTGAAGGTCTCGCCGAAGATCAGCAGCCACAGCGCCGGCTGCACGGCCCGGGTGTAGAGCTCGGTGCGGTCGTGGCGCAGCTTCTGCAGCTCGACCGTGCACATCGCCAGCACCCGGGCCGGCACCAGCCGCCAGCCGGTGCGGGCGCGCGGCGGGACGAGCAGCAGGCCGAGGTCGGGGCGGACGGCGGTCGCGGTCGCGGTCGCGGCACCGGCACCGGTGCCGGTGCCGGTGCCGGTGCGGACGGCGGGGCCCGGGGGCTCAGCGGACGCGGGAGGCGGTGCGGCGGGTGCGGCGGACATCGCTGAACTCTCCTTCCGAGGACTCGTTGCGGGCCAGGTCGCGGCCCGCGAAGTGGCGGAACACATCGTCCAGGCTGGGGGCGGTCTGCTGCGGGTCCTGCTCGCGGACCTGGGCCTTGAGCTCCTCCGGGGTGCCGAGCGCGCGGATCCGGCCGTGGTCCATGAGGGCGAGCCGGTCGCAGTACCAGTCGGCCTCGTCCATGTAGTGGGTGGTGACCAGTACGGTCATCCCGGTCGCCTGCCGGACCGCGTCGACGCACTCCCACACGCCGGTGCGGGCGATCGGGTCCAGGCCGATGGTGGGCTCGTCCATGACCAGCAGACGCGGGGCGCTGACCAGGGCCTGGGCGAGTTCCAGGCGGCGCACCATGCCGCCGGAGTAGGTGCCGGCCATCCGGTCGGCCGCGTCGGTGAGGTCCACGGCGGCCAGCGCCTGGGAGACCCGCTCGCGGCGCTCGGCGTGCGGCACGTCGAAGACGCGGGCGAACAGCGCGACGTTCTCGCGGCCGGTCAGTCCGGAGTCCGCGGAGAGCTGCTGCGGCACGTAGCCGAGCAGTCGTCGGACCTCCATGCGCTGCCGGGCCGGGTCGTGGCCGAAGACCCGCACCATGCCGGCGCGGACCGGGAGCAGCGTGGTGATCGCGCGGATCGCGGTGGTCTTGCCCGCGCCGTTGGGGCCCAGCAGGCCGAAGACCTCGCCGGTGTGCACGGTCAGGTCGACGCCGTCGACGGCCCTGGTGCTCGCGCCCTTTCCGCGCCCGTGGTGGAAGGTGTACTCCAGACCCCGGCAGACCACCGCCTCGCCGACGCCGTTCTCGGCGGACGTCATCGTTTCTCCTCTCCCGGCGGGTTGCGCAGGCCCGCCGCCACCCCACGCAGGGCGGGCAGCGCGGCCGCCAGCGCCGCCCGGTCCTCGGCGGGCAGCCCGGCCACCACCTCCCCGACCAGTGCGGTGCGGCGGGCCCGCCAGACGTCGAGGCGTTCGACGGCCTCACCGGTCGCGTACAGCAGGGCGGCCCGGCGGTCGGCCGGGTCCACCTCGCGGCGCAGCAGCCCCAGCGAGACCAGCTGGTTGACCAGCGTGGAGACGGAGTTGCCGGCCAGGCACAGTTCCTCGGCCGCGTCGGACACCCGCAGCCCCGGCGCGTCGATGACCAGGCGCAGCAGTTCGACCTGCGCCCCGCGCAGCCTCGGCTCGGTCAGGCCCTGTCGCAGCCGGCGCCGGACCAGGCGCTGGATCCCGACCAGCAGGGCGGAGAGTTCGTCGGTCGCACCGGGGTCGTCGACCGGGCGGAGGTCGGGGGCCGGTGCAGAAGTGAGCGTTTCCGGTGTCGCACCCATACCTCCGATGTTAGCTCTCAGTGAGAGCTATTCGTCCAGGGGTCGGACGGGACGGATCGGCGGACTGCCGGGCCGGGCGCGGCTGTGCGGATCTCGGGTGACCGCGTACAGACCGGCCGCCGGCCACCACCGGCTCCGACTCGGCGGCCAGCGACTGGGCGCCCGGCTCCGACAAGGGGCAGTGCGCCTCGAACGAGTACGTCGCGGGTGTCGCCTTCACCTGGCGCCGGCTGCACGCCGGAGTCCCGGACGCGCTGCTCTGCCGCCCGTCGTCCTGACCTCCCGCCGCCGGGGCCTGCCGCTGCTGGGGCCTCCCCCGCAGGCCCCAGCGGCGGCGGCGGTTCAGCCCAGCGAGGCCTGCGACTCCACGACCACGCCGTACAGGTCGCCGATCGTCGCGAGGGCGCCGGCGTGGAGCTGGGCGGCGGTCACCTGGGCGCCCGTCGAGGGGAGCGGGCGGGTCGCGCAGGCGTCGGCGACGACGGTCGGACGGTTGCCGCGCAGGAAGGCGCCCGCCGTGGTGAAGGCCACGCACATGTGGGTCATGAAGCCGGCGACCACGACGTCCTTGTGGCCGGCCTCGTCGAGCAGGGTGCCCAGGTCGGTGCCGACGAAGGCGTCCGGGGCCTGCTTGACGACGACGGGCTCGCCCTCGGCCGCCGCCACGGCGGGGTGGATCTGCCCGATCTCGGCACGGATGTCGTACGGGGTGCCCGCGCCGCCGTCGTTGATCACGTGGATGACCTCGGCACCCGCCTCGCGTGCCCGGGCCAGCAGGGCCGCGGCCGCGTCGAGCGCCTCCTGCCAGCCCTCCAGCTCCATCACGCCGCGCGTGTAGGTGTTCTGGTAGTCGATCAGGATCAGCGTGGACGCGGCGAGCACGGCGGGCGTCTCGTCGAGGCCGTTCAGGGCGCGCAGGGTCGTCGTGGGCATGGGGGCACCACCTTCGGTTCGGTACGGGGAACGGGGCGGGCGGCGGCTGCGAGGGCTGCGGCGGCCCGCCTCCGGAACGCTACGGCCGCTCGCCGGATGTCGGCAATGCCGTCTAACATGCAGATTCCGACATCGAGGGCCGACGGGGGTCGGCCAGAGCTGGTGGGGGCCGTGGACGCCGCGCAACGCCTGATCGTCATCGTCCTGTTCGAGGGCGTCGACCTGCTCGACGTCACCGGGCCGCCCGAGGTGTTCTCCCTGGTCCGGCGGGAGACCGACGACGCGACCGGCTACCGCGTCGTCCTCGCCGCCGCGACGGCGGACCCGGTCACCACCGCCGCCGGCGTGCGGATCCTGCCCAACCTCACCTTCGACGAGGCCGCCGCGGGCGGCATCGACACCCTGCTGGTGCCCGGCGCCGTCGAGGTGGACGACCTGCGCCGCGTCCACCCGCTCACCGACCCGGCCGTGGTCGACTGGGTGCGCAGGCTCGCCGGTCGCTCGCGCCGGGTCGCCTCGGTCTGCGTCGGCGCGCACCTGCTCGCCGCCGCCGGACTCCTCGACGGCAAGCGCGCCACCACCCACTGGTCGACCGCGGCGCAACTCGCCGCCGAGTACCCGGAGATCCAGGTCGACGCCGACCCGATCTTCATCCGCGAGGGCGACGTCTGGACGGGCGCGGGCATCAGCGCCTGCCTCGACCTCTCCCTCGCCCTGGTCGCCGAGGACTTCGGCGAGGCCCTCGCCCTGCGCGTCGCCCGCCAGCTCGTGATGTACCTCAAACGCCCCAGCGGCCAGAGCCAGTTCAGCGTCCCGCTGGAACCCGTCTCCACCACCCGGCGGGTCGAGGAGCTGCGCCACCACATCCTGCGCAACCTCACCGGCCGGCTCACCGTCCCCGACCTCGCCGCCCACGCCCACGTCAGCGAGCGGCAGTTGACCCGGATCTTCAAGACCGAGCTGGGCGCCACCCCGAGCGCCTACATCGAGTCGGCGCGGGTCGAACTCGCCCGCCACCAGCTCGAATCCACCGACGCCACGCTCGACCGCATCGCCACCGACTGCGGGTTCGGCACCCCGGACACCCTGGTCCGCGCCTTCCGCCGCCGCCTCGACACCACCCCGACCGAGTACCGCCACCGCTTCCGCACCACCGCGCCCGAAGCGCCGCGGCCCGGGGTCAGGTCGGCAGCCGGACCGTGAACACGGTGCGACCCGGCCGGCTGGCCGCGTCCACCTCGCCGCCGTGCGCCCGGACCACCGCACGCACGATCGACAGGCCGAGTCCGGTCGACCCGGTCGAGCGCGAGCGCGCCCGGTCCCCCCGGACGAACCGCTCGAACATCCGCTCCGCCAGCTCCGGCGCGATCCCCGGGCCGTCGTCGGCGACGGCCAGCCGCACCTCCTGCCCCGCGCGCTCCAGGCTCAGCTCGACCTCGGTACCGGGCGGGGTGTGGGTACGGGCGTTCGCCAGCAGGTTGACCACCACCTGGCTCAGCCGGTGCTCGTCCCCGCGGACCAGCACCGGCTCCTCGGGCAGTGCCAGGCGCCACCGGTGCTCGGGCCCGGCCGCCCGCGCGTCGGCCACCGCGCTCAGCGCGATCCGGGTCAGGTCCACCTCCGCGGCGGCCAGCGGCCGCCCGGCGTCCAAGCGGGCGAGCAGCAGCAGGTCCTCGACGATCGCCCCCATCCGCACCGCCTCGGCGTCGATCCGCTCCAGCGAGTGCCGCACCGGCCCGGGCACCGCACCGGGGTGGCGCAGCGCGAGTTCGGCGTGGCCGCGGACCGCCGCGACGGGGGTGCGCAACTCGTGGCTGGCGTCGGCGGCGAACGCCCGCAGCCGCTCCTCGACCGCGTGCCGGCGGGCCAGGGCGTCGCCGACGTGGCCGAGCATCCGGTTGAGCGCCGCGCCGACCCGGCCGACCTCCGTGCGCGGGTCGTCGTCCGGCACCCGCTCGATCAGCGTGACGGCGCCGCTGGCGAGCGGCAGCGCGGCGACCCGCTCGGCCGTACCCACCACCCGCCCCAGCGGGCGCAGCGACCAGCGGACCCAGATCGCGCCGGCCGCCCAGGCGCCGGCCACGGCGATCGCGAAGACGGTCAGCTCCAGGGTCGCCAGCCGTTCCACGGTGTCCTCGGCCGGGCGCAGCGGCAGACCGCTGACCAGCACGTCACCGTCCCGGCCGGCCACCGCGCGCACCCGGTAGTGGCCCTGCACCCGGCCCAGGTCGACGCTTCGGGCCGGTCCGCCGACCGGCAGTGCGGCCAGCGCCTGCTGCGCGGCCGGTGAGAGCGTCACCCGGTCGTCGGCGTTGGGCCAGTCCGCATCGTCGGCGTCCCCGTCGACCACGCCCGCCGCGGTGGCCCGGCCGTCGAGCAGCCGGACGCCCAGGGTGCCCGGGGTCTGCGCCCGGGTGTCGGTGCCGCCGCCCTGGCCGGCGTGTTCCAGGCTGGCGGCGTAGCGGCCGCCGGAGTCGGCGAGCTGCTGGTCCAGGCGGTCCACCAGGAAGTGGTGCAGCGCCGCCGTGGTGGCGAGGCCGACCGCGGCGCAGGTGACCACCAGCAGCACCAGCAGGCCGGCGATCAGCCGGGCCCGCAGCGTACGCGGCAGCAGCCGGGCGGCCCGGGCCCGCGGCGTGCGCGCGACCGGGCCGCCGCTCGCGGGGCCGCCGTTCACCGGGCCGCCGTTCACCGGGCCGCCGCTCACGGGGCCGCCTTGATCAGGTAGCCGGCGCCGCGCACCGTGTGGATCATCGGCGTCCGGCCCGCGTCCAGCTTCTTGCGCAGATAGCTGATGTACAGCTCGACCACGTGCGCCTGCCCGCCGAAGTCGTACGACCAGACGGCGTCCAGGATCTGCGCCTTGCTGAGCACCTGCCGCGGGTGGTGCATGAGGTGGGCGAGCAGCGCGTACTCGGTCGGGCTGAGGTCGATCACCTCGCCGCCCCGGGTGACCTCGCGGGCCTGGTCGTCGAGGACGAGGTCGCCGAGCACCAGGGCGTGCGCGGGCGGCTGCCGCGACGCCCCCGGCGGGGCGGCGCGGCGCAGCAGTCCGCGCAGCCGGACCACCACCTCGGCCAGGCTGAACGGCTTGGTCACGTAGTCGTCGCCGCCCGCCGCGATGCCTGCGATCCGGTCCTCGACGGCGTCCCGGGCGGTGAGGAAGAGCACCCGGACCTCGGGCTGCTCGGTATGGATGCGGCGCAGCACCTCCATGCCGTCGAGGTCGGGAAGCATCATGTCGAGCACCACGGCGTGCGGGCGCCAGGCCGCCGCGGCCCGTACGGCGGCCAGACCGGTGGTCTCGCCCACCGCCTGCCAGCCCTCGTAGCGGACCGCGCCGCAGACCACCTCCACCAGGTCCGGTTCGTCATCGACGACGAGGACCCGCCAGTCCCGCCGGTCGGCGCTGTCGTCCATGGTGCTCCCTCGGTGCGCGTGGTCGGCCGGGTTCATCCTGCCCGTCCCTGATGAGAAGGCCGTGAGACCCCGGGCCGCCCGTGGCGGCCGTCACAGCCACGCTGACCTGCGACGACGTGCCCGAGAGGGGTGAAGGCGGCGGGCCCGGTTCAGAGCCGGTTCAGAGGTTCGGCTGCGATCGTGGTGCGCCCCGGCGGTGCTCGCCCGCCGGGCCCGAAGGAGGATCCCGATGGCCACCGCCGCCCCGCCGAGACCCGCCGCCCGCACGCACCGGGCGGCTCCCCGCCGCCCGGCCGCCGCCCGGCCGGCCGCAGTGCTGTGCCTGATCGTCGCCGGCGCGCTCGGCGTCCTCGCGCTGTGGTGGTTCGACACCCCGGTGGTCGCCGGCGCGGCCGCCTGGCTGACCGGGGCGGGCCGGATCACCGGTCTGCTCGCCGGGTACGCGGCGCCGGTGCTGCTCCTGCTGATGGCGCGGCTCCCGCTGCTGGAGCGCGGCGTCGGCGCCGACCGGCTGGCCCGCTGGCACGCCTTCGGCGGACGCTGGCTGGTGGCCCTGGTGACGGCGCACGTGCTGTCGATCGTCTGGGGGTACGCGCTGACGGACGGTCGCGGCCTGCTCGGCGAGGGCGTCGAGCTCGTCTTCCACTACCCCGAGATGCTCAAGGCCTCGCTGGCCACCCTGCTGATGCTGGGCACCGGCGCGGTGTCCGCCCGGGCCGCCCGGCGCCGCTTCTCGTACGAGGCCTGGTACTACCTGCACCTGGCCACCTACCTCGCGGTGGCGCTGGCCTTCGGCCACCAGCTGGCCACCGGCGCCGACCTCGGCGACGGCCCGGCCCGCGCCGCCTGGTACGCCCTCTACCTCGGCACCGCCGCCCTGCTCGGCTGGTACCGGCTGGCGCGGCCGTGGCTGCTCGACCGCCGGCACCGCCTGCGGGTGGCCGAGGTCCGGCCGGAGGGGCCGGGCGTGGTGTCGCTCTTCCTGACCGGCCGGCGGCTGGACGAACTCCGGGCCGAGCCGGGCCAGTTCTTCCGCCTGCAGTTCCAGGCGCCCGGCCTGCGGTGGGCCGCCAACCCGTACTCGCTGTCCGCGCCGCCGCGCCCGGACTTCCTGCGCTTCACGGTCAAGGACCTCGGCGGACACAGCGCCGCCGTGGCAGCGCTGCGCCCTGGCACCCCGGTGCGCGCCGAGGGCCCGTACGGGGCGTTCACCGGGCGGCTGCAGCGGCGGCGCCGGGTGCTGCTGCTCGGGGCGGGGGTGGGGATCACCCCGCTGCGGGCGCTGTTCGAGACGCTGCCGGGCGAGCTGACCCTGGTCCAGCGGGCCGGGCGCCCGGAGGACGTGCTGTTCCGGGCCGAGCTGGCGGAGGTCGCCCGGCGGCGGGGCGCCGTGGTGCACGAACTGGTCGGCCCGCGGGAGCGGATCGGCGACCTCGGCACCGCGCTCGCCCGGCTCGTCCCCGACCTCGCCGAGCACGAGGTCTACCTGTGCGGGCCGGACCCGCTGGCCGAGGAGGCCGTCCGCTCGCTGCGGGCCGCCGGAATACGGGCGGGGCGCATCCACCGCGAGTCCTTCGTGCTCTGAACCCGCCGGGACCGCCCGATCCGCCCGCCCGATCCGCCCGCCCGATCCGCCCGCCTGATCCGCCCGCCCCTCCGGACCCCGAGGAGTCCCCCATGCGCCGAGCCGTCGTCACCAGCGCCGCCACCGCTGCCGGAGTCGTCCTGCTGCTCTCCCTCAAACCGCACGACGCCGCCGGGCCCGCGCCGGTGATCAGCTCCACCGGCGGGTCCGGCAGCTCGTCAGGCGCTGTCACAGGCTCCTCCGGGGCCGCCTCGGGAGCCTCCGACGCCTCCGCGGCGCCGTCGGGCTCCGCCTCCGCACCCGCCGCGTCCGGTGCGGGCGGTGCGTCCGGTGCGGGCGGCACCCGGAAGGTCGCCGGCGACGCCGTGAACACCCGCTACGGGCCGGTCCAGGTCGAGGTCACCCTCGCCGGCAGCCGGATCACCGCCGTCGACGTCGTCAAGTACCCCACCGAGGACCGCCGGGACCGCGCGATCAACAGCACCGCGCTGCCGCTGCTCAACCAGGAGGCGATAGCCGCGCAGAGCGCCCAGGTCGACGTGGTCAGCGGCGCGACCTTCACCAGCGACGGCTACGTCCGTTCCCTGCAGAGCGCGCTCGACCGCGCCGGGCGGTGAGGCGTGGTGCTCCGCCACGCCGAGCCCGTCATGGGCACCGTCTTCTCGATCGCCGTCCGCGATCCCGGCCCGGACACGCCGGCCGTGCTGCGCCGGATCGCCGACCGGCTGCACCGGATCGACGCGGTGTTCTCGCCCTACCGGCCGGACAGCGACATCAGCCGCCTCGACCGCGGCGAACTCGCCCTCTCCGCCTGCGATCCCGAGGTCCACACCGTCCTGGCGGCCTGTCGCGAGGTCGCCGCGCAGACCGACGGCTACTTCACCGCGCGGCCCGGCGACCGGCTCGACCCCAGCGGCTGGGTGAAGGGCTGGGCGGTCGAGGAAGCGGCCGCTCTGCTGCGCGCCGCCGGGGCGCGGCAGTACTGCGTCAGCGGCGGCGGGGACGTGCAGACCGCCGGCGGGCCCTGGCGGATCGGCGTCGCCCACCCGCTGCGGCCGGACTCGCTCGCCGCCGTCCTGGGCGGCGACGACCTCGCGGTGGCCACCTCCGGCACCGCCGAACGCGGTGCGCACATCCTCGACCCGCACACCGGCCGCCCGGCGCTCGGCCTCGCCTCGCTGACCCTGGTCGGCGCCCCCGGCACCGGCATCGCCCACACCGACGCCTGGGCCACCGCCGCCTTCGCCATGGGCCCCGACCGCGCGCTCGCATGGGCCGCCCGACGCCCCGGCGTCGAGGCCCTCGCCGTCCTGCCCGACGGCTCCAAGCGCTGGACGCCCGGTCTGCCCCGGCACCTCCCACCAGCCGGCCCCGCCGACTGGCAGCCGACCGCCCCGGCGTCCTGACCTGGGCCCTTACGCCAACTGCCGTCCAAGCCCCGTCAGTTCACTCCATCAGGTGAAGAACGCGATCATGACTCGTCCGCCCCGACCCCGGTGACCGATAGTGGGACACCGATCGGACGCGGACCATCCGCTCCCACCCGAACGCGTGAACGCACGGAAAGAGGCAGTGGCGCATGCTCATTGAGGCCACCCGGCGGATCGACCTCGTCTTCGCCCTGTTCGACGCCAACCGCAACGGCGTCATCGAGGCCGACGACTTCGACCTGATGACGGACCGCGTGGTCGCGGCCGCCGCCGACTCGGACGAGGCCGCGAAGACCGCGATCCGCGCCGCCTTCCAGCGCTACTGGGTCACCCTGGCCACCGAGTTGGACACCAACGGCGACGGCGTGATCAGCCGCGAGGAGTTCAGCGGCTTCGTGCTCTCGCCCGAGCGCTTCGCCCCCACCGCCGGCGAGTTCGCCGACGCGCTCGCCGCACTCGGCGACCCGGACGGCGACGGCCTCATCGAGCGCCCCCGGTTCGTGGCACTGATGACCGCGATCGGCTTCGAACGCGCCAACATCGACGCCCTCTTCGACGCCTTCGACCCCACCCCCGAGGACCGCGTCACGGTCGCCGCCTGGGCCGCCGAGATCCGTGACTTCTACGCCCCGGACAAGGGCGGCATCCCCGCCGACCTCCTGGTCGGCATCCCCGCCGCCTGACCCGGGCCTCGCCCGCAACCGCAACCGCAACCGCGGACCGGACGCACCAGCGAAGGAGCAAGGTGAAACCTGTTGTCGCACTCGCCGTGGGCAGGGGAACGGGCGCGGAACTCTCGACCGTCTTCGAACGGACCCTGAGCCGGATCGCGGGCCTGTACGACACCGGGATCGAGCTCGTCCGCTCCCCTCGGACCTACCACTCCTACGTGTCGCTCAAGGAGGAGGTGACGGACACCGAGCAGATCCGGCGACTCACCGAGGAGGACGCCGCGCACTACGAACGGTTCTGCCGGGAGCAGGCCCGGCGCGGCACACCGGCCGTCTTCCGCACGGCCATGAACGCCCAGTCGCTCTACCTGGTGCGCCAACGCCTGCAGGCCGTCAAGGTCGAGCCGATCGCCGCCGGCGACGCCGCCCTGCTGCTGGTCCGGGACGAGGCCCAGGGCTTCTACACCGGGGAGAACCTGCACTCCCCTGGCGTGGTCACCCGCACCATGGAGTTCAGCCGGGAGATCACCGCGAAGGTCCTCGAATTCGCCCTCCGGCGCGCCCGGCGGGAGTGGCCCGACGACGGACCGGCCCAGATCGTCATGGCCTACAAGTTCCACCTGCTGGACGGCGCCCTGGACCGCTGGGTCTCCGAGATCTCCCGCCGACTCGGCGTGGAGGTACGGCTGTTCCAGCCCGACACGGTGAACCGCAACCTGATCACGCACGGCCTCGCCGACCGCACGGTGATCGTGGCGGGCAACGAGTGGGCCGACATCATGCACGTCGTCCTGCTCGACCGGTTCGGCGCCGAGCGGCAGGAGAACCGCTGCACGGAGAACGTCCATCTCCACCCGGAGCTGCGGGAGTTGGTCGAGTACCAGACCGTACACGGATCCGCCGACGACCTCGCCGGGAAGGACACCGTCAACCCCACCGCCACCCTGCGCGCCGCCGCTCTGATCGCCCAACGACACGCGGGCTGCCCGGGTGCCGTGGCCGCCGTCGAGCAGGCACTGCACGCCGCCGAGGAGCAGGGCATCCGCACGCCCGACCTCGGCGGACGGCACTCCACCACCGCCGTGGTCGACGCGGTGCTCGCCGCACTCGACGGCCGGGCCCCCGACACCGCGCCGACGGCCCGGCCGTGAGCGCCACGACGGACCGGCCGGCAACGGACCAGCAGGGAACGGACCAGCCGGCAACGGACCAGCCGGCGACGAACCGCGACGCGACGGCCGGCGCCGCCACGGACCGCACCGCGACAGACCGGACCGCGCTGGTCGTCGTCGACCTGCAGAACGACTTCTGCGCCGGCCCTGTCGCCGCCGCCCGCTACCCCGGCGACCCGGCGCGGCTCGCCACCGTGGCGGCGAACACCGCCCGCGCCGTCGAGGCCGCCCGGGCACACGGCATCGAGGTCCTCCACGTCCGCTTCCTCGGCGACCCCGAGCACCAGGGCGCCAGTTGGCGCCACCGCGACGCGACCCTCGGCAAGCGCCCCAAGTGCCTGGACGGCAGCTGGGGCGCCCAGTTCCACGCCGTGGCGCCCGTGCCCGGCGAGGCCGTCTTCACCAAGCTCGCCTGCTTCGACGCCTTCCTCAGCGACGGCTTCGAGGCCCACCTCGCCCGCCGCGACGTCCACCACCTGGTGTTCACGGGCGTGTTCGCCGACGTCTGCGTCGACAGCTCCGCGCGCACCGCCTTCCAGAAGGGCTTCCACGTGACGGTGCTCAGCGACTGCACCGCCGCCCTGCACCTGTCCGACGACACCGTCCTGCGGTTCATGCGCCGGGTCTACGGCGCCCGCGTCACCACCCACGACCGATCCGCCGTCTGGTCACGGCTTCCCGAAGTCTCCGAACAGCAGGAGGGACCATGGCCGCCGCGGCCCGAACCCGTACCGGCGTCGACGAGGGCGTCGGACTGACCGCCCTGATGGTCGCCGCCGCCCGGGCGATCGAGACCCACCGTTCCGACGCCCTCACCCGGGACGACTACGCCGAGCACTTCGTCCGCGCCGTCCCGGCGACCGCGGACTGGCCGCTCCACCCCCGGGACGTCCCGGACGGCGAGGCCGACCCGCTCTGGGGGCGGCTCGGCCGCTACCTCGCCCTGCGGACCAGGGCGTTGGACGACCAGCTGCTCTGGTCCGCCCACCTCGGCGCCCGCCAGGTGGTCCTGCTCGGCGCCGGCCTGGACTCCCGGGCCTTCCGGCTCGACTGGCCGCCCGGCCTGGCCGTCTTCGAACTCGACCGGCCCGAGGTCCTCGCGTTCAAGCAGCGCGTCCTCGACCGGCTCGACGCCCGGCCCACGGCGCGCCGCGTACCCGTGGCCGTCGACCTGCGCCTCGACTGGGCCGACGCCCTCACCTCGGCCGGCTTCGACCCCGCCGAGTCGACCGCCTGGCTCGCCGAGGGCCTGCTGCGCTACCTGCCCGGCGCCGCCGAGCGGCGGCTCGTCGCCACCGTCGACCGCCTCAGTGCCGCCACCAGCACCCTGGCGTACGAGGCCGTGATCGGGCCGGAGCCCGCGGCGGTCCGCGACAACCCCGTCTACACCGCCGCCCGTGAGCGGATCGGCGTCGACCTGCTCGCCCTGTTCGACGACGACCCCCGCCCCGACACCGCCGCCGATCTCACCTCCCGCGGCTGGTCCACCACCGCCCACACCCCGTTCGAGTTCACCCGCCACTACGGTCGCGGCCCCCGCCCCGAACCCCACGACGCCCTCGCCGCCAACCGCTGGGTCTTCGCCACCAGGTGACGCCCCGCCCGACGGGGCCACACCTACTTTTCGTCATCTTGACGAGATCCGATCGGCACCTTTATCGTCTTCATGACGAGAAGAGGTGCCGATCCCATGGCCGACATCACCCGACGCTTCGGACTGCGCCACCTGCGCGCCGCCCCCACCGCCCACATCCGCCACCTGCACCGCGGCAAGGCCGCCCACGACGGCACCGGACTGGCCTTCTGGTTCCGCCCGCTCCCCGCCGCCCTCTCCGAGGTGCCGGTGGACGACCGCGAGCTCGCCATGCTCTTCCACGCCCGCACCTCCGACTTCCAGGACGTCACCGTCCAGGCCACGCTCACCTACCGGATCACCGAGCCCGCCATCGCGGCGAACCGGGTGGACTTCGGCATCGACCCGGACACCGGCGCCTGGCGCTCGGCCCCGCTGGACCAGCTCGCCACCCTGCTCACCGAGACCGCCCAGCAGCACGCGCTCGGCCTGCTCGCCCGCACCCCGCTGGCCACCGCCCTGGTCGACGGCGTCAGCGCCGTGCGCGAGCGGATGGCCACCGGTCTCGCCGCCGAAGCCCGGATCACCGAGACCGGGCTCGCGGTGATCGCCGTGCGGGTCGTCGCGCTGCGCCCCGAGCCCGAGGTGGAGCGGGCGCTGCGCACGCCCGCCCGGGAACTGGTCCAGCAGGAGGCGGACCGGGCCACCTTCGAGCGGCGCGCCGTCGCCGTCGAGCACGAACGCGGGATCGCCGAGAACGAGCTCGCCAACCGGATCGAACTCGCGCGCCGGGAAGAGCAGTTGCTCGCCCAGCAGGGTGCCAACAGCCGGCTCCAGGCCGAGGAGCAGGCGGTCGCCGACCGGGTCCGCACCGAGGCCGAAGCCGAGCGCCGCACCCGGCTGGCCGCCGCCGAGGCGGACGCCGCCCGCGCCCTCGGCGACGCCCGCGCCGCCGCCGAGGCGGCCTGGCTCACCGCCCACCAGCAGGCCGACCCGGCCGTCCTGCGGGCCCTCGCCCTGATGCGGCTCGCCGAGCACCTGCCGCACATCGACAGCATCACCCTCACCCCTGACGTGCTGACCGGACTGCTGGCGAAGCTCGGTGCCCCGACCGGCGGGGCCGAGCGGTGAGCCTCGCCCCGCGGGCGGTCCTGGTGCACCGCCGCACCGAGTACGAGGAGTTGCTCGCCCACCACGGCACACCCGGGCAGGCGGCGTTCTTCCTGTCCTCCCGCGGCCGCTCGGTCGACGAGGTGGAGCAGCGCCACCACCGGCAGGCCGCGGCCCTGGCCCGGGCCGCGGCCGCCGTACCGCTGGACTGGCGGCGCACCCGGGTCGAACGGACCGACCTGCCGCGCTTCCCGTTCGAGCCGGAGGACGTGGTGGTCGTGGTCGGCCAGGACGGACTGGTCGCCAACGCCGCCAAGTACCTGGACGGGCAGCCGGTGATCGGCGTCGACGCCGACCCGGGCCGCAACCCCGGCATCCTGGTCCGGCACCGCGCCTCCGCGCTCGCCGTCCTGCTGCCCGCCACCGTCGCCCGCGGCGCGGACCGGCACGTCGAGGAGCGCACCATGGTGGAGGCGGTCGCGGACGACACCCAGCGGCTGCTCGCGCTCAACGAGGTGTACGTCGGCCAGGCCGGCCACCAGACCGCCCGCTACCGGCTGGCGGTCACCGGGGACCCGGTGCTCACCGGGGAGGGGGCCGAGCCGCAGGCCTCGTCGGGCGTCCTGGTCGGCACCGGCACCGGCGCGACCGGCTGGTGCCGCTCCGCCTGGCTGGAACGCGGCGGCCCGCTCGCCCTGCCGGAGGCCGCGGCACCGGCGCTCGCCTGGTTCGTCCGCGAGGCCTGGCCCTCCCCCACCACCGGCACCAGCCGGGTGCACGGCGTGCTGGACGCCGGCCACCGGCTGGTGCTGACCGTCGAGTCCGAGCGGCTGGTCGCCTTCGGCGACGGCATCGAGGCGGACGCGCTGGAACTGACCTGGGGCCAGAGCGTCCGGATCGGCGTGGCCCAGAACCGGCTGCGCCTGGTGGTCTAGCACGAACCGCGAACCGGGGCCCGGACAGGCCCTGGCGGCGGTCCCCGCCACGGGAGTTGCGCACCCGGCCTGCGCGATGAGCCGTTCTGCGCAGGGATCGTGTTCGCGCGGCTGGCGGTGGGCACACTCTAGACTTCCGCCATGCTCAAAGCCGACCGCACCGCCCGGATCCTGTCGCACATCACCGAGGCGGGCAGCGCCGACGTACACGAGTTGGCCGGGCTCCTGGAGGTGTCGCCGGCCACCGTCCGCCGCGACCTGCAGGAACTGCACGACCAGGGACTGCTGCACCGCACCCGGGGCGGGGCGGTCACCGGTGCCGTGAATCTCGAACTGCCGCTGCGCCACAAGCACGGGAAGCGGCAGGCGGAGAAGCGGCGGATCGCCCTCGCGGCCGAGCGCCTGGTGCCGGACGGCGCCGTGGTGGGTCTGACGGGCGGCACGACGACGAGCGAGCTGGCCCGGGTGCTGGCCGAGCGTAGCGGGATCACCATCGTGACCAACGCCGTCAACATCGCGGCCGACCTCATCGTCCGGCCGGAGATCCGCCTGGTGGTGGTCGGCGGCATCGCCCGGACGACCAGTTACGAGCTGGTCGGGCCGGCCGCCGACCGGATGCTCGCCCAGTACCACCTGGACATCGCGTTCATCGGCGTGGACGGCCTGACCGCCCAGGAGGGCTGCACGACGCACGACGAGATGGAGGCGCAGACCGACCGCGCGTTCATGCGCAGCAGCGCACGGTCGGTCGTCCTGGCGGACAGCACCAAGATCGACCGGGTCACCTTCGCCAAGATCTGCCCGCTCGACGAGGTGCACGACCTCGTCACCGACGACGAGGCGACGGTGTCCCAGGAGCAGGCGATCGCCGCCTGCGGGGTGCGGGTTTCGCGCGTCTGACCTGTTCACACGGGGCGCCCGGCCGGATTCTCCCGGCCGGGCGTTCTGTTGTGCCGCCAGTTGGCATGCAACGGTCCGATAACGACATCCGGACGACACCTCGACCCGCCGGTCCGCCTCGTGAATACTGCCCGACGCAGCAAGCTCTTTCGAATCTGCTCAGAACCAGCTCTTTTCAAGCATTTTGGATCAAGCGGCGTGCAAAGGCGGTAACTGCGGTGAACAAGCGTGTACGTGCCCTCTCGACGATGTGTGCCGCCGGCGCCCTCGCCCTCACGGCGTGCGGCGGCGGCAGTGGCAGTGGCAGTGACAGCGGCAGCGCCGCGGGCGGCAGTGTGACGCTCAAGCTCGTCGCCGCCGACTACGGCGAGAAGGAGTCCAACAGCTCGAAGACCTACTGGAACGGCGTCGCCACCGCGTTCACCGCGGCCAACCCCGGCATCAAGGTCGACGTCCAGGTGGTCAACTGGAACGACATCGACACCCAGGTCAAGACGATGATCCAGAGCGGCAACGTGCCGGACGTCCTGCAGACCGGCGGCTACGCGGACAAGGTCGCCGACGACCTCCTCTACAAGGCCGAGGACGTGCTGTCGGCCGACACCCGGGCCGACTTCATCCCGACCTTCGCCCAGGCCGGGCAGGTCAACGGCGTGCAGTACGGCATCCCGTTCGTCTCCTCCGCCCGCGCCCTGTTCTACAACAAGGCCGTCTTCCAGCAGGCCGGCATCACCCAGCCGCCCGCCACCTGGGACGAGGTGCGCAAGGACGCCGAGCTCATCAAGGCCAAGGCCCCCGGGGTCACCCCGTACGCGCTGCCGCTGGGCCCGGAGGAGGCCCAGGGCGAGAGCATGATCTGGGAGCTCGGCAACGGCGGCGGCCCCACCGGCAAGGACGGCGGGTACACCCTCGACAGCCCGGCCAACGTCGACACCTTCCGCTGGCTCAAGGCCAACCTCGTCGACCCCGGCCTGACCTACGCCAACCCGGCCACCACCGACCGCAAGACCGCGTTCGCCGACTTCGCCGCGGGCAAGGCGGGCATGCTCAACGGCCACCCCTCGCTGATCCAGATGGCCAAGGACGGCAAGGTCGACTACGGCGTCGCGCCCATCCCGGGCAAGTCGGCCCCGCTCGCCGCCACCCTCGGCGTCGCGGACTGGACGATGGCCTTCAAGAAGAACGGCCACCGCGACCAGATCAGGAAGTTCCTCGACTTCGCGTACTCCAAGGAGAACACGCTCGCGTTCGACGAGACCTACAACCTGATGCCGGTCACCCAGAGCACGCTGCACGAGATGACCGCCAGCGGCAAGCACCAGGACCTCGAACCGTTCTTCGCCCTCCTGCCGCAGGCCGCCTTCTACCCGCTCGGCGACACCACCTGGGACGCGGTCTCGGCCGAACTGAAGAAGAGCATCGGCACCGCCGTCACCGGTGACCCGGCCAAGGTGCTCGGCGACCTGCAGAAGAAGGCCAAGGACGCCGTCGCGAACAAGTAGCCCGCGCCCCGGCACCGGCCGTCCCGGCGCGCCCAGCCGTCCCGGCAGGCGATCCCGCCGCGCCCGGACGGCACCCTCCGCGCTCCGCCCGAAAGGCACCCTGCGTTGTCCCTCAACTCCCCCGCCCGCAAGGCCTCCAGGCCCGGCCGGCGCGCATCGACGGGTTCGCGCCCGGGCAGGCTCGGACCGCTGCCGTGGATCGCCCCCGCCGTCCTGCTGATCCTGTGCGTCGTCCTGTGGCCCGTCTACGAGATGGTCCGAACCTCGTTCCTGCGGATCAGCACCAGCGGGTTCGTCCGCGGCTCCGCCGGGCTGGACAAGTACCGCAAGCTGTTCGGCGAGGCCGACCTCGGCCACGTGCTGATCTCGACGGTGGTCTGGACGCTCGCCGTCGTCGGCCTGACGATGCTGCTCTCGCTCGGCCTGGCCCAGCTGTTCAACCAGCGGTTCCCGGGGCGGCGGTTCGCCCGCTGGGCCCTGATCGCCCCCTGGGCCGCGTCCGTCCTGATGACCGCCATCGGCTTCCGGTGGATGCTCAACCAGACCGCCGGGGTGCTCAACACCGCGCTGACCGACCTCGGCCTGGTCGACGGACCCCGGGACTGGCTCGGCGATCCCTCGACCGCCTGGCCCTGGATGGTCTTCGTCGCCGTCTTCGTCTCGCTGCCGTTCACCACCTACACCCTGCTCGCCGGGCTGCAGACCGTCCCCGGCGAGGTGTACGAGGCGGCCAGGGTGGACGGCGCCTCCCCGTGGCAGGCGTACCTGCGGATCACCCTGCCGCTGCTGCGCCCGGCCTTCCTGGTCGGCGTCGTGATCAACCTGATCAACGTCTTCAACTCCTTCCCCGTCATCTGGGGCATGACCCAGGGCGGCCCGGGCAGTGCGACGGCCACCACCACGGTGTTCATGTACCAGCTCAAGACCACCGACATCGGCGAGTCCGCGGCCATGTCGGTGGTCAACTTCGCCTTGGTGGTGCTGATGGTGCTGGTCTTCCTCAAGGTCAGCCGCTGGAACGGGGAGGAGCGTTGACGGCCCGCCCGCCCGGGCGGCGGATCCGGCCGCGCACCCTGGTCGTGGCGGCGGTGGCCTGGCTGCTGGCGGCGGTCTTCCTGCTGCCGTACCTGGAGATGGCCGTCACCGCGCTGCGCCCGGCCGACGAACTGCGCGACGCGACGTACCTGCCACGGCACTTCGCCTGGTCCAACTTCGTCGACGTCTGGCGCGACTCGACCCTCGGCGACAACCTGAAGGTCACCCTGCTGGTCGCCGGCGGCTCCACCGTGCTGGCGCTGCTGGTCGCGCTGCCCGCCGCGTACTACACCGCCCGGGTCAGGTACCGGGGCCGCAAGCTCTTCCTGCTCCTCGTCCTGGTCACCCAGATGTTCCAGCCGACCTCGCTGCTGGTGGGCCTCTACCGCGAGTTCTACCAGCTGGACATGCTCAACTCGGTCTGGACGCTGATCCTCTGCAACGCCGCCTTCAACCTGGCCTTCGCCGTCTGGATCCTCACCGCCTACATCGGCTCCATCCCGGTCGAGTTGGAGGAGGCTGCGATGATCGACGGCCTCGGCCGGCTCGGGGCGCTGCGCCGGGTGGTCCTGCCGCTGGCCCTGCCCGGCGTCGTCACCGCGCTGATCTTCACCTTCATCTCCGCCTGGAACGAGTTCGTGATGGGCCTGACCCTGTCGACGGCCCCGAAGAGCCAGCCCCTCACCGTCGGCATCAACGGCTTCATCGGCAACTACACCGTGGAGTGGAACTACCTGTTCGCCGGGTCGGTCGTCGCGATCGTGCCGGTCGTGGTGCTGTTCGCCGTCATCGAGCGGCACGTGGTCTCCGGACTGACCGCCGGATCGGTCAAGTAGCCCGAGCCGCCTCCAGCCTGGCATCCCTTCCGAAGGAGTCGCCCATGACCTCCACCACGCCCTCCCACACCTCCACCGAGATCGCCTCGCAGCCCGGGTGCTGGCGCCGGGCCGCCGAGTCCCTGCCCCGGTACGCCCCCGCGCTGCCGCGCCGAGGCGAGCGGGTCGCCGTCACCGGCTGCGGCACCTCCTGGTTCATGGCCCAGGCCTACGCGGCGCTGCGCGAGAGCGGCGGCCACGGGGTGACGGACGCGTTCGCCGCCTCGGAGTTCCCGCCCGGACGCGGCTACGACCGGATCCTGGCCATCTCCCGCTCCGGCACCACGACCGAGGTGCTGGACCTGCTCGACCGGGCCCGCGCCGCCGGAGTGCCCACCTCCGCCATCACGGCCGATCCCGCCACCCCGGTGATGGCGGTGGCCGACACCGTCGCCGTCCTGCACTTCGCCGACGAGCGGTCGGTGGTGCAGACCCGCTTCGCCACCACCGTGCTCGCCCTGCTCCGGGCCCACCTGGAAGCCGAGGGCGCCCTGCCGGACGGGGTCCGCCCGCTGGCCCGGGCGGTGCAGGACGCCGGGCGGGCCGTCGCGGCACCCCTGGCCGCCGAGGTGCGCGGCGCCGAGCAGTTCACCTTCCTGGGCCGCGGCTGGACGTACGGGCTGGCGCTGGAGGCCGGGCTGAAGATGCGCGAGGCGGCCGGCGCCTGGACCGAGGCGTACCCGGCCATGGAGTACCGGCACGGGCCGATCAGCATCACCGCGCCGGGCCGGGTGGCCTGGGCGTTCGGCCCGCTGCCCGCCGGGCTGACCGAGGACATCACCCGGGTCGGCGGCCTCCTGGTCGCCGAATCCGGCGACGCCACGGCCGACCTGGACCCGCTGGCGGACCTCGTCCGGGCCCAGCGGCTGGCCGTCGCGGTCGCCGAGGCGCGCGGCTTCGACCCGGACCGGCCGCGCCACCTCACCCGGTCCGTCGTCCTGCGGGACCACCCCGCGTAACCCCCTGCGTGACCACCGGGACGCCGGCGGGCGCGGGCCCGACGTGCCGTCAAGGACCGTACCGCCATTGACATGTACCGGCAGTCGCTGTGAATGTTGCTTGAAAATCCCCTAGTTCAAGCAGATTCGCGCAGTAAGTGAACATCTCTTGCTCATTGAACGGGAGAACACACCGTGCGCTTGGTTCGACATCGCCTCCGCCGGGCCGCCCTCACCGTGGCCCTGACCAGCATCGCCGCCGCGGCCGGGCCCACCCTTCCGGCCCGGGCCGCCACCCCCGGCTCCGCCGTCCTCGACCAGGGCCACCAGAGCGTGACCTGGCAGAGCCCCCAGTACGCCAAGGGGACCCTCGGCGGCGCCACCGCCTGCCCGTCCGCCGCCCAGGACCCGGGCGGCGCGGTCTGCGACCACTTCGACCTCACCGTCAACGTCCCGGCCGGCTACTGGGCCGACAACCCCGAGGGCGGCGTCCCGGTCTCCGTCCAGTGGCAGAACGCCACGGACGACTTCGACCTCTACATCTACGACGCCAACGGCAAGGAGGTCGCCGAGAGCGCGGGCACCGCCGACCCCGAGGCCACCGTGATCCCGCAGGCCTCCGGCACCTACCACGTGCTGGTCGTCCCCTACGACGTGCACGGCGGCTCCTACACCGGCCGGGCCTACCTGCCGCAGACCGCCGACGCGGGCGACCTGACGGCCTTCTCCGGATCCCAGGGCAGCTACGACATCGCCGCCGGCACCCTCAAGGCCAAGGTCGACTTCCTCGCCGACGACCAACTCCGCCTCCAGGCCGCCCCGGACGGCGTCCTCACCGACCCGGCCGGCCGCACCATCATCCGCAAGCAGCCCGAACCCCAGCGCGACACCAGCACCTTCGACGCCGGCGCCTACTACGGCATCCGCGCCAAGGACGTGGTCCTGCGGGTCTACAAGCACCCCCTGCGGTTCGGCCTGTACCGGGCCGACGACCGCACCGCCGTCTGGCAGGAGGACGCCCCGCTGCGCTGGAGCACCAGCGGGCTGCGGCAGAGCCTCACCCGCGGCGCCGACGAGCAGTTCTTCGGCGGCGGCGAGCAGAACGGCAGCTTCTCCCACCGCGACCAGACGATCCACGTCGCCAACAGCACCAACTGGAACGAGGGCGGCTACAACAACTCGCAGCCCTTCTACGTCTCCAGCGCCGGCTACGGGGTCTTCCGCAACACCTTCGCACCGGGCCTCTACGACTTCGGCTCGCCCGTCCGCACCGGGCAGCAGGAACGGCGTCTGGACGCCTACTACTTCACCGGCGACGTCAAGTCGGTGATCGGCCAGTACACCGCGCTGGTCGGCAAGCCCTTCATGCCGCCCGTCTACGGCCTGGAGCCCGGCGACTCCGACTGCTACCTGCACAACGCCAACCGCGGCGAGCGCCACACCCTCGACGCGGTGAAGGTCGCCGACGGCTACGTCCAGAACCAGATGCCGCTGGGCTGGATGCTGGTCAACGACGGCTACGGCTGCGGCTACGAGAACCTGCCGCAGACCGGCGAGGGCCTGCGCAAGGACCACGCCCAGCTCGGGCTCTGGACCCAGAACGGCCTGCCCAACCAGGCCGAGGAGGTCAAGGCCGGCGTCCGGGTGCGCAAGCTCGACGTCGCCTGGGTCGGCAACGGCTACGACTTCGCGCTGAACGCCTGCGACCAGGCCAAGTCCGGCATCGAGGACAACAGCGACGCCCGCGGCTTCGTCTGGCTGCCCGTCTCCTGGGCCGGCGCCCAGCGCTGCGGCGTGCTCTGGAGCGGTGACCAGAGCCTGTCCTGGGACTACATCCGCTGGCAGATCCCCACCTACGCCGGCGCGACCATGTCCGGCATCGCCTACGACACCGGCGACGTCGGCTCCATCTTCCGGCGCGACCCGAAGATGTACACCCGCGACCTGCAGTGGAAAGCCTTCCTCCCGGCCATCATGACCATGGACGGCTGGGCCAAGGACATGGCCGGCACGGAGCAGCGCGACCAGCAGCCCTGGCTGGACGGCGAGCCCTACACCTCGATCAACCGCAAGTACCTGCAGCTGAAGGAGCGGCTGCTGCCGTACATGTACACCCTGTCCGCGGAGGCCACCAGGACCGGCATCGGCGCGGTGCGCCCGCTTGCCCTGGAGTACCCGGACGACCCGGCCGCCCTCGGCCCGAACGCGAAGTACGAGTTCCTGGCCGGACCGGACTTCCTGGTCGCGCCGGTCTACTCGGACACCACCACGCGCGACGGCATCTACCTGCCCGAGGGCACCTGGACCGACTACTGGACCGGGCGCACCTACCAGGGCCCCACCACGATCAACGGCTACTCCGCCCCGCTCGACACCCTGCCGCTGTTCGTCAAGGGCGGCTCGATCGTCCCGATGTGGCCCAAGGGCACGCTGTCCTGGGAGAACCGGGACCGCGGCGAGCTCGACTACGACCTCTACCCGCAGGGCGACTCGTCCTACACCCTGTACGAGGACGACGGTGTCACCCGGCAGTTCAACGCCGGGTCCTCGGCCACCCAGCGCGTGGACGTCCACGCCAACCGCGCCGTCACCACCGTCACGGTCGGTGCCAGCGTGGGCAGTTACACCGGCAAGCCGGCCAGTCGGGGGTACCGCTTCAGCGTGCACGGCCAGCCCGCCCCGCAACTGGTGGTCACCCAGGGCGGACCGCTGCCCCGGCTGGACTCGGCGGCCGCGCTCGACTCGGCCTCCTCGGGCTGGTACTACGACGCCGCGACCGGCGTCACGCAGATCAGGACGCCGGCCGTCTCCACCGACCGCGCCTTCTCCGTCAACCTGATCCACGGCGGCCACTGACCGTCCGCCACCGCCCACCCGGCACCTGGGGCTCCCTCGCGACGCGTCGCGAGGGAGCCCTCCGCCGTCGGTGCGCGCTCCTGCCGTGGGAGTGCGCTCCTGGCCCACCCGGCCGTCCTGAGCAGCGGTCCGACGCACACGTGGTTGTTCAGGCGAGCCCGGTCGCCGGATCCGACGTCGTCCGTGCGCGGCCGCCGCCCCCCGCTGCGGCAGGTCCCCGGTCCGCCTCGCCGAGCAGGGCGCGGAAGGCCGCTGCCACGGCGGCCGGCCGCTCCTGCATGGCGACGTGGCCCACGCCGGGCAGGGTGAGGAGGCGGACGTCGTGGAAGGCCGCGTAGGCGCGCCGTGCCGTGCGGAAGGGGACGAGCCGGTCGTCCCGCCCGTAGACGAGCAGGGTGGGCGCGGTGACCCGGCGCGCCTGCCGCCACGCCGACGCCTCCCCCCGCCGCAGGAAGGCGCGGACCAGCGCGCGGGCCCCTTCGCCGAGCATGTCCTGCGCGTACGGCAGCTCCGCCCGGCGGCGGCGCTCGCGTTCCTCGACCGCCCGCTGCTCGGCGCCGACGAGCGCGGGGTTCGCGTAGATCAGCCGGTACAGCTCGTCCAGTTGGCTGTCGGGGCTCTGCGCCGCCAGGCGCCGGGAGTAGAGCCGCGGGACGCCCGGCAGCCCGAGCAGGGCCACCTGGAGGGCCCGGTACGGCGGGACGACCGGCAGCGCGGGCGAGATCAGCGTCAGCGTGCGGACCAGGTCCGGCCGGTACGCGCCGAGGCGCAGGGCGATCAGGCCGCCCAGGGAGTTGCCGACCAGGTGCACGCGGCGGTGCCCGGCGCGGTCGAGGAAGCGGGCCACGGCCGCGGCCTGTCGCTCGACGGTGATGTCCCCGTCGAGCGGGGGCGCCGAGCGGCCGAAGCCCGGGAGGTCGACGGCCAGGCAGTGCACCGACGTCCGTACGAGGTCGATCAGCCCGGCCCAGTTGTGGGTCCACCCGCCCAGGCCGTGCAGGAACACGGCGGTGTCGGTCAGCGGGTCGGCGCTGCGGACGTGCTCGACCGCGAGGGTCGGCTGCACGGTCGGCTGCATGGAGATCTGCTCCTTCGGGAGTTGTCCGAACCGGTCGTCGTCCGAACCGGTCGTCGCCTGCGCCGGTCGCCGTCTGCGCCGGTCGCCGTCTGCGCACCGGCTCACTCGTGGCCCTGCCGGGCCGTCTCGGCGATGGCGAGCCGGTAGTGCCCGACGAGTTGGTCCCCGACCGCCGCCCAGCTGCGTTCCGCCACGGCGGCACGCCCGGCCCTCCCCAGCGTCGCGCGCAGTTCGCTGTTCCGGGCGAGCCGTTCCACGGCCGCCCGGAACGCCTCCCCCGAACCGGGCGGGACGAGGTAGCCGGTCCGCCCCGGCCGTACGAGGTCCAGCGGGCCGCCGGCGGCCGGGGCGACCACGGGCAGCCCGCTCGCCATGGCCTCCTGGACCGTCTGCCCGAAGGTCTCGAACGGCCCCGCGTGGGCGAACACGTCGAACGAGGCGTAGAGCCGCGCCAGTTCGTGCCCGGTCCGGCTGCCCAGGAAGACCGCGTCCACGAGTCCGGTCTCCAGCCGCGGCCGGCAGGGCCCGTCACCGACGACCACCAGCCGTACGCCCGGGATCCGGGACACCTCCGCCAGCCGGTCGACCTGCTTCTCCGGCGCCAGTCGCCCGACGTATCCGACCAGCACCTCGCCGCCGGGCCCGAGTCGACGGCGCAACGCCTCGTCGCGGTGCCGGGGATCGAACCGCACGGAGTCCACACCTCGGGGCCACAGGTGGACCCGTGGCACGCCGTGCGCCGCCAGGGCGCGGCACGACGCCTCGGCCGGGGCCAGCGTCCGCGAGGCCGTCGCGTGGATGCGCCGGATCTGCCGCCAGGCCAGCCGCTCCCAGACGCCTCCGGCCACCGGCAGGTAGGTCCGGGCGTAGGCGGCCATGTCGGTCTGGAACACGGCGACCACCGGAATCCCGGCCCGGCCGGCCGCGGACCGCCCCGCCGCGCCCAGCACGAACGGCCCGGCCAGGTGGACCACATGGGGGCGGTACAGCTCGATCGCGTCGGCCACCTGCCGCCCCGGGAGCGCGATCCGCACGTCCGGATAGCCGGGCAGCGCGACGGACGGGACCCGGACGACCCGGTAGCCGTAGCCCGAGTCCGGGATGTCACTGCCACGCCGCCGGTCGGCCACCGCCGGCGCGACGACGATCGGGGTGTGTCCCCGGGACACGAGGTGGTCGGCCGTCCTGAGCACGCTGTGGGCCACCCCGTTGACCTGCGGCGCGAAGGACTCGGCGACGACCACGACACGGAGCCGCTCAGCGCCGCGCACCGGAGCCTCCGCAACGGGCGGCCGCTCGGAAGGGGCCCTGGTCACCGGGCGCCCTCGGTCCGCCGGGACGGCCGTACGGACCGATCCGCCGTGGCGGCGCGGCCCACCGAGCGCAGATCCCGCAGGATCTCCCGGAACGACTCGACGAGGCCGGCCTCGCAGTACTCCAGGCCGATCTCGGCACAGTAGCCGCGCACGATGCGCGAGGCGGACCGAAGCGCCACCACCGGCATGGCGGGGAAGAGGTGGTGCTCGATCTGGTAGCCGAGGCCGCCGAACAGGAAGTGGACGAAGCAGCCCGCCCGGAGGTTGCGGGAGGGGAGCACCTGCCGGCGGAGGAAGTCCGTGCGCTCCGCGTCGCGGCCGGTCATCGGCATGCCCTTGTGGTTCGGCGCGAAGATGCATCCCAGGTAGACGCCGAAGACGGCGCCGAACAGCACGACGAAGGCCAGGGCCTGGAGCGGTGTGAGGACGACGACCACCAGGGCCGCTGCCAGGAGGTAGTGCAGCGCGGCGAGCGTCCGTTCCAGGGTCCGGTACCGGACCGAACCCCGGGTCAGGGTCAGCCAGGTGGCGACGGCGAGGCCGAGCGCCTGCAACGAGAGCAGCGGAAGGAACAGCTCCGCCTGGTGCCTGGCGACGAACCGTCGCACCCCCGTGGTCCGGCCGGCCTGTTCGGCGGTCCTGACGAACAGGATCGAGTCGGCGGCGGGGTCGTGCCCCTCGCGGTTCGGCTGCGCGTGGTGGCGGTTGTGGTCGCTCACCCACCACCCGTAGCTCATCCCGACGACGAGGTTCCCCAGGAGGATCCCCACCAGATCGGTCGACCGGCGGCCGGTGCACACCGCGCGGTGCGCGACGTCGTGGCCGAGCAGGGCCAACTGACCGAGCACGAAGGCGAAGAGGGGGGCGAGGAGCAGCTGGCGCCAGGTCGCGCCGAGTGCGGCGAACGCCGCCAGGAGCAGGCCCAGGGCGACGATCAGGGCCGAACTCCTGCCCAGGTAGTACAGCGGCCGCCTTCGCAGCAGGCCGGCATCCGAGACGCGCCGGTACAACTCGGTGAAATCGTCGCGCCTGGCCGTGCCGGCCCCCGCGGTCTCCGGAACTGTCATGCCACCGTCGCCTCTTCGGAATGCCCCGGTCGACCGTGACCGTCACACCGCACGACCCCGGACCGGAGGGCACCACCCTTCCGCAGACCTCGCACGGTGTCCCGCTACCACGCAGCGATTCCCCAGAACGAGTCACCCCGAGCCCGCTGCCGGCGCCGGGGCCGTCCTCGACCCCGATCGTCAGGGGGCGGGCGGCACGGCACCGGTACCCGCGAACGCCGACCGCCCGGCCGCCGGCTCAGGTGTGCCGGCGACCGGGCGGTCGGTGCCCGGGTGTTCGCGCCTTCGCGCGCCCGGGTGTTCGCGCGTTCGGGTCAGACGGTGACCCGCTCGGCCGTGACGGCGGAGGCCTCCTCGGGGGCGGCGGGCGCGTTCTCCCGGGGCGCGGGGAGCACGGCCATGATCACGCCGGAGATCACGATGGTCGCCGCCCAGGCGAGCCCGTACTCACCGATGGGCGTGCCGGAGAACGGGCCGGCGAACCAGTCGCACTTGGTGAAGGCGAGGCCGAGCAGCAGCGCGACCACCCAGGACACCATCGCCTGCCAGCAGAAGCCGCCCACGTACCAGTACCGGCTGCTCCGGCCGGTGTCCATCAGCGCGGCGGCGTCGTAGCGCACGGCACGCGACCGCCGCCGCCACATGTCCACCGCGTAGACCCCGATCCAGGCCGAGAAGGAGACGGCGAGCAGGATCAGGAAGGTGATGAAGGAGCCCAGGAAGCTCTTGGCCACCAGCATCAGCATCAGACCACCGATCAGCGAGATCACGGCGTTGATGCTCACGGCCGTGGCGCGCGGCAGTTTCACGCCCATGGTCTGGGCGGTGAAGCCGGCCGAGTACATCGAGAGGCTGTTGATCAGCATCATGCCCACGATCGCGGTCAGCAGGTACGGCACGGCCAGCCAGGTCGGCAGCAGGTCGCCGAGGAAGGCAACCGGGTCCGAGGCCTCCGCCAGACCGGGCGAGGCCACCGCCATCACCCCGCCCATCAGCACCATCGGCACCATCACCAGCGCGGCGCCCGAAACCGTCACACCGGCGATCTTCCGACCGGAGGTGGCGTGCGGCAGGTAGCGCGTGAAGTCCGGGCCGGTGGGGACCCAGCTGATGCCGCCGGCGGCGATGGTCCCGATGCCCGCGATCATCATCGCGGTGGTACCCGCGGGCTTGGAGAAGACCTCGCTCCAGTGCACGGTCGCGACCAGGTAGCCCAGCACCAGGACGCTGAAGACGCCGAAGAGGTACGTCGACCAGGTGTTGCAGACGCTCAGCGCCTTCCGGCCCATCCCGGAGACCAGGAACGTACAGGCGACGAAGCCCACGAGTGTGACGACGATCAGCGCGGTGTTGCTCTTGACGCCGAAGAGCAGGTCGAGAACGGTCAGCACGGCGTAGGCACCGGTGACGGCGTTGATCGTCTCCCAACCGAACCGGGCGATCCAGAGGATCGCGCCGGGGAACAGGTTGCCGCGCACCCCGAAGGTGGCCCGTGAGAGCGTCGCGCCCGGCGCCCCGCCCCACTTCCCGGAGACGGACAACAAGCCGACCATGCCGAACGAGGCGACCGCGGCGCACGCCGCGACGATCAGGACCTGCCAGAAGTTCAGCTTGTTGAACACCACCAGGGCCGCACCCATGGTGAGCAGCAGGACGCTGATGTTCGCCGCGACCCAGGTCGGGAAGAGCTCGCGGACCCTGCCCCGGCGCTCGTGGTCCGGGACGGGTTCGATACCGCGGGTCTCTATCGCGCCGTCGTCGGTGGCGGCGGTGGACAGGTTGTCCATGAGGGTGGCTCCGTGCGTGTGAAGCGGGAGGTAAAATCGGACATTTTCCATATTCATGGAAGTCTTCGCGCGTAGCGCGCGAGTCCAGCCATCCTACTTTGACTCGTTGATATCCATTGCTCCCCTCAGCGCTCGGACACCGCCGGCCGGTGGCGGTCGCGCTGCGCTCCTCCGGCGCCGCCTCCTGGCAGGCCCGGCGCACCATCTGCTCGCTCTGCGTGACCACGCACACCGGGGGCGACTCACTCCTGGTCGCGCCCCTCGCCGGGAAGGCCGGCAAACAGGGCAACTCCGTGGGCGCGTACACGTGCAGCGACCTCGCCTGCTCGCTCTACGTGCGCGGCGAGAAGGACGTCGGCACGTGGCTGCACGAGTCGCTCACCGTGGAGGAGAAGATCGGGCGGACCGTGGCGAATCTCACCGCCTTCGCCGCCAAGGTCACCGCCTGACCGACGACGACGGCGGCCCGGCCGACGGCTCGGGCCTCCCGTCTCAGCCTGTGACCTGGGGTCACAGGATCACCGCCTGTCTGGCTGGCCGCGGGGGTCGTCCGCAGGATGACCGCATCGGACTCCCGTCATCCACCGCGGCCGCTTCCGCCTGCCGTCCGAGGGCCCGGCCGCGCCCTCGCACGACAAGGTGGTGATCGCTGTGAGCAGCATCTCCGACCCGCCCCTGCCCGACCGGACCGAGGACGTCCCGCCCCTGGCACCGTCGGCACAGACCTTCGACCGGTGGCGCTACGCCGGAGTGTTCGTCCTGTTGTTCCTGTTCGGCACGGAGACCTTCCTGGTGTCGCCGTTGCTGCCGACCATCGCGGACTCGATCCACACCAGCGAGGCGGCCGCCGCCTCCAGCGTCACCGCCTACGTGCTGGTGTACGCCGTGGCGGCGCCCTTCCTCGGGCTGCTGAGTGACCGGTTCGGCCGCCGCCGCACCCTCGTCGCCGGCACCCTGTTGTTCGTCCTGTCGAACGCGGCGGCTGCCCTCTCCACCGACCTGACCCTGCTGGTCGTCTCCCGCGCGGTGGCCGGGCTGGCGGCGGCCGCGGCCGGGCCGGCGATCTGGGCGCACATCGCGGAGACCGCGCCGGACGCGGTGCGCGGCCGGGCGCTCGGCCTGGGCATGGCGCTGTTCTCCTGCGGGCAGGTGATCGGCGTGCCGCTCGGCGGCTTCCTCGCCGGGCTGGCCGGCTGGCGGTCGGCGTTCTGGGCGCTGACCATCGGCACCGCCGCGGCCGTGCCGCTGCTGCTGCGCCAGGTCCAGGGCCGTACGGCGCAGGCGGCCGCGCCGCAGGTGGGGGCGGTCCGGGCGATCCTGGCGGGCTGGGCCGACCCGGCGCTGCGCCGCGCCCTGCTGGTCAACACGGTGTTCCACACGGCCAACCTGGGCGCGTACACCTTCCTCGGCGCGGTGCTGGTGCAGCGCTTCGACCTCTCGGTGGAGGCGCTCGGCCTGGTGGGCGTGCTGGTCGGTGCGGGCAGTCTGGTCGGCTCGCTGCTGGGCGGCCGGCTCGGTGACCGGGCCAGGACCGCCGGGCGCTCCGACCTGCCGCTGCTCCCGCTGTGGGGCGTCCTGTTGGCGGTCGGCATCGCGGTGGCGGCCAAGGGGCCGGGCCTGGTCCTCGCCCTGGCCGGGGTGGTGCTGTGGTTCCTGGCCTCGGGCGGCTTCGTGACGGACCAGCAGACGCTGGCCGGCACCATCGCCCCGGAGCTGCGTGCGACCTCCAGCGCCTGGCTGACCTCGACCATGTACGCGGGCACCGGCCTCGGCGCCTGGGCGGTCGGCGCGTTCGGCAGTGTCTCGGACGGAACCCTGCTGGTGGGCACCGGGCTCGCGGTGGTGGCCGCGCTCGGCGCGCTGGCGGTCAGCATCGGCCTGCGCCGGACCACCGCCCCGGACGCCTGACGCCGGGGCGCGGGGAGCTCCACGCCCCGCAGCCCCGTCCGGCCGACGGCTCAGCCGACCCGGCGCTCCTCCTCCGCGCCGCCGACCGCGCGCAACGGATGCTCGACCAGTTCGGACATCCGGGCCCGGTCGGCGGCGTCGGCCGGAGTGAACAGCAGCACCATCGCGGTCGGGTCGTCCACCGGGTGGAAGGACGACAGGGTCAGTCGGACCGGACCGAGTCCGGCCGGCTCGACGGTGACGGTACGGACGGTCAGCTCCGCCACCGAGTGGCACCCCCACCAGTGGCGGAGCTCCGGTGCGTCCTCGTCCAGGTGCCGGTACACCTCGCCGGTGCGGGGATCGGCCAGGGCCGGGCCGGCCTGGGCCCGGAAGTGCTGGAAGACGTTCATCGCGAGCGGTTCCCAGTCGTGGAACACCGCGCGCAGCCGCCGGTCGGCGGCCATCACCCACATCAGGTTGCGCCGGTCGGCGGGGACGCACTCGGGCGAGCCCCAGAGCGCGGCCCAGGCGGCGTTCCACCCGAGCAGGTCGAAGTGGCGGTCGAGCAGGACGGCCGGGCTGGTGGGCCAGGAGTCCAGGACCGGCCGGATGACCTCGGCGAGCCGGCCGGTGTTCTTCGCGGCGACGGCCGGTGTCGGCTCGTGGTAGCCGGCCAGGCGCATGGCGTGCCGCAGTCCGGCCGCGTCCAGCCGCAGCACGCGGGCGATCGCCTCCAGCACCTGCCGGGAGGCGGTGACCCGCCCCTGCTCCACCCAGGTGTACCAGGCCAGGCCGACGCCGGAGAGCGAGGCGACCTCCTCGCGGCGCAGGCCGGGGGTGCGGCGGCGGGTGGTGGCGGTGAGGCCGACGTCGGAGGGCTTGAGGAGTTCGCGGTGGGCGCGCAGGAAGGCGCCGAGTTCCCGTCCGGCGGGGGGAGTTGACACGGTTGGAGCTCCTCGGCCGTGGTCGGTGCTGTCGGGTTCGGGCGTGCGGGTCGGGGCTTGTCCGAGAGGTCGCTTCGCATCGACGCACGGGGTGCCGGACAAGCCCTCGCACCAGCGTAGGCGTAGCCCGCCGTTCACCCCAGGGGTGAACGGCGGGCTACACATGCTGTTAACGAGACGTCAGCTCCCAGAGCCGGACCGGCATGTGGCTGACGTGGCCGCGCTCCTGCTGCCGGCGCCAGGCGCTCTCGCCGACGGCACGGAAGAAGGCCGCTCGCTGGTCCGCCGGAACCAGGCGACTGTAGTAGTCGCCGAAGGTGGCGGCGTGGAAGTGCTCGTACCGGGCGGCGCCGTCGACGGTGACGACGGCGTCGCGCTCCAGGTGGCCGGCGACCTCGAGGTGCGGGCCGAGCACCGCCGTGAGGTCCTCGACGGTCCTGGTCCGGGTCGCGATCGGCAGCACCCCGCCGCGTTCGAGGACGCCGGGAACCTCGTCGTACGGGGTGCCGAGGGCGACCAGGGCGTCGCGGACCAGCTCGTCCTCGCCGCCGAGGCCGTGCTCGTCCCGGGCCGGGTGGTAGGTGGTGAGCAGGAACCGGCCGCCGGGGGCCAGGTGCGCGGCGGCCCAGGCGAAGATCCGCGCCTCGTCCGGGTACAGCCAGTGCAGCACCGAGGTCTGGGTGATCACCTCGGCCCGGAACGGCAGCGGCTCGGGCACGGTGAGGTCGGCCCGGTGCAGGGCGACCCGGTCGCCGTACGGCCGGAGCCGGGCGGCGGCCTCGGCGATGCGGTGTTCGGAGCGCTCCAGGCCGACGGCGCGCTGCAGGGAGGGGAAGCGTTCCAGCGCGGACTGCAGCAACTGGCCGATCCCGCTGCCGAGGTCGATCAGGGACTCGGGGGCACCGGTGACCTGGTCGAGCACCCAGTCGCGGTCCTGGACCTGGCGCAGCCGGCTGGCGTCGGCGTACCCCGCGAGGGTACGGGCCTGGATCTCGACGGCGGACGTGCTCACGGCTGCTTCTCCTCGACGGTGGCGGGCTGTGCGGTGGACGGCTGTGCGGTGGCGGACTGTTGTGCGGCGGGCTGCTCCGCGGCGGTCCCGTCGACCAGCTGCAGCAGCCGCTCGCGGGCGGCGCTCTGGTCGTAGCGCTTGAAGATGTTGATCCGGTTGCGGGCCAGGTCGCCCCGGTGCACGTACTCGTAGAGGTCCTGGCGCTGCCCGAAGCCGTCGCCGGTCAGCTCCCAGGCGATCCGGAACAGCCGGGACTTGCGTTCGGCGTCGATGTCCCGGCCGCGCATGTAGCGGTCCAGGTGCGGGCGCAGCCGGGGGTTGGCGAGGTCGCCGGCGGTGGGCTGGATGAGCAGCCCCGAGGCGCCGATCCGGCGGACGATCTCGACCGCGCTGCCGGCCACCTCGGCCGACCAGACCCGGGAGGCCGCGGTGTCGCCGGGGGCGAACAGACCGCCGTCGGTGACGCCGCCGCGGGCTTCGGCGGCGTCCAGGAAGTACTCGGTCAGCTCGGCGTACCCGGCGAGCCGCCCGAGGTCCTCCTGGATGTTGCGGAAGCCGTCGACGCCGATCGACTCGGCGACCAGGGTGGCGCCGGCGAGCAGGGTCCGCAGCCGTTCGCGGTAGCGGATGTGGCCGACATAGGCGCTCCAGGCGTTGATCCGGCCGAGGCCGGTCCGCGCCAGGTCCGCGTTGCGCAGCAGGAAGACGCGGTCCCAGGGCACCAGGACGTCGTCGAAGAAGAGCATCGCGTCCTGCTCGTCGAACCGCGCGCCGAGCGGGTGGGCGTGGCCCCAGGAGGCGCTGCCGAGCGGTTCGCGGGCGAGGGTGATCAGTCCGGGGGTGTTGAGCGGCAGCGCGAACCAGACCACGAACTCCTCGCCCCGGCCCTCGGTGAACGAGGCCGAGAGGTAGACCAGCACCTCGTGGGCGAGCGGGGCGAGCGTGGTGAGCTGCTTGGCGCCGCGCACCACGATGCCCTTGTCGTTCTCCGCCAGGACGCGCAGGGCGAGGTCGGGGTCGTCCAGCGGGTTGGCGGAGCGGTCGATCTGGGGGTCGCCGAGGGCGTGCGACAGGACCAGGTCGTTGGTGGCGCAGTGGCGGTACCACGCCTCGGCGTTGGCGCCGAAGCGCGGGTCGGCCTCGGCCAGCCGGTGCCGGAAGTCGTAGACGCCGACGGCGATCGAGGCCATGAAGGCGGGCGAGCGGCCCTGCTGTCCGAGCGCCTCGGCGTGCCACAACTCGGCGCTCCGGCGCTGGACCCGGAGGTCCTCCAGGGTGCGCGGGGGCTGGTAGGCGCGGGCCAGCCGCAGGCCGCTGTCCGGGTCCTCCCAGGTCAGCAGGGAGCGGTGGGCGGGGTCGTGCTGGAGGTCGAGCAGGCGGGCGAGCTCGTCCACGGCCGGGCGGAACGCGGGGTGCTCGGCGGGGTTCGCGATGCGCTGACCGTCGAGGTAGAGCTCGCGGCCGTCGTCCAGTTCGGCCCGGTACCGGTCGCCGGTCAGCAGGCCGCGGGCGGTGGCGGGCGCGCCGCGACCGGGGATGGTGTCCAGCAGTGTCATGCGCCAACTCCGGTTGTGTTCAAGGGGGTCGGGGCCAGTACGCGGTACTGGCCGTCGTGGTAGAGCAGGGGGTCGCCGGCACCTCGGTCCGCCGCGGCGACCCGGCCGACCAGGATGGTGTGGTCGCCGCCGGGGAGGGTGCCGTGCAGCCCGCAGTCGAACCAGGCCAGGGCGTCCTCGACGAGCGGGGCGCCGGTGGCCACGGTCCGCATCGGCACCGCGGTGAATCCGCCGAGCGCACGCCCCGCCCCGGGGGTGGCGAACCGCCGGGCCACACTCGGCTGACGATCCGTCAACACCGAGAGGCCGAACCGCCCGGAGGCGCGGACCGCTGCCACGAGCGGGCTGCGCCGACTGACCGCGACGGTGACCAGCAGCGGGTCGAGGGAGAGGGTGCTGAAGGAGGAGACCGTCTTGGCGAAGACCTCCTCGCCCGCGCGGGTGGTGACCACCGCGACCCCGGTGGTCCAGCCGCGGGAGGCGGCCCGGAAGGCCTCTTCGGCGGCCTGCGCGGTGGCCTGCGCGGTGGCCTTCGCCGTGGTCGCGGTCGGGGCGGAGCCGCTCATCGCAGCGCCACCCGGTAGGCGCGCAGCCACTCGTCGACCTGGACCAGGTGGTCGAGGCCGCCGACCGGGTTCGGCGCGGTGCGCGGGCTGGGCAACGGCCGGCCCTCGGCGAGCAGTCTGCGGACCGACTCCCGGTCCACCAGCTCGAAGACCGGCGCGTTCGGGTCGGCCAGCAGCTCGTTCGCCCGGGCCGTGAGCACCTCCGTGTAGCGGACGGCCGGGGTGGACGGGTAGCCGCTCTTGGGCCGGTCGGTGACCTGCGGCGGAAGCAGGTCCCGGACGGCGTCCCGGAGCAGTCCCTTGGCCCGCCCCTCCGGCGCCTTGAGCGCCCACGGGACGTTCCAGAGGTACTCCACCAGGCGGTGGTCGCAGAACGGCACCCGGACCTCCAGGCCGACCGACATCGACACCCGGTCCACCCGGTCCAGCAGCGGCGGGAGCCAGCGGGTGAGCGCGAGGTGGAAGACCTCGCGGATCCGCGCGTCGCCGGCCGGCTCGCCGGGCAGGCGCGACACCTCGCCGAGCGAGCGGTGGTACGCGGCGGCGGTGTACTCCTCGGGGCGCACCTCGGCCCGGACGTCCGGGCGCAGCAGGTCCGCCGGCGTGGCCTTGCCGTGCAGCCACGGGAAGGTCGGCGCGTGGACGGCGGCGGCGTCGTGGAAGTACGGGTAGCCGCCGAAGATCTCGTCCGCGGCCTCCCCGGAGAGCGCGACCGTGGAGCGCCGCCGCACCTCGCGGAAGAGCAGGTGCAGCGAGGCGTCCATCTCGCCCCAGCCGGGCCGGTCCCGGGCGCGCAGGACCGCGTCCCGGGCGTCCAGCAGGTCGTCGTCGGGCACCAGCACGGTGGTGTGCAGGGTGCCGATGTGCTCGGCGGCGGCGGCCACGTAGGGGGCGTCGCGGGTGGTCCGCCAGGCGTCCGGGGTGCGGTCGGCGCTGCCGGGGAAGTCCACCGAGAAGCTGGCGATCTTCCCCTGGCCGGCGCGCTCGCGGGCGGTCGCGGCCAGTGCGGTGACCGCACTCGAGTCGACGCCGCCGGAGAGCAGGGTGCACAGCGGCACGTCGCTGATCAGCTGCCGCTCGACGGCGTCCGCGAGCAGCTCCCGGACGGTCCGGCGGGTGGTCCCGGCGTCGTCCCGGTGCTCGGCCGACTCCAGCCGCCAGTACCGGAACTCACGGGTGGCGCCACGACCGACGACCACCAGGTGACCGGGCCGGACCTCGTGGAGTCCGCGGAAGATCCCGTGGCCGGCGCTCGGCGCGGCGGGCAGCGCGAACAACTCGGCGATGCCCTCGGCGTCCAGTTCGGCGCGGAACAGCGGATTGGCGAGCACCGCCTTCGGCTCGGAACCGAACAGCACCCCGGTGGGGTGGGCGTGCCAGTACAGCGGCTTGATGCCGAGGTGGTCGCGGACCAGCAGCAGCTCCTCGTGCCGGGCGTCCCACAGGGCGTAGGCGAAGATGCCGTTGAACCTGGTCGGCGCGTCCTTGCCCCACTGGAGGTGGGCCCGCAGGACCACCTCGGTGTCCGAGCGGGTCCGGAAGACGTGCCCGAGGGCCTCCAACTGCGCGCGCAGCTCCCGGTGGTTGTAGAGCTCGCCGTTGTAGCAGAGGACGGCGTCGGTGTCCGGCCCCCGGCGGTCCGCGAGCGGCTGGGCACCGCCGTCCAGGTCGATCACGGACAGCCGGCGGTGGCCGAACGCGGCGTGCCGGGAGAGCCAGACGCCGTCCGCGTCCGGGCCGCGGCAGGCCAGGGTGGCGGTCATCTCCCGGACCGTCTGCGCCTGGTGGCGCAGATCGGTGTCCCAGTCGATCCAGCCGGTGACGCCGCACATGTCAGGACTCCCCGGGTTCGTCGGTGGCGGCGGCGGGCTCGGCCACGGCGCTGGACTCCCAGCGGCAGCCGTGGCCGGTCGGGCCGCTGGTCAGGCGGTGCGCGGGCCGGTAGCCCTTGGCGCGGATGTTCGCGGAGAGCGCGTCGGTGCAGTACGTGCAGGGCGACGCGAGGGTCAGCTGGACGCCCGTACGACGGGCCTTCTCGCGGTAGTCCCAGATCGCGCAGTGCGTGATGGTGAGCGCCGCGCGCTCGGCGCCGGGCGGCGCGTCCTCGTCGAACTCGTAGTCCGAGCCGTACAGTTCGGCCTGCCGGGCGATCCGGTGGATCGGGTCGGCGGCGCCCCGGCCGCGGTCGGGTTCGACCTCGCGGTGCACCTCGGCATTGGACCGGGCCCAGTCCCCGAGCACCTCCTCGCCGTAGCGGAGCACGAGGAAACGTTCCATCAGAGCCTGGCCCCGGAAGAACACCCGCTGCCACTCGACCGCCCGGGCGTCCGGTCCGGGCAGGTCGGCGAAGAGCTCGGACTGCAGCACGAACCAGTCGGTGAGGTGGAGTTCGTTCCCGCGTGACACCAGGTACCGCGTCAACCCGGCCTCGGCCTCGTACAGCCGCTGCCGCCAGAGCGCGGACCGCTCGGCGTCCGCCATCGCGCGGTACGGGGACCTCGGCTGCTCCACGCCGGGGTTCCGGTCGTTCCCGGCGGCCAGCACCGCCGTGCGCGGGCCGGCCTCGGCACCCGCCGCACCTCCGGAGCCGATCGGATCGCCGACCCTGTCGGACACACCCCCCATCGGGCCTTCTCCCTTCGGCTGAACGGTCCGTCGGACCGTCGTGTCGTCGTCGTTCCCGCCACGCTACGGAGCGGGGCGTGCGCCCCGGTAGCCCCGAACGGCGCCGCTCAGGCCCCCGATCGTCGCCTCGCGGATGCTCCGAAGGTCACCCCCGCAAGGGCGCCGGGACACGCCGGAGGGCGGGCCCCGCGTGCTGCGGGACCCGCCCTCCGGCGGTGCGTGGGGACCTGTCTTCGGCCGGACAGGCTCTAGCCGGCGAGGCCGTGCCGGTGCGCGTAGAGCGCGGCGCGCAACCGGTCGGGCTGCCCGATCTTGCGCATGGCCTGGGTGAGGTGCTTCTTCACGGTGGCCTCGGCCAGGGCGAGTTCACGCCCTATCTCGGCGTTGCTCAGCCCGAGCCCGAGTTTGACCAGCACCTCGCGCTCACGCTCGGTCAGCCCGGCCCGGGCCGGGGGCAGTTCGCCGACGTGCTGCGCGGGGGCCGTCGCGTGGGCCCGGGCCGGCGGTGGCGCCGGCAGGAACACCGAGCCACCGGCCGCCGCGAGTTGGACCGCGCCGATGATCCGGTCCTCGGCCAGATCGAGCGGGAAGCACCCGCTGGCCCCGGCCAGCAGCATCCGGCTCGCCTCGGCGGTCGACTCGGCCCGGCGCAGCAGCAGCACCCGGGCGGCGGGCGCCGCGTCCGGGCCTCGTAACGCCACCACGGCGGCGAGATCCTCCTCCAGGCTCGCGCCGCGGCCGAGCAGGATGACGTCCGGTGCGATGCGGCCCACGGCCGCCACCGCGCGCAGCCGGTCACCGGTGGACCCGACCACCGCCAGTCCGGGCACCGTGGCCAGCACGCTGCGCAGCCCGGCGCTGGCCACCGAGTGCCGCTCGACCAGGAACACCCGGGCGGCCTCGGTGCGGCCGCGGCGCTCCTCCACGCACATCGGATGGCCGCACCCGCACCCGGCCGCGGCCGGCCCGGCCGACCGCGGCGGGGCCGTCTCGGCCAGCAACTGGTGACCGGCGATCAGGTCGAGCGGATTGTCGATCTCGGTGTGCAACCGGGACGCGCCCGCGGCGGGTGCGTCCACCGGGGTGGCGCCACCGCAGGCCCCGCGCCGGGCGGGGAGCCGGCGGCCGCGCGGGCCGGCCGGAACGGCGAGTTTGCTCACTGCTGCCATCCGGCACCTCCGGAGGAGGAGGCAGGACGTCTGAGGTACGGCATGGCGATTCGGTCCCCTTGCTGGTGGCGGGCCGGCCCCATGGGCACGGTGTGCTGCGGCGAGGATCCCCCGAGGACGCGGACGGGCGTCGGCCGCGGAATCCGGGACTGGGGAGAAGCGCCGACCGCGGCGGCTTGAACCGGGGCGGTCAGCGCGTTGCGCGCGGTCGACAGAGCTCGTCGAAACACCTTCGGTGCCACGAGCCGCCGATCCCGACCAGGGTGATGTCGGTCCGCCGAATAGCCATGCGGGGAACCCTAGGTCCGGTTCCTTGTGCAGGTCAAGGATGGGACCGGGCCTCGGCGTCCTGGGCAGCGGCGGTCCTGGTACCGCGGATGCTGTGACCGGAAGTAACAGCATCAAGTGCTGACTGGCTGTCCGGGCCACCCGTCCGCAACCCTCCTTCCAGCGGCTGCAGCTGCCGGAGCGTCATCGACGCCCCACGGAGCGCCCGACCGGGGCCCGTACCCGAGGCCCCGCAACCGGGGCCCGCAACCCGAGTCTCCCGAACGCGGCCTCCGCCCCACGGCGAACGGCCTCCCCGGGCCCGGTGCGGCGGCCCGGCACCGCGGGCGCCGCCGGTCGCAGCCCCGACGACCCGATCCGAACCGCCCTCCCCCGGAAGGACCACCAGAACCATGCCCGCCCCGCCCAGCCGGCCCGCCGCCGGCCAGTCCGGCGCCTCGCCCCGGAGGGCCGGCGGGTGACCCGATTCCTACTGCGCCGGCTCCTGCTGGCCGTGCCGACGCTGCTCGGCGTCACCGCCGTCGTCTTCGCGACGGTCGCGCTGGTCCCCGGCGACCCGGTCGCCGCCTTCCTCGGCCCGGGCGCACCGCCCGAGGCCCGCCGCGAACTCACCGAACGGCTCGGCCTGGAGCAGCCGTTGCCCGTCCGCTACGCCGACTGGCTCGGACACGCGCTCACCGGCGACCTCGGCACCTCCATCTCCGGTCAGCGCCCGGTCGCCGACCTCCTGCTCCCCGCGCTCGGCCAGACCCTGACCCTGACCGCGGCCGCGTTCCTGCTGGTGCTGGCCGGCGGGGTGGCGCTCGGCGCCCTCGGCGCGCTGCGCCCGCGCAGCGCCGGCGGGCGGATCTCCGGCGCGCTGTCCGCCCTCGCGGTCTCCGCCCCGCAGTACTCGGTGGCCCTGCTGCTGATCGCCGTCTTCGCCGTCGGCCTGCGCTGGCTGCCGGCCGGCGGCACGCACGACGTGTTCGGCGACGGCGGCCCGATCGACCTGGCCCGCCACCTGATCCTGCCGGCCGTCGCCGCCGCGCTCGTCCCGCTCGGGCTCACCGCGCGGGTGTTCCGGGCCGCGCTGGGCGGCGTGCTGGCCGGCGAACTGGCCGACTCGCTGCGCGCCCGCGGCCTGCGCCCGGCCGCCGTGCTGCGGCACTGCGTGCACAACGCCTCGCCGGCGCTGCTGACCATCGGCGGCCTGCAACTCGCCTACCTCCTGGAGGGGGTGATCTTCGTGGAGACCCTGTTCGCCTGGCCCGGCATCGGCCGGCTGCTCTACGACGCTCTCACCGCCCGCGACCTGCCCCTGGTGCAGGGCGGGGTGCTGATGGTGGCGGTCGCGTTCGTCGGCGTCAACATCCTGGTGGACGCGGCGCACGCGGTGATCGACCCGCGAGTAAGGAACTGATGTGACGTCACGTGTCCTCAGCCGAGCCAACCTCGGTCTGACCTTCCCCGCCGCCCTCGCGGCGCTCCTGCTCCTGCTCGCGCTCGCCGCGCCTCTGGTGGCCCCGGACGACCCGGCCGCCGGACGGCTGGCGGACCGGCTGCTCGACCCCGGCAGCCCCGGCCACCCGCTCGGCACCGACGGCCAGGGCCGCGACCTGCTCAGTCGGCTCATCTGGGCCGGGCGCGCCTCGCTCACCGGCGGGTTCGTGCCGGTCGCGGTGGCCGCCGTCGCCGGCACGCTGCTCGGGGTGGTGGCCGGGCTCGGCGGCCGGACCACCGAGCAGGCCCTGCTGCGCCTGCTGGACGTGCTCTACGCCTTCCCCGGGGTGCTACTGGCGATCGCCGTCGCCTCACTGCTCACCCCCGGCCTGGGCGCGACCATGCTCGCGCTCTCGGTGGTGCTCACCCCCGCGGTGGCGCGGGTCGCGTTCACCGAGACCCGGCGGGTCCGGAGCGCCGAGTACCTGGCGGCCGCCCGGGTCAGCGGCGCCGGCTGGGGGGCGCTGGTCCTCCGACAGGTCGCCCCGGTGGTGGCCCCGGTGGTCCTGGTGTACGCGTCCTCGCTGGTCGGACTCGCCATCATGTACGCCGCCGGGCTGTCCTTCCTCGGGCTCGGGGTCGCCCCGCCCACCGCCGAGTGGGGCGCGATGCTGGAGGAACTGCGACCGTCCCTGCTCACCCACCCCTGGGTGGCGGTGCAGCCGGCCCTCGTCATCCTCGTCGTCTCGGTCGTCTTCAACACCCTCGGCGAGGCGTTGCGCACCCGCATCGGCGACACCGCCGCCCAACTGCCGCCGTCGGCCCCCGCGATGGCGGGCCGGCTCCCCCGGCCGATCGCCGCGAAGCGGGTGGGCGGGTGAGCGCGCTGCTGGAGGTCGACGGCCTGACCGTCGAGTACCCCGGCGGGGTCCAGGCCGTCGACGGCGTGTCCCTCGCCCTTCCCGCCGGCCAGGCCCTGGTCCTGCTCGGCGAGTCCGGCAGCGGGAAGACGACCGTCGCCCGTACGGTGCTCGGGCTGCCCGGGCACGGCGCCGCCGTCACCGGAGCCGTCCGGCTGGCCGGGACCGACCTGCGGGCGCTCGGCGAACGCGAGCTGGCCGACGTCCGCGGCCGGCGAATCGGCTACGTGCCGCAGGACCCGACCGCCTCCCTCGACCCGCTGCGCCGGATCGGCCCGCAGCTCGCCGAAGTGCTGCGCCGGCACGGGATCGCGAGCGGCCGCCGGGCCGCCCGCGAGGCCGTCCCCGGGCTGCTCGCCACCGCCGGCGTCCCCGACCCGGAGCGGGTCGCCCGGGCGTACCCGCACGAACTCTCCGGCGGCCTGCGCCAGCGCGCCGCGATCGCCCTCGCGATCTGCTGCGGACCGGAGCTGCTGATCGCCGACGAGCCGACCACCGCGCTCGACGCGCTGGTCCGCGGCCGGATCCTGGACCTGTTCACCACCCTGCGCGCCGACTGCGGCATCGCGCTGGTGCTGGTCACCCACGACCTCACGGTGGCCCGCCGGATCGGCGGCACCGTCGCGGTCATGCGGGCCGGCCGGATCGTCGAACTCGGCCCCGCCGACCGGGTGCTCGGGGAACCCGAACACGCCTTCACCGCCGCCCTGGTGGCCGCCGAACCGGGAGCCCGCCGATGAACACCCACGCCCGAGCAGAGGCCCACGCCCACGCACAGACCCACGCCCAAACACAGGCCCACGCCCCGGCACAGACCCACGTCCACGCCCAAACACAGACCAACGTCCACGCCCAAGCCCGTGGGCACGCCCGCGCCCTGCCGGTTGCGGCTCGGACCTCGCCCGACCCGGCCCCCGCCCTGCTCGTCGTCGACGCCGTCACCAAGCGCTACGGTGACCGGAGCGCCCTGGACGGCGTCAGCCTCTGCGTCGCGCCGGGCGAGACCGTCGGCCTGGTCGGCGAGTCGGGCTCCGGAAAGTCCACCCTGGCCCGCCTCGCCCTCGGTCTGCTGTCCCCCGACTCCGGCAGCGTCCGCTTCGCCGGCCGCGATCCGTACCGGCTGCGCGGCCGCGCCGACCGCGCGCTGCGGGGCCGGCTGCAGTTCGTCCCGCAGAACCCGCGCGGATCGCTCAACCCGAGCCTGCGGGCCGGGGAGGCGGTCGCCTTCGCGCTCCGGCTGCACGGCACGCCACGCGCCGAGCGCGCCGCGGCCGTCGCCCGGCTCTTCGCGCAGGTCGGCCTGGAGCCCGCGCTCGCCGCCCGCTACCCGCGCGAGCTGTCCGGCGGGCAGCTCCAGCGGGTGGCCGTCGCGCGGGCCCTGGCCACCGAGCCGGACCTGGTGGTCTGCGACGAGCCGACCTCCGCCCTGGACCGGAGCGTGCAGGCCCGCCTGCTCGATCTGCTGACCGACCTGCAGGAACGCACGGGCCTGGCCTACTTGTTCATCTCCCACGACCTCGCCGTCGTCCGGCACCTCGCCCACCGGGTGCTGGTGCTGCGGCACGGCCGGGTGGTCGAGGAGGGCCCCACCGATCTCCTCTGGGACTCCCCCGCGCACCCGTACACCCGGGCCCTACTGGAGGCCGCCGGCGGCGGTTCCGGAGCGCCGTAGCGCGCTTCCCGCTCGGTACCGCCGGAGCTCCGTACCACCGGAGCTCCGTACCGCCGAAATCCCGTACCGCTCGAACCCCGCACCGCTGAAACCCCGCACCACCGAACCGACGAGGAATCGCCATGACGCGCACCGCCCGGATCCGCACCAGAGCCGTCGCCCTGCCGGCCGCCGCCGTCCTGCTCACGGCGGCAGCCGGCTGTGCCGGGTCCGACGGCGGCTCCGCGGGAGCGGGCGGCGGCGACGGCCACGGGGGCACCCTGGTCATCGGGGCCACCGGCAAACTCCCCAACCCCGACACCGTGATCGGCGGCGCCGGCTTCGAGGGCAAGCGGCTGGTCTCCTTCCAGCTCTACGAGGGCCTCACCCGGTACGAGCTGCTCAAGGACACCGACAAGCCGCCGGTCGTCACCGGCGCCCTGGCCACCGACTGGCAGGTCGCCGCCGACGCCAGGACCTGGACCTTCACCCTCCGCAAGGGCGTCACGTTCCAGGACGGCACCCCGTTCGACGCCGACGCCGTGATCTTCAACCTGGCCCGCTACCTCGACAAGAAGAGCCCCGAGTACACCGACGCCCTCGGCGCCGCCGCCGCCGAGTACGCGGGCGACATCGCCTCGTACCGCAAGACCGACGCCGACCACGTCGAACTGGTCACCAAGGACCCCAACGGCCACTTCCCCGAGGACCTCGCGCACGTCCTGATCGCGAGCCCCACCGCCGTCCGCGGCACCGGTTCGGCGCACTTCTCCCAGCACCCGGTCGGCACCGGCCCGTTCTCCTTCGTCTCGCAGACCGAGGGCCAGCAGATCGAGCTGGCCGCCAACAAGGACTACTGGCGCGGCGCCCCCAAGCTCGACCGGCTCGTGATCAAGGCCCTGCCGGACGCCGCGGCCCGCACCGCGGCCCTGCGCTCCGGCGGCGTGAACTGGATCGAGTACCCGAACCCGGACGACATCGACAGCCTCAAGGCCGACGGCGTGCAGATCGCCACGAACAGCTACGACCACCTCTGGTACTGGATCCTGGACACCTCGAAGGCGCCCTGGAACAACCCGCTGGTCCGCAAGGCCGCCAACTACGCGATCGACCGCAAGGCGATCGCCGAGAAGCTGCTGCACGGCACCGCCGACCCCGCCTACCAGACCGCGCCGCGCGCCACCGCCGCCTACGACCCCGCCGGGGACGTCTACTCCTACGACCCGGCCAAGGCACGGCAGTTGCTCACCGAGGCCGGCGTCCCGAACGGGTTCAGCACCTCCGTCACCGTGCCCACCGGCGGCAGCGGCAACCTGCTGCCGGTGCCGATCGCCGAGGCGCTCCAGCGGGACCTCGCCGCCGTCGGCATCAAGGTCGAGCTGCGCACGACCGACTGGACCACGCTGATCGGCGCCGAGGCCAAGGGCGAGGTGGCGCTCGGCTCCGACGCCGTCGCCCAGTCCACCACGCTGTTCCAGTCCGAGGCGCTGCTTCCGCTGTTCCTCGGGTCCAAGAGCCCGTTCTGGACCGGCCACTACGCCAACCCGCAGGTCGACGAGCTGCTCGCCTCCTCGGCCGCCAACGCCGACCAGGCCGCCCGGCAGGCCGGGTACCGCACGGCGCTCTCGCTGGTCACCCAGGACGCACCCTGGCTGTTCGTGGTCAACGACCGCAATCCACGGGCCCTCTCGCCGAAGGTCCAGGGGCTGGTTCAGCCGCAGTCCTGGTTCCTCGACCTGACCACGGTGTGGGTCCGCTGACCCCGGGCACCACCCCCGCTAACCCCGTACACCCCCTCCGCGCACCGAGCACCACAGGAAGGACGGCCATCCCGATGACCGCCCCGCACCGGCCCCACCACCACACCGGGATCGTCCCGCCCGACGCCCCGCACGGCACCGGGCCCGCCGCGCCGCCCAAGTGGGGCATCACCCTCCCCCTGCCCGGCCTCACCATCGACCGGCACCGGTTCCTGGTCGAGCGGCTTCCCGACCTCGGCTACACCGACGTGTGGAGCGCCGAGGGCGGCGGCACCGACGCGTTCACCCCGCTGGCCGCCACCGCGGCCTGGTCTCCGACGCTGCGGATCGGCACCGGCATCGTTCCGGTGCACACCCGCGGCCCGGCCGTGCTCGCCCAGACCGCCGCGACGCTCGCCCAACTCGCCCCGGGCCGGCTCCTGCTGGGCATCGGCGCCTCCGTCCCCGCACACGTCACCGACATCAACGGCATCCCGTTCGACGAGCCGTTCAAGCGCACCCGGGACGTGCTGCGGTTCGTCACCCGGGCGCTGCGCGGCGAGTACGTCTCGGGCGGGTTCGACACCTTCGACATCACCGGCTACCGGCTGCCGCACCCGCCGGCCGAACCGGTCAAGGTGATCCTGGGCGCGCTGCGGCCAAACATGCTCCGGCTCGGCTTCAACGAGGGCGACGGCGCCATCACCAACCTGCTGTTCCCGCACGACGTGCCGAAGATCCTGGACGCCGTCGGTCCGCAGCCGCCCGGGAAGGAACTGGTGGTCAAGGTCTTCGTCTGCCCCACCGAGGACACCGACTACGCCCACCGCGCCACCCGCCCGTTCCTGGCCTGGATCCTCAACCGCGAGCCGTACCGCAAGTTCCACGAGTGGCTGGGACACGGCGACCTGCTCGCCGAGACCCACCGTCTCTGGGCCGCCGGCGATCCGGAGGGCGCCCAGAAGGCGCTGCCCGACGAGGTCGTCGACGGACTGTTCGTCAGCGGCTCGCCGGAGGAGTGCCGGGAGCGCATCCTCGCCTACCACCGCCCCGGCGTCACCACGATCCAGCTGTACGTGTCGCTGCCGCCCGAGGTGTTCGTCAGCCGGGCCAAGCTGCTCGACACCCTGGCCCGGCTCGGCCCGGCCGCCCACTGACCGTCGCCCTGCGCCCCATCCGTCCTCACCGCATCCGTCCTCACAGCCCGAGGAGAGCCGTGCCCCTCGAAATCCGCGGCGGGGTTCGCGCCGCACCCGTACCCGGCCGCACCCCGCAGGAGCGCCAGGCGCTGCGCTGGGCCCCCGACGGCCGCGACCGCACCGCCGACCCCGAGCACGTCGCCCGCACCGCGCGGGAGAACGAGGAGGACGGGCTGGACAGCGCCCTGGTGGTGCAGTCCAGCTCGTGGCCCGACCCGTGGCTGGTCGCCTCGTGGGCCCTCGCCGCCACCAAACGGCTCCGCATCGCGGTCGCCCACCGCGTCGGCACCACCGCGCCGACCGTGGCCGCCCGCTCCCTGGCGACCCTGGACCGGCTCTCCGGCGGGCGGGCGGCGGCCCACGTCATCATCGGCTCCAGCGACCACGACACGGCCCGCGACGGCGATCTCCTGGACAAGCAGGACCGCTACCGCAGGGCCGACGAGTACCTCGACCTGTTCACCCGCTACCTGGCCGCCGACCAGGACATCGACCACAAGGGCGAGTTCTACACCGTGGCCGCCGCCCGCCCCGGCCTGCACCCGAGACCGGGCGGCGAGTTGGTCTCCTTCGGCGGCTCGTCACCACAGGGCCTCGACCTGGCGGCCCGCTACGCGGAGGTGTACGCCGTCAGCCCGCTGCCCCTGCCGGACACTCGCCGGCGGATCGCCCAGGTCCGCGCCGCAGCCGCCGCACACGGCCGTACCCTGCGGATCTGGCGGCACGTCACCCTCGTCCTCGCCGACACCGACGAGGCGGCCCGCGACCGCGTCCGCCAGCTGCGCCGCGACGCCCTGCGCCTCACCGCCGGTGGCGGCGGCGGGCGCTGGGCGGAAGCCGTCCAGCTCGACCGGGACCGCGAGCGCGGCCGCTCCGACCCGTCCCGCGGCGACGAGCAGGTGGCCGCCTACGTCCGCCGCTCCCTCACCGCCGCCTACGCCGGCTCCCCCGCCACCGTCGCCGCCCGCATCGGCCTCCTCCGCTCGGCGGGCGTGGACATCGTCCAACTCGACCTCCCCGTCGAAACCGACCACGACCGCGACCTCCGCCGCACCCTCATCCGCCACCTCCGCACCGGCCGCGGCACCCCCGCCGACCGCCGCATCTGGTAACCCGCGCCCTTGCCCCGGGCGCCCCCGCCGTTCTCGCCTCCGCCCACCGTCCGCCCCTCAGGCCGCGGTACCGGGCGTACGAGGCCTCGGGGGCGCGCACCGGCGCGGTTGCTGAGGGGCACCACGGGACGGGCCCGCACCGACAGCCCGGGCCCGCACCGACAGTCCGGCAGGGAAGCCAGGACATCGCATCGGCACGGGCCCGGTCGGGTCAGGGGAGGTGGCCCCTGGTGGAGGTCTACTGCCAGGCGTCGTTGACCGTGGCCGCGTAGCGGTCGTTGTTCGTCAGCGGGTTGAGGCCGAGTGCGCCGTCGATGGTGCGCAGCAGGCCGTACTGGTCGGTGCGCTGGTTCGACTGGTAGCCGGTCTTGACGGTGTTCTGCGAGCCGAGCAGCAGGGTCGGGGTCCGGTTGGGGTAGCTCGGGCCGTAGGCCTTGGTCGCGCCCTCGTCCCAGGTCAGGATCAGCAGCGAGCGCTGGGTGGTCCACGCGGGCGAGTTGAGGATGGTCGGCAGGGTCTGCTTGAGCCAGTTGTCGCCGGAGGTGACGCCGCAGGCCTCCATGTCGGTGCAGTCGTCGGCGGCGAACCAGGCGAAGTTCGGGGTGGTCGCCGTGGATCGCAGGTCGGCGGTCATCTGGGTGAGCGGCTGCATGTGCGCCTGGCAGTAGGCGGCGTTGCTCTTCATGTTCTGGAAGTAGTAGAACGGGGCGTCGTCCGGCGCGTAGTAGCCGTGGCTCGACGTGTCGCAGTTGCCGTTCGCACCGTCCAGGTACTCCTTCCAGGTCTTGCCGGCCTGTTCCACTGAGTTGCCCAGGTGCGGGGCGTTGATGGTGGTGGTCGAGACGCTGTTGTCGGTCAGCCCGTACAGGCCGCCTCCGGCCAGTGCGACGTAGTTCGGGTCGCTCGGGTGGGTGGTGGCGAACGACTTGGTCAACGACGTCGCCTGCGGGAGCAGGCTGTTGATGTACGGGGCCTGCGAGGTGTTGCCGATGATGTTCTCGTAGTCCTGGTTCTCCATGTAGACCAGGAAGACGTGGTCATAGCCGGGAACCGAGTTGACCGGAGCGGTCAGTACCGGGGTCGGCACCGCCGTGGTCAGGGTGAGCGAGAGGTTGTCGGCGTATCCGTCGGTGGTGTTGCCGGCCGTCCAGGTGAAGGCCAGGTCGATCTTGATCGAGCGGGTGCCGGCCGGGACCGTGCCGGTGGCCGTACGCTGCAGGAGCGCGGTGGCCAGGCCTCGGTCGGTGCTGGTCACCGGGGCGATCTGGGCGGTGGAGAGGGTGGCGCCGCCGGCGTTCAGGAAGGTGGCGGTCAGGCCGACCCGGTCGTTCTGTGCGGCGTAGCCGCCGAGCCAGCCGGAGAGGTTGTAGCCGACGGTGCCGGTGTCGATCGACTGCGCGGCCGCCGAGACGTCGACGCTCTGGGAGAGACCGGAGTTGCCGGTGGCGCCACCGGCGAAGAACGCGGCCTCGCGGCCGGTCGGGCCCGGGGTGCTCGCGTCGGGGTAGCCGCTGGCGCCGTAGCAGACCAGGTTCGGCATGCCGCTGGTGATCGTCCAGCCCGGGACGGTCATGCCGTCCAGGCCGTTGGGCGAGCAGATCGCGACGGACTCGGCACCGGGGTCGACCAGCAGGTTGTCGCTGGTGATGGAGCCGACGGCCGCGCCGGCCCACTGCTGGTTGGCCTGACCGCTGCCACAGGTCCACAGATCGACCCGGGTGCCATCGGTGGAGCTGCCGCCGAAGACGTCCAGGCAGAGGCCGGAGACCGGGTTGACCAGCGTGGTCCCCCGCACCGCCCACTGCTGGCGGGCCTGGCCGTTGCAGGTGTACAGGTCGGCGTAGGTGCCCGCGGCGGTGCCGCCGGCGGTGGCGTCCAGGCACTTGCCGAGCGTACGGATGGTGCCGTCACCCGGCAGGGTCCAGGTCTGGTTGTCGGCGCCGGTGCAGTGCCACAGGATGATCTGGTTGCCGTCGGCGGTGCCGGCACCGGAGTCGTCCAGGCACTTGCCGGCCAGGCCGGTGATCGGGCTCGACACGGCGGCGGCCGGCGCGGCCGGAGCCGCCACGAAGGCGCCGACCAGGGCGACCAGACAGGAGATGACCGCCGTCAGGGCTGTGGCGCGAACGCGCCCGGGAAGTCTGTGCAGTGGCATGGCGAAGCCTCTCGACACATGGGTTCTGGGAGCACGGAACAGAGTGGTGCGAGGGTGGGGCGGAGACATGCTGGGGAGCACACCTGTATAGCCAACATCGCCGAGGCAGCCCTAGTATGACGATCAGGCGGACTTTGGGGGCGAAGTTGTCCGAACAAGTACCCCGCCGCCACGGCCGGGCCCGCGCGGCCTCCGCGCTCCTTCCCGCCACACGCCCCCGACCCGCGCCCCCGGATGTCGCACCACCCCGCACGGCCCCGATCACGACGCGCCGACCACCACCCGTACAACGCCCGTTGGATCGCGCCCCGGGGGAGTCTCCGGCCTCGTCCGCCCGCCTCAGTCGACGGCGGTCACAGAGCCGCCAGGGCTGCCTCCAGGTCGTCCAGGCCCAGGGAGCCCTGGCGCAGGGCCTCCATGTGCCAGCGCTTGAGGTCGACAATGCCCTCCGTCAGCGTGGCCCGGTAACCGTCCAGCGCGGCGGGCAGGTTGCGCAGTCGGCCCAGGACCGGGGCCCGGTCGTCGTCCTCGGCGGCGGGCATCATCGTGAAGATGCTCCGGAGCTGGTGCACCGGCGTGTGCAGGTTCCGCACGGCACGGAAGCTCTCGGCGGCGCTGCGCCGCGAAGTCGACGCGGACCAGACCGAAGCGCTGACTGAACCCCTCGGCCCGTCGAACAGGCTGTCGTCCTATCCGTGACGGTGGTCCGCCAGGTCGTCGAGGAGAAGGTCGGCGACCACCTCCTCGACCACTGCGGTGCGCAGTTCGGCCATGGAGTCGACGAGCGCCCGGTCCCACGGTGCGGGCGTGAGGCGGCCCGGATCGGGGCCCGAGGGAACCCGGGGCACGGCGGCTCGGTAGTCGTCGATTGCCATTCGCCAGGGGGCGGCTCCGGTCTTGGCGAGGACGTGGGCCGCGATGCGGATGCCCTCGCCGTCGAAGTCACCGTGGTAGCGCAGGGAGGCACCATCGTCGGCGAGACGGCGCAGCAGATGGATCACGGCGGTGTTGGGCCAGCCGGACGTGCAGACGAGCGGCGGGCACTGCCGGCCGAAGCGTCGTAGGGCGAGGGCGAGCACACTGGGGTTCTCGGTGACGCACACCGGTCCTGCGGGACCGGTGAATTCGCCGGGTGAGCGCAGTTGGGCGAGGGTGAGGCTGACGGGGTGACCGGATGCGGCGCAGATCCGAGAGATCCCGGCGACCGGGCCTTCTCCCTCGGGGCGGAGACCGACGGCGAGCACGGTGGCGGACAGTTCGTCGTCGGCCACACCGGCTCGGCTCCAGAGTGCGCGTCGTCCCTCTGCGGCGTCGGGCATGTCGGTGCCGTACAGCACCGCCAGTGCGCGCAGGACGAGGGAGGACAGCCGTGTCCCGTCGTCGAGGGCGTGGGAGTCGCCGTCGAGGAGGCGGGCGGCGAGGACCGGTAGTGGCTCGCCGTCGGCCGGGAGTGCGTGAAGGACGGTCAGCGCGGCGGTCAGCAGACGCCGGGTCCGGTCGGGCGAGCCGCCTGCGAGGCCGTTGGCCCGCAGGTGGCCGACCCACTCCAGCAGAACGGGCTGGGCGGTGACCACGTCGTGGCCGGCCAGCCACCGCCACAAGGCGTCGCGTTGGCCGGTCTTGCGTTCGCGCTCGGCAGCCTGGTCGTGGACTGGGCCGAGGATCGCGGCCACCACGTCCCGGACGGGTCGGCCGCAGGCCTCCAGCACGGCGCGGTCGAGTCCGGCAAGCGGGATCGCCGGCTCGGCGCCGGGGAGCCGGTCGAGTCCGAGGAGGTCGGCCAACGCCTCGCGACCGGCGTCGTCGAGCGGTCCGGACCGCACCCGGCTGACGGGGCGGCCCGTCGACAGGCGATCGTGGACGGCCGACCAGAGGGGGCGGAGTTCGGGGACGTCGAGAGGGTGGCTGCCCGTCATGCCGATCCGTCCGCATCGGCTTCGGCGGGCAGCAGGTCGGTGCCCGTCCAGGTGAAGCGGGCGCTGGTGACGGCGTCGTCGCCGTCACCTCCGGTGATCAGCTGGTGGACGGCGATGCCGGAGAGCTCCCGGTAGGTGCACCACTCGTGGTCGGAGGTGAGCACCAGGTCGAGGTCGAGCGCCGCGAGGAGGGCGAAGACCTGCCCGCGGTTGACGGTGTCGACGCCGACGAAGACCTCGTCGAGCAGGATCAGCCGCGGGGACAGCGGCACCGCCTCGTAGTGGGCGGCCACCGCGGCGAAGAGCGGCAGGTGGAGGGCGATGGCCTTCTCGCCGCCCGACAGCGCGCCGTGGAGCTTCTTGGTGAGCAGTTGCCACCCGACGCCGTTGGCGCGGTCCAGCTTGACGACGAACTGGTGCCAGGCCGTGTAGTCGAGGACCTCCGCGAGCTGTTCCTCCCAAGTCGCCGCCGTGTTGCGGGTCTTGGCCTCCTCGATGCGGCCCCGGAAGAACGCGTGCAGGGCCTCTCGGTCGGCTTCGGTGATCCGGGCCGGGTCCTTGAGCAACAGCTCACGCGCCGTCCTGGTACCGGCGGGCAGGTCGGGGTGGATCTGCCACACCAGACGGACCGCCACCCGTGAGGCGGTGCGGACCCGTTCGAGGTGGCCGTTCATCCGCTCGACGAGTTCACCGGCCTGACGGATACGGGAGGCGAGGTGGCGGCGGGTGTCGCCGGTGAGGGTCCGATCGAAGAGCCCGCGTTCGGCGGCGGTGATGTCGTCCTGGCTGCGGTCACGGTCGCCGGTGAGGATGGAGAGGAGGCCGGTCGCACCGACCCGGATGCCGTCGACGGTGGCCGTGAGGACGTGGATGTCCTCTTCGGCTTCGAGTTCGAGGTCTGCACGACTGCTGAGGCTCTGGCGAGCGCGGTGGACGGCCTCGGAGAGACGGTTGAGGGAGTCGCCGAGGTTCCTCGTGCCGTGCGGCAGGTTGGGCCAGGTGGCGGCGGTCTCACGCGCCGCTTCGAGGGTGGCGCGGGTGCCGTCCTCGGAGGTGAGGACGAGGCTGAGGCCCGCGTCCTCGGGAAATCCGAGGACACAGAGGCGCCGGAAGCTGCGGGCGGCCTCGTTGCGGGCCGCCACGGCGTCGTCGTGCCGGGTCGCGTCCTGGGCCATGGTGGCGCTCAATGAGCCGATCCGGCCTTCGAGAGCGAGGAGCTCCCGGGTGTTGTCGTCGATCTCACGGCGGGTCCGGTCGAGCGACTTCCGGAAGTCGCTGAGCCTGGCGGCCACTTGGCGGTAGTCCTCGCCGACGGTGCTCTCGACGGCCTGGAGCGCGGCTCGGAGTCCTCGGGCGGCGGCCTCCGCGTCCTCGGCTTCGCCCAGGCTCTCAGCCGCTGCGCCCTGGGACGCCTCGGCGTGGCTGCGGGCGGTGTCCCAGGCGTGCTGGGCGGCCGCCCAGGCGAGGTGGGAGTCGAGCCAGACGTCGGCCTGTTCACGCAGCGCGTCGACCGCCGTGGCGGTCGTGTCCAGCGCGGCGCGTTCGGTCGGCAGGGCGCGCTCGGCCGATGCGACGGCGAGTGCGCGCAGCGCGGCCGCGACCGTGCCCTCCTGCCGCGTGAGCCGCTCGACGGCCTCGCGTACGGTGTCCTCGCGAGCGCCCACCTCGGACTCGGACCGCTCCCAGTCACGCTTGGCCCGGTCCACCTCCCGGTGGTGCGGCCGGGAGCGGAGATCGGCACCGAGGCGGGCCCGGCGGTCGGCGAGGGTGCGCAACTGCGCGTCGAACCTTGTGACGGTGGCGTTGGCCTCGGCCAGTTCGGCGGTGAGGTGTGCGATCCGCCGCTGCCTGGCGCGTTCCCGGGCCGCGGCTCCGATATGGCTGGATTCCTCCTTGGCCCAGGAGCCGACCGCCGTCGCCAGCCGCCAGCTTCCGTCGGCCGCCACGGCGGCCGGGTGACCCGCGGGGAGTGCGGGGCCGTAGGCGATGCCGGCGAGCAGCCGCCGTACTTGGCCGACCGGCACCGGGCCGTCGGGTTCGGGAGACAGGACATCAAGCAGTGAGGGGCCCGATGCGGGCACGGCCGATGCCGGGTCAGCCAGGGTGTCGTGGCCGACGACAGCGATGCCGCCGTCGGGGGTCATCCAGGCGTCCAGCAGACCGGCCGCTTCCAGGGCCGCTTCGATGCCGGCCTGGTCGGCGGGCGGCACGCCCGGCCGGAACGCCAGCAGTTGCCACAGCGGTGCGCCCGGCAGGACGGACCGGTCGGCGGTGCGGGTGCGTGGTGGGACCGGCGGGAGGTCGGCCGCGGTCGCGGTGCGTTCCAGCTCTTCGGCGAGCCGGTCACGCCGGGCGCGGGCCTCGTCCCGGTCGGCTCGGGCGGTCGTCTCGTCGGCGGTGATGGCGCTCTCCGCCACCCGGGCGGCGGCCTCGACCAGCGCGAGGACGTCGGTCTCGACGGCAGCGCGGGAGGCGAGTTCCTCGGCGTCGCCGATCGGCAGCTCGGTGCAGTCGGCCGTCGCCCATCGGCGCAGGAGGTCGGCGTGGGCGTCGACGGCGGTCTCGTACGAGCGGGCGTTCCCGTCGCGCCGCGCGGTCGCCTCGGCCAGCCGCTCGCGCTCCGCGTCGAGGTGGTGCTCCGCCGTCGTCCGGTCCGCGACGGAACGCTCGTGGCGTTCGATGGCGGCCCGGACCTGGGCGATCTGGCCGTGCCGGGCGGCGACCGCGCCGCGCAGGAGACGACGTGCCGTACGCCCCTGCTCCCCCGTGTCCCAGGACGGACCCGGTGCGGTACCGAGCACCGTCTGCACCTCGGTGCAGACGGACTCCATGGCCGCGCGCCGCGCAGCGCCCCGGGTGTCCTCCCGGGCGGCGTGGGTGTGCGCGGCCCGTTGCTCGGAGCGCAGCCGCGCATCGTCGGCGCGCTCGGCGTCCTCGCCGGCCGCGCGGGCCTTCCTGTCCGCGACGGCCCGGAGGCGGGCGGAGGTCGCGGCGGCGTGGTCGGCCCTGCGGCGGAGCTGGTCGAGTTCCTGGCCCTGCCGGTAGACCTCGGAGTCGAGCAGCCCCCCGATGGCGCCGTCGATCTCCTGTCGTCGGTGTTCGAGCTCCTCCTTCGCTCCCCTGCTCCCGTCGCGCTGGCGTAGGGCTTCGGCGTGTGCCTCCTCGCTGTCCCGGGCGATGCGGGCGAGGTTGTCCATCTCGGTCGTCGCGGAGACGAGCGCGGCCGCCCCGGCGCGTAGGACGCGCTGGGCGTAGCCGCGTTGCTGGTTCGCGACGGCGGTGGCCGCGGCCACTTCGTCGTCCAGGGTCTTCAGGTATTCGCGCTGGCGGTCGAGGCGTTCGAAGCCCTCGGCCAGTTCGGTGATCTCGCCCTGGCCGAGCGGGGGCAGGGCCCGTGAGAGCAGGGAGGACAGCAGCGAGGGATCCAGGCGTTCGGAGAGTTTCGGGGTGCGGAGCTGGAGCAGCGCGGTGATCAGGGCGTCGTAACGCTGCTCGCTCAGCCCGGGAAAGAGCGTGCTCCGGACCGTGTTGCGGTAGTCGGTCGGTGATCCGTGCAGCTCGCCCTGGCCTTGCAGGGCTTCGGCCAGGGCGGCTCGCGTGAGCGGCTGACCCGCGTCGTTGACCAGGGAAAGACCACCGGGGCGGTCGATCCGCGCGCCGGTGGTGAAGTAGTCGGCGGTGACACCGGTGGTGTGCACGCTGGCCTGGAGCCTGGCCCCGCAGGTGAACCAGCCGGGACCGGCGTCGTCTTCTCCGTCGTCGCGGACGAACTCCAGCCACACGTATCCGACGCGGGTCTTGCCCGAGGCGCCTTCGCCCATCAGGTTCCAGTGCATGGTGCGCTCGGAGCCGCCGAAGGTGGACAGCCGGTTGGGGCGCAGGCTGGCGTCGAGCAGGAACGGCAGGAGCACCTCCAGCGCCTTGGACTTGCCCGTGCCGTTCTGCCCCCGCAGGAGCAGTCGGCCCTCGTGGAAGGTGAAGGTCTCGTCGTAGTAGCGCCAGACGTTGAGGATGCCGGCCCTGGAGGGCTGCCACCGCGCTGCCGCGGCCGCCGCCGGAAACGTGGAGGGCTGCGGGAGCTGTGTCACGGTCATCGGGAGTCCTCCCTGGTCAGGTTGTGGGACCGTCGGTCACGGTGGCCCGGTACCGGAACGCCGCGGGCCGGGGAACGGTACGGTCGCCGATCCGGCGGGCCAGGCCGAAGTCGGTGAGGACACGGACGGCGTCGACCGTGAGGCGCTGGGCGCCGTCCTCCGACTGGTAGCTCTTCGCCCACCGGGGGAAGCGCCGCAGCAGTTCGTTCGCCTCGACCGTGAGCTGTTCCGGCGTCAGCCCGCTCTCAGCGGCCGTCAGCGGTTCCAGCAGGAGCAGGGCGGCGACCCGGGCCGTCGCGGAATCGTCCGGGAAGCGGCTGTCGGTGGCGATCCCGTCCGGATCGACGAGCAGCAGGCCGTCGGCCCGTTCTTCCAGCACGAAGCCGCCCTGTTCGGCTGCGCGCCGGACGATCTGGCGTCCTGTCGGCGAGGTGAGGTAGCCCAGTTCGTCGGCGCCGAGCTCGTCATGATGGAGGACGGGATCGTCGAAGAGCCGACGCAGCACCGAGTGCCGCAGCCTGAGGTTGCGTTGCGCGTCGGAGGCGTCGGCACCGCCGTACCGGCTCTCGCGCACAGTGCTCCGCAGGAGTTCCTCGAAGCGCAGCGGTACGTCCTCCGCCGGCACGGCCAGTCGGGACGGCCCGACGGGTGCGGCGAGCAGGCGCATCAGCACGGTGGCATCCACCCGGTAGAGCACCTTGGCCCCCGCCGAGTCGACGAAGCTCTCCGTGACGCCGTCCACGGTGAGGATCGCACCGTACGCCTCCAGTAGCTTGAGGACGTCCACGAAGGCCATGCGCTCGGGCTTGCTCGCCGTGTCGAAGGGCGGCAGCGCCTCGTCGGCCGCACAGGCCTGGACGACGCGGTCGGCGAGCAGGCCGACCGTCGTCACCGGGACCGGAAGCAGCTCGGCCGCGACGACACACAGCAGGGTGTAGCGACGGCGGTCGAACGGCGCCTTACCGGACCGCAGTCGGCGGGCGGGGCGCGATGCGTCGGGCACGGTCCGGATCTTGAGCAGACGCGCGTATCCCAGGCGCGGCTCGACCACCAGCTGCCAGCCGCAGTGGTAGTCGAACCACTTCGTCAGCGGGTCCTGACGACGGCGGACCAGCTCGAAGGCGGACGGGTCTGCGCGTTCGGTGATCAGCGGCCGGCCGAGGAGCAGTCTGATGCCCCGGGCGACGTCCTCCCGCTCGGCCAGCACCAGCTGGTTGGCAAGGGTGCTCATCCCGTCTCCTTCACGACGGACGAGAGCGGGCTGCCGGGGCTGCGGATCTCCACCAGGTAGTCGGGCCCCTCCAGCGTCCCACGAGACGTCCGCAGGACGGCCCGTCCGGCATCGGGCAGCGGCCGGAGGACGATCTCGACCCGGCCGTCCGAGGTGACCGCCCGGCGCACGCCGCTGCCGTCCGGCCGTACCGCCAGCGCCTTGCCGAGGAGGTCGAGCAGCCGCTCGAAGACGGCGTGGTCAAGCATGCCGAAGCCGGAGAGCCGCACCGGGCCGTCGGTGCCCAGGACGTCCCAGGCCGCTTCGAGTTCGGCACGCTCCTTACGGGCCCGCTCGGCCCGGGCCGCCTTGATACCGCCGATGTCGCGCACCTTGCCGGTGCGCGTGAACCTCTCGGTGCGGCCGCTGGTGCGCAGCAGGGCCGACACCTCCACCGGCGGGGCCTCGGCCCAGCTGCCCGAGGAGGGCACCAACTCGGGGTCGGGGTGCGCGAGATAGGCGTGGCGGGCAGGGCCGAGGCCGAAGGCGGCCGACCACAGGCGGTGCAGGTCGTCCTCGGTGGGGGCCGCGGCGAACCAGCGGGCCAGTTCCCGGAAGTCCTGCACGGCGCTGGAGGAGCGGCGCCGCGACTCGGTGATCCGGTCGAGGACCTGGAGGAGCGTCACGATCGCGCGGCGCGCCACGTCGTGCAGCTGTTCCACTCGGGGTCGTGCCCCGTCCGCCGGCCGGAACCAGGCTCGAAGCCCATCCCAGCGCGCCCGGCGCCGCTCCAACCACGCCGGCGCGGGATCGCCGTCGGCAACCGGCGGCAGCTCGGCCCCCCGCAGCGCCCGCTCGTGCAGCAGGCTCACCCCCCGCCCCTCGACCCGCTCCACTGCGGAGACGACCGCCTGTCCCCGCTGGTCAAGGTTGACGAGGAACTCCTGGAGATAGGCGACCGTCGCGGCCTTCACCTCGCGGAAGGTCGCCAGGTCCGCGCCCTCGGCCCGCAGCAGGCGCTGCAACTCGCCGTTGAACGCCTTGGTGTTGGCCAGCAGCGCCTCCAGATGGCCCTCCAGCTCCTGCAGCGTGCTGAAGACCCGCCGGTCCGAGGACACGGAGTCCTCCAGCAGGACATACAGCTCGTCGAGCCGGTCCGTGATCGCCTCCAGCACCGCCGTCTGGAGCGCACCGGTCGATGCGAGGACGGACAGGGCGTGTTCGACCCCGGCGAACGCTGCCTCTCCGCGCCGGGTCAGCGAGTACTGGAGGTTGCGGCGCTCGTACTCCTCGGCGGTGCGGTAGTTCTCCGCGTGGTTCTGCACGACGTCCAGCAGCTGCCACTCCCTGAGCTTCCGCAGCGCCTCCTGAAGATCGTCGTCGTGCACCGCGTCCAGCCAGCCGACCGTCCGCAACCTGGCGCGGACTTCGTCCAACCCGAGCGCGGTCTCCAACCGCTCATTGGCCGCACCGAAGGCCTGGAGGATCGCACCGTAGAAATCGGCCTTCTCCCCCGTCGTGAACCGGAACATCTCCGGCGGCACCCTGCGCAACGGTTCCCCTCCCCTCCTCCGGGCACCACAGTACGCGGACGCACTGTCACCCCGACGGGAACCCTTGACATCGCATCCGCGCAGCCCCCGTGTGCTACACGGTGACAGCCCACGTGCATCCGGATGCACTGGAAGACGGGGCAGCTGGTCCACGGGGACTGGCCCCCCGCACCACCATGCACGGCCGCGACGAGATCCACCGCTTCAAGGCCGCCGCCCTCACCGGTCTCCGCCGGGGCGCGCTGTTCCGACGGCATCCGGCAGGTCCCCAGCGAGGCCAACGGCCCTGCTGCGCATTCGGTCCGCCGGGCCATCGCGCCCTTGACCCCGCTCGCGAGCCCGAAGCGCCGGCGGTAGCCCTCGGCCCGTCGAACACCCTGTCATCGTCAAGGGATCAACCCACGACCCCCTGCGGGCCCGACCGGACCCGAGCCCTACCATGACCGCCATGGACACAGGGGGGCCGAACAGCCGGCTCATCGATGGTCGCTTCGAACTCCTGGAGCGACTCGGCGGCGGCGGCATGGGGCTGGTGTGGCGGGCACGCGACATCGCGTTGCACCGCGAGGTCGCGCTGAAGGAGGTACGTCCGCCCGACCCGGCGCCGCTCGACGGCGACCCGAAGACCGCGCGGATCGTGCGCGAGCGGGTGCTTCGCGAGGCCCGTTCGCTGGCCCGGCTCGACAACCCGCACGTGGTGACGATCTATCACATCGTCGACCTGCCCGAGTTCCCGTATCCCTGGCTGGTCATGGAGTTGGTGACCGGCGGCTCGCTGCATGACCGGCTGGTGCGGGGCCCGATGTCGCCGGCCGAGGCCGCCCGGCTCGGCCGAGGTGTGCTGTCCGCACTGAGCGCCGCTCACGCGGCCGGTATCCAGCATCGCGATGTCAAGCCCGGGAACGTCCTGCTGCGCCCCGACGGCACACCGGTGCTCACCGACTTCGGCATCGCCGCGCTGCGGGAGTCGACCAGTCTGACCACCACCGGCGGGCTGATCGGCTCACCCGAGTACATCGCCCCCGAGCGGATCCGCGGCGAGGAGGGCAACCCGGCCTCGGACCTCTGGTCGTTGGGGATGATGCTCTACGTCGCCGTCGAGGGCCGGAACCCGCTGCGACGCGCCACCAACTTCGCCACGCTCGTCGCCGTGCTCGACGAGCCGATCCCCCCGCCCGTGCAGTCCGGGCCGCTGGGCACCGTACTCGCCGCCCTGCTGGTCCGGGACGCCGCGGCCCGGCCGGACGCCGAACAACTCGACCGGCTGCTCGCTGCGGCCGAAGCAGGGGCGGAGCCGACGGCCGAGGCCGTACGGGCCTCGATGGACACCGCACGGTTGAACTCGACGAACACCCTGCGGTTGAGTACGCGAACCGACGCGCCCTCCCCCACGCGCCTTGAGGACGAACGCCCACAACGCCTTGAGGACGAACGCCCGCAGGCGGACCGGCCCCAGCCGGTCCGCGGCCCTGCCAGGCGCACGGCGATCTGGTCCAGTTGGCTGGCCGCCGCCGTTCTGGCCACCGCCATCGGGTGGACGGTGAACCACCGCTCTTCGGAGGCCGACCCGTCGGACTACAGGCCGGCCGCCGCCTCCCCCGAGCACCCGGGCCTGATCACCCCGGAGGGCGCGCGCTCGGTGATCCAGGCGATGGGCCCGAAGATGGGAGGCACCCAGGTCGTGGAGTTCTGGCTCGCCGCGGACAACGCGTACAGTCGCGCGCCCGCCCCGGGGGACCCAAGGCTCTACGACAAGTTCAGCTACCGGGACGGCAAGCCCTCCCGGGATCCGAACGGTGGCGGCACCATGTCCAGCAGGGACAAGGCAGTGGACCTCAACGCCGTCGACTGGAACAAGCTCCCCGGGCTCCTGCAGCAGGCCTACACCACCCTCGGCATCGCCCACCCGACCGACGAGTACGTCGTCGTGCAGTACGACACCTTCAACCCGGGGCCCGCGGTGCTGGTCTACGTCAAGGACGCATCCGGCAGTGCCTACCTGTCGGCGGACTTCCAGGGCACCGTGCAGAGGACCCAGGTACGCCCCCAGTAGGGGATCCGGCCGGCGACCGCTCCGCCACACCACCGGTGCGGGACCCCGAGCCCTTCGCCGGCGGTCGCCGTCGGCCGTTCCATCCTTCGGGTCACCCAAATTCTCCTTATGGAACGGAATGTGTCACACCCGGGACCCTGGGTAACCACCGCCCTGCCCGCGGTCACCCCACAGCTGCACCACCGGTCCATAAGTGCCGTTTGGTGAGAGGCTTATGAATCGTCGTTAGACAGGGCAGCACGTTCGGCTCGATGTTGGCCGCATGACGTCTCCCACCGCGTCCGGCGCGGTCGCCGCCCGGGTCACGACACGGATCGACGACCTCGTCGTCGGCATCCGCGAGGTCATCCAGCGCGCCCAGTCGCCGGAGTTGACGGCCCATCTGGTCGGCGAGCTGCTCGCTCCCGTGCTCGGCACCGCGGATCTGCTCACCGCCGCACAGTGCGAGGGCGACCCCGACAGCTACCGGCAGCACCTGCTGCACGCCGAGCCGGACGGCAGTTTCTCGATCGTCACGCTGGTCTGGCTGCCGGGCCAGCAGACCCAGATCCACGACCACGTCTCCTGGTGCGTCACCGGCGTGCACGAGGGCCAGGAGCGCGAGCGCCGCTACCGGCTGACGACCGACGGGCGGACGTCCCGGCTGATCCCGACCGAGGACGTGGTGAACCCCACCGGCGCGATCGCCGCCTTCGCGCCGCCCGGCGACATCCACCGGGTGCGCAACTCCTGTTCGACCAAGGCGATCTCGATCCACGTCTACGGCGCGGACATCGCTCGGCTGGGCACCAGCATCCGCCGAATCTACCGCGCGCCCGAGGGCGAGCAGTGAATTCTTCTCCGGCGGCGGACAGCCGCCCGGAAAGGACAGTCTCCCCGTGAACCACAGCAGTACCACTCACGACATCGCCGTGGTGGGCGCGGGAGCCGCCGGCACCCTGACGGCGCTGCGCCTGCTCCACCACGCGGCCGCCGGCCGGCCGGCACCGGCCCGGATCTGGCTCATCGACCCCGAACCCGCAGGCGCGGGACTGGCGTTCGGCACCGACGCACCGCACCACTTGCTGAACGTCCCGGCCGGCCGGATGAGCGCCCACCGGGACGACCCCGGCCACTTCGTGCGCTGGCTCGGCAGCTACGGCGGCGAACACGACTTCGTACCCCGCCGCCTGTTCGGCCAGTACCTCGCCGAGAGCCTTCAGACGGCGAGCGACCACCGCGACACCCCCGACCTGGTCCGGGTGCCCGACCGCGTCGTCGCCATCACCCACCAACCCCGCACGGCCGCCCGGCCGCTGAGCCTGCGCCTGCGCGACGGGCAGTCACTCGAGGTCGACGCCGCGGTACTGGCCCTGGGCAACTTCGCACCCGGCCTGGCCTGGGCGCCACCGGCACTGCGCGACTCGGCGGTGTTCCTGGCCGACCCCTGGGTACCCGGCGCCCTGACGAAGGTCCCCGCAGACCGCGACGTCCTGCTCGTCGGTACCGGCCTGACCATGGTCGACATGGCACTCAGCCTGCAGCACCCCGGACGCATCGTCCACGCCGTGTCACGGCACGGCCTGATCCCCCAACCACACGCCACCACCCCGCTCATCGCCCCGAAAGCCCCGGCCACCCCGCAGCTCGACGCCCGCTCAGGACTGGCCGCACTGCGCCGCGCAGTGCTGCGCCAGATCGCCCACTGCCGCCGCGTCCACGGCGACTGGCGCGTGGGAGTCGACAGCCTCCGCCCCCTCACCAGCGCCCTGTGGCAGCAGCTGCCACCCACCGACCAGGCCCAACTGCTGGCCCAGGACCTCCGACTCTGGGAGACCCACCGCCACCGCATCCCGCCCGTCAGCGCCCAGGCCCTGCACGCCGCCATCGACGCAGGCCTGGTCAGCATCGGCCAGGGCACCGTGACCGACGCCGAGACCACTGCGGACATGCCCGGCGACGTGATCGAGGTCCAGTTGGACGACGGCCGCCGACTACGCGTGGGCGCAGTACTGAACTGCACCGGCTCCGAAACCCACCTCACCCGGACCGACGACCCCCTGGTCACCAACCTGCTCACCACCGGCCTCGGCTCACCCGCCCCCACCGGCGGCGGCTTCGACACCACCGCCCACGGCCGGCTGCGCCCCACCGAGAACCGGGCACCGGCACCGCTGTGGACGCTGGGCTCGCTGCGGCGCGGCAACCTGCTGGAGACCACCGCCATCCCGGAGATCCGCTGCCAGGCCGACGACCTCGCCCTGCTGCTGCTCGACCGCAGCACGGTCGAAACGCGGAGCGAGCCGGCACCGGCCCACTGAGCCGGCGGGTCCGTCGGCGATCAGGCGGGGCGTTCTGGTCGCAACGGTCCGCCAGGGCGGCGGCGCGGCCCCGCCGCGCCCGGTCGCCGCGCTCCCGCGCCGGATCGGGCGCCGGATCGGGCGCCGGATCGGGCGCCGGATCGGGCGCCGGCGCCTGCGGGGTACGCCGTCGCCCTGACCAGTACGGTTACCCGCGCCCCACGGAGACGGTCGCCAGCTCGTCGAGCAGCGCGGCGACCGCGGCGTCGGTCAGCCGGTAACCGTCGGCGGCGAAGTACACGCCGATGTCGGGGTACTCCCACATGTCGATCCAGAACCGGCTGCCGAACTCGCCGCCGAGCGACTGCGGCCGCGTCCGCCCGGCACCCCGGATCCCGGTGATCTCGATGTAATCGTCGGCCCAGGAGGTCGGCTCTGCCATGGGGAAGCAGGCCCGGGTCGGAGTACCACCGTTGTGCGCGGTCATCAGCGCGAGGTAGGAGTCGGGCAGCCGGTATCCGCCGAGTTCCTCCTCCAACGACGCGATCGACTCCCGCGAGGGCGGCGCCTCCTCCACGTACTGCTCCAGCGCGTACGCCGAGTCGTCCCAGAAGCCGCCGACGTCGAAGCCCTCGAAGGGTTCCACTGCACCCTCCCGCACCTGCCCGTCCGGCGATTGTACGTTCGGCGCCCGGACGCGATCGCGGCTGCTCTCGGGTTCAGACGGATGCCGACTCAACCTCGGATCGCCAACTACCGCCCGTGCGCGGCACGGTGGGCGGCGATCAGGTCGCGGTACCAGGCGTACGAGGCCTTCGGGGTGCGGCGCTGCGGCGCGAAGTCGACGTGGACGAGGCCGTCCCAAGCTCGGCCGACCAGGTGCCCAACGGCTGGGCGGCGCACATCGATCTGCGGCCCTGTCCCTGAGCGCGAATCGGACCGCGCGGCCGGGAGGCGTTCAGCGGGCCGCGGTGGGAGGTGGCAGGCGCAGGTCCGCCAGGTCCGGGGGCACGGCGGAGTCGGGGCGGAAGAACGGGGCGGACTCCCCGTCGGTCGCGGTGGCTGGTGCGTCGGTGAGCCGGAAGCGGTCCCGCAGGCGGCCGTAGAAGTCGGTGGGCTGGAGGCGGATGAGCCGCACGCGTTGCGGTGCACGGTAGACGCCGATCCAGTCGCCCGGGCCGAGGACTCCCCGGAGCTGGCCGTCGATGCTGACCGCGGCACGGCCGGAGTGCGGCAGGATGCGCAGCGCGACCGGTTCGTCGGGGGCTGCGACGACGGTGCGGTTGAAGGTCATGTGGGCTGCGATCGGGGTGAACACGACCGCGTCCATGTGCGGGGACAGCACGGGGCCGCCGGCGGCGAAGCTGTAGGCGGTCGAGCCGGTGGGCGTGGCGACGACGAGGGCGTCGGCCGAGTAGGCGGCGAGCAGCCTGCCGGAGATGTAGACGCCTGCGCTGAGCTGGTGGTCACGGGCGAGCTTCTCCAGCACCACGTCGTTGAGGGCGTTGACGTCCAGGGCCAGGCCCCAGCCGGCGCCCGCGGTGCTCTCCGGCCGCACCTGCAGTGGCGGCAGGGCGGGGCCGCGCCCGTAGCAGAGGAAGGCCTCCATCTCCGCGGGCACCTCCGGTGGCCTGGAGGCGCGCATGGTCAGCGTCATGCGCTCCTCGACCGGGGCGTGGCCGGTGTGGACGGCGTCGAGGCCGGCGGTGAGGTCGCAGACCGGCACCTCGGTGAGGAAGCCGACCTTTCCCAGGTCGACGCCGAGCACGCTGGCTCCGGTCTTCATGGCGATCCGGGCGCCGCGCAGGAAGGTCCCGTCCCCGCCGAGGGTGACGACCAGGTCCGGGTTCCCGGCGGCGTAGGCTTCCTCGCGTCCGGAGCGGCGCTGGTGGTCCTCCGACCAGACGTCGATCTCGGTGCAGGGGACGTCGTGCGCCTCACACCAGGCGTGCACGGCGCGCGCGCCGTCCCGCGCGGCGGCGCGGCCCTGATGGACGACCAGTCCGACGCGGTGCACGGGCATGGAGGACCTTGTCTTGTTGCCGCGGTGCCACGGCTCTGCCCGCCGGGGTGCGGGGGCCGCGCGCTCTTTCCTGACCCATGGTGGGGCCTCGGCGTGCAATCGGCTCGCCGGGATGGGGCCGTCAGCGGCTGGCCGGGCTTGCGAGCCGCTGCGGGAGGTGGTGTAGACGGTCAGGAAGAAGGCGCCCAGACCGAGGATCCAGGCGAAGACGCTGCCGATCACCACGTCGTCTGCGCGGCCGCGCCGGCCGAGCCCCCCGATCAGCAGGCCCACCCCGATGGTCGCGGCGAACAGCCCGAGCCGCAGGTCGTAGCCTCCGGCCAGAGCCGTCGGGCTTGATCAGGGCGACCTGGTTGGCGGGGTCGAGCGCGGCGATGATGTTGTCGCCGCCGCCGATGAAGGTGAGGTCGTCGATGCCCCCGATGTTGGCCTTGACCTGCGAGGTACCGGGGGTGCCGCAGCGCTGGATCGGGATGCGCGGCAGGACGGTAGCGGTGGATCGTGGTACGGGGGTTCGGCTGGGAACGGCAGCCCGGCCGGCGGCTCTCGTCGGCTCGGACGCACGTCGCAGGTGCGGGTACGGCGGGTCAGCGGTCCTCGGGGAAGGTGTCGCCGTACATCGGCAGGCCGCTGGCGGACTGCTCGCGGGTGGCCTCGTCCTCGATCACGTCCCAGTGCTCCGCGAGGAGGCCGTTCTCGACGCGGACGAAGTCGACGGCGATCCACGGGGCGGGCAGGCCGTGTCCGGTGAACCGGCCGCGCACGATGACCATGTCGCCTTGCGCGGCGATCAGTTCGGCCTCGTGCCCGAACCCGGCGGGCAAGCTCTTGATCAGGCCGAACAGGCCGTCGCGGCCGGGCGGGATGTGGGCGCTGTGCTGGATGTAGTCGGGGGACCAGAAGCGTTCGGCCGCGGCGTAGTCGCGCTGGTTGAACAGCGTGTCGAACGCCTCGCGGACGAGGTCCTCGTTCTGCTCCTCGGTACTCATGGTCGGTCACCTGCTCCTTGGTGAATCGGGGTGGGGTCTGCTGTTTCCGGTCCGGCGGGGCCAGCAGCGCGGGTCGGCGAAGTCCAGGACGAGGCGTCCGCGTACCCCGCCTGCGGCCCCACGACGACGAGCTGCCCGCCCGGGGGCAGGGCGAGCGCGTCGAGGGACAGCCGCGCGGTGACCGCGTTCAGCAGCAGCGTGGCGGCTTCGGGGAAGGTGGCCTTCGCGGGAGCGGGCACCACGGACTCCTGGGCGACGATCAACTGCTCGGCACAGGTGCCGCCGTGCGGGCCGAACGGGATGACATAGGCGACCACGCGGTCCCCGACGGCCAGGCGGCCGTCGGTGCCGGGGCCGAGCTCGTCGACCACGCCGGACACGTCCATGCCGGGCACGAACGGCGCGGTGCGCTGGGCGAGTTGCTCGGCCCGGCCGCCGGTGCGGAAGGTGATGTCGGTGGGGTTGACCGCGGCCGCGTGCACGCGGATGCGCACCTCGCCGGGGCCGGGCTCGGGTTCGGGTTCGGGCAGGTCCACGACCTGCAGCACCTCCGGGCCGCCGAACCGCGTCAGTCCGATCGCTTTCGTGATCCGTTCACCCTTTCGTGCTGTGGTGGGTCCGGTCAGAGCTGCGTGGCCATGTAGGTGTTGAGCTCGTTGACGTAGGCGTGCTCGCCCGGTCCGGCGTTGTCCCGGTAGATCCGGGCCTGCTCGACGACGATCTCCTCGCTGTCGCCGGCCAGGGCCTCGATGGTCTGGGCGATGAACTCGTCCAGGGGCATGGCCCGCGGGTCGTCGTCGGTGCCGACCAGGCCGGTCGCGACCCACGGCGGAGTGATCTCCTGCACGCGGACCGTGGTGTCGCGCAGCGCGAAGCGCTGGGACATGGCGTAGGAGTGCAGGGCCGCCTTGGTCGCGGAGTAGACGGCGAACGAGGCGAGCGGGGTGAAGGCCAGCGTGGAGCTGTTGTAGAGGATCGTGGCGCTGGGCCGGGTCTTGAGGTGCTCGATGAAGGCGGAGGTCGTCCGCAGGGTGCCGAGCAGGTTGGTGGTGACCTCGGCGGCCACGACGTCCTCGTCCAGCGGGGCGGCCGGGTCGTCGGCGAGCATGATGCCCGCGTTGTTGACCAGGACGTTCAGGTCAGGGTGGTCGGCCAGGACCCGCTTCGCGGCCCGGGCGATGCTGTCGGGGTCGGCGATGTCGAGCTCGACGGTGTGCATGCCGGGGTTGGCGGCGGCGACCTCGTCGAGGAGAGCGCGGCGTCGTCCGGCGACGATGACGGTGTTGCCCAGGCGGTGCAGGGCCTCGGCCAGGCCGCGGCCGATGCCACTGGTGCCGCCGGTGACCAGGACGGTGTTTCCGGTGAGCCTCATGGGGTTGTCTCCTTCGGGGTGGGTCAGCTCTGGACGGGGGCCGGGGCGAGGGCCAGGTCGCGGGTGGGAAGGGCGGGATAGTCCGTGTATCCGGCGGGGCCGGCGGCGTAGACGGTGCTCCAGTCGACGTCCGCGAGCGGGTCGCCGGCGGCCAGGCGGGCCGGCAGGTCGGGGTTGGCGATGAACGGGCGGCCGAACGCGATGACGTCGGCCAGGCCGGTCTCGATCAGGCGGGCGCCGCGTTCGCCGGTCATGCCGGTGTTGGCGATCAGCGTCCCGTCGAAGAGCGGGCGGAAGTGGGCGAACATGCCGTCACCGGACAGCACCTCCAACGGGGTGCCGGTGAAGTCGGTCTGGGCGCCCATCAGCAGCAGGTGCGACAGGCCCGTCAGACGGGAGATGACGTACTCGGCCGCGGGCAGGGTCTCGTCGTTGGCCTGGAACGGACCGGATTCGTGCATCGGGCTCAGCTTGATCCCGGTGCGCTGCGGGCCGACCGCGGAGGCGACCGCGTCGACGATCTCCAGGGTCAGTCGGGCCCGGCCCTCGATCGACCCGCCGTAGGCGTCGGTACGCTGGTTGGTCGCCTTGTTGAGGAACTGCGCCGGCAGGTACAGGAAGTTCGCCAGGATCTGCACGCCGTCGAACCCCGCCGCGATCGCGTTGCGGGCGGCCGTCGCGTAGTCGGCCACGGTCTGGCGGATCTCGGCCACGGACATCGCCCTCGGGGTGACCGTCGGCACCCGGCCGGCCGCGGTGACGCTGCGCTGCACGGGGTCGACGGCCGAGGCGGACACCGGCAGCGCCCCGGCGCGCAGGTCCGGGTGCGAGATGGAGCCGGTGTGCCACAGCTGGGCGATCATCCGGCCGCCCGCGCCGTGCACGGCCTCCGTCACCCGCCGCCAGCCGGCCACCTGCTCCGCGCTCCACAGGCCGGGCGTGTCGTGCCAGCCGAAGCCGTCCGGGCTGACCGCGGTGGCCTCTCCCACGATCACGCCCGCCGCGGCCCGCTGGGCGTAGTACGCCGCCTGCAGATCGGTCGGCACGTGGCTGGGGTTGTCGGCGCGCATCCGGGTCAGCGGGGCCATCGCGATCCGGTTCGGCAGCTCCAGGTCGCCCATGCGGACCGGGGTGAACAACGGCGCGGGATTCATGGGGGTCTCCTTCCATCGGCCATCACAATGTCGATTGACATCGTTCTACGCCCGCCACCGAGCTTTGTCAATGTCGATCGACATCGTCTAGGGTGGGAGGACAGAAGGAGGTGCCCGCATGGGGGTGTCCAGGGAGAAGGCGGCCCAGAACCGCAAGGCGATCGTCGAGGCCTCGGAGACGCTGTTCCGCGAGCGCGGCGTCGAGGCTGTCGGGCTGGTCGAGCTGATGGCGGCCGCAGGCATGACCCGCGGCGGCTTCTACAACCACTTCGCCTCCAAGGCGGCTCTCGTGGACGAGGTCGTCGCCAGATCCATGGCCAAGGGGGAGGAAAACCTCGCCGCCCTCCTGGAGCACTCCCGGCAGCAGGGCCACGACCTGCTGCACGGCCAGATCAACTGGTACCTGTCCCCCGAGCACCGTGCCGACGTCGACCACGGCTGCCCCAACGCCGGATTCCTCGGCGACGCCCCCCGGCTCCACGACGAAGCCCGCACCGACTACACCACCGGGCTGACCGCAAACATGCGGCTCTTCGCCCGAGCCGTCGAGGAAGCCACCGGCCTGAGCGAAGAGGACGCCTGGCAGCGCGCGCTCGCCCTGTTCAGCCAGATGGCGGGCGCACTCCTCCTCGCCCGTGCGGTCGCCTCCACCGACCCGGACCTCTCCGACCAGATCCTCGCCGCCGCCCGCCAGGACCTCCACGCCCGCGCCCACCAGGACTGACATCCGGCACCGCTGCGTGTCGGCACCATGGACGACAGCACAGGTCATGGATGCGCTCAACCGGAACACGACCGACGTCCTGGCGGCCGAAGCCGCCCGTCACATGCAGTCCACGCTGTCCGGCCCCGTGGAGCTCCTGGAGCCGGCACCGCAATGATCACCAGACGCTGGTCCCGTCCGGTATCAACGGCTTGACCGGATGCCCCAGCGACCGGGGGACCAGATCCTGCCGGGTAGGACCAGCGCCAGCGGCCAATTGCTCCCCCTTCAAAACGTGAGGGAAGCTCATGTCAGCCCCGCGCCCCGGAAACGCCAGAGGCAACCAGCCGTCATCACAACGGCGTTGTTCCGTGCCTGGCTTCGGTCGACCGATCACGCGTTGGAAAGCGCCCCGCATCGACCGTCATGCGCCACATCACCTCGGGCGGCGGCCGCCGCCTCGGAGTGCGCGACTGCTCATCTGCCCGGCAGCGGTGACGGCCGCCCCGGTCGGGCCGGCCTCCCCGCTCGGCCCCGCGCTCCTGACCGGGCGGGGACCGGCCACGGCTGACGGGCCGTCCGGAGCGGACGGCCCGTCGGTTCGCGACGTGTCGGTCACGAGGCCAGGTCATCCGGCCTCCGCCAGCTCACCAGGTGGGCCCCGTCCGGCGGGAGGTCCACGACCACCTGTCCGAAGACCCGGTTGATCGAGCTGCCCCCGTTCAGCGAGATGTCGGCGCCGTAGACGTGCAGGGAGACCGCGCGACCGGTGCCGCCGTTCGACACCCGGTGGATGTCCTCGTCGGGCGGCACCAGGAGCTGCACCCGGCCGGGAGAGCAGGTGGTCCGGCCGGACGGCACCAGCACCCTGCGACCGGATCTGGGCAGCCGCCACAGCCGGAACCCCTCGTCCACCTCGACGCCCTCCACCACGCCTGACACGCACCAGGAGACATGGTCGTGGATCGGGGTGGACTGCCCGGGCAGCCAGGTCAGGGCCACCACGGAGTGCGTCCGCCCGGCATGCAGCAGCCGCTGCGAGTAGCCGTCGGTGGCACCGGCGCACAGGTCGTCGGGAACGATCAGCCCGGCCCGCAGGTACTTGCGCAGGGTGTCCGCGGTGAGCTGGGCGGTCAGGACGTCCGCGGCGGCGTAGCGCGCGAGGTCGGCAAGGAACTCGTCGAGGTTGGAGCCTGGTTCCACGGTCTACCGCCCCACCCCGGTGAGCGCGCGGACCTCGAGCTCCTCGAAGCTGCGCCGGTCCGACTCCTCGTCGCGACGGCGGCGGCTGCCGACCAGGGACCCGAGGACCGCGGCCGCGAACCCGATCGGGATCGAGACGACGCCCGGATTCTGCAGCGGGATCGGTGCGGTGGTGGTGCAGGAGATCAGCGCCGTGGCGTTGCCGACCTGCTTGCTGGACGCCTCCACCCCGCAGTCCTTCGCCTGGGCGGCCGTCAGCTTCACGGCGTGGACCGTGCCGGTCGCGCCGCCCCAGCAGATCGGGGAGAGCAGCACCAGGCCGATCGAGCTGACCAGGCCCGCGTAGATGCCGCACTTGGCGCCGACCGTGGTGAAGCGCTTCCAGAACAGGGTCAGCAGGATCGCCGGCAGGTTGGCCGAGGCCGCGATGGCGAAGGCCAGCGCCACCAGGAACGCCACGTTGAGGTCCCTCGCGAAGATCGACAGGGCGACCGCGACCGCGCCGATGACCACGGCGGCGATCTTCGCCGTGACCAGCTCCTGCCGCTCCGTGGCCCTGCCCTTGCGGATGACGCTGGCGTACAGGTCATGGGCGAACGACGACGACGAGGTCAGGGTGAGCCCGGCGACGACCGCGAGGATGGTGGCGAACGCCACCGCCGCGATGAAGGCGAGCATCAGGGAGCCGCCGGTGGTGCCCGCGCCACCGCCGAGGTGCTCGGCCAGCAGGGTGGCGGCGGTGTTGCCGGACGGATCCTTCTCCTTGATCGTCGCCGTGCCGACCAGCGCGGCCGCGCCGAAGCCGAGCACCAGGGTCATCAGGTAGAAGACCCCGATGATGCCGATCGCCCAGTTCACCGACTTTCGCGCGTCGCGGCCGGTCGGGACGGTGTAGAAGCGGACCAGCACATGCGGAAGCGCCGCGGTGCCCAGCACCAGGGCGACGCCGAGGCTGACCAGGTCGAGCTTCGACCAGCCGTCGGTCGACCCGTACTTCAGGCCGGGCTGGAGGAAGGCGTCGCCCTTCTTGGACGCCGTGGCGGCGTCCCCGAGCAGGTGGCTGAGGTCGAACCCGTACTTCGCCAGCACCCACAGGGTCATCACGGCCGCGCCGGCGATCAGCAGCACCGCCTTGACGATCTGCACCCAGGTGGTGCCCTTCATCCCGCCGACCACGACGTAGACGATCATCAGGGCACCGACCCCGACGATGGTCCAGATCTGCGCGGAGGCGCCCTTGACGTCGAGCAGTTGCCCCACGATCGTCGCCGCGCCGACCATCTGCGCGATCAGGTAGAAGATCGAGACCACGATGGTCGACACGCCCGCGGCGGTCCGCATCGGTCCGCTGCGCAGCCGCGCGGCCAGCACGTCGGCCATGGTGAACCGCCCGGTGTTGCGCAGCAGTTCGGCGACCATCAGCAGCGCGACCAGCCAGGCGACCAGGAAGCCGATCGAGTAGAGGAAGCCGTCGTACCCGGAGAGCGCGATGATCCCGGCGATGCCGAGGAAGGAGGCCGCGGACAGGTAGTCGCCCGAGATCGCGATCCCGTTCTGCAGCGCGGAGAACTGGCCGCCGCCGGTGTAGAAGCCGCCGGTGCCCTGGGTGCTCCGCCGTGCCCAGAGGGTGATGCCGAGGGTCAGCGCCACCAGGGCGACGAACAGGCCGATGGTCAGGCCCTTGTTCGATGCCGACTGCGCCGTTGCCGCGGCGAGCGGAAGGTGCTGTGTCATGCCTGGTTCTCCGTCAGTTCCTGGTCGCCGCCGCGGCCGGCCGGGGCCGGGGCGATCGGATGGGACGCCGCCGCACTCCGCAGGGCCGCGGCCAGCGGGTCCAGCCGCCGAGCGGCGAACCGGCCGTAGGCCAGGGCGATGCCGAACGTCGAGGCGAACTGCAGCAGTCCGAAGACCAGGGCCACGTTGACGCTCCCGACGACCTTGGTCGCCATGAAGTCGCGGGCATAGGCCGAGCAGAGTACGTACGCCAGGAACCAGAGCAGGAACGCCGCCGTCACCGGGAACACGAACCTGCGGTAGGCGGCGCGCAACTCGGTGAATCGCGGATCGTCGCCGATCCAGGGTGTGTCACCGCGCGACGACGCGGCCGGGTCGATCATGGGAATCCTTCTGAGCAGTGCGGAACTTGCCGAAGGCCTGACCGTAGGAGTCCGTGGTAGACAAGCGATCAACGCGCGCGCGGCGACGGTCCCGGCCCGCTCAACGGGCTCTCATCAGCCGTGGATCCGCTCCATCCAGGACCGCGGACGGCTGGGCACCGGCTCCTACCCAAGGAGAACATCCATGACACACCGGCTTCCCACGCCGCCGGGGCGGCGGTGCGCTTCGTGGTGGACCGGCGGGCCCGGCCTGTCGCCCGCCGGTCCACGGTGCGCCGTCCGGCCCCGGCGGGCGCTCCGGCGCGGGTCCGGGAGCACACCTGGCGGTAGGGGTCGGGCGGCGCCCGGGCCGCACGGCAGCTCGCGAGTCAGGTGAGGTTCTGCTCCAGGGCCGCGAGGTAGTTGCGCATGAAGTGGTCGCGCACGCCGTCGCCGGCGGGGGCGAACGCGTCGGCGGTCAGGCCTTTGGCCCGGTCGCCGAGGCCGCCGAGCACGCTCATGGAGTCGCGCACCTTACCCGCGGAGTCGATGTACTTGAGCGCGTCGACGTGGGTGTAGGCGGGCTCGGGCGGCAGCTGCGGGACGATGTCGTTGTTGTTGACGAAGCGGTACATCCTCTCCTTGAAGCCCTTGTTGTAGGCGGCGGCGAGGGTGCGGTCGCAGGTGCGGGGCTGGCCGAAGGTGTAGACGCCGTCCGCCCGCAGCCGCGGCTCCTCCAGGTACATGCGCGCTCCGACGAGCATCGCGAGGGCGCCGCCGAGGCTGTGGCCGGTGAACCAGACGCTCTGGTCCCCCGTGCGCAGATCGGCGAGGGTGTCCCGGACATCGGGGAAGACGGATGTGAGGGCCTCGGCGAAGCCGTAGTGGACGTAGCCGGTTCCGGCGGGGCCGGGCCAGGGCGGGGTGGTGGCGTCGGAGAGCCAGTCGCGGATCTCCTTCGGCTCGGTGCCGCGGAACGCGGTGACGATCATGTCGTCGCCGGCCATGGTGTAGGCCTGGGTGTCCTGGAGCGGGAAGGGCGGTGTGAAGCGGGTCCGGTGGTGACGCACCGTGGTGAACCCCCAGGCGCGGGCCTGCTCGTCGATGGTGTCCTCGCCCTTGTAGGCGAGGTCGGCGGCTCTGGCCAGCCAGTAGGCGTGGGCGAGGCTGTAGTCCTTGGCGTGGTGGTCGAACGTGGTGGGCAGGGGCACGGCGCGGCTCCTTCTCGAATTCCGGTCGGCCTCACGCGAAGCCGGCCGCCGGTACGGGTGTCGCCCCATGTCGTACCGGCCCGGGCCGAGGGAGTGCGGACACCGCGCCCGCACCTCACCCGAACGACGGCAGGGCGAAGGCCGAGGTGTAGAAGGTGGCGGCGTGGTTCGGGTCGGCGCTCATCGCCTGGCCGTCGGCGGTCAGGTGCTCCAGGCCGACGTGGTCGATCCACTGGCCGGCGGCGGAATCAGACCTCCGGCATCCGGTTCGGCAGCCACAACACGCTGTTGTCACCGCCGAGTTCGGGGACATGGTGCATGGCTTCCTCGCAGAGATCCTCCGGGCCCGCCTCCACACGCTCGTACCGCGGTAGGGTCCGCACCCGCCGCCGGTGAACCCGCGTGCGGCACGTGCGCCGTTCGGAACGTGCCTCCCAGGTGTGCGCCTGCCTGTCACGCCCGGCGGGCGAGTCAGTCGCGGTCCGACTCTCCGGGAGGTGCGGGCACGGACCGGCCTGCGCGGCGGGGCCGGTCGACGCCGGCGCCCTGGTCCACGAGTCGGGACGCCAGTTGCTCCGCCAGCCGTGCGGCGGGGCCGCGGCGGCGGCGGGAGAGGGCCAGGCCCAGGTGGCGGCGCGGGCTCGGCTCGGCCAGCGGAAGCGCGACCAGCTCCGGGTGCCCGGCCAGGCCGATCTCGGGGATGAGTGCGATGCCGACGCCGGCGTGGGCGAGCGACTGGGCGAAGTCGTAGTCCGTCGCCGTGCACGCGATCCGCAGCTGGACGCCGGCCAGGTCGGCGTGGTGGGCGAACTGGGCCGCGGACTTGCGGCAGCCCAGGATCCACCGCTCGTCGGCGAGTTCGGCCAGCTGCGGCGGCTGGGACCGGTCCCGGTAGCGGGCCGCGGCCGGGTGGTGGCGTGGCACCACGAGCCGCAGCGGGTCGACCCCGAGGGACGTCCAGTCCAGGCCGGAACGGTCGCCGGGCCGCGCGGGCGGCGGGCCGTCGAAGTGGTAGGCGAGGGCTAGGTCGGCCCGTCCCTCGCGGACGGCGGGCAGGCTCTCCTCCGGTTCCGCTTCCAGGATCGTCAGTTCCACGTCCGGGTGGTCGGAGACGAACCCGGCCAGGGCGGCGGGCAGCAGCCGCCGTCCGGCGCTGGCGAAGGTGGCGACGGTGAGCACGGTGCGCTCGGCGGCCAGCCGGTCGATGCGCTGCTGGGTGTCGGCCAGTTCGGCGGCGATCGCGTCCGCGGCCTCCACCAGCAGGTGGCCCGCCTCCGTCAGCGTGACGCCGCGGGTGGAGCGTTCGACCGCGGGCGCACCGAGGCTCCGCTCCAGCGCGGCGATCTGCTGCGAGACGGCCGAGGGCGTGCAGTGCAGCGCCAGGGCTGCCTGGTTGAAGCTGCCGTGGCGGGCGACCTCGCGCAGCACGGCCAGCCGCTGGACGTCGATCAACAGTTCTCCTAATGACGAGGTAGCACGATCGACACTACCGCTACTGATCACTGCCGAGCAGACTGAACGCCGAGGACGCCAAGGGACGGACCGGGAAAGGGGCCGCGGCATGGACGTGTGCGTGATCGGGGGAAGCCGCCATTTCGGGCGGCGGCTGGTCGAGGAACTGGCGGACGCGGGTGCGGCGGTGACCGTCGTCAACCGCGGATCGACGCCCGCACCACCGGGTGTGACCCACCTGTGCGCCGACCGCGACGACGAGGCCGCGCTACGCGTCGCGCTCGCCGACCGGTGCTTCGACGTCGTGGTCGACCAGGTCTGCTACTCGCCGCTCCAAGCGGCCGTCGCCGCCCGGGTCTTCGCCGGCCGCACCCGGCGCTACGTGCTGACCTCGACGGTCGAGGTCTACGCCGAGCTCGGCCGGCCGGGCGGGGCGGCCCTCACGGAAGAGGCCGTCGACCCGTCGGCCTGGCCGGTGGACCTGGAACTGCCCTGGGAGGACGAGCGGTTCCGGGCGGACCACTACGGCGAGGGCAAGCGTCAGGCGGAGGCACTGCTCACCCGACAGGCGCCCTTCGACGTCGCAGCCGTCCGCACCGCGCACGTCCTGGGCGGCGCGGACTTCACCGGGCGCCTGGCCCACTACGTCGAGCGGGTCGAGCGCAGCCTGCCGGTGGCGGTCCACGCCGCGCCGCAGCCCGCGTCCTTCGTCCACGAGCCGGAGATCGCCCGCTTCCTGGCCTGGGCCGCGACGGCGGACTTCACCGGGCCCGTCAACGCGGCCTCCCACGGAACGCTGGACGCACGGGAGTTGTGCGCGGCGATCGGCAGCGTGACCGGCATCGAGCCGACACTGCACGTCGGGACGGACGGGCCGCACTCGCCGTTCTCCTTCGACCGCTGCTACACCATGGACACCGGCCGGGCGGCCGGCCTGGGGTTCCGGTTCTCCTCGGTCTCCGACTGGCTGCCGCTGGTCGTCGAGGAGGCCCGGGGATGACGGGGACCACGACTGCGCACACCGCCGCACGCACCGTCGGCGGCATCGCGGTGGGCGCCATCGGCCTCGGCGCGATGCCGCTCTCCGTCGAAGGGCGCCCCGACGAGGAGCAGGCCGTCGCCACGATCCACGCCGCGCTCGACGCGGGCGTGCGGCTGATCGACACCGCCGACAGCTACCACTGGCACGCCGGCGAACTCGGCCACAACGAACGGCTGATCGCCCGCGCACTGGCGACCTACGGCAACGGGGCGGACGACGTGCTGGTGGCGAGCAAGGGCGGCCGGGGCCGCCCCGGCGACGGATCGTGGACGGTCGACGGCCACCCGCGCCACCTGCGTCGCGCGGCCGAGGCCTCGGCGAGCCGGCTCGGCGTGGAGGCGATCGGCCTCTACCAGCTGCACAAGCCGGACCCGGCCGTCCCCTTCGCCGACTCGGTCGGCGCGCTGCGGGACCTGGCCGAGGCCGGCACGATCCGGATGGTCGGCCTCTCCAACGTGGACCGCGAGCAGATCCGCACCGCGCGGGAGATCCTCGGCCCACGCCTGGTCTCGGTGCAGAACCGCTTCTCCCCCGCACACCCCGCCACCCGGGACACCCTCGACCTCTGCACCGAACTCGGCCTGGCCTTCCTGCCCTGGAGCCCGCTCGGCGGGATCTCGCTCAGCGCCGTCGACGATCCGGGAAGCACCGCGCCGACGCCGCACACGCCCTTCCACGCGCTCGCCCGCGCGCACGGCGTCAGCCCGCAACAGGTCTGCCTGGCCTGGCACCTGGCCCAGGCACCCGTCGTGATCCCGATCCCCGGCGCACGCCGGCCGGCCTCCGTCCGCGACTCGGCCGCGGCGGCCGGACTCGCCCTGTCGGCGGCCGAGTTGGCGGGGCTGCGCCTCGACCGGGAGGACGGCCTGGAGCTGCGCGGGTAGCCCGGGGCGTGGGGGGGGGGGGGGGGGGGGGGGGGCGCCCCCCCCGCGCCGGGCCCCCCCCCGGCCCCCCCCCGGCCCCCCACGACAGGCACCACACCGTCACGCCCAGGGGCCGGGGGGGGGGCCCCCCCGGGGGCGGGGGGGGGGGGGGGGGGGGGGGGGGGGGGGGGGGGGGGGCGCCCCCGGGGGGGCCCGCCCCCCCCACGCCGGAGGATCAGCCGTGCCCGCGTCGCACCTCAGCCGAGCTTCGGCTGCACACCGGCCGTGGCCTGGTGGGTGCCGCAGAAGGCCTCCTCCAGGAAGGCGCCCTCCGCGACGAGCTGCGCGGTGATCTGGCTCAGGTCGCCGTTGGTGGTGACGGACATCGCGACCTGTCGGTCGCCGGAGCTCCACAGCTGCGAGCTGTAGCCGGGCACCCCGCCGTCGTGCCCGTAGACCGGCCCGCAGGACAGCTGCAGCCGGGCGAGCCCCAGGCCGTAGTCCAGGCCCGTGGGCCGGCCGTCGACCTCCACCGGGATGGTGGTGTTCATCTCCCGCAACAGCCCGGGCGACAGCAACCGGCCGCCCAGCAGGGCCTTTTCGAAGCGGCTCAGGTCGTCCAGGGTGGAAATCAGCTCGCCCGCCGAGTTCGCCCAGGACACGCTGGCCACCGTGACGTCCCGGATGCTCCGGTCCGCCGGGCCCGGGCCCTCGACCAGCGTCACGTAGCCGTGCGCGTGCGGGCCCCGGAGATCGGTGGCCGTCCCGGGGAAGTACGTCCCGCTCATCCCCAGCGGGCGCAGGATGCGCGCGCCGATCTCCTGCGCGTAGCCGTGCCCGGTCACCCGCTCGATGATCATGCCGAGCAGGGTGTAGTTGACGTTCGAATAGCTGAACCTGGTGCCCGGCGGGAAGTTGGGCGCGTGCGCCACCGAGGCGGCCACCACCTGCTCCGGGGTGATCGTACGGGTCAGGCCGCCCTGGTCCAGCCAGGCCCGGACGGCGTCGACGTCGGTCGAGTCGGGGAACAGCCCGCCCTTCTCGTTGGTCGGATCCCAAAGGCCGGAGCTGTGGTTGAGCAGCTGCCGGACGGTGATGCGCGCACCGTTCGGGACCACCCCGGGCAGGTACCGCTCGACCGGCTCGTCCAGGCCGACCCGCCCCTCCCCCACCAGCTGGAGCACGGTGGTGGAGGTGAACATCTTGGTGATGCTCCCGGCGCGGAACCGCCCGTCCGTCCGCACCGGGGTACCGGTGGCCAGGTCGGCGACGCCCGAGCCCGCCCGCCAGAGCCCGCCGTCGTCCCTGACCTGGGCGATCGCCGCGACCGCGCCGGCCCCCGTCACCGCCCTCAGCGCCGCCGCCCGCGCCTCGCGCCTGTCCTTGACCGCGCCGGTCGCCCCGCCGGCACCGGTGTCGGCGGCAGCCGCCGAGGCGACCGGCGCGGCCAGTGCCAGACAGACCGCCGTCACCAGCACGCAAACCCTACGACGCGCCATCTCTCCCCCTTCGCCCGTGGCAGGCCCCCGCCCACCCCTGACGACCAAGCCTTCCCGCCGACCTGATGATCCGTCATCCACCACCGGGAGGAACCGATCGTACGCCCATCAAAGGAGGTCATACGCCTCAGGGAGGAGGCCTGGCCCACCGGGCTCGGCGACGTCGCCAGGTCACTCCGAGTCACGCCGGGTCACGCCGGGGCCCGCCGGGCCGCACCGGGTCACGCCGGGCCGTCGTGCCCGGCTGCCACGGCGGTCAGGGAGATCGGCGAGCGCGGTGCGGGCAGGGCGGCCAGCTTCCGGCGCCGCGCGTGGCGCACCAGGTCCTCGGGCGTCAGGTCGGCGACGGCGGCGCGGACGTGCTCCAGCATCGCGGTGGCCGCGGCCAGGACGGCGGCGTCGTCCAGCGGGCGGGTCTCGATGGTCATGGACTTGGCGGAGAGCTTCTGGAGGCTGCGGAACAGGTCGCCCATGTGGATCTCGCGGATGGTCAGTGACAGGTGCACCGAGAGGCCCTCGTTGCCGACGGCCTGGTGGGCGAAGCCCCGGGGGATGTAGAGGACTTCGCCGGCGTGCAGGGTGGCCCGCAGCACCTCCGCCGGTGGCTCGCCGTCGACCCGGCCGTGCCGCCAGTTGCCGTCCGCCGGCCCCTCGTGGACGCGCCAGGACTTGCTCCCGTTCAGCTGGAGGACGAGGACGTCGGCGTCGTCGCGGTGCAGGGGCACCCCCTGGGTACCGGGAGGCGTCACGAAGCAGAACGCCTCCACCGCCCGCTGGAGTTCGGCGGAGAGCCGCGCGAGCAGGTCCCGGGTCGGGCCGTGCCACTGGTCGATCCGGCGCATCAGCAGGGTCGCGCCGTCGTCGAGCAGGGCCCGGATCTTCTTCTCGTCGGCGAACCCCCCGTACGAGGACTCGTGGACCGCGCGCGGTGTCAGGTAGTCGTCACGACCGAGCGGGTCCTCGGCGCGGGTCATCTCCACGTAGGGCTCGGGCAGGAAACCGGTGGCGAGCGCGGCGTCGACGTCGGCCAGGGCGAAGGGGCTGCGCACTCCCCCGTCCGGCCGGAAGACACCCGGCCGGCGGCGCCAGTACGCGGTGGTGAAGGCGGCGGGGTCGCCGACCCACTGAGCCAGTGTCGGAGCGTGCACGGTTCCTCTTCCCTCTTCTTCCGCTGGTCTGTCCGCTGGTTCTGTCCGCTGGTGGTTTCCTCGGGGGCTTCCGCGCGTGGCCGCGCAGGGCGTCACAGGCGGGGAAGCGTCCCCCGCGCGAGGCGCCGCCTCGTCTCGCCGACCCGCACCTTCCCGCTGGTCGTCACGGGCAGCCCGCCCCGGGGCAGGAGGACGACCTCGGAGACGTACAGGTCGACGGAGACCGCCAGCCGCCGCCGCACCTGGGCGGCCACCTGGATGGCCGGGGGCGTGCCGGGGCCGTCCGCCACCTCCGCGACCAGGCACACCCGGCCGCCGGATTCCCCGTCCTCGACACCGAAGGCGGCGCAGCGCCCGGGCCGCAGGCCCGGCACGTCCTCACAGGCCGCGAGGATGTCCGCCGGGTAGAAGTTCCTGCCGTGGTGGACGAGTACGTCATCGGCCCGGCCGACGACGAACAGGTGGCCGTCATGGGTGAACCCCCGGTCCCCGGTCGCGTGCCACCCGGTCGGGCGGTCCGCCGCCGGCCAGTAGCCGCTGAACAGCTGCGGCCCGCGGATGACGACGTCCCCGACGCGCGGGCCGTCGTCCGGCCCGGCGGCCGTGTCGCGCACCCGCACCTCGGTGCCGGGCAACGGCGTTCCCGAGGAGAGCAGGACGGTGGCGGGTGCCCCCGGCGCGGCCGGAACCACCTCCCCCGCCCGCAGGGCGTCGGTGCGCACGGCCAGCCGGACCGGCGGGCGGCTCGGGGTGCAGGTGGTGACGGTGAGGGTGGCCTCCGCCATGCCGTAGGAGGGGCACAGGCTCCGTGGGGAGAATCCGGCTGCGGAGAACCGCGCGGTGAACCGCTCGGCCGTGGTGGCCCGCACCACCTCGCCCGCGCTGCGGGCGACCCGCCAGGTGCGCAGGTCGAGGGCGGCCAGCTCGCGGTCGGTGACCTTGCGGGCGCACAGCGCGTAGGCGAAGTCGGGCGCGCTGGACAGCGTCCCGCCGTGGGCGGTGATGGCCGACAGCCAGGTTCCCGGACGGCGGGCGAACGCCTCGGGCGGCATCAGGACGGATGCGTAGCCGCTGTAGAGCGGCCTGAGGACTCCGGTGACGAGCCCCATGTCGTGGTGGAGCGGCACCCAGGTCACGGCCACGTCCTCCGGGCCCTCGCCGTAGACGAGCGCGGCCTGGGCACAGGCGGCGTGCAGCGCCCGGTGGCTGATGACGACTCCCTTGGGGGAGCCGGTCGATCCCGAGGTGTACTGCAGGAAGGCGGGGGCGTCGGGCGCGAAGACGGGAGTGTCGGACCCAGGGGCGTCCGGCGGGTGAGCACCGGTGTCCCGGACCGCCCGGTCCGGCCAGCTGTGCACCCCGCCGGGGACGTCGAGGTCCCCCAGCGCCGTGCGGATCGCGTCGCGCCAGGACGCGGTGGTGAGGACCAGGGCAGGGCGGCAGTCGGCGACGATGCCCCGCAGCCGCCGGCCGAACGCCTCGGTCCGCGTGGTCGCCGGGGTGGGCGCGGGAACCGGCACGATCCCCCGTCCGACGGCCGCCAGCAGCACGGCGGCGAAGGACTCGTCGTTCGGCAGCACCAGGACGATCCGGTCGCCCGGGCGGGCCCCGAGGGCGGGCAGCGCCGCGGCGACCGAGGCCACGAGAGCGTGCAGCTGACGGTAGCTCAGGCGGCGTACCGCGTCCCCGTCGAGACAGGTCAGCGCGACCGCGTCGGGCCGGTGCCGCGCATGGCGCACGAGCCAGTCGTGGGCCGTCCCGGGCTGCGGCTCCGCGGTCATCCGCGGCCCTCGGCCCCGGCCCCGGCCCCGGCCCCGGTGAAACCGGCTGCGACACCGGCGAGTTCGGCACGCCGGATCTTGCCGCTGGGGGTGCGGGGCAGCGAGCCGGAGGCCGACAGGACGACCCGGGGCGCGGGCAGGCCGATCCGGCGCGCCGAGGCCTCGATGGCGGGAACCGGGTCGGGGAGCGCGCGGCCGTCGCCGTGCTCCACGAAGCAGACCGGGGCCGGGTCGCCGAGGACGACCGCGTCGGTGACGCCGGGCAGCAGCCGGATCTCGTGTTCGAGTCGGGCGGTGCGCAGCTCCTGCGGGGTCCCGGCCCGGCCGATGACGAACAGGTAGCCGTCGGCGTCGAGGAAGCCGACGTCCCCGGTGGCGTGCACGGGCGCCTCGGACGGGTCCCGGTCGGCGGCGCGCAGCCGGATCCCGATCTCCCCGACCTCCCCCGGCGGCAGCGCCCGGCCGTCGCGGGTGACCTCGATGCGGATCCCGGGCAGCGGACGGCCGACCGAACCGGGCTTGTCCAGCCACTCCGGAGCCGTGATCTCGGTCAGGACGCTCTTCGACGTCCCGTAGTACTCGTGCAGGACCGGCCCGAACAGGTCGATGGCCGCGCGCTTCACCGCCGGCGGGCAGGCCGCGCCGCCGTGGAAGACCACCTGGAACCGCCGGTGCGGGGCCTGCCCCGCCGTGACCAGATCGGTCAGCCGGTCCGGGCTGAGCATGACGCTGTCCGCCGCGTACCGGTCGGCCAGCTCGGCGAACCCGCTGGTGGACCAGGTGCGTTGGACGACGACCGCGCTGCCCGCCTGGAGGGCGTACAGGGCGGGGCCCAGCGTGCCGAGGTGGTAGGTGGGATTGGCCATCAGGTGCGGGCCCCGGCTCAGGCCGGCGCCGTAGCGCTCGGCGACGGCCACCCCCTTGTAGGGCCGGTTGGGGCGGGTCCGGACGACCGCCTGCGGGAGGCCGGTGGTGCCGGAGGTCGCGAAGACGAGGTGGCCCGCGGCGGGTGGCGGGGCCGGAGCGGGGATGGCCGGCGCGTGGGCCACCCCGGCGAGCAGGTCGTCGTCGCCGACGACGGGGCAGGGCAGGGCCGGTCCGCCCGCCGTCGGCGCCCCCGTGGTGAGGTGCAGCGCAACGCCCGCGTCCGTCAGCAGGGACGGGCCCTCGGGGAGGGCCAGCAGGTTCGGGGCGATCGGGAAGAGGCCGTGTCCGTGCCGCAGCGCGGCGAGGACCAGCGCGAAGAAGCGGGGCCCGGTGGGGATGTCGGTGGACAGGATCGTGCCGTCGGGAACGCCCCGGGCCCGCAGGGCGCCCGCCAGGGCGTCCGCGCGGCTGGTCAGCTCGGCGAAGGTGTACGTCTCGTCGTCGGCGACGACGGCCGTACGGTCGGGGGCCGTCCGCGCGGTGGCCCACGGGTCCCAGAGGTGGGGGCGCATGGTTCCTCAGTGTTCGGGTGTCGACAGGGCGGGGGCCGCTTCGGCGAGCATGGCGGCGAGGGAGGTGGCCAGGGCGGCGAGGTCGGGGAGGGCGACGACCAGTTCGTTGTCGACCTCGATGCCCAGGCGTTCCTCCAGCTCGGCGGCGAGTTCGACCGCGGCGACGGAGTCGCCGCCGAGGGAGAAGAAGTCGTCGGTCGGTTCGGCCCGCCGGCCGAACACCTCGCTCGCCGCGGCCAGTACGGCGTCGATCGGGGCGGGGGGCATGGCACCTCCTGGGGTGGGTGAGGAGCGGAACGGGCTTGCTCAGTGGGCGGGTTCGCGCTCCTGGCCGGCCGTCCGCGCGGTGGCGGCGGCCGCGGCGAGCACGTCGTCGAGGAGCGTCTGCGCCAGCGGCCGGGCCACCCGCCGCCCGTCGAAGAGCAGGCCGATGAGGAGCCGGTCACGGAACTCGGCGCACCGCAGGTGCAGTGCGTGGGTGTCCGTGAAGGCGATCCGGCGCAGTGCGTGGGCGTCGGCGGTGACCCGCAGCGGGCCGGTGTCCCGGGAACTCGCGTAGTCGCCCTCGAACCTGCGCAGGTTCACGTAGAGGTCCCGGCTGACCGGGGCGCCGTACTGCGCCTCGGTCTCCCGCGTCAGCGCCGAGATCTCCTCGGCGGTCAGCCGCTGGTGCTTCAGCGCGTTCAGCAGTTGGGCGCGGACCTGCGCCCGTACCGCGTCGGGGTCGCCGCCGGCGTCGGCGACGGTCAGCGGGCAGGAGCCGGCGAACATCCCGACCACGTCCCGGTCCCTGGACGGCCGGGAGTCCATGGAGGTCCACAGCCCCACCTCGGTCCGGCCGGTGCGGGAGGCCAGCGCGTGGACGAAGGAGCCGACCGTCCACTGCAGCAGGCTGAGGCGGCGTTCCGCGCAGGCGCGGCGCAGCGCCCTGGTGGTCCCGGCGTCGAGTTCGGCCCGGAGCCGCCCGCTCTCGGCGGCCGTCGCGGCGGCCGTCGCCGTGCCCGCCGCGGTGTCCGGGCGCGCCCACGGGGTGCGGGCCAGGAACCCGAGGCGCCCCCGCCAGTCGGCCAGGGCCCGCTCCCGCCGGGCCTCGGTGGTGCCGGCCCGTTGCCGGGCGGCGGCCTCCACGAACGACGGAGCACTCTCCGGTACGGGGTCACCGCGCCGGGCGGCCTCGTAGTCGCGCCAGACCTCGTGGCCGAACAGGTGGTGCGCCCGCCCGTCGAAGACGAGGTTCTGGAAGGTCGCGAGCAGCGCGTGCCGGCCCTCGTCGTACCGCAGCAGCCGGATGGCGAACGGCCGCTGCTCGCCGTACTGCCACGGGGCGACGCAGTCGCGCGAGAGCAGGGCCGAGGCATAGCGGGAGAACTGTTCGGGCGAGCCGGCGCCGATCTTCTGGCACTCGACGACCTGTTCCCCCGCGCCGATGGGCCGGGTCCACTGCCGGGGGCTCGGCCCCGGGTCCGGCGGCAGTTGCAGGTGCAGGGCGTCGTGCCGCACCACGAAGGCGCGGACGGCGGTCTGCAGCGCGTCGGTGTCGAGGTCGCCGAGGATCTCGTAGCTCAGCCGGACGTTCTTGTGGGCCCAGGCGCTGGTGCGGGTCTTCGCGTGGAACCAGTCCTGTTCGTAGGTGAGCGGCACGGGGGTGCCGGGCGCCGGCCGGGCGGGGGTCAGGTCAGGCACAGGTACTCCTCCCCGCTCTCCTTGAGGGCGGCGGGCGGGCCCGCCTCGACGATCCGGCCGTCGCGCATGACGATGACCTGGTCGGCGTCGTCCAGCACGGTGAGGCGGTGGGCGATGACGACGACGGTGATCCCGGCGGCCAGCAGGTCGCGCATGATGGCCTCCTCCAGCGCCGGGTCCAGGGCGCTGGTCGCCTCGTCGAGGATGACGAGCTTCGGCTGCTTGGCCAGCGCCCGGGCCAGGACGATCCGCTGCCGCTGGCCGCCCGACATCCCGTGCCCGCCGGGGGCGACCAGGGTGTCGTAGCCCATCGGCATCACCTTGATCTCCCCGTGGATGTGCGCCAGTTGGACGGCGCGCTTCAGGTCGGCCTCGCTGATGTCCTCGCTGCCGAGCAGGATGTTGTCGCGGATCGAGCCGCCGAAGAGGTGGGCGTTCTGGTTGACGTAGCCGATGCGGCGCCGGTACGTCGGCCGGTCGAGTTCGCCGAGGCTCATGCCGTCGACCGTGATCGTGCCGCCGGTGGGGACGTACAGCCCGGCCAGCAGCATGCCCAGGGTGGACTTGCCGGATCCCGAGCGGCCGACGATGGCCACGAACTGCCCCGGCTGGACGTCGAGTTCGACATCGCTGAGGGTGGGCCGGGGGGCGCCGGGGTAGCGGAACGAGACCCCGCTCGCGGCGATCCGGCCCGGCTCGGCGACGCCCGCGCCGACCAGGGCGCCGCGCGGCTCGGGGGCGGCGCGCAGGACGTCGTCGAGCCGGGCGAGGGTGGGCCGGACGGCGGCGAGCTGGGAACCGGCGTCGAACATCCCCTCCAGCGGGATGAACAGGGCGATCGTCAGCGTCATGAAACCCATGGCCTCCCCCAGCGAGTCACGGCCGGTCAGCACCAGCCAGATCCCCACGAGCAGGACGGCGAGGGGGGCGCCGAACTGCACCGTACGGCTGAGGGAGGAGAAGAGGGCGAGGTTGCGGCGGGCGCCCAGGCGCTTGTTGACCTCGTGGACCAGGGTGTGCGACCAGCGTTCCGCGGCCCGGCCCTCCAGGCCGCTGGACTTCAGCGAGGAGATGCTCTCCAGCATCTCCACCAGTTCCTCCTGCGCCTTGGTCTGGCGTTCGAGGACTTCCTGACTCAGCTCCGTCTGGCGGCGCCAGGTGATCACGAGGAGGCCGGCCTGGACGGCGACCAGGGCGGCGACCAGGGCGGCCATCGGAGGGTTGGTCAGGACGATCGCGATCAGGTACGCGACCACCAGCACGCTGTCGAGCACGGCCGAGACGGCGGTCACGCTCAGCACCTGGATGAGGACGTTGCTGGCACGGGCCCGCATCGCCAGGTCACCGGAGTTGCGCACGGTGAAGAAGTCGTAGGGCAGGTCCGCCATGTGACTGACGATCCCGAGGGTGAGCCGCTTCTCGATCACGGCCTGGCGCTTGGCCACCAGGACCGACCTGGCCAGCTGGAGGAGGAAGAAGAGGACTCCGAGCCCGGCTAGCAACGCCCCGGCGCCCCACAGGGTGGCGGTGGAGCCGTCCGGCACCACCCGCTCGACGAGGATCCCCGCGGTGAGCGGCAGCGCGAGTTCGAAGGCCATCAGTCCGGCGGAGGCCGCCAGGAGGAGGACCAGTTCCCGGCGGCCGGGCAGGAACTGGCGCAACCGGCGCCAGGGGCTGCCGGTCTCCGTGCCGCGGGTGGCCGCGGTCGTCCCGTCCAGGGGCGGTTCGAACTCCAGCGCCACCCCGGTGAAGGACTCCGCGACGGACGCCCTGCTGAGGCGCCGTCGCCCGTACGCGGGGTCGACGACGTCCACGTACTCCTTGCCGGCGCCCTCCAGGACCACGAAGTGGTTGAAGTTCCAGAACAGGATCGCGCCGGGCCGCAGCCGCCGCAGGGCGTCCAGGTCGGCGCGCACGCCCCGGCCCTTCACGCCGTACTCGCGGGCGATCTCCAACAGGGTGCGGGCCGACGCGCCGTTGCGGCCGGAGTCGGCCCGGGCGCGGACCGCGTCCAGGGACACGTCGATGCCGTGGTGCCGGAGCACCGTCACCAGGGCGGCGGGGCCGCAGTCGCTGACCTGCGTCTGGAAGCAGACGGACAGCCGCCTGGCGGCCGAGCGGCCGGGAAGTCGCTCACGGACGGCCGCCATCCGCTCGGCGAATCCCACGGGCCGGGGCGCGGCGGGAGGGTGGCCGAGGACCGGCCCGAGACCATCGCGCCTGCGGTGGTGTTCGAGCGCCTCGGGCCGGAAGCGCGATTCACCGGTCATCGATCCCGGTCCCTTTCCTTGCACGTCACCGGCGTGCGCCGGGAAGGACTCCCGGCACACGCCGGTACTGGTGTGTCCCGCCGGCGAGACGCGGACGCGGTGTTCGCGCCTCCCCGGCGGGCCCGGCACGGACTCAGGTCCGCCGCGGTGGGCCGGGCGGGATCACCGCCCGGCCGAGCGGTACCGTCGTCAGATGACGCAGCTGGCGCTCACGGAGAACTGGCCGCCCACGATGTCGTCCAGCTCCTCGTCGGACAGCTCGGTGATGTCGATGTCGTCGAAGTTGTTCATGACGTTTCCCTTCTGAAAAGGCTTCCTCGCGACCGCGGACCGGATTCTGTCGCGGATACGGCGATTTCCTCGATTTCCTCGGGAAGAGCCGCCGGAGACCGGCGGCCGGCCGAAGGCCGCAACAGCACCAGGTCGTGTGGTGAGGGGAAGCACGGATTGATTGTGCCTCAATCTCCCGGTCCGGCTGACCGGATGTCCAAACTGTAGAACCCTGGGCGCCGAACGGGCAAGACCCGAAGTGGCAATTTCTCTGAATTCCCCGAATTCGATGGTCCCACCGGAATCGGGCACGCGAAAGCACCGCGCCCGGTGCGCGGCCCGGGGAATTCGGAAATCCACCGACGATCGACGCAATTTAACGTAGCGGTTTGCGCGCGGAGGTTTTGCGTGCGGAGGTTTTTCGCGCGGAGGTTTCCGTGAAGCGGCGCAGCCGGACGGCATTCCCTGCGGTCGTCAGCGCCGGCAGACGGCGAAGTTCGCCGTGAGCACGTACGGCAGGGTCCCGTCGGGCGCGCGCAGCGCCGCCAGGGCGCTCTCGGCCGCGGCGCGGGCGGCCGGCAGGCGATCGGGCGGGACGCTCTCCCAGAACGCCCTCGCGGCGGTGGACCAGGTCCACGTCCACCAGTGGTCGGTGTCCCGGAAGGTCGCCTCCAGGCGCTCCTCGTACAGCTCGACGGAGGCGAAACCCGCCTCGTCGGCGAGCCTGCGGACGAGCTCCGGGGTCAGCGGAGGGCTCTGCCCCGGGACGGCGGTCTCGATCTCCTCGCGCGTGCCCGGGCCGAAGGGCCTGGTCGCCTCCACCACGCGGCCCCAGCCGGGCGCCTCCGGGCCCCACCAGGAGAGCGCCAGCCGTCCGCCGGGACGCAGCACCGACCGGAACCTGCGGAAGGCCCGGTCGGGTCGGCGGAGGAAGGAGACCAGCATGCCCGCCGTGACGACGTCGAAGCCGCCGGCCGGCGCGTGGAGGGCCGCGCGGTGCGGGTCCTCGACATCGGCGACGTACGTGCGCAGCCAGGGCAGTCGGTGCTCGGCGGACTGCTGCCGCACGCGCTCGACCATCGCCGGGGCGAGGTCGATGCCCGTCACGCTGCCCCGGGGGCCGACCGCGCGGGCCGCCGGGAAGAGGCTCGCGCCGGTGCCGCACCCGGCGTCCAGGACGTGTTCGCCCTCGGCGACCCGGGCGTGCGCCACCAGGAGGCGGCCCGCGGTGGGGAGGAGGTCGATGCCCACGCGGTCGTAGGTGGCCGCGGCACGGTCGAAGAGCCCCGCGATGCGGTCGCCGTCGCGGTCGGGCGCTTCGACGGGCTTGCCCCGGGAGGTCACGGGTGGGGCGGGGGTGGGACTGGGCATGAGGGGCGACTCCTTCCCCGCGGACCCGAGGGGCCCGGGGTCGACGTTCAGTACGGCCGGCGACGGCACCGGCTCCGGCACAGGCTCCGGCACCTACTAGTGGATGCGGACGCGAAGCCCGAGGATGCGGTCGGCGCCCAGCGGCGCGGCCCGCTTGAAGGTGGCGGGGTCGTGGCGCACCTGGATGCGTTCCGTCACGAGGACCCGGCACAGGGCGTCCGTCGCGCCGCGCGCCAGGGCGGCGCCGACGCAGTAGTGGGAGCCGGCGCCGAAGGCCAGCGGGCGGGCCTCGTGGGCGCCCGGCCGCCAGGCGAGGGGGTCGGGGAAGACCGTGGCGTCGAGGTTCGCGGCCGCGAGGATCAGCATGACCCGCTGCCCGGCGCCGACCTGGTGGCCGGCGATCTCCATGTCCTGGAGGGCGTAGCGCGGGGCGAACCGGAACGGGCAGCTGATCCGGAGCACCTCGTCGGTGAACTCCCCCAGCGCGGAGGCGGATTCCGCCTCCGGACCGGCGACGGTCGCCATCTGCTCGCCGCCCCGCATGACCATCTCGGTCAGGATGGCGGCGAGCGGGTCGAGGGTGCCGGTGACGATCTGCGCCGTCACGGCGACCGCGACGTCGTGCCCCAGCCCGGGATCGGCGGCGATGTCCCGCAGGATCACGGCGAGTTCGCCCTCGGCCTGGTCCAGGATGTGCTCGCGCACCTCGGCGCGGGCTCGGTCCAGCGCGGCGTTCGCCTCGCGCGCCAGGTCGTCGTCGGTGTACGACCTGGGCTTGGCCAGATAGGCCATCAGGCCGTCCGTCGCCCGGGCGAGGTCCGTCATGTGGTCGGTGCTGGTGCCGAAGAGCCGGGCCAGCATCGACAGGGAGTAGGGGCGGCAGAACTCGCTGATCCAGTCGCACTCCCCGCCCTGGTCCCGGAGTCCGGTCAGCAGGTCCCGGCAGTCGCCTGCCAGCTCCGCGACGAGGGAGGTGACGTTCCTGCGGTCGAGAGCCGGACGGATGCGGGAGCGGATGTCCTGGTGGTAGGCGCCGGAGCTGAACACCGGCCACAGGGCGACGAAGTCCCGCACCGGCCGGTGCAGGGCGATCTGTTCGTCGGTCAGACCGGTGCCGGCGAGGGGGTCGCGCAGGGTGGCGCTGGTCAGCCCCGGGTGCGTCAGGAGTTCCCGGGCCAGGTCGTAGCCGGTCACGAAGAGCGCCCCGCTGCGCGGGTCCTTCATGGCCGGGACGGTCGCCATGGCCCGCAGGGCCTCGCGGGGGTCCGTCTCGGAGTAGTCGCCGTAGAGCAGGTCGGCGAGTTCTGGGCTGGTCATCGAGGTCTCCTTCACGGCGCGCCGGGTGCGTTCGGGCGTACGGCCCGTCCCGTGCGCGCGGATTCGTACAGGGCGAGCGTCAGGGCGAGTGAGCGGCGTGCCTCCTCCCCGCTCACCGAGGGGGGCCGTCCGTGCTCCACGGCGTCGCAGAAGTCCGCCAGTTGGTCGCGGTGCGGGGTGCCGGGCATGCCCGTGGGGTCGCGCTCCCCGTCATGGCGCAGCGGGAGGTCGGCGCTCTGGTCGCCGGCTCCGTACGCGCCGTACCCGTCCCCGGTGTCGCCGTCCGCGCGGGCGTGGAACCAGGCCATCCGGTCGTCGTCGAGGACCGCGGAGCCCCGGTCGCCGTGGACGGTCAGCCGTGCGGTGCGCCCCGGGTACGCCGCCGTCGTCGCCAGGACGGTGGCCAGCGCGCCGTTCGCGAAGCGGATCACCCCCGCCGCGGTGTCCTCCACGTCGAGGCCCCGGTGGGCCAGCAGCGCCGTACGGGCCGTCACCTCGACCGCCTCGCCCATGATCCACTGGAGCAGGTCGAGGGTGTGGATGCCCTGGTTCATGACCGCTCCGCCACCGTCGAGGCGGAGCGTCCCGCGCCACTGCCCGGAGTCGTAGTAGCCCTGCGACCTCCACCACGGCACCTCCGCGTGCGCGGAGGTGAGGGTGCCCAGGGCGCCCTCGCGGACGGAGTCGTGCAGGAACCTGGCGGCGGGGTCGAACCGGTGCTGGAGGACGACCCCCAGGGTGCGCCCGGTGGACCGGGCCGCCCCGATCAGCCGGTCGGCCGCCTCCAGGCTCACGTCGAGGGGCTTCTCCACCAAGACGTGCTTGCCCGCCCGCAGGGCGGCTTCGCCGATCTCGGCGTGCAGGCCGCTGGGCACGCAGATGCCCACCGCGTCCAGGTCGGGCCGGTCGAGCAGTTCCCGCGTCGTCGCGTGCCACGCGCAACCGTGCTCGGCCGCCAGGGCGCGGGCGCGGTCCGGGCGGTGGCCCGCGACGGCCACCAGGGTGGCCCGTCCGGGCAGCCGGGCGAGGGTCCGGGCGTGGACCCCGCCGATCACTCCTGCTCCGATGATGCCGAATCTGAGCATCCTGTCCTTCCTACCGATCGTGCTGATGGGGGCGCTCCGACGCTCAGGCGGACAGGTCGGCCGGCTCGGGCGCTTCCTCCGCGAGCGCGCTCCCGGAGAGCGGGCTCCCGGAGAGCAGTGCCGCGGTGAGCTCGTCCCGGTGCGCCTCGGTCCACCGGGCGTCGTGTTCGATGCCGTCGGCGACGCCCGACTCCACCAGCCGGACGAAGCCGGGCTCACCCTCCGCCGCCCGCCGCCGGACCAGGTCCAGCGTGAACCGGATCCGGGCCGCGGCGAGCCCGGCCAGGCCCGCGCGCCGATCCGGCGGCAGCCCGTACCCCTCGGCCAGCAGCCGGAGGCGGTGCCCGCGGTCCGGCGGTGTCCGCCACCCGAGGGCCTCGCAACCGCGCTCGTCCGTCAGGGGCGCGAACTGCCAGGCGGCCTGGGCCAGATCCCACTCCGGGATCTCCCGGCCCGCGGCCTCCCAGTCGATGAAGGCGACCGGGAGGCCGTCCACGAAGACGGTGTTGCGCGGTGCGATGTCGTTGTGGCACACGACCGTCTCCGCACCCGAGGTGGCCGGCTCGTACGCCCAGCGGGCGGGCTCCGGGGAGAACCCCTCGGCGGCCCGGTGCACCCGGCGCATCAGGCGCCCGACCTCGAACACCGCGCGGTCCGGCAGTTCCGCCACCTCCGGGCCCTGCGGCACGTGGCCCTCGACGTACTCCAGGACTTCACGCCCCTGCGCGTCGAAGCCGAGCGCCCGCGGGGCGGCGCCGAAACCGACGCTCTCGAAGTGGGTCAGCAGCCCCTGGACCGCCGGCGTCCACGGGCCGGGCGGGCGGCGCACCGTGTCTCCGACGCGCACCACGGTCGATATGCCCACATGCTCTTCCCCGTCCTTCACCGCTCCCACTCCCCTCGTGCCGTCCCGCCCTCGCCCGTGGTGCTCACGAGCGGGCGCCCGCCAGTGCCCGCGCCGCCAAGGCCCGTGCGCCGGTGGGCTCCACGCCCAGGTCGCGCAGCCTGCGCATCTGCTGGTGGATCTGGCGCGCCCCGGTGTCGACGTCGGTGTGCACCCGCGGCGCCAGGGCGATGCGCTCCATGCACTTCTCCACCCGCAGGTTCTCCCGGCGGCTGCGCTCCGGCATCAGCCAGTGGTCGAACTGGTGCTGCCACAGCAGCAGCACCGCGTCGTCGTTCTGCTCGCGGATGCCGTCGAGCGCGTCCAGTTGCAGTCCCCGGGCGTCGTCGCTGTTCATCCCGATGTGCGACCACCAGGTGTGGGTGTCGTCCGGGTCCTCGACCTCGATCTTCAGGCGTTCCCGGTCCTGCCACAGCGGCATCGTCTCGTCGGAGATCGAGAAGAAGTTGAGCATGAAGTGGCCGGAGTACTCCTGCATGAGGAAGTCCCGCGTCTCACCGAAGAGTTCGGGCGTCTCCCCCGGGTACCCGATCATGAAGAAGATCACGTAGCCGAGTTCGCTCTCGCGCAGCGCGTGGAAGGCCCGACGGTTCTGCTTCGCGGTGACCCGCTTGCTCATCAGCTTGAGGACTTCGTCGCTCATCGCCTCGAAGCCGATGTGCAGCTTGTAGCAGTGTGCCTCCAGCAACGCGTCCACCAGCGCGGCGGAGTCGACGGTGTTGGCGCGGCTGAAGCCCTCCCAGCGCACCCCCGCCGCCGGCAGGAGCTCCAGCAGCTTGCGCAGCCGGGTGGGCGGGACGGTGAAGGTGGAGTCCATCGCGGAGATCATCTGCGCGTCGTTCTCGGCCGCGTAGGCCATCCAGTCGTCCCGGATCTTCTCCGCGGACTTGTAACGCCACTTGGGAGAGGCCGCCGGGAACGAGCAGAACTTGCAGTCGAAGGGGCAGCCGCGCATCGACTCGTACGGGACGATCGGGACCCGGCCCTTGAGGCGCGGCGAGGGGTGCGCCTCCAGGTCCAGGTACTCCAGCGGGTTCACCCGGACCCGCTCGCCGTCGCGCCACACGGCGCCGGGGACGGCTTCCAGGGAGCGGTTCGCGCCCACCGCCTTCAGCACGGCGGGCAGGGCCTGCTCGCCGTCACCGCGCACCACCGCGGTCACGCCGGGGAAGTCCGACATCACCTGGAGGAACTTCAGGTTGGTGTACTGGCCGCCGCAGACGACGGGGACGGAGGGCAGCCGCTCGGCGATCCAGTCGATCACCTGGGCGAAGATGGCCTTGCTCCACATGTAGGTGGTCGACAGCAGCACGACGTCGAAGTCCCCGGGCGGCAGGACGGCCTGGCCCGACCACACCCCGGCCAGGTCGACGCGCGCGTAGTCCTGGTCCGCCTCCTGGAGGATCGCCTCCAGCGTGAAGGTGGTCAGGTGGGGCACGGACGTGGTCCGCGGGCGGCACAGGGTCCGCTGCCCGCCGTCGGCGGTGTAGGTGAAGTCGGTGAAGTCCAGGTCCGCGCAGCCCCCGCGCTCCAGCATGGCACGCGTGCGGGCGTCACGGCCGGTGCCGCTGGTGTCGAACAGCGATCCCCGCAGGTAGTCGAGATTGACGTAGCTCGGTCCAAGACCGCACATCAGCAACGCGCGCACAGGCTGTCCTTCTCCTCGGCATCGGGAACGGGAACGGCGGGGACCGGGCCGACCGGTCCGACGCCGGTGGGAGTCACGGCGGCCGGCCGGAGCACGGCGGGCCTCACGCGGCCGCCATGGCGTTGCCCAGGTAGTTGGGCAGGGCGGTCAGCCGGTCCCACTGGGCGTCCAGGTCCGTCGGATACGCCTGCCGGTAGCGCCGGGTGACCTCGGCGACCTCGGCCCACGAGGCGGGTGTCCGCCCGTCGTTGTAGTCGGGGGCGAGCCGGTCGTAGAGCGTGGTCCCCGGACGCAGCACGAGCTGGTTGAGTCCGAAGTCCGCGGGCAGCCCGGCCGCCCAGTCCACCAGTTCGCCGCTGGCGCAGGCCGGGTCGTCGGGCAGTCCCAGGAGGACGAAGGCGAAGGGCTTGATGCCGGCGTCCGCCAGCTTGTGGATGGCCTCGGACACCTTCTGCGGCGGCACCCGCTTGCCGACTCCGGTGTCGGCGACCCCAGGGGACTCCGCACCGAGCCACATGCCCCGGCAGCCGGCGTCCGCCCAGCGCCGGACGTCGGTGCGCAGCACCACCTCCGCACGGGTCTGGCCGGTCCATTCGAGGCCGGAGCCGGCCAGGCCGCCGCACAGCTCGTCGTAGAAGGTCCGGTGCAGGCCGAAGACGTAGTCCAGGAAGAACACCGACTCGGTGCCGCGCGCCTGGAGCGCGGCGGTCTCGGCCAGCGTCTGCTCGACCGGCCGGTCCCGCATCCGGGCACCGAAGGGCAGGTGGCAGAAGGAGCATCCGTAGCTGCAGCCGCGTACGCCCATCACCAGCCCGCAGGCCGCCCGGCGGGTCCGCCCGTCGACCACGACCTCGGCCGTGTAGGCGAGGGGGTCCGTCAACTCGTAGGCCGGAAGCGGCCATTGGTCGACCGGAAGGTCCGGGTAGGTGCCGGCCGCGGGCAGCACGGGAGTGAGGGCGCGCCGGTGCAGGATGTCGCGCACGGCCTGGACCGCGGCCGAGTCGGCCTCGCCCCGGGCGACGTGGTCCACGCCCAGTTCGCGCCGGCACGCCTGCGGCAGGTGGGTGGCGTGCGGTCCGCAGGCGAGCACGGGCACGCCGGGCCACAGCTCGCGCACCGCGGCCACCGTCTCCTTCACCGGACCGAGGTCCAGGGGGTAGCACTGCGCCCGGTCGGCGACGGCGGTCACCACGACCACCAGGTCGGGGGTGTCCCCGCCGGCGGGCAGCGGGTGGAGCCGGCGGTCCCACAGGCTCACCCCCACCCCGTCCTGCCGCAGGACCGCCGCGGCGTTGAGCACGTCCAACGGCTGCTGGAGGAAGTGGCGTTCGAACTCGTCCTCGGAAACGACGAAACACACCTGGCTCATGCGGACTCCTGTCGGGGCGAGAAGACGGGCTCGACGGCCAGGCCGGACGGACGGCCGGTCCGCTCGGCGCCGACCAGGGCCGGATCGGCGGCCCACGGCCACACGGTGCCGATCAGGGAGGCGATCCGGCGCAGCGTGCGCAGGTCGGGCGGCGGGCAGGTGACGCCCGACAGGGACGCGAGCATCCCGGTCCAGGCGTTCTTGATGAGCGGGTCGACGACTTCGAGCCGGCGGTCTCCGGCCGAGGTCCGCACGGTGATCCGGTGCACGTCGCGGCGGACCTGCTCGTGCGCGGGGCCGCCGAGCGGTTCGAGCTCCGCGGTGAAGTGGGCGGACGCCGTCTCCACCCGTACCAGGCGCTGCCGCTCCCCGATGGCCGTGGGGTAGTCCCGCGTCCAGGCCGGACGCGGGAGCGCGGCCTCGGCCCCCTCGCCCGCGACGGTGGAGAACAGCTCCACCGCCACGCCGCGCACCGTGGTGCGCTCGTGCGCGGCGGCGAGGACGAGATCGGGGTCGTGCGCCACGCGCAGCGAGCCCGGCGCCACGGGGCCGTGCAGATAGGCGTCGTAGCCGGAGGCGGGCAGGAAGTGCCCGAGCGCCGCGAGCATGTGGAGCCACTCGTACCCGAAGACGCCGTGGTCCCGGTCGACGAAGCGGCCCCGGGCGACGTCGGGCCTGCGGTCCTTGGCGAACACGACGCGCAGTGCCCGGATGGGTTCGCCGGGCGCCTCGCGGGCGACCAGGCGCGCCATCGAGGACAGCACGGAGGCTTCCCGGTACTGGTTCATCACGACGACCCTGGCCGCCGGCAGCGTGGCGAGCAGTTCGGTGAACGCGGTGGTCTCCGCGGCGCGGCAGGCGGGCTTCTCCACCACGATGCGGGCCGCGGCGTCCTGGGCCAGCACCGAGGCCACGACGGGCAGGTGGGTGTGCGTCGGTGTGCACACCACCCAGACGTCGACGTCCCGCACGTCGGGGACCTGCCTCATGCTCCGCCACCACGACACCGAGGGGCCGGGGGGCCGTGACGGGTCCGGGTCCAGCACGCTGACCTTCAGTCCCATCCGGGTGAGGACCTCGGCGTGCAGCCGCCCCACGCTGCCGTACCCGACGACACAGGCGTGTCCTCCCCCGGTCACGGGCGGGCCTGCCCCTCCGCCGCCGCGTGCGGGGCGTCCCGGGTGAGGTCGGCGGGCGCCTCGGCGACGTACGTGTCGTAGTAGGTCTCGAACAGGCCCGCCGCCCGGACGGCCTCGTCGACCTCGCGCACGTGCACGCCCGGGGCGAGCTCGTCGGCCCGGCGGCACAGCTCCCGGACCGCGATCAGCGTGCCGGCCCGGTAGGCGTCGTAGCCGGAGTTGGGGATGCCCTCGTACTCGAAGAGGTTGAGCGAGCGGCCGTCCCCCAGGAGGGTGGCCCGGCCGCCGCCGGGAAGGCGGTAGCGGACGCCGACGCCGGTCAGCGTGTGCTCCGGGGTGCCCGCGCCCCCGGTGCTCAGGAGACTGAAGTCCTTGGTGGCGAAACCGGCCAGCAGCACCCCGTCGGGCAGCAGCGGCAGCTCCTCCGGGCGCAGCAGCGGCTCGCCCGTGCTGCCCGTCACCAGGAAGGGCCGGCAGCGCCGCAGCGCGGCGGGGAGCGTCGGCTCGGTCTCGAAGCCCTGCTCGGCGGCCTGGATCAGCGCCAGGGTGTCCTGGTCCACCACGGTGACCCGGCAGCCCAGGGAGCGCAGTCGGCGCGCGAGCCGGGCACCCAGCGTGCCGAACCCGACGGCGACGACGCGGCGCCCGATGAACTTCTGACCGGGCAGCATCTCGCGCAGCCGCCGGAGGCAGGAGTCGGCGATCTCCTCGTACGACAGCAGGCTCTTGAGCTGGGAGCGGGCGACGTTGAAGACCGGTATGGAGGGCAGCGGTCCGGCCCCGATCCGCTTGAGCCCGCTGACCGTCAGCTCGACCACGGCGTCCACCGGCTCGCTCACCAGCCGGGTCGGTCCGGCGGAACGCGCGAGCAGCCCGCCGTCGTCGATGACCAGCACCCGGCGTCCGGCGCGGTGGGCGGCGGCGATGAAGCGGTCCACGTCGGCGGCCACCCGTCGCGCGGCCGCGACCTCCTGGCCGGGGGCGGTTCCGTCGATGACGGAGTTGTCCAGCAGGGCACTGCGGTAGCCCCGGGCGCGGAACCAGGCGTGCACCCGGTGCCGGCCCGCCGTGCGGTCCCCCTTGGCCAGTGCGTAGATCCATTCGCGCGGGATGCCCGCCCGCTCCGCCGCGAGGAGGAAGCCGACGCTGTTCTCGACGTAGTGGTCGCGGAAGACGAGCGCCCAGTCGCCGACCACCGGTCCCTGGTCCGCGAAGTGACGCAGCAGCGGCATCGCGGACCAGACGGCGTCGACCTCCTCACGGGTGAGCCGGTCGGCCCGTTCCCGTACCGCCGTGACGATCTCCCGCACCGGTTCGGGCAGCGCGACGCCCGTGGGTGCGTCGGTCAGCACGGCGGTCCGCCAGAGCGCGGGCTCCGGTACGACGGGATCCAGGGTGCGGTGCCGGGCGGGCGCGGCCGGTTCCAGGTCCAGGTGGACGCGATGGCCGGCGATCCGGATGCCGATGGCGCGGGGCAGGCCGTCCGGGCCGTCGAGCGTGTGCCATGCCGCCGCCGGGAACTGCGGGCCGAGAGCCTCGGAGACGGCATCGCGTACGTCGGCGGGCGAGACCGGTCCCGTCACGGCCTCGATCAGCCGGAGTCCGGTGAACGCGGCGGCGTCATCGCCCCGTCCCGTACCGGGGGTGGCCGCTTCGACATCGGTGGTCACCGCGCCACCCCCCTTCGGGCAGCGGGCGGGAACGCAGGGTCCCACGGTGCCTGCGGCGCCGCGTCGGCCGGACGCGGCCACGCGTGGGCACGCAGTGGCAGAACAGTCACAACGGTCTCCTCGGATCGGGCACGACGAACGGGCGCCGCACGCTCGCTGTTCGTTCGGCACGGGGCGGCGGCGCGGTGCCGGGCGCTGCGGCGCGGCATCCCGCTGGCGTCGGGCAACCGCTCGGCGGCTGCCCGGTCGGCCGTGCTCAGGCGAACGGACGGGTTCGTGCAGGCGGTCTCGCTCGGGCGGGCGGACGGCGGTCACCTGGGCGGTCGGACCGTGGAACCCCTGATCCACAGGAGGTCGGCGCCGCGTCAACGGGCGTGTCAGCACCGGTCCACCGGCCAGGAGCGCGGGCGCGGAGCGTCCCGGTCGCCTGCGTCGAGCGGTGGGGCTCGTTCGAATGGATCTGGTCGGAATCGACGTCAGGAGTTCGGACGGAGGACGGGCCTTCGGCAGGCTCCCGGCAGTGGCCGGCGGGCCTTCGATCAGGGTGGTAGCGCTACCCGGGGGTGCCGCTACATGCCGGTGCGGCCGTCGCACGGGTTGGAAGGGCCGATGCGGCAATCGCCCCAGGACGTGTTGAAGACGCTGATGACGGGGCCGTCCGACCGGGAGAGGGCGGCCGTTGACGACCCCGGGGCGCCCACCGGCGCGAGGCCCGTCGGATCGCCGGTGACGGCGGTTGCCGCGAGAGCACACAGAGCGGTCAGGGCCGTGACGGCGCCGGCGACGGCGCGGAGAAGACGGTTCACAACGAGCTCCTTGAAGTCATAGGTGTGGAGAAGGAGCGAAGGCAGGACCGACAAGGGGTGGTGCGGTCATGTCGATGCCAGGATTCTTTCCCCGCGCACCCTCCGGCGACCAGGCACGATGCCCGTCATTAAAGTGTCAGGACACTAGGAGACAGGGGGAGGAAGTGTCCGAAGCGGATATGACGGACAATCTCGGTGTGCCGGGGCCGGAGGAACCGGCGCCGTCCACACGAGGCGGTGGATGCGCCGCGCTTCCGCCGGGCCCGGGGGGGCCCAACGGAAACGACGCGGTCGACTGGCAGGTCTACGACCACGTCCGCGCGCACGGCCGGCTGGATCCCGACGACCTCGCCCGCGCCCTCGGCATCGACCCGCAGGCAGCCCGCTCGGCACTGGCCCGGCTGGCCGAACGGCACCTGGTCCTCTTCGATCCGGCCGATCCCCAGCAGGGCCGCGCCCTGTCCCCGCGCACCGCCCTCACGGGCCTCGCCGCCGAGGTCGAGGCCCGCATCGCCGCCGAGACCGCCGCCCATCAGCAGCGCCTGGCCGCCCTGCGCGAGGACATCCAGCGCTTCACCCGCCTCACCCACCCCGGCGTCCCCGACGCCGCCCCGGACGCGGTGACGGTGCTGCCCGACATCACGGCGGTCAACGCACTGCTGGAGGAGGAGGCCGCCCGCTGCCGCTACGAGGTCATCGCCTGCCAGCCCGGCGACGTCTCCCGCAACCCCGCCAACCTCGAACCGGCCCTGGCCCGCGACCGCGCCCTGCTCGAACGCGGCATCCGCATGCGCTCCCTGCAGCAGCACTCGGTCCGCTTCCACGGCCCCACCCAGGTCTACGTCGCCGCCGCCACCGCGCTGGGCGGCGAGTACCGGACCGCCCACGAACTCTTCGGCCGCCTCATCGTCTTCGACGACACCGTCGCGTTCCTGCCCACCGACTCCACCACCTGGGGCGCCGTCGTCGTCCGGGAACCCCATCTCATCGCCTACCTCCGCGGCATCTTCGAACAGACCTGGACCCACGCCACCGTCTTCCAGGACCCCACCGCCCTCGGCGCCGAAGGCCTGGGACAGGCCGCCCGCGACATCGACGCCACGCTGCTGAGACTGCTCGCCTCCGGCCTCAAGGACGAGACGATCGCCCGCCGCCTGGGCCTGTCCCTGCGCACCGTCCGCCGTCGCGTCGCCGACATCCTCGAACGCCTCGGCGCCGAAAGCCGCTTCCAGGCCGCCGTCATCGCCACCCGCACCGGCCTCCTCGACCGCCCCGACGACGCGGACCCGGCCGAACTCCCCGAAGACGGGGAAGCGTCCGACAGGTAGGGTGTAATACATGAATAGCGATAACGGCCCTTACGAGCTGCGTGCGGGTGTACCCACCACCGAGGTCTTCCGCCGCCTGCGCACCGACGCCGGCCTCTCCGACCGGGCACCCGAGGCGGTCGCGCTCGCCCTCCCCAACACCTGGTACGGCGTGGTCCTCCACCACGAGGGCGAGCCCATCGGCATGGGGCGGATCATCGGCGACGGCGGCGTCGCGTTCCAGATCGTCGACATCTGCGTGCACCCCGCACATCAGGGCCGCGGCCTCGGCAAGCGGATCATGGCCGCGCTCACCGAGGAACTCGACCGCCGGGCGCCCGCCACCGCCTACGTCTCGCTGATCGCGGACGGCCCCGCGCGCCACCTCTACGAGAAGTTCGGCTTCGCGGACACCGCCGCGCACGACTCGGTCGGCATGTACCGCCTGATGGGCGCCTGACGGGCGGGAGTTGAGGACACTGCGCCCGGCCCGCCGCGCGGGCCGGGCGCCCGGGATCTCGCTGGTGCCGCCCGGGTACCCGCCCGGGGCCGCCCGGGTCAGGGCATGATCACGAGCTTCCCGCGGACGTGACCGGTACGGCTGGCCTCGAAGGCCTCCCCCGTCTTCTCCAGCGGATACGTCCCCGCGACCTCCACGCCGAGCGCGCCCCGGTCGACCAGCGCCGCCAGCTCGGCCAGCTTCGCACCGTCCGGGCGGACCCAGATCCAGTGGCCGCCGTGCTGTTCGACCGTCGGATCCGCCACCGAGACGTGCCGACCGCCCGGCGCCAGCACCGCCAGCGTCGTCTCCAGCTGCCCGCCGACGAAGTCGGCCACGGCCGACACTCCGCCGGGCACCAGCTCCCGGACCCGCTCGGGCAGGCCCGGCCCGTACGTCACCGGTTCACCGCCCAGCGCCCGCACGAAGGCGTGGTTGCGTTCGGAGGCGGTGCCGATCACCCGGGCACCCCGCTCCCGCCCGAGCTGGACGGCGAGACTTCCCACACCACCGGCCGCGCCGTGCACGAGCAGGACGTCCTGCGGGCCCACCGCCAGCCGGTCGAGACTGCGCAGCGCGGTCAGCCCCGCCAACGGCAGCCCCCCGGCCCGGGCCCAGTCCAGCCCGGCCGGCTTGCGCGCCACCGCGGAGGCGTCGACCGCGACGTACTCGGCGAAGGTCCCGCCCTGCACCACGTCCTTGCGGGCGTACGCCAGCACCTCGTCCCCGACCGCGAACTCGGGGGTGTCGGGGCCGGTGCGGGTGACCACCCCGGCCACGTCCCAGCCGGGGACGACCGGAAAGACCGTCTCCATCATGGCGTCCAGACCGCCCGCCATCACCTTCCAGTCGACCGGGTTGACGCCGGCCGCCCGCACCCGGACCAGTACCTGCCCCGGTCCGAGCTTGGGATCGGCCGTCTCCCCGTAGCGCAGCCGGGAGTTGTCCGGTGCGTAGGAGTCGTAGGTCACCGCGCGCATGGAACAGACCTCCCGAAGCCGGTTTCGTCGCCCCCGCACTGAGCCCGCCCGCACCCGGACGGCCCCGGCCAGCCTACGGGGCCCGGGCCCCACCGGCACCCGGTGCACCTGCCGGTCCGGTGCGGCCGCTCCGTCCCGCGTGGGCACGGGCCAGGTGGAGCGCGGCGGCGCTCACTCGCCGCGCAGCTCCTCGATGACCGGGGCGAAGGCCTCCATCGCGGGCTCCACGACGGTGATGTACGTGAAGCCGTACCGCTCCCGCTGCGCGCGCAGCTGGTCGGCCATCTGCCGTACCGTGCCTATGAGGGAGGTCGGCAGCTCAAGGGCCTCGTCCTCGGTGAGGTCCGGGATGGTGAGGTACGGCATGGTGTCGAGGGATGGCCGCAGGGCGGCCCGGCGGTTGTCGGTGACCACGACCGTGTAGATCAGGAGGTTCAGCTCGGCCGGCTCGGCGCGGTCGGCGGCGAAGCGCTGGTACGCGGCGACGCGTTCCTCCAGCTGCGCGGCTGTGAGCATGATCGGCTTGCCGGTCGGGTCCGCGCGCCCTCCGGTGAACGAGGCGATCTCGGCGTGCCGGGCGGTCAGCTTCAGGACGCGGTCTCCGTTGCCGCCGATCAGGAGCGGCGGGCGAGGCCGCTGCAGCGGCTGCGGCACGAAGTCGTCCAAGCCGTACAGACGGTCCAACTCATCGATCGTGCGCTGGAGATGGGTCACGCGCTCGCCGGGCGTGCCGAAGGGCAGGCCCGCCGCATCGTGCTCCCACTTCAAATAGCCGGTGCCGAGCCCCAGCTCAAGGCGGCCGCCGGTGAGCTGGTCCGTGGTGGCGACCTCGCGGGCGAGCAGCGTCGGGTTCCAGAAGCCCGAGTCGAGCACGTACGTGCCGAGCCGGGGTCTCTCGGTGGCATCGGCCGCGGCGACCAGGGCGGGGAACGGCGCGGGCCTGTTCAGGTGGTCGGCGACCGTGATCACGTCGTAGCCGAGCATCTCCGCCGTGCGGCACTTCTCGCGCCACTGGCCGCTCGCCGCCGGGGTGAGCAGAGTGACGCCGAAACGAAACGGGCGGGCCATGAATGCTCCTTGCACGTAGACACATTGGCGGTGCCCGCGCCCAATCGGCGAGCACCGCCGGCCAGTCCACCACCTGTGAGCGATCACCGCCAGCACATTCGTGCGGAACGATGAGCCTGGACACGTCAGCCTCCATGTTTCGGTTCGGGTCGGCTGATCTGGGGTGATCCCCGCGTCGGAGGCCGCACGGCCGTTGACGGATTGCGGGCCTGCCGCAGGCCCCGCGCGCTGACCGCGACGCTCAACTGGTACCGCGCCCCCGCCGGCGTGCTCGCCGTCGAGGCCGGGCGGATCACCGCCCCGACCCTGTACCTGTGGGGCAGCTTGGGCGACGAACGGCTGCCGAGCCGATACGTTCGGGCTACTCCCCACCCGGCACCGGCGCCGGTGCCGTCAGCCGAAGGAGACCCACCCGATGAACGATCAGCACATCGATCTGCTCTCCCAGTTGGACAGCCTCATGACGGAGCGCCACCGCGCGGACCTCGCCGAGGTGGACCGGCTGCCGACCCTTGAGGTCCTGCGCCTGATGAACGCCGAGGATCAGGGGGTGGCGGCGGCGGTGGGCCGGTGTCTGCCCGAACTGGCGGCGGCGGTCGACGCCGTCGCGGAACGGATCGGCCGGGGCGGCCGGCTGGTCTACGCCGGGGCCGGTTCGGCGGGGCGGCTGGGCGTCCTGGACGCCAGCGAGTGCCCGCCGACCTTCAACAGCCCGCAAGGCCAGGTGATCGGGCTGATCGCCGGCGGACCGGACGCGGTGGTGACGGCGGTCGAGGGCGCGGAGGACCGGCCCGAGCTCGCGGCGCAGGACCTGGCACGCATCGGTCTCACCGCCGCCGACGCGGTGGTCGGGATCTCCGCGTCGGGACGGACGCCGTACGCGATCGGCGCGGTCGAGACCGCCCGCCGCGCCGGCGCCATGACCATCGCCCTGGCCTGCAACCCGGGCTCGGCCCTCGGGCACGCGGCGGAGATCGCGATCGAGGTGGCGGTCGGGCCGGAGTTCCTCACCGGCTCCACCCGGCTCAAGTCCGGGACGGCGCAGAAGCTGGTGCTGAACATGCTCTCCACGGTGGTGATGATCAGGCTGGGCAAGACCTTCGGCAACCTGATGGTCGACCTGCGGGCCACCAACGACAAGCTCCGGGCCCGGAGCCGCCGCATCGTCGCCCTCGCCACCGGCGCCGACGACGCGGCCGTGGGCCAGGCCCTCGCCGCGACCGGCGGGGAGGTCAAGAACGCCATCCTGGTGATCCTGGGCGCGGTCGACGGCCCGACCGCCGCCCGGCTGCTCGACCACGCCGACGGCCGTCTGCGCGACGCGCTCCAGCAGGTCTGATCCCCCGACTCCCCGAGCATCCCGGAGGCCCGTCATGTCGAACGAGAAGGACCGCGCCACCGCCCGAGCCATCCTCCCCCTCGTCGGGGGCGCCGCCAACATCCACTCCGTCGCCCACTGCATGACCCGGATGCGGCTCGGCCTGAACGACCGTTCCCTGGTGGACGAGGACGCGCTCCGGGCCCTGCCCGCCGTGCTCGGCGTCGTCGACGACGACACGTACCAGATCGTCCTGGGCCCGGGCACCGTCGCCCGGGTCACGCCCGAACTCCACCGGCTCGTCGCGCAGGAGCCCCCGCGTGCCGACGCCGCCACCAGCGCCGAGGACCTCGCCCGGCGCGGCGCGGAGCTCAGGGCGGAGGCCGGCGCCAGGAACGCGACCCCGGTCAAACTGCTGCTCCGCCGGGTCGCGAACGTCTTCGTGCCGCTGATCCCCGCCCTGATCGGCTGCGGCATCGTGGCGGGCATCAACGGCGCGCTCACCAACCTCGGTTGGGCTCCCGCGCTGGTCCCGGCCCTCACCGCGATCTCCTCGGGGTTCATGTCCCTGCTCGCCGTCTTCGTCGGCTACAACACGGCGAAGGAGTTCGGCGGCACACCGGTCCTCGGCGGCGCCGTGGCCTGCGTGATCGTCTACGCCGGGGTCTCCAAGGTGGAGGCCTTCGGGCACCACCTCGCGCCCGGCCAGGGCGGTGTGATCGGAGCGCTCGGCGCCGCGCTGCTGGCGGTCCAGGTGGAGCGGTGGACCCGGCGGGCGATGCCCGACGCCCTGGACGTCCTGCTCACCCCGACGGTCACCGTCCTCGTCACCGGACTGGTCACCCTGTTCGGCCTGATGTTCCTCGCCGGGGAGGTCTCCACCGCGATCGGCGACCTGGCCACCTGGTTGCTGGCCCACGGCGGCGCCTTCGCCGGGCTGGTACTCGGCGGCCTGTTCCTCCCGCTGGTCATGCTCGGCCTGCACCAGGCACTGATCCCGATCCACACCACCCTGATCGCCCAGCAGGGCTCCACCGTGCTGCTGCCGATCCTCGCCATGGCCGGGGCCGGACAGGTCGGCTGTGCCGTGGCCGTGTACGTGCGACTGCGCCACAACCCGTCGATCCGGGCGACCATCAGGTCCGCGCTGCCCGCCGGTTTCCTGGGCGTCGGCGAGCCGCTGATCTACGGTGTCTCGCTGCCGCTCGGCCGCCCGTTCGTCACGGCCTGCCTCGGCGGCGCCTGCGGCGGGGCCGTCGTCGGACTGCTGGGCCAGCTCGGCACCGCCATCGGCTCGACCGCCATCGGCCCCTCCGGCTGGGCCCTGTTCCCCCTGCTGGCCGGCTCGCACGGCTTCACGGTGAACGCGGCCGTCTACGCCGCCGGCCTAGTGACGGGCTACGCGGCGGGCTTCCTGGCGACGTACTTCTTCGGCTTCACCAAGGGCATGCTCGCCGACCTCGACGCGCCCGCCCCGGAATCCGGCCCGGACGTGGCCCCCGGCAACGGCAGCAGCGGCGGCAGCAGCGGCAGTGCCGACGACGGCCTCGCGGAAACCGGGCGCCCGAGCCCCGCGTAGTCGCCGCCGTTCGGGGCGCCCGCCCCGTGGCGGCGCGCCGGTGGGGCACCGGGACCGCTCGCCCCGGCTCCTCGAAGGAACGCCGCCCGGCCGGTACGGTCCGGCCAGTGCGGTCCGGCCGGTACGGTCCGGTCAGTACGGTCCGGCCAGTGCGGCCACCTCCGGGAAGCGGGCGATCGCCTGGTCCGCGGTGGGCGGGGCGGCCCGCCGGGGGCGGAGCGCGGCGAGCGCCACGGCGGGTCTGGTCAGCCGGGCGGGCGGGGCGGCGAGGGAGAACACCTCGAAGTAGGCGGCCGAGACGGCGGGGTCGGTGAGGGCCGCGCCGAGCAGCCGGCGGGTGTACCAGCGGGTGAACACGCCGGCGGGCTTGCCGGCGGTGGCGGGGCGGCTCGACCGCACGTCCGGGAAGCCCTGGTCCTGGTCCCTGGCCATGTGCCAGGGGGCATCCACGACCCGGGCGATCCGGCGCTGGATCGGGACGCTCACGCCGGGGTGCAGGCCTTCGGCGCCGAGGACCGCACGGATCGCGACGGCGCACTGGGCGGCGACCGACATGCCGTGCCCGTACACCGGGTTCAGCGCCGCCACCGCGTCGCCGGTGGCGGCGAACCCGATCGGCGGGCCGCCCTCGTAGACCTCGTAGCGGCGGCGGCGGTTGAGCATCCCGTGGCAGGTGCGGATCGGGCCGAGCGGGCGGGCGGCGCGGGCGAGGTCGTGGACGACCGGGTGGTCCAGCACCTTCAGGAAGTCCTGGAACCCGCGTTCGCTCCGGGCGGGTTCGCTGCCCCGGGTGCCGGAGAGCGTGACGATCCAGCGGCCGTCCTCGATCGGGATGATGGTGGCACCCCGCCCCGGCCGGCCCCGCCACGGGGCGGGCACGATGCTCACCACCGGGAACCCGTCATTGCCGCCGGGCGTCTCGAACACCCGGGCGGCGTAGGCGAGTCCGGCGTCCACCGTCTCCTCACGAAGCCCGTCGAAGCCCAGCGCGCGCAGCCACTCGGGGGCGCTGGAGCGGCGGCCGGTCGCGTCCACGACCAGGTCGGCCGGCAGGGTCTCGCGCGATCCGTCCGGGTTCTCGACGTGGACCCCGGCGATCCGGCCCGGATCCCCCGCCAGGCCGAGGACGCGGGTGCCCTCGCGCACCGTCACGGCGGCCTGTTCGCGCAGCCGCCGGCGGATGACGTGGTCGAGCAGGTGCCGGCTGCACGAGATCAGGTAGGCCGGCGAGTCGAAGTCCTGGAGCCAGCCCGGCCCGAGGCGCATCAGCAGGCCGGCCGGGATCGAACGGCGGTGGGCGCCGGCGGCGAGCAGGGCGTCGAGGCTGCCCGGCAGGAGGGCCTCGATGGCGTCGGCGCCGCCGCCGAGCAGGATGTGGCTGAACTCGCCCTGCGGCAGGCCCCGGCGCGGGCCGGGCAGGCGGGGCAGGACGTCCTGTTCGAGGACGGTGACGTTCCGGGCGTGCGGTGCCAGGGCAGCGGCCGCGAGCGTCCCGGCCAGGCCGCCGCCGAGGACGAGGGCCGTGCTCACCCGGCGGCTCCGGTCGGCACGTCGCGCAGGAACGGCACCGGGTGCCCGGGCAGGGTGGGCGCGCCGGGCCCTCGGGGGATCAGCGCGGGGACTCCGTACGGTGGCGGGCGGCCGTCGCCGTCCAGTGGATGAGCACGCGGGCGGGTCGGACCGACCCGAGGACGAGTGCTCGTACCGCGCCGGCCGCCCGCACCCGGCCACGCGCACTGCAGTACGGACATGCCTGTGCCCATGCTCCCCCTCGCTCACCGTCTCCGGCCGGTCGGCCGGTCGGAAATGACCAGTGTGGCCAACCACCGCGACTGTTAAAAGCGCAACCATCGCTTTTCCCCCGCACGAGTGATCACGCCGTCGTCATGACGACGCAGGCCGCAGGCGGGCCCTCCGTACCCGCCCCACCCCGCAGCGCCGCCCGGCGGCCCGAACTCCCGTAATCCGCTTGGGGCATGGCGCCGGGGGTGACTACGGTGACGAAATGGCGACCCAGGTGATCGTGTTGAACGGTGGTTCCAGCTCGGGCAAGTCCGGGATCTCCCGGTGCCTGCAGGGAGTGCTGCCGGAGCCCTGGTTGGCGGTCGGGGTCGACACGCTGATCGAGGCGATGCCCGCGTCCATGCGGGAGTCGGACGGGGGCATCGGATTCGCGGCCGACGGCGGGGTGAGCGTTGGGACGCGGTTCCGGGCGCTGGAGGCGGCGTGGATCGCGGGGGTGGCGGCCATGGCACGGGCGGGCGCACGGGTGATCGTCGACGAGGTCTTCCTCGGCCGGGCGGAGTCCCAACGACGCTGGGAGCAGGCGCTCGCGGGCCTGGAGGTGCTGTGGGTCGGGGTCCGGTGCCCGGCGGAGGTCGCGGCCGGCCGTGAGCTCGCCCGGGGGGACCGGATCCGGGGGATGGCCGAGTCGCAGGCGGAACCGGTCCATCAGGGCGTGCGCTACGACCTGGAGGTGGACACCTCGCGTGCCGAGTCGCTGGACTGCGCGCTGAAGATCGTCGCCCAGCTCGCACGGTGACGCGGGCAGTCGACCGGTGCGCCGGGGGCCGCCGACCACGGCCCCCGACGCACAGGTCGACCGATGCCTAGTGCTGTGACCGGGATGGTTCACCGTGATCGGAAGGCGGCTCGCGGGACGAGCGCACGCGAAACGGCTGGTATTACTGGAGCATGCAGGAAGAGACCGCACGCTCCGCGATCGACACGTTCATCTCCGCTTTCAACGCCTCGGACGACAGCTATGTGACTGCCCTGCTCTCCCAGGCCCTGACCTCAGACGTGGTCTTCTGGGGGCCGTTGGGCCGCAGCGAAGGAATCGCGGCGGTCGAGCGGTTCGTGCTGGACATCCGGCGCCACCCGGCGGGGACCGGCACGATGATGCGCTGCTCAGCGGTGGACATGCCTGACGAGTGGGCCCGGTACCAGTGGGTCTTCACCACGCCGGATGGAGGCCCCCGCCTGGCGGGAACGGACGTCGTCCATCTGCGGCGGAGCCTCATCGACCAGGTCATCGTCTTTGCGGGGGAGATCGAGCCGTCCGCCTCCTGAGTCATCCTTCTGTCGCTGTCCTTCTCCTGAACTTGCCCCCTTCGGCGCTCGGGGGCTGCGGTTCGCAGTTGGTCAGGCTGCGGTCACGGTCACAGCACTAGGCTCCCTCCCGGTGCCGCCACCGCACCGGGTCGACGACGCCCGCCACCGGATCGCCGGGGCCCGGCGGCCCGGTCCGCACCGGCGGCCGGTACCCGGCGCACGACAGGACGAGCATCTCGTCGCCCCCCGGCTGGAACTCGTAGGCCACCCGCTCCAGTCGGCTCGGCACGCCGTCGCCCGCCAGCCGCTCCCGGACGCGTTCCAGCGGGCCGTAGCGGGTGGTGCCGCTGTGCAGCAGCACCGGGAACAGCCGGACCTCCCGGCGGGCCACCCGGGCCAGCTCGAACAGCGCGGCCAGGTGAAAGTCCTCGTCCAGCCGCGCGCCGTAGGAGAACAGCAGGTGCGAGCTGAGCACCAGGTCGAAGGAGCGCGTCGCGAAGGGCAGGTGCGGCAGTGAGCCGGCCACGTAGCGGTCCGGGCGGGCGGCGATGTCGGCGGTGAAGTCGCGGGCGGAGGCGGTCCGCAGGCGGGTGTAGCGCTCGGGGTCGCCGAACCACGTCCAGACGTGGTTCGGCGCCTCCCGCACCAGGTCCGCGTGCTTGTGCCGGACCTCCCGCTCGGCCAGGACGCCGAGTTGCTCCCGGTGGTGGGCGTACTCGGGGTCGACGGCGACCGTGTCGACCCCGCGCCGGCCCGCCTCGGCGGTGAAGCTCGCGGCCCCGCCGGGGCAGTCCAGGATGCGCTGGTCGAGGTCGCGGTCGGTGAGCGCGAACATCGCGCGGTACTCGTCGAAGGATCGGGCGCTGACCAGCATGGTTCAGCCCCTCCCGAGGTACGGCATGGTGGTCGGCAGGACGGTCAGGAATTGGACGTTGGTGTCCGGCGGCATCGAGGCCATCAGCACGACCGCCTCGGTGAAGCGCTCCACCGGGATGGTCGCCTCCACCGCCATCGTGCCGTCCGCCTGCATCGCGGCCGGCTGCGGGCTGCCGTCGACCGGGGCGACGTTGCCGACGTCGATCTGGCCGACCGCGATGCCGTACGCGCGGCCGTCCAGGGACAGCACCCGGGTGAGGCCGAGGACGGCGTGCTTGGCGGCCGTGTACGCGACGGAGTTGGGCCGGGGCACGTGCGCGGACGGTGCGCCGTTGTTGATGATGCGCCCGCCCTGCGGGGACTGGGTGCTCATCACCCGGAAGGCCTCGCGCGCGCAGAGGAAGCCGCCGGTGACGATGGTGTCCAGGACCCGGTTCCAGTCCTCGAACGGGGTCTCGGTGATCGGCCGGCGCGGGGCGGCGGCGCCGGCGTTGTTGAACAGCAGGTCCACCCGGCCGAACCGGTCGCGGACGGCGTCGAACAGGGCGGCGACCTCCTCCGGGTCGCGGATGTCGGTCGGGACGGCCAGCACCCGGGCCGGGTCGACGCCCGCGAGGACGACGGTCTCCTGCAGGGCGTCCTTGCGCCGCCCGGCCAGGGCGACGGACCAGCCGGCGTCGAGCAGGGCCAGCGCGGCGGCCCGGCCGAGGCCGCTGCCGCCGCCGGTGACGATGGCGATCCGGCCGTGCGGCGGTACCGACGCCTGCGCCTGCGCCTGCGCGGTCACAGCTCCTCCCCCGTGTTCATCCAGATCCGCAGCATCCGCCGGGAGTTCGGCCCGGGCTCGTCCACGTAGGCGGAACGCCCGTGCAGGACACGACTGTTGCGGATGATCAGCAGGTCTCCGGCGGCCATCGGCAGGCCGAAGGCGATCTCGGACCGGTAGAGCACCTCGTCGAGTACGCCGAGCGCCTCCCACTGACGGTCCGTCAGCGGCGGGCCGCCGCGGTCGGGGGACGAACGGACGGTGCGGGTCTGGTAGTAGCAGGCGATGGTCCCGTCCTTCTGGGTGTAGAGGATCGGGGAGACCACGACCTGGGGCCCGGCCCTTCCGGTCCGGTCGAAGGTCCAGTCCTCGGTGAGGGTGGCGAGGGCGTCCGGCCGCTCCCGCCCGATCAGGTCGTAGACGTGCCGAGCGCTCGCCAGCTTGGTCAACCCGCCGCCGTGGAAAGCGGGTTGCAGGCAGAGCAGGACGAGCAGGTCGCAGGTGTCGCAGTGGAAGCCGAGTTCGGTGTTGCCGTCGCCGTCCTGGTCGCTCAGCACCTGGGTGAGGTCGCCGCGCCCGTTCTGCGGGACGATCTCGCCGAAGTCCCGCAGCAGGAAGGACAGGGCGGCCGTGACGTCCGCCTCCGGGGCGGTCGGATCGACCAGCCCGCCGACGTGGGTGACGCCGACGGAGCCGGTGCTGCCGTGGACGAACGCGCGCAGCTTCGCCCGGACCGGCTCGGCCGCGCCCCAGCGCTCGGCCCGCGCGTCCGCCCAGAGCAGCCGCCGCTCCCCCTCGTCGAGCGCGAGCGACCACAGCTCCCGGCGCGCCTCCAAGTCCGCGCTGCTCCAGCCGATTTCGGACACCGTGTCGTCGTGCATGTGCTGAACCACTCCTCTCTCCTCCTGTGCCGCGGCTGTCGCTACTGCTGGGCGGCGCTCGCCGCCACCGCCTTCGACCAGAGCGCCAGCGCCTCGTCGATCTGCTCGGCCGTGACCACCAGCGCCGGGATCATCCGGACCACGTTGAGGTGGACGCCACAGATCAACAGCAGCAGGCCGAGGTCGGCGGCCGTCTGCTGGGCGCGCCGGGCCGCGTCCGGGTCGGGGGAGCCGTCCGGGTGGCAGAACTCGTTGCCGATCATCAGCCCGGGCCCCCGGACGTCCGCGACGCCAGGAGCTGCGGCGGCGACCGCCCGCAGGCCGTCGAGCAGGCGCCGCCCCTGCTCGGCGGCGTTGTCGACCAGCCGCTCGTCCCGGATGACGTCCAGTGTGGCGAGCGCGGCGGCGCAGGCCACCGGGTTGCCGCCGTAGGTGCCGCCCTGCGAGCCGGGCCAGGCCCGCCGCATCAGCTCGGTCGGCGCGGCGATCGCGGACAGCGGGAAGCCGCTGGCCAGGCCCTTGGCAGTGATCAGAATGTCGGGCACCACGCCGTCGTGGTGCCGATGGGCCCAGAACCGGCCGGTGCGGCCGAAGCCGGTCTGGATCTCGTCGACGACCAGCAGGATGCCGTGCCGGTCGGCGCGCTCGCGCAGCCCGGCGAGGAACCCGGCCGGGGCGGGCACGTAGCCGCCCTCGCCCAGCACCGGTTCGACGAACATGGCCGCCGTCTCGGCGGGGGCGCTGGCGGTCGCGAGCACCTGGTCGAGTCCGCGCAGGGCGTGCTCGACCGCCTCCTCCTCGCTCAGCCCGAGGCTCAGGCCGAGCCGGAAGGCGTCCGGGAACGGCGCCACCGCGACCCCGGGCATCACCGGGCCGATGCCCGCGCGGAAGCGGGTGCCGGCCGTGGTGAGCGCGGCCGCGCCCATGGTGCGGCCGTGGAAGGAGCCCTCGAAGACGATCACGTTCGGCCGCCCGGTGGCGTGCCGGGCGAGCCGCAGCGCGGCCTCCACCGCCTCGGTGCCGGCGGTGGCGTAGAACAGCGAGTCCAGGCCGGGCGGCAGCACCTCGCCGAGCCGCTCGGTCAGGGTGAGCAGGGGGTCGTGCAGCACGGTGGTGTACTGGCCGTGGATCAGCCGGCCGGCCTGCTCGCGGACCGCCTCGACCACGCGCGGGTGGCAGTGGCCGGTGCTGGTCACCCCCACGCCGGAGGTGAAGTCGAGGTAGCGGCGGCCGGCGGCGTCGAAGAGGTGGAGTCCTTCGCCGCGGGTGGCGACGACGGGGGTGGCCTGCTTGAGCACCGGGGAGAGCTGGGACACGGGGTCCGCCTTCCATGGGGTCTGGGTGAACGGGATCGGTGGCGCGCGTGGTCGACGGATCGGTCGGCAGGTGGGTCGGCAGGTGGGTCGGCAGGTCGATGGGCGGCTCGGTGGGCGGATCGGCGGCGCGGCCCGGTGGCCGGGTCAGTGCGGCGGCGCGACGGGCGGCAGGTAGCCGACCTCGGCGGCCCGGGTGAGCGCGGCCGACCACCACTGCGGGGTGGCGGCGGTGAACCGGACCCCCAGCCGGTCGAGTACGGAGGTGGTGTAGGTGCTGTCCACGACGACGTTGCGCTCCTCCTGCAGGGACCACGCGGCGGCCAGCCCGGCCTCCGTCGGGTGGTCGCGCTCGGCCCGGGCGATCGCCGCCGCGAAGGTCTCGTCGTCGGTGAGCCGGACGGGGTGGCCGTGGGCGGCGAGCCAGCGCACGAGTTCGTCGTGCGGCGTCTCGTGCGGCGTCTCGACGTGGTAGGCGCCGGGCGCGGCGTACGGGTCCAGCGCGATCGCGGCGATCCCGGCGGCCACGGTGTCGACGTGGGAGAACGCGAAGGCGGTGTGCGGCCGACGCGGGGCTGCCCCGGCCAGCAGGTAGCCGCGGATGAGCTGGTAAATCCGGTTGTCGCCGATGTTGGCCTGGAACGCGCCGGTGCGGCTGTGCGCGGCGATGTGTCCGCTGCGGTACAGGTAGGCGGCGCGGCCGGTGGCCGCCCAGGCGCGGACGGCCTGCTCGGCGGCGAACTTGGTCCGTTCGTACGGGGTGCGGAAGTGCTGGCCGATCCGCAGGTCGGCCTCGCTGAAGCGGCGGGGCGGGCCGTCGACGCCGCCCGCGACGGCGAGCGTGGAGACGTGGTGGACCCGGGCCGTCGGGGCGTGCTCGTCGACCCAGCCGAGCAGCCGCCGCACCGCGGTGTGGTTGGTCCGCTCCAGGTCGTCCGGCGAGGCCACCAGCCGTACGTCCGCGGCGGCGTGCACGACGATCTGCGCGCCGCGGGCCCGCGCCAGCCCGGCCCGGGACAGGCCGAGCCCCTCCCGGTCGATGTCCCCGGCGACGACCTGGGCCCGGCCGTCGTCGACGGCGGCGGCGCCCAGCCGCCGGACGGCGGCGGCGTCGTGCTCGGCCCGGACCAGGCAGGTGACCCGGGCACCCCGCTGGACGAAGGCGTCGAGCAGGTGCCGCCCCAGGTAGCCGGTGGCGCCGGTGAGCAGCACCCGGGCGGGTTCGCGCACCGTGGCCCGGGCCGCCGATGAGACGGGTGCGGCCGGTGCGGCCGGTGCCCGGGTACCGGGGTGGAGCAGCTGGCCGGAGGTCGACAGCGGCGCCCGGACGGGCTGCGCGGACCGTGCCCCGCCTCCCGCCTCAGCCCGGGTACCGGCCCCGGCCTCGGCCCCGGCCTCGGCCTCGGCGGCCACGGTCTCGGCGAAGGCGGCGACGATCCGCTCGGCGGCGGGGTGCGGCAGGCCGGGCCACCCGTAGACGAGGTCGGCGACCAGCCGGTTCTCCACGATCCGGGCGGTGAGGCGCAGGTCGTACAGCGGGTCTCCCCCGGCGCAGCGGGCCACGCCGGCCTGTTCGTCCGCGACCGTCCAGTCCAGCGCGGGCTCGTCGGGCAGCCGGAAGGTGCCGAGGAAGTTGAATCCGGCGGCGGGGCGGGGGCCGGGCCCGTCCATCGGCTGGACCGGGGCCTCGCGCAGCCGCTGCGCCGCCGTCTCGGGACCGCCCGACGACTCGACCACCAGCCGCTTGACGGCGGTGAACCAGCCGACGGTGTCGAGGAATTCGCCCGGGTCACCGGCGGTGTCCCGGCCGTGGGTCTCCACCTCGACGGTGAGGTCCGGCCGGCCGCTCCAGCCGGTCACGGCCCCGGCGAAGGCGGCCAGCAGGAAGGCCTCCAGGCCGGTCCCGCCGCCGTGGCGGCCGACCAGCCGGGCGGTGCCGTCCTCGTCGAGCGTCCAGCCGACGGCCGCCGGCTGCGTACGGACCACGGGCTCCGGCACCGGGACGAGAGGCGCCGGTACGAGAGGCGCCGGGGCGGGAGCGGCGGCGGCCCACTGGTAGAAGTCCGGGGTCGGCGGCAGGTCGGCCGGTTTCCGGTCGAGCGCCGCCCGGTAGGCGTGGGCGAGGTCGTCCAGCAGGATGCGCCAGGACAGCCCGTCGACCACCAGGTGGTGCGCGATCAGGGCGAGCCGGTCGTCGGTGCCGGGCGGTCCGGTGAACAGGTGGGCGCGCAGCAGCCGGCCGGCCAACGGGTCCATGCTGCGGTGGAGTTCGGTGCAGACCCCGGCGACGGTCTCGGCGATCGGGCCCGCCGTCCGCGGGATCCGGGAGAAGGAGAGCGGGTCGAGGTCGGCCACCGGCCGGGGTTCGCCGTAGCCGTCCGGGGAGAGGGGCCGCCGCAGCGCCGGGTGGCGTTCCAGGACGGCCGCGAGGGCGGTCGAGAGCGCGGCCGGGTCGACGGCCGTTCGGCAGCGCAGCAGGACGGACTGGTTCCAGTGCCGCAGGTCGTCGACGGACCGCTGCCGATACAACCACCTTTGGGCGGGCGCGAGTTGAACCCCACGGTCGCCGTCGCCGGTCCGCGCCGCGGGCGGCGCGGGGGCATCCGGCCCGGCGGGGGCCGTCGCAGTGGCGGCCGAGGCCAGGCCGTGCGCGGTCGGGTGCCGGTAGAAGTCGTCGTAGTGGACGCGCAGGCCCGACCGGCGCAGCAGGGCGACGGTGCGCATCGCGAGGATGGAGTCCCCGCCGAGGCCCAGCACGTCGGTGTGCGGCCCGACCGCGGGCAGGCCCAGGGCGCCCGCCCAGAACTCGGCTATCGTCCGGGCCAGCGCGAGCCCGCCCGTGGACGGCCCCGACTCCGCCCGGGCCTCGACCAGTTCGGTCACCAGCTCGGCCAGCCGCTCCCGGTCGAGCTTGCCGTTCGGCCCGACCGGGAACTCCGGCAGCGCGAGGACCGGCTGCGGCACCGAGTACCCGGGCAGCCGGTCGCGCAGGTAGGAGCCGATCCCGGCCGGTTCGCCGGATCCGCCCACCATCCGTACCGCACCGAGGAGTTGGCTCCCCACCGCGGTCTCCCTGACCAGCACGGCGGAGCGGACCACGCCCGGGAAGCCGTCCATGGCCCGTTCGATCTCGGCGAGGTCGACCCGGTAGCCCCGGATCTTGACCTGGCGGTCCACCCGACCGAGGAAGACCAGCTCCCCGTCCGCCCGGCGGCGACACACGTCGCCCGTGCGGTACATGAGTTCACCGTCGTGCCGGACGAATCCGCGCGCCGTCTCGGCGGGCCGGCCGAAGTAGCCGGCGCTGACGCCCCGGCCGCCGATCAACAGCTCCCCCACCGCGCCGTCGGGCACCGGGCGGCCCTCGCCGTCCAGCACGGTGAGCCGCACCTCGCCGATCCCGGTGCCGATCGGGACGGTCGGCTCGTCGACCGGGAGCCGGCGGGCGGAGGTGGCGAGGAAGCAGGTGGCGCCGACGGTCGTCTCGGTCGGGCCGTAGTGGTTGACCAGCCGGGCGGTGGCACCGGTGTCGAGCAGGGCGGCGGCGAGCGGGCGCGGCAGTGCCTCACCGCCGAGCAGCAGGGTGTGCAGGGTCGGGGTATCGGCGGGCCGGCCCTCCAGCAGGGCGGTCAGGTGCGAGGGGGTGGTCTTGAGTACGGACACCCCGGCGCGCCGCAGGGACGCCCAGAAGGCCTCCGGGTCGCGCACCTCGCCATCCGGCACGACGTGCACCGAGCCGCCGACCGCGAGGGCGAGCAGCCAGGCGGTGTGGCCGAGGTCGGCGGCCAGCGTGGTGACGTGCGCGATGCCCGGGGCGTCGGCCGCGGTGAACCCGAGCCGGTCGGCCAGTGCCTGGGCGTAGTGAACCGCGTTGGCGTGGGTGACGACCACCGCCTTGGGCTCGCCGCTCGACCCCGAGGTGAAGGACAGGTACGCGGGGTCGTCGGCCGCACCGGGGGCGGCACCCGGCTCCGCGGCACCGGGCTCGGCAGCGGTCGGCCCGCCGGGCAGGGGCCCGGCCACCCCGTCGACGTCCACCAGCTCGGCCGGGTGGCCCGCCGGTCCCCGGAAGGCCGTCTCGGTGCTGAGCACCCGGCCGACCCGGACGGCCGCCAGCCGCCGGGCGAGGTCGGCGGCCGACCAGTCCGGATCGGCCATCACCGCCGCCGCGCCCGAGCGCAGCACGCCGTACAGCAGCACCAGCATGCGGGCGTCCCGGGGCCCGAGCAGGGCGACCCGGTCGCCCGGGCCGGTGCCGGACGCGGCCAGCCGGGCCGCGATCCGCGCCGCCGCCGCGTCGAGGGCCCGGTAGTCGAGGGCGCGGTCGCCGTCGGTCAGGGCGGGCCGGTCCGGGTGGACCCGGGCGAGGCGCGACAGGAGCCCGGACAGCGACCGGGTGGACGGCGTCGACCGGACGTGCTGGGTCGCGGAGGTCACGCCGGCTCGTCTCCCGTCCGGGTGGCCCCGGCGGCGCGGACCGTCCGGGCCGGGCGCGGGCCCACGAGCCGGGGGTCGCCCGCGAGGAACCCGTCCAGCCCGGGCCGGTCGGGCAGGCGCCCGGCCAGTTCCCAGGCCAGCATGCGGTGCAGGCCGTCGATGTGGATCAGTCCCTCCCGGACCAGCAGGTCCGTGTAGTCGGGGTGGTCGACCGGGCCGGTGCCGAGGTAGACGGGGGTGAACGGGGCCCACCGCAGCAGCCGGAGCTTGGCCGCGCAGACCGGGTTCGCGGCGAACCAGGCGGGCCCGTCGGAGCGGATGCGCTCGGCCGCCTCGGCCACCGTCAGGCCGGCGCGGGGCACGAGCTCGCGCTCGCCGCCCTCGCTCAGGTGCCAGGGCAGGACGACGTCGAGGACGTCCGCGCGCGAGAGCCGGACCCGCCACCAGCCGCCGGGGATCCGGTCGGCGCGTTCGAGGTTCTCCTCGCCGGCCTGGTTGCTGTTCGCCTCGTGGGTGCGCTCCACCGGGTGGTCCCGCAGGTAGGCGTCGTGGACCTCGGCGTAGGCGACGGCGGTGACGATCTCCACGCGATGCTCCTCAGACGGTTCTCGTGTACTCGGTGAAGTGCCGTTCCGCGAACAGCTCCGGCCACTGGCCCGCCGCGAGGCCCAGTTCGCGGGCCCGGGCGAGCATCTGCCGCCAGTACGGCTTCACCGGGCGCCAGCGCGCCCCCACCTGGCAGTAGGACGCGTCGATGAAGTACCGGGGTCTGCCCGGGCCTTCCGGCGCGGGTCTGCGGGTGTGGAACAGCGCCGAGTTGAGCAGCACGGTGGAGCCGGCCGACAGCCGGTCGATGACCACCTCGCCGGGCAGTTCGGCGGTGCCGTGGTGGGCGAACGCCGTCTTCCCGACGGTCCGCCGGTGCGAGCCCGGCAAGACGGCCAGGCTGCCGACCTTCTCGTCCAGGCCGCCGAGGTAGTGCAGTGCGTGGATCATCAGCAGCGACGGGTCGGAGCGGTCGTTGGGCTCGCAGTCGTGGTGCCAGGACTTGCCGGGGATGCCCGGGGCCTGGCGGTCGCTGTGCAGGTGGTGGAAGACGAAGGACGGCCCCATCAGGCGGGACAGCGTCCGTAACAGCGCCGGGTGGGTGAGGAGTTCGCCGTGGGCCGGCAGTTCCAGCTCCAGCAGCGGGGGCGGGCCGTACCGGGCGGGATCGGTGCAGGCGGCTATCGACCGGGCCCGCAGGCCGTCGTCCACCCACCGGTCCACCTCGGGGACGAGTCTGGCCCCGAGCGGTTCCGGCACCAGACCGGGCAGGACCAGGTACCCGGACTCCAGGAACTGGCGGCGCTGCTCGGTGTCCAGGGCGTCACGGTCCAGGGCGTCACGCCCTCCGGAAGTCGGCGTCAACGAACCGGCCCCCTCCTTCAGGACGACGGGACGCACAGCCGGGCGCGGACGCACAGCCGGGCACGGCTGATCGGACCGGGACGGGTTCAAGGAAACGCACGGGATCATCCAGACGTCGGGTGGCGCCGGATTCGTCCATCGCGCCACAGCTGACACTCGTTCACCACGGAGGGGCATGAAGTGATCACGCAAGGTGGTTCCGGTAGGGAGTATGAACCGGCGTTCGCGTTCACGACAAGACCACGGCCGACTCCCGGACACCTTCCCGCCACCATGGCGTTCAGCTCCGGCCACCAGTCGACACGCGCCCCACCGGACACTCGGGGACGGTTTCGCCCCGGTGATTCGCCGCCGGAACAGCGGATGCGGCACAGTGACGTCATGAGCGAGCAGAGTCATGCGAGCGCCGGACGGACCCTCGCGACCAGACGCCGTCCGGTCCAGCAGCGCAGCCAGGAGCGGTACGGCCGGATCCTCGACGCCTGCGCCGGGCTGCTCGACGAGGTCGGCGCCACCGCGCTCACCACCAAGGAGGTCGCCCAGCGCGCCCGGGTGCCGATCGGCACCTTGTACCAGTTCTTCGCCGGCAAGGAGGACCTGCTCGCCGCCCTCGCCACCCGCAACCTCGACCAGTACCTCCAGCGGCTCGACCGCCGGCTCGCGGCCGACGCACCGGTCGGCCCGGCCCGGTTCACCGACCTCGCGGTGGACGAGTTCGTGGCGATGAAGCGCGCGGTGCCCGGCTTCGGCCAGGTCGACTTCGGACTCGCCGACGTGGCCGCCCCCACCGGCCTCCGGGACGACCGGCACCTGCTCGACGCGGGCGTGGACAACAACACCGCCGTCGCACTGCGCCTGCAGGCCCTCGGCGGCGAGGTGTTCGCGACGGGCGATCCGGCGGCGTTCACCCTCGCCCTGCGGGTGGCCCTGGAGGCCGCCGACGCGGTGCTCAAGCTGGCCTTCCGCGGGAGCCCGGAGGGCGATCCGGCGCTGATCGCCGAGTGCAAGCGGCTGCTCCGCTCCTACCTCGTGGAGCAGCCGCCCGCCGGCTGAGGCCGCTCCGGTGCCCCCGCCGGGGCCCGGCACCACCCGCCCCGCACCACCCGCCCCGCACCTCCCGTCCGCCCGAGCCGTTGCGAGCCCGCCGTCGTCGCAGCACAGTGGAGAGCAGCGGAAAGCGGACGGCCGCGGAGGCGGCCGCCACGACCCGAGGAGCAGACGATGCACGCAGCGGTAGGTGACCAGCTCCACATCCACAGCAAGTCGGTGGGCATGGTGGACCAGAAGGGCGAGATCGTCGAGGTGCGCGGCGTGGACGGCGAACCGCCGTACATGGTCCGCTTCGAGGACGGCCACGAGGGTCTGATCTATCCCGGCCCCGACTGCAACATCGAACACCGCACGGCGAAGCGCTGACCGACGCCCCCACCGCCCCGCATCCCACCGGGACGAGGTGGTGAGGAGCGGTGTCCGCCCCCACGACCCCGCTGCCCGGGGCCCTCGCCGGGCTCGCGCCCTTGCTGGACCACTACGGGTACCTCGCGGTGGCGCTGCTCGTGCTGCTCGACAACTGCGGCATCCCGGTGCCCGGGCAGACCATCCTGGTGCTGGCCTCGGTCTACGCCGGCACCGGACACCTGGACTTCGCCGCCGTCGTCCTGATCGCCTTCGCCGCCGCCGCGCTCGGCAACAGTCTCGGCTACCTGATCGGCCACACCGGCGGGCGCGCCTTCGTCCACCGCTGGGGCCGCTACGTGCTGCTCACCCCGGCCCGGATGGAACGCGCGGACGGCTTCTTCGCCCGGCACGGCGGGGAGGTCGTCACGGTCGCCCGCTTCGTGGACGGGCTGCGCCAGGCCAACGGCATCATCGCCGGGACGACGGAGATGCCCTGGCGCCGGTTCCAGCCGTTCAACCTGCTCGGCGCCGCGCTGTGGACGGGTGTCTGGGCGACCTTCGGCTACCTGGCCGGGGCGAACATCGGCACCGTCTACCGGACGGCCATCCGCTACCAGCTCTGGTTCGCGGTCGGCCTCGGGCTGGTGGTCGCGGCCCTCCTGCTCCGGCAGGTGCTGCGCTACCGACGCCGGAGCCGCACGGACCCGGGCTCCGACGCCGGCTCCGACGCCGACGCCGGCTCCAGCTCCGGCTCCGGCACGGATGCCGAAAGCGACCCCGACCCCGACGCCCGGTAGCGCGGCTCAGCGCAGCGGGAACACCTCGAACGGCACCGCGAACCGCACCCCGAGCCGGCTGCCCGCACCCCGCCCGAAGCCCTCCAGGAACTCGCGGGCGTCCGCCATCGCCCCACCGAGCCCGGCCAGGTACGCCTTGTGCTCCTCCAGCGAGGCCACCCCCAGGTCGAAGTGCTCGGTGGTGTCCACCGCGTGCCTCGACTCCGGCGAGGCCGCCGCCCACACCTGCCGCACCCCGTTCCACGGCTCGTGGCCCTCGGCCAGCAGCTCCCGGAACACCCACCGGTTGCCGGCGTCCCGCGCCGCGTCCAGGGCGGCCCGCCCGACCGCGATGTGGTCGGCCTGGTTGGGGAACGTCCCGCCGTACGTCTCCCGGAAGTTGCTGGTGATCACCACGTCCGGCCGGTGCCGGCGCACCGCCCGGGCGATGTCCCGGCGCAGCGGCAGCCCGTACTCCACCACGCCGTCCGGGTGCCCGAGGAACTCGACGGTGTCCACCCCGACCACGCGCGCCGAGGCGATCTGCTCCGCCTCCCGCAGCGGCCCGCACTCCTCGGGGCTCATCGAGTCGATCCCGGCCTCACCGCTGGTGACCATCACGTAGACGACCTTCTTGCCCTGCGCCGTCCACCGCGCGACGGCCGCGGCGCCGCCGTACTCCATGTCGTCCGGGTGCGCGACGACGGCCAGCGCGGTCTGCCAGTCCTCGTCGACGGGCAGGTACGGCTCGGGGGCCTGCTCACTCATGGTGCTCTCGCCTCTCAGTGCGGCTCACAGTCATACGGTCATACCGCAGGCGACTCTAGAAGACCCTCGACGCCGACACACCGTCACACACCGCCCCGACCGGCGGGCTTGCCCCTGACGCACGGGTGAGGGGGTCGGGGGGAGCGGACGCTCAGGAAGCGTCCGGGGCGAGCCGGCCGTCGAGCGGCTCGGTGCGGGGCTGCGCCGCGGGCCAGCCGATCCGGGTCGCGCAGAGCGAGACGATCGCGGCGGAGGCGGCGACGGCGGCCATGCCCCACACCAGGCTGGTGGCGTCGGCGATGAAGCCGATCACCGCGGGCCCGGCGAGCAGCCCGGTGGTGCCCATCGCGGCGACCAGGGAGAGCGCGTCGGCGCCCCGGCGGGCCGCGGCGACGTAGACGCACGGGGTGACCGCAGCGACGCCGAGGCCGACGCAGGCGAAGCCGAGCAGGGTCGGCACGACGCCGCCGACGAGCAGGGCGAGGGCCAGCCCGGCGCCGGCCAGCAGGCTGCCGGCCCGGACGATCCGGCCGTCGCCGAAGCGGGTGCGCCAGCCGTCCGCGAAGATCCGGGCGAGCACCATCATCACCGAGACGACCGCGATGCCCATCGGGGCGAGCCCGGCGCCGGCGTTGACGACGTCCTTGAGGTAGAGCGCGGACCAGTCGTTCATGGCGCCCTCGGTGACGGTGCCGAACACCATCGCCAGGCCCATCCACAGGGTCGCCGCGGCGGGGAGGACGAACCGGCGGCGGTCCTTTCTCGACGCCGGGGCCTCCTGCGCCGTGGCCTGCCCCTCGTCCGTCAGCAGTCCGGGCCGGGCGACCACGACCAGCACCGCGAGCAGCGCGGCGGCCACTCCGAAGTGGACCACCATCGTGCCGGTGACGGCGGTGACGCCGGAGGCGAGCAGCGCGGCGAACAGCGAGCCGGCGCTGAAGGTGGCGTGCAGGCGGGACATGGTGGTCCGCTCGTAGCGGGCCTCCAGTGCCGCGCCCTGGGCGTTCATCGCGACGTTCAGGCAGCCGACGGCGACGCCGTCGCAGAACAGCACCAGCAGGGTGACCGGGTAGTCGGGCACCACGGACAGCGCGAGCAGGACGCCGCCGAGGGCGAGCGCGGAGACCACCGCCAGCAGGCGGGAGCCGAACCGCCGCATCAAGACGGCGACCAGCGGGAAGGACACCGCCGCGCCGACCCCGCAGGTCATCAGCAGCAGGCCGATCTGGGCCTCGCCGAGGTCGAGCCCGGTCTTCAGCGCGGGGATCCGGGAGACCCAGGTCGCGTACTGGAAGCCGAGCAGGAAGAACAGTGCGGCGATGGCCAGTTGGGACCGGCGGAAGTCGTCGCGAACGGGGGACATGTGCATCAGCCCACTTCGGCTCTGGGTGGGAACCCGAGGGACGGGTCGGTGGAGGGGGTCGGCGACCAGGCCGGGGCCGCAGCCGGGGCCGGGACCGCAGCGGAGGCGGCGGCCGGGCTCAGCGGCATCGCCATGTAGACCGCCTCGGGGCCGTAGCTCGCGGGCAGTCCGATCTCGGGGCGGGCCCGGTAGCCCAGCGGGGCCCAGAGCACCTGCGAGCCGCGGACGGCCACCAGGGAGAGGGTCCGGTAGCCGCCCGCACGGGCGGTCTCCTCCAGGTGGCGCAGCATCCCGCGGGCCAGTCCGCGGCCGCGCAGCTCCTCGGAGACGACCACGTCGTGGACGTGCAGGTTGGTGGCGCGGACGCCGCCGGCCTCGGACCGGCTGAGGTCCGGGCACCGGAACAGCGGGTAGGGCAGGGCCAGCAGGTAGCCGCCGAAGCCGCCGGCGTGCTCCAGGACGAAGCAGGTGTCGGGCGAGGCGCGGTGGCGCGAGCGCAGCGCCTCGCGGCCCTCGGACAGGCCGCTGGCCGCGTAGGCGCGCTCTTCCAGCGCGACCACGCCGTCCCAGTCGTCCTCCCGGAGCAGCCTGATCCGGATGCCGGTCATCTACGCGGCACCTCCGTCCGAGCCGCCGGTCCCGCCGATGCAGGTGTACGGCAGCGGCTCGAAGCCGTTGAACCCCCGGGTGGTGTAGGCGGTGGCGTACGCACCGCAGGAGTGGATCCAGACCGGCTCGCCGGAGGCGATCGCGCGCGGGACCCGGACCAGGCCGTCCTCCGGGGCGTACGCGTCGTCGCTGTCGCAGGTCGGCCCGGCGACGACGGCGTTGACGAACTGGCCGCCGGGGTGGGTGGGGAATTCGAGCCGGTACTGGAGCTCGTCCATCTCGTACAGGCCGTTGAACTTCCCGCAGCTCAGGTAGAGCCAGTCCTCGCGGGTGCCGTCGAGCTGGCGGCGGGAGGAGAGCCGGGCGACGTGGGCGCGGATGGCGCCGTGGTCGGCGACCAGGTGACGGCCGGGTTCCATCAGGAACTCCAGCGGCGCGGCGTTGACGGTGCGCAGCCGCTCCATGCCGTCGCGGATGACCGCGAACATCTTGTCCAGCGGCGGGTCGAGCGGGCGGCCGTGCCGGTCGAGGACCCCGAGGGCGGGCAGGCCGCCGCCGAGGTTGATCCGCTCCAGGGTGATGCCGCGCCAGTTGAGCGCTTCCAGGACGGCGGCGAGCGACTCCACGGCGGCGCCCCAGGCCTCGGCGGTCATCTGCTGGGAGCCGACGTGCACGGAGAGTCCGGACGGGGTGAGGCCGGCCGCGCGGGCCGCGTCCAGGACGCGCAGGGCGTCCTCGGGCGAGCAGCCGAACTTGCGGCTCAGGCCCCACAGGGCGCCGTCGCCGGTGGTGGCGACCCGGCAGAACACCCGGGCGCCGGGGGCGTGTTCGGCGATCGCGGCGACGTCCTCCAGGCTGTCGGTGGCGAAGTCGCGCACGCCCAGCCGGTAGGCCTGCGCGATGTTGCGGTCGGACTTGATGGTGTTGCCGTAGTGGATCCGGTCCGGGCTCACCCCGGTGCGCAGCGCCTGGTCGATCTCCTGCGGGCTGGCCGCGTCGAAGCCGGAGCCGAGCGCGGCGAGGTGGTCGAGCACCTCGTCCACCGGGCAGGCCTTCATCGCGAACCGGACGGCGACGCCCGGCAGTTCGCCGATCAGGGCGGCGTACTGGCGCTCGATGCCGTCGAGGTCGTAGATGATCCGGTCGTCGGTGGCAGCGGCGAGGGCGGCGCGGATCGCCGTCCGGTCGTACGCGGCCGGGGTCGGCGCGATGCCGGTGTGCGCAGTGCTGTGGTGTGCGGTGGTGTGGTGCGCCGGGGCGCGGTGGGCGGTGGTCTGACGTATCACGAATGGCTCCCGGTGCGGCTACCGCGGCAGCCGGTCGGCGGGGGTGGCCTTGCTCGCCCGCATGAGCGGGCCCCACGCGTCGATCAGCAGCGCGAAGTCCTCGATGTCCGCCTGCGCCTCGTCGAGCAGACGCGCCCGCTGGGGCGCCAGGTGGTCGGCGAACTCGGCGTACTTCCCGCCGAGTTGCCGGTAACAGTGGTCCAGTGCGGCGAGCCGCCGGTGGTTCTCCGCACGGTCCGTCGCGGCGCTGCGGCGGGCCGAGTCGGCGATGACGTCGGGGCGGACGTGGTGCGCCTCGTCGAGGAGGGCGCCGCCGGCCGCCTCCATCTCGAAGTAGACCGGGTACAGGTAGAGCATGGAGAGCAGGAACTTGGCGTAGCGCAGCTGGTAGGCGGTGAAGCCGGGGCCGGTACGCCGTTCCGGGGTGTAGTAGTTGACGATGTGGCGGTTGTGCACCACGCCGGGCAGGGTGGCATCGCGGACGAGGTGCAGCAGGAAGTAGTCGCTGCCGATGGTGGCGGTGGCGGGCGGCAGCGGGACGCGGTCGTAGACCTCGTGGTCCAGCGCGACGTTGCACATGTCGATCCGCCAGATGTCGGGCAGGTCGAGCACGGCCCGGTCGGCGGTGAACGGGTCGGTGCCGCCGCCGGTGAAGGACTCGGCGACGAGTTCGCGCCGGTCCTCCTCGCTGGCGCCGGTGGGCGCCCAGAGGGCGACGACCTGGTGGTAGGCGTCCGGGTCGAGTTCGCGGATCTCGCCGATGTCGACGGAGAGTTCACCGACGAAGGAGCCTCCGACCAGGGCGACGGGCTTGTCGGCGTGCACCGGGTCGAGGGTGTCCTCGGTGATGGCGGCGGCCGCGTCGGCGGCCTTGAGCCCGAGCGTGGCGAGCTCGTGCTCGATCGGGAACACCCCTTCGCCGTCGAGCAGTTGGTAGGCGCTGTCGGAGTCGCGGCGGTGCACGGAGTCGCAGCCGAGCGCGCCGGCGAGCAGGAACGCCCGGTTGGTGCAGGCGCCGTAGGAGACGGCGTCGGGGAGCATCAGGTCGAGCAGCTTGTCGGGCCCGGCGGCCCCGGAGCGCTCGATCACGTCGCGCAGGAAGGTGCGCTGGGCGGCCTCGTCGAGGTGGTGGACGACCACCTGCCCGGCGACCACCTGCCCGGGGTCCACCTGCCCCGCGTCCGTCTGCCCGGCGGCGGGCAGGGCCACCGCGGACAGGGCGGCGACGGCCTCGGCGTGCCGCTCGAACTCGGCGGGATCGGCGGAGTCCAGGATCAGCAGGTGCACCCGGACGCCGAACCGCCGTGCGGCGTAGGCGGCTTCGGCGCCGATCGCGGCGATGGTGGCCGCGCACTCGCGGTTGGTGGGCAGGGTCAGGCAGACGGCGCGCATTCCGGCTCCCCCGTGGACTCGGCGGGCTTGTGGTCGGCGGGCTTGTGGTCGGCGAACTCCCGGCCGCCCCAGGAGCGCAGGCCGAGCAGCCGCTCGCCGAGCTCGGTGAGTTCGGCGGGCCCGTAGCGCAGCGACTCGTGGCGGGTCGCGTCGCCGACCAGGGTGCGGTTCCAGTCCGGGGTGGCGAGGGTGCGCCAGGACTCCACCCGGGAGCGGCGCATCTGCTCGGCCTCCTCCAGCGCGGGCATCATCGACAGGTACTGCACGGCGCGCACGCCGCTCTCGGAGGTGTTGCGGGCGACGCCGTGGGCGAGCAGGCCGTTCCAGATCAGCAGGTCGCCGGCCTTCAACTCGGGCCGCACCACCGGGAACTCGGTGCGGTCGACGTCCGGGCGGATCGGGTCGCGGTCGGCCGGCTGGGCGGCCTGCCACTCGTTGAAGCGGCGGAACAGCTCCGGGTTGCACTGGAAGCCGCCGTGGTCGGGGTGGGTGTCGTCGAGCGCGATGATGCCCTGGACGCGCTGGGGCAGCATGCCCTGGACGGTGTCGACGTCCCAGTGCAGTTCGATGTCGAAGCCCTTGTCGGTGGGCTCGATGAGCGCGCGGTCGCGGTTGCGGATGTTCGGCGGGTTGAGGTTGAGCCGGTCGAGGGTGACCCAGAGCTCCTCACAGTCCCAGACGTCGACGAAGGCGTCGTAGACCCGCCGGGCCTGCCGGCTGTCCCAGATCAGCTGGTGGTGGTAGGCCTCGACGAAGCCGTAGATGTGCAGGTGCTGGTCGAGTTCGTCGCGGTAGTCGCGCTCGCGGTACCAGTCCTCGGGGCGGTCGGGTGACAGGCCCTGGAAGTCCCAGGCGAAGTCGAGCAGGCGGCGCGCGGCCTCGGCCGGGACGGCCTCCTTGACCACGATGTAGCCGTAGGTCTGCCAGAAGGCGTAGTCCTCCTCGGAGAGCACCCGCAGCGGGTGCGTCTTGCGGACCTCGCGCAGTGCCGTCCGCGCGAGGTAGCTCTCCCCGTCCTCGCTGAAGTAGGGGCGCTCCGAGGCGGCTCGGTGCAGATATCCGTCAGGGCTCGGCATGGGCAGTCACTCCATGGTTCGTAGTCGGCGCAGCGCTTCCTGGACGCACAAAGCGGGCACAGCGAGCCGATGGCCCGTCACTCGCCGTATGTGGAATTCGGCCCGCGGACCGCACGCTGGTCCGCATACGCTCCGTACCGCCCGGGCCCCGCCCACGGGGTTCCGCCACGTCAGAGGGCCAACTCGCCCGTTCGGCAAGGACTCTCACCCTGCCTCAGCCTTTGCCGAACCGCGCTCCCCATACGTTGGACTAGACCAACTAATGGTGTCAACCCTCGACGGCCGGTTACCAATAGGGAAATCCGCGCAGTTCAGGCGCCCCTTGGGGTTCGCTTTATGTTTCGGAGGCTGACATAACCACCCGGGTATGTTTCGGGAATTGACATAAACCTGACGTGAACCAGAACGGCCTCCCGACGGTTGCACCCCGCCGTCAAGCGGGCCGCGATCCGGGGCGGGTCGTACGTTGGGCCTGTGACACGCCGCCCCGGAGCCGTCCGGCTCGCCCCGCCCAGCTGGCTGACCGAGAGCCTGCGGCCCAAGGCCGCGCCGATCCCGTGGGCGGCGGTGGCCCGGGCCTCGGTGGCGCTCGCCGCGCCGCTCGCCGTCGGCACCGCCACCGGGCGGCCCGGGTACGGCGCGCTGGTGTCGATGGGCGCACTGTCCGGGGTCATCGGGGACACCGCGGACGCGTACCGGATGCGGGTGTTCAACATCGCCGTGCCGCAGCTGTTCGGCTCGCTCGGGGTCCTGCTCGGCACCCTCGTGTACGGAGCCGGCTGGACGGCCGTCGCCGTGCTGACCGCCGTCGCACTGGTCTCCGGCATGATCTCCTCGATCGGCGCGGTCGCCTCGGTGTCCGGACTGCTCCTGCTCCTCGACGCGGTGGTCGGCGCCGGCCTGCCGCTGCCCTCCCCCTGGTGGCTGCCGTCCTGCCTGCTGCTGCTCGGCGGCCTGGTGGTGCTCGGCCTCACCCTGCTCGCCTGGCCGCTGCGCGGCGGGACGCCGGAACGCTCCGCAGTGGCCGGCACCTACCGGGCGGTCGCCGCCTTCCTGGAGGCCACCGGCACCCCCGGGTACGACGGCAGGCGGCAGGCGCTCACCCAGTCGCTGAACCAGTCCTACGACCTCCTGCTCGCCCGCCGCACCCGCCGGCACGGCCGCTCCCCCGCCCTGGTGCGGCTGCTCGCCCAACTCAACGCCGTCGTCCCGGTGGTGGAGGCCACCTCGGCGGCACAGCTGCGCCCGCGCGAGTACGGCCCGCTGCCGCCCGCTTACCCCGCGGCGGTGCGCGAACTCGCCGAGGCCGTCGGGCAAGGGCGCACCGGGCCGGCCCCGCCGCCCTGGCTGCCCGACCCGGCCGGGCCGTCCACCCGCGCCCTGGTGGAGGCGATCGGCCACGCCTGGGCCGTCGCGCACGAGGCCGCGCCGGACCCGTACGCCACCGCCGACCGGCTCGGCCGGCCCGCCGCGCTGCAGGTCCGCGCCCGCCGGGCCGCCCGCGCGCTGCTGCTGTCCGGCGCGTCCTGGCGCTACGGGCTGCGGCTGGCGCTGTGCATCGGCGCCGCCCAGATCCTGGTGTCGGTGATCGCGGTGCCCCGCTCGTACTGGGTGTCGCTCACCGTCACCTTCGTGATGAAGCCCGACTTCGGCTCGGTGTTCTCCCGGGCGGTACTGCGCGCGCTCGGCACCGCTGCCGGGCTGCTGATCGCCGCCCCCGTGCTGGCCGAGGTGCCGCACGGCTGGTGGGACGTACCGGTGATGGCGGCGCTGGCGACGCTCATCCCGGCGCTGTCGGCGAAGGGGTACGCGTTCCAGACCGCGGCCATCACCCCGGTGATCCTGCTGCTCTCCGACCTGCTCAACCACCAGGGCTTCCACCTGGCGCTGCCCCGGCTGTACGACTCACTGGTCGGCTGCGGCATCTCGCTGCTGGCCGGCTACCTGCTGTGGCCGGAGTCCTGGCACACCCGGATCGGGGAACGGCTGGCCGACGCCGTCGCGGACACCGCCACGTACGTCTCGCTGGCCTTCACCACCGGGCCCGGCATCGACCAGCCGGCCCGCGCCCGGTGCCGGCGGCGGCTCTACCGGGACCTGTCCGCCGTGCGCAGCGAGTTCCAGCGAGCGCTCACCGAGCCGCCACCGGTGGGGGCCCGGGCCGAGGCCTGGTGGCCGCTGGTGATCGCGGTCGAGCGGATCGTGGACACCACGACCGCCACCCGGGTCCGGGTGGAGCACGGCGCGCCGGCGCCGTCCCCGGCCGAGGTCGGTGCCCTGACCCGGGAGCTGACCGACCTGGCCGAGGCGCTGCGCAGCCGCAGGCCGCTGCCCGAGGCCGAGCCGGACGGCGTCTCCCCCGACTGCGCGCTGGCCCGGCTGCACCACGAGGTGCGGGCGGCGCAGGCGGTGCTGTCGGGCTGAGGGCCGCCCTGGCCCCCCGCCGGTCCTGGATCCGGTCAGTCCCGGACCCCGCCGGTCCCGGGCCCGGTCAGTCCTGGATCCGCCGCCAGGGCCGGTCCGCCTCCAGCTCGAAGGCCAGCTCCAGCAACAGCCGCTCCTGGCCGTGCGCGGCCGAGAGGTGGACGCCGATCGGCAGGCCGCTCGGCGCGGCGCCGGTGGGCAGGGCGATGCCGGGCCCACCGGTCACGTTGTTGACCGGGGTGAAGGCCACGTAGCGCCGCAGCCGCTCGATCAGCTCGTCGAAGGCCACGTTGGGGCTCAGGTGGCCGATCGGCGGGGCGGTGTGGGCGAGCACCGGGGAGAGGATCACGTCGTGGGTGCGGAAGACGCCCGCGTACGCGGCCTCGGCGCGGCGCAGCCGGCGCAGGACGGCCGGGGTGCGCAGGAACTCCCGCTGGTACAGCCGCCGCAGCCCGGTGGTCAGGCCGTCCAGCCGGTTGATCCGGAAGCTGCGGTCCAGCATCAGCCGGCCACTGAGCGCGATGGCGAGGGCGATGTAGCCCCAGTACAGGACGAAGTCGCGGGAGAACTCCTCGCCGAACGGCAGGGTGGTCTCCTCCACGTGGTGGCCGAGCGCCGCCAGCCGGGCGGCGGTCTCCACGACGGCCGCACGGGTGGGTTCGTCGGTGGTGGCTGTCGGCGAGTCCGTCACCAGTCCGATCCGCAGCCTGCGCCGCCCCGGGCCCTCGACCAGGCCGAGCGGGGGCAGCCGGGGGTTGCGGTGGTGGCGCTCGGCGGCGGCGAAGAAGGCGGCGGTGTCGCGGACCGAGCGGGTCAGCACGCCGTCGGTGACGAGGTCGATCGGCAGCTTGCCGCCCTGGGCGTTGGAGACCAGGCGGCCCCGGGTGGGCTTGAGGCCGACCAGCCCGCAGCAGGCCGCCGGGATGCGGATCGACCCGCCGCCGTCGTTGGCGTGCGCGATCGGCACCACTCCGGCGGCCACCAGTGCGGCCGAGCCGCCGGAGGAGGCGCCGGCCGAGTGCGAGGGCTTCCAGGGGTTGCGCACCGGCTGGGCGGTGGCGAACTCGGTGGAGGCGTTGAGGCCGAACTCGGGCAGCCGGGTCTTGCCGAGGACGGCCAGGCCGGTGGCGAGGAACTGGTCGGTGAAGCGGGCGTTGCGCCGGGCCGGGCGGGCCCGGAAGGCCTCGCTGCCCATGGTGGTCGGCAGCCCGCGCAGGTCGACGTTGTCCTTGAGGAAGGTGGGGACGCCGTACAGCGGGCCGTCGGCGCCGCCCGGGCCCAGCCGCGGCCGGTCGTAGGAGGCGTGGGCGACGGGGGTGAGCGTCGCGTCGATCCGGGCGGCGCGGGCGGCGGCGGCCGCGGCCAGCTCCGCGGGGGCCACCTCTCCGGCGCGGACGAGGGCGGCCAGCGCCACGGCGTCGTGCTCGCCGAGTGCGTCGTCGGTGAAACCGTGGGCCCGCTCGTCGGTCATCCGAACTCCCCATTCCCTACTGACCGGTAGTCTCGCAAGAGCTTCGCAGTGTAGGGGCGGGGCGGCGCCCGGGGATACCCCCCGTCGCCCCGGAAACCCAGCCGCGGACCCCGGGCTCCGACGGCGCACGGGCGTTCGGCCTGCGCCCCCGCGTTCACCCCGCCCGCCGGTCGCAGATCGTTTCGCCGACGGCCTCCGGGAAAGATCGGGAGCGCGAACCATTCCGGTCCTCCCCTCCACCCCAAGGTGACGCCCGTGCCCACCCAGTACACCTCGGCCACCGCCCCCGGCGCCCTCCCCCTGCTCGGCCACGCCCCCGCCTTCCTCCGCCGCCCGCTCGCTTTCGTCGCCGGACTGCCCGCGCACGGCGACCTGGTCCGGCTGCGGCTCGGCCCGCTGGACGCGTACGTCGCCTGCCACCCCGAGCTGGTCCGCCGACTGCTCACCGAGGACCGCACCTACGACAAGGGCGGGATCGTCCTCGACAAGGCCCGCGAGGTCTTCGGCCACGGCCTGGCCACCTGCCCCGCCGCCGCGCACCGGCGCCAACGCCGTATGCTGCAGCCCGCGTTCCACCGTGACCGGCTGCCCGGCTACGCCGCGATGATGGCCGAGGAGATCGCCGGCACCACCGCCACCTGGCGCGACGGCGACGTGGTCGACGTCCCCACCGCGATGTACCGCCTCACCACCGCGGTGACGGCCCGCTGCCTGTTCGCCGCCCACGAGCGGGCCGGGTCGCTTCCCGTCCACGCCAGCATGGACACCATCGCCCGCGGCGTCGGCCGGCGCGTCATGCTGCCGCTGCCCGGCACCGACCGCATTCCCACCCCGGAGAACCGCCGCTTCCGCCGCGCCCGGCAGGACCTGCAGGAGATCACCCGGCGGCTGATCGCCGACTACCGCGCCGCCGGCACCGACCACCACGACCTGCTGTCCATGCTGCTCAGCGCCCGCGACGAGGACGGGCAGGGGCTCTCCGACGCCGAGATCCACGACCAGGTGGTCACCTTCCTGCTCGCCGGCATGGAGGCCACCGCCGCCACCCTCTCCTGGGCCTGGACCCTGCTCGCCACCAACCCGGCCCTCCGCGACCGCTTGCACAGCGAACTGGACACCGTGCTCGACGGCCGCCCCGCCCGCCACGAGGACCTGCCCGCGCTGCCGCTCACCGCCCGCGTGGTCGCCGAGACGCTGCGGCTCTACCCTCCGTCCTGGATCCTCAGCCGCACCGTCGCCGCCGACGCCGAACTCGGCGGCCACCGCGTCCCGGCCGGCGCCACCATCCTGTACAGCCCCTACCTGCTGCACCGCCGGGCCGACGTGTTCACCTGCCCCGACCGCTTCGACCCGGACCGCTGGCTCACCACCGCCCGCCCCGTGCCCGGCACCTACGCCCCCTTCGGCCTCGGCGCCCGCCGCTGCATCGGCGACGCCTTCGGCACCACCGAGGCCGTCCTCGCCATCGCCACCATCGCCGCCCGCTGGACCGTCATCCCCACCCCCGGCCGCCGGATCCGCCCGGCCCGTAGCGCCTCGCTGTCCCCGCGCCCCTTCACGGCCACCCTCGCCCGCCGGGCGCGCTGAAACTCCAGGCGTACGTTCCGGCGTCCAGGAACACCCGCCGCGCGACGCACTGCCGCTGCCGGCGTCACCGGCGCCGGCAGCGGCACCAACTGGCCGTATCCCTGCCCGGATTCACGTTCGGTCGCGGCCGACGCCGCCCCGGCCGCCGGGCCGGAGGCCGCCGTTCCGATCCCGGACCCCTGGGATGCCGCCCGGGTCAGCGGTCCTTGGACCGGTCGGCCGCCAGTGTGGTGAGCAGGCGCTCGATGGTGTCCAGCCGACGCCGCAGGTCCTCCACGTCGCCGCGGGTGGCGCCCTGCTCGTCGGGCTTGAGGGTGATCACCAGCTGACCGTCGGGCTCCAAGCGGCCGACCGCGACGTCCCGGATGGTGTCGCCGTTCTGGACGCGGACGGCGTGCTCGATCTCGGAGGCCCGCAGCGCCAGCCCACGCAGCGCGCCCGGGACCAGCGCGCCGTCGCGCACCACGGTGGTCGGCGTGCCCTCCAACAACCGTGCGGCCCGCGGGTCGTGGGCCAGCCAGCGGGTGACGGCGGAGTTCACCGCGATCAGCGTGACCGCGCCGATGGCACCGCCGAGCAGGCTGTTGTCATTGCCGATGATCGCGTTCTGCACCACGTTGGACAGCAGGAAGACGACCACCATGTCGAAGGTGTTCAACCCCGCCAACCCGCGCTTACCCGCGACCCGGAACAGCAGCAGGATCAACGCGTAGACCGCGATCGTCCGGAGGATCTTCTCCACGATCGGAATCTGGACGATCACCAGGTCGTGCCACATGGCCCGCTCCTTCAACCCCTCGACCGGATGGGGCGGGCAGCGCCCGGAGCCCGACGGTACGCGCCCCGTCGGGCTCCGGCCAGCACCTGGGCCCTACGGGATCGGGGCCCTACGAACGGCGCTTCGGCTTGCCGCGCTTGGGGGTGGCCGAGCCCCGGCCACCCGCCGAGGGCCTCGGCTTGCCCTTCTGCGGGCCGCCCTTCTGCGCGCCGGCCTTCTGTGCGCCGGCCTTCTGCGGCTGGGGCTTGCGCTGTGCAGAGGCCTTCTTCGGCTCCTCCGCCGGCTGGGCACCGCGCCCGCGCGAGCTGTTGACCGTACGGCCCCGGACGATGCCGATGAACTCCTCCACCAGGTCCGTCGTGCGGTCCTGCGGCCAGGCCAGCGCCACCTGGGACTGCGGCGCCTCGGCGACCGGCCGGTAGGTGAGGTCCCGGCGGTGGTGCAGCCGGGCCAGCGACTGCGGCACCAGCAGCACGCCGACGTTGGCCGCGACCAGCTCGATCGCGTCGGCCGTGGTGGCCGGGCGGTCGATCGCCGGGCGCCCGGGCAGCCCGGCCGGCCAGCCGAGGGTGTCGTCGAGCGGGTGGAACACCACCTCCTCGGCGAGGTCGCCCAGCTCGGCCTCCTCGGCGGCGGCGAGGAAGTGGTCGTTGGGGAAGACCACGACGGTGGTCTCGGTGTAGAGCGGGATCGCGCTGAGCACGTCCCGGTCGACGGGCAGCCGGACCAGTCCGGCGTCCGCGGTGCCCTCGCGCAGGGCCGCCTCGCCGTCCTCGGCCGAGAGCGCGCGGAGGTCGAGCGGGACGTCCGGGAGCCGCTCGGCCCACACCCGGACCCATTTGCCGGGGGTCACGCCCGGGACGTACGCGAGCCGGAAGGACGGGTTCACCTGCATCTCTGTCACAGGGCAAGGCTACCGACCGTGACCGTAGGCGCCCGCGCACTCCCTTACCCTTGTCACCATGACATCGCTCAAGCAGAAGACCAGCCAGACCATGAAGCCGGCCACCGCCGCCAAGAAGCTGGGGATCTACCTCGACGCGGCGCCGACCGGCTTCCAGGAGGGTGTGGTCTCCCGCGAGGAGCTCAGCGCGCTTCAGGCCGACCCGCCGCAGTGGCTCCAGGACCTGCGCAAGAACGGCCCGCACCCGCGCCCGGTGGTCGCCGCCAAGCTCGGCATCTCCATCTCGGGCCTGGCCCGCGGCGGCGTGACCGAGGCGCTCACCACCGAGCAGATCGAGGCGATCAAGGCCGAGAACCCGCTCTGGCTGCAGCACGAGCGCGCCAACCAGGTGGACGTCCGCAAGGAGACCGCCCGGATCAAGGACAAGCACGAGAAGGAGGCCGCCGCCCAGGCCGCCAAGGCTGCCAAGGCCGGCTGACCCCCGCGCCCGGCCGCCGTCCGGGCCCGATTGTCAGACCCCTGCGCAACGATGGTGCCGACGTCCGTGGAACGGGCGTCGGCACAGTCGTCGGCAGGCAGGGAGCTCACGGATGGCACGGGTCGCAGGGGCACTGGACGGTCGGATCGCCCTGGTCGCAGGCGCGACCAGGGGCGCGGGGCGGGGCATCGCGGTCGAGCTGGGCGCCGCCGGGGCGACGGTGTACGTCACCGGGCGCAGCACCCGGGAGCGGCGCTCGGAGTACGACCGCCCGGAGACCATCGAGGACACCGCCGACCTGGTCACCGCCGCCGGCGGCCGGGGCATCGCGGTGCCGACGGACCACCTGGACCCGTCCCAGGTGGCCGCCCTGGTGCAGCGGATCGACGCCGAACAGGGCCGGCTGGACATCCTGGTCAACGACATCTGGGGCGGCGAGAAGCTGTTCGCCTGGAACGTCCCGGTCTGGGAGCACGACCTGGACGACGGCCTGCGGCTGCTGCGCCTCGCGGTGGAGACGCACGCCGTCACCAGCCACCACGCCCTCCCGCTGCTGCTGCGGCGCCCGGGCGGCCTGGTCGTCGAGATGACCGACGGCACCGCCGAGTACAACGACGCCACCTACCGGAACTCCTTCTTCTACGACCTCGCCAAGGCCTCCGTGCTGCGGATGGCCTTCTCCCTCGGCCACGAGCTGGGCCCCCGCGGCGCCACCGCCCTGGCGCTCACCCCCGGGTGGATGCGCTCCGAGATCATGCTGGAGCACTTCGGCGTCACCGAGGAGAACTGGCGCGACGCCGTGGCCCGGGAGCCGCACTTCGGCATCTCCGAGACGCCGTACTTCGTCGGCCGGGCGGTCGCCGCCCTCGCCGCCGACCCCGGGGTCTCCCGGTGGAACGGGCAGTCGCTGTCCAGCGGGCAGCTGGCCCGGGAGTACGGCTTCACCGACCGCGACGGCAGCCGGCCGGACTGCTGGCGCTACCTGGTCGAGGTGCAGGACGCGGGCAGGCCGGCCGCCCCGGAGGGCTACCGCTGACGGCGGGTCGGCGACGTGCCGCTGGGGGCAGGGGGGAACTCCTGCCCCAGCGCCGCGTATTGACCGCTCCGTGGATCGAGCGCTCCGTGTATTGACCGCGTCGCCGCCGACTCCGAATAATCGGCGCAACCGGGGCGCCCCAGGGAACCCTCGTCGCACTGACCACACCGGACCCGGGAGCGACCGATGACCGACCAGCCGCACCAAGACGGACCCACCGCGCCGGCCACCCCCGCCGCATCCGCCACATCTGCCGCACTCGCCGCACTCGCGACGGAGTTCTTCGCCGCCGAGAACTCCTACGCCCCGTTCGACGCGACGCTCAGCGGGGTCGAGGGCTATGCCCACGAGGTGCCCGACCCGTCCCGCGAGGCCGCGCTGCGCCACCGGGAGGTACTGGCGGGCTTCCGGGCGCGGCTGGCAGCGCTGCCGGTGGACGCGCTGACCGGCGACGACCAGGTCACCCACCGCGTGCTCGGGCGGCTGATCGACAACGGCACCGGTCAGATCACCCACGGGCTGGCCGACTTCAGCGTCTCGGCGACCATCACCGCACCACAGAACGAGGCCTTCACCTCCCTCATCATGACCTCCGTCGACCACGAGGGCGCCGACTCCTACCTGGAGCGCCTCGCCGGCCTGCCCGGCTACTTCGACGCCGTCCTGCAGCGCTTCCTGGACACGGCCGCCGCCGGCCGCCGGCCGCTGCGCAGCGGCGTCGACGCCGCCATCACCCAGCTGGACGCCTACCTGGCCACCGGCCCCGCCGACGACCAACTGCTGCGCCCGCTGCAGGGCCGCCCGGAGGCCGAGCGGGCCGGGGTGATCGTGCGCGACGGCGTCCGCCCGGCCGTGGCCCGCTACCGGGCCGGGCTGGCCCAGCGGCTGGCCGCGGACGCCCGGCCGGACGACGAGGCCGGGGTCTGCCACGTGCCCGGCGGCGTCGAGGGCTACGCCGACGCAGTGACCCGCTTCACCCGGCCCGGGCTCACCCCGGAGGAGGTCCACCGGATCGGCCTGGACACCCTGGCGGTGCTGCGCGAGGAATTCGCCGAGCTGGGCGGCAAGGTGCTCGGCATCACCGGCCCCGAGGCCGTGCTCGCCGCGCTGCGCGAGGACCGCACGCTGCGCTTCGACAGCGCCGGGGAGATCATCGCCCTGGTCGACGACGCGCTGGAACGCGCCCGCCGCGCCTCGGCCGACTACTTCCGCAGTTACCCGATCGTCGACTGCGTGACCCGGGAGATCGACCCGATCGAGGCGGAGACCGCGCCGCTCGCCTACTACCAGCCGCCCGGCCCGGGCGGCCTGCCCGGCACCCACTGGATCAACACCCTGCGCCCGCAGACCCGGTTCCGGTACGAGTACGAGGCGATCGCCTTCCACGAGAGCGTGCCCGGCCACCACCTCCAGATCGCCGTCGCCCAGACGCTGCACCACCTGCCGGAGTTCCGGCGCCGGCCGAGCAGCCAGCTGACCGCCCACGTCGAGGGCTGGGGCCTGTACACCGAGCGGCTGGCGGACGAGATGGGGCTGTACAGCTCCGACCTCTCCCGTTTCGGCATGCTGTCGCTCGACGCGCTGCGGGCCGTGCGCCTGGTCGTGGACACCGGCCTGCACCACTACGGCTGGTCGCGGGAGCGGGCGATCGCCTTCATGCGGGACAACACGGCCACCACCGAGGCCAACGTCCGCAACGAGATCGACCGCTACATCGCCTGGCCCGGCCAGGCCACCGCGTACCTGATCGGCCGCCGGGAGCTCGTCCGGCACCGCGACCGCGCGCAGGCCGCGCTGGGCGGGCGGTTCGACATCCGGGAGTTCCACCACCAGCTGATCGGGCACGGCAGCCTGCCGCTGGGGGTGTTGGACGAGCTGGTCTCGGACTGGATCGCGGCGCAGTAGCCGCCCCCGCGGTGCCGCCCGGGGAGCTCTTCGGCCCGGGGGTGGTGCTGAGCGTCGTGCCGGGTTGCTCCGCCCGATGTCGCTTCCGGTCGACCTCCGCCCGATCCCCGCCCAGGCTCCGCCCGGCCCCGAAGCGTCGCGGAAACGATTCCGCGCGCCCCGCACGGTCCTCCCGCGCCCGGACGTGGTGTCACCCCTTCGGCCCCGTTGACACGGTAGTGTCCGCTGGCGCACGGCAACCGGCCGACCCGTCGGCCGCCTGCCCGCCCCACCGCCCCGACCTGGAGGAACCCGTGCCGGCTCCCGTCCGCGCCGCCCTGGCCATAGCCTCGGCCGTCCTGCTCGCCGCAGCCGCAGGCTGCTCGTCTGGCGGCGGCCACACCGCCCGGCAGACCGGGCACGGCTCCGCCGCACCCACCCCCGGAGCCGCGCCCACCCAGGGAGTCGCACCCGCCCCGGGAGCCGCGCCCACCCCGGCGGCGATCGTCACCGGCCCCGGTCCGAAGAGCTCGTACGACGTCCAGCCGCAGCCCGCGCCCGGCAGCTGCACGTACCGCTACACCGCGGACAAGCAGCCACTGCCCGACCCGAACTGCACCCCCGGCGCGATCAGCCCGGCGGTCGACCAGGGCAACATCAACGACACCATCTGCAAGCCGGGCGGCTACACCTCGGCGATCCGTCCGCCGGCGAACATCACCGGCAAGGAGAAGGCCGAGAACGCCAAGTCCTACGGCTACACCGGACCGATGGGCGACGCCGAGTACGACCACCTGATCAGCCTGCAGCTCGGCGGCGACCCCAACGACCCGCACAACCTCTGGGTCGAGCCGCCCTCCCCCGGCCACGTCCCGGGCAAGGGCCCCAACAACCCCAAGGACTCGGTGGAGACGCACCTGCACACCGCGATCTGCAAGGGCCAGGCCACCCTCGCCGCCGTCCAGCAGGCCATCGCCACCGACTGGACCACCGCCGAGGCCAGGCTCGGCATCAAGTCCGGCGGCACACCCACCGCGGCGGCCGACGCCGACGGGGACTGACCGCTCGCGCCCCGACCAGAGCCATCGGCATGGCGTCAGCGCCCCAGCACCGCACCTCCGTTGAGGCCGATGACCTGTCCGGTCAGGTAGCCGGCGGCGGGTGAGGCGAGGTAGGCGACCGCCTCCGCCACGTCGGCGGGGGTGCCGGCGCGGCCGACCAGGGTGTCCGCGACCTTCCCGGCGTGGAACTCCTCGCTCCAGCCGGCACCGAAGATCTCGGTGTCCTCGATGTACCCGGGCGCGAGCACGTTCACCGTGACCCCGTCCGGGCCGAGCTGCCGGGCCAGGCCGAAGGCCCAGCCGTGCAGGGCGGCCTTCGCGGCGGCGTACGAGCCGGCCGAGTGCGGGCCCGCGCCGCCGCGCTGGGCGGCCGCCGAGCTGATCACCACGAGCCGCCCGCCGGGCCGGCGCAGCCGCCCCTGCAGCGCGGTGGTGAGCAGGACGGCGGTGAGCAGGTTGGCGTCCAGGTCCCGCCGCCAGACCCGGGCCAGGGCGGCCAAGCCATCGCCGTCGGGCGGGGTCACGATGGCGCCCGCGTTGTTCACCAGCACGTCCACCGGCCCGAGGGCGGCGATCCGCCCGGCGGCCGCCTCGACCGCCTCCGGGTCGGTCAGGTCTGCCGCCAGCGGCACGATCCGGCCCGGACCGGCGGTCCGTTCGATCGCCTCCCGGGCCTGCTCCAGCACCTCCGGCCGACGGCCCAGGATCACCACCCGGTGCCCGTCGGCGGCCAGCCGGGCGGCGATCGCCCGCCCGATCCCGGTGCCGCCGCCCGACACCACCGCGAGCCGGTCCTGCGTCATCCCGTCCTCCTGCTCCCGTACGTCCCGCATGCCCTGCACATCCCACCCGTCCCCCGTGTCCCGCCTCTGCGGGTCGGGTCAGCCCGTCCCGGTGTCGTCGTAGGCGCGCACCAGCTCCGCCGACCGGGCGGGCCACCCGACGCGACGTCACCCCGCCCATGCCGTCCCCTTCGACCCGCGAAGTCGAACCCTGTTCCCCGTACCGTAACCAGCCGCCCGCCCAAGCCGTCACCGGGGCGCCACCGTGGCCACGGTGGCCGCCGGCGTCGCCAGCGGCCGCTGACCCCGCCAGGCCTGACGGTGCGTCAACTCTTGGTGCCGCCAGGCCTGGCCGTCGGTCGCTACGCGGGCGTGGCGGGCGGGCGGCGCTTGTGCTCGGTGCGGCGGTAGTGCGCGAGGACGGTGTGGAAGACCTCCTCGCTCACCGGCCGCTCCTCCAGGAAGTCGTCCAGGGCCTCATAGGGCACGCCGAGGGCGTCCTCGTCGGGGCGGCCCGGGGCGAGGGTTTCGAGGTCGGCGGTGGGGGTCTTCCGGACCAGGTCCGCCGGCGCTCCCAACACCTCGGCGACGGAACGGACCTGACGCTTCGTCAGACCGTCGAGAGGCATCAGGTCGGCGGCGCCGTCGCCGTACTTGGTGAAGAAGCCGACGGCCGCCTCGGCGGCGTGGTCGGTGCCGACGACCAGGCCACCGGTGGCGCCCGCGACCGCGTACTGGACCACCATCCGCTGGCGGGCCTTGACGTTGCCGCGGACGAAGTCCTCGTGCGAGCGGTCGGCGAAGGCGAGGCCGGCGGCCGTCAGGGCGTCGAAGGCGGCGTCGGTCGCGGGCCTGATGTCGACGGTCAGGGTCCGGTCCGGCTGGATGAAGTCGAGCGCGCGGCGGGCGTCCGCCTCGTCCGCCTGGGTGCCGTAGGGCAGCCGCATCGCACAGAAGTCGGCCGCGTGCCCGGCGGCGCGCAGCCGGTCGACGGCGAGCCGGCAGAGCCGCCCGGCGGTGGTGGAGTCGATGCCGCCGCTGATGCCGAGCACCAGGGTGCGCGCGCCGGCCGCGCGTAGCTGGTCGGCGAGGAAGGCGGCCCGGCGCTCGGCCTCCCGCTCCGGGTCGGCCACGGGCGCCACCCGCAGACTGCGGGCGATCTCCCGCTGGAGGTCGGCGGGCAGGGGTTCGGGCATGACGACTCCTTGGTGGCCGGACGAGGCTCGCTTCACCGGACAGTGTCCACCCGAAAGCGACCTGGGACGCATGTGATTCCAGCAACATCAAGAGGGCCGAAACGCCTGGTGTCCCCCCTGGCGAGCCCTGGCTAGGAGGCCGGGGCCGGGTGGCTCAGGATGTCGAGGACGACGGCGCCGTCGACGGTCTCCTGGGCGACCAGCAGGGCGGCCAGCTCGTCGAGGTGGTGGCGGTGTTCGCGGAGCAGGCCGACGGCGCGGCTCTCGGCGTGGCGCAGCAGGCGGGCGACGGCCTCGTCGACGGTGCGCTGGGTCTGTTCGGAGTAGGGGCGGCGGAGCAGGTCCTCGGGGTTGTCGCCGAGGTAGTGCGCGGAGCCGGTGGAGTAGCCGACCGGGCCGAGTTCCGGGGAGAGCCCGAATTCCCGGACCATCCGGGTGGCCACGCCGGTGGCGTTGGCGAGGTCGTTGGCGGCGCCGGTGGAGCCTTCGCCGAAGACCACCAACTCGGCCGCGCGCCCGCCGAGTTGGACGGTGAGCAGGTCGGTCAGGTAGCCCTCGCTGTACAGGTGCCGCTCCGCTTCGGGGAGTTGTTCGGTCGCGCCGAGGGAGACGCCCGCCGGGAGGATGGTCACCTTGGCGACGGGGTCGGCGTGTTCGCAGAGCGCGGCCGCCAGGGCGTGCCCGGACTCGTGGACGGCGACGGCCTGGCGCTCCTCGGGCAGCAGCGCGTTGGAGGACTCCCGACGGCCGAGCAGGACGCGGTCGCGGGCGGCGTCCAGGTCGTCGGCCGTGAGGGTGGCGCGTTCGGCGCGGACGGCGTTGATGGCGGCCTCGTTGAGGAGGTTGGCGAGGTCGGCGCCGGAGAAGCCAGGGGTGCCGCGGGCGATGCGGTTCAGGTCGGCGTCGGGGGCGAGGGTCTTGCCGTGGACGTGGACGGCGAGGATGGCGGCCCGTTCCGCCTGGTTGGGCAGCGGGACGGTGACCTGGCGGTCGAATCGGCCGGGGCGCAGCAGGGCCGGGTCGAGGGCGTCCGGACGGTTGGTGGCGGCGATGACGACGATGCCGGTGGTCGGGTCGAAGCCGTCCATCTCGGAGAGCAGCTGGTTGAGGGTCTGCTCGCGCTCGTCGTTGCCGCCGAGCCGGGTGCCGCCCGCACGGCGGCCGCCGACGGCGTCGATCTCGTCGATGAAGATGATGGACGGCGCGCGTTTGCGGGCCTCGTCGAAGAGGTCGCGGACGCGGGAGGCGCCGACGCCGACGAACATCTCGACGAACCCGGAGCCGGTCACGGAGAGGAAGGGCACCTCGGCCTCCCCGGCGACGGCCCGGGCGATCAGGGTCTTCCCGGTGCCGGGCGGGCCGACCATGATCACTCCACGCGGGCCCTTGGCGCCGGCGGCGGCGTAGCGGTCGGGGCTGCGCAGGAAGTCGACCACCTCGCTGACCTCCTGCTTGACCCCCTCGTACCCGGCGACGTCGGCGAAGCGGGTGGCGGGCCGCTCGGCCTCGATGATCTTGGCGCGGGAGCGGCCGATGGCGCTCAGGCCGCCGCCGAGCGAGCGGGCGGCCATCCGGCCGGACCAGAGGAACAGCCCGCCGAAGACCAGCAGCGGCAGGAACAGCAGCAGGGTGGACCAGATCGAGCTGCCGCCGCTGCGGCTGCCGGTGACGTCCACGTGCTGGTTCGTGAGCTCGCCGCTGAGCTGGGAGGTGTTCAGGGCGGTCGGGATCTGGCTGGTGAAGTGCGTGCCGTCCTTGAGCGTGCCGGTGACGCCGCCGGTGTCGGTGATGTCCACGGTCTGCACCTGGCCGGCGCCGACCCGGTTGAGGAAGTCGGTGTAGCCGTAGCGGGTGCCGGTCGAGCCGGTGTTCGAGAACAGCACGAGCAGGAGCAGGGTCACCAGGGCGGCGACGGGCAGCAGCCAGCGGCGCATCGCGGGGGCGGGGGGCCGGGGCGGCGGCGGGCGGCCGGGGGTGCCCGGCTGCTCCGGGGGCGAGGACGGCGGCGGGGGCGGGGTCGCCGGGTGGCGGGCGGCACTCAGCCGACTTCGTGCGATCATCCACGCTCACCGCCTCTCCGGCGCCGCCGGGCCTTCCTCTCCATGGTCGGGCCTGAGGCGCCGGAACGGGAGGTTCTGGCGCCAGGGCCTGTCCGGCCGGACAGGCCCTGGGCGAATCCGCCGCTCAGGGGAAGTCGCCCCTCAGGAGAACCCGCCGCTCAGGAGAGGTCACCCCTCAGGAGAAGTCGCCCCTCAGGAGAACCCGCCGCTCAGGAGAGGTCACCCCTCAGGAGAAGTCGCCCCTCAGGAGAAGTCGAGCGAGTCCGTCCGGGTCCGCTTGAGCTCGAAGAACTTCGGGTACCCGGCCAGCAGCCGCACCCCCTCGAAGACCCGGACGGCGTCCTCGCCGCGCGGGATGGCGCTCAGCACCGGCCCGAAGAAGGCGACGCCGTCGACGTGGATGGTCGGCGTGCCGACCTCCTCGCCGACCGGGTCCATGCCCTCGTGGTGGCTCTTGCGCAGCGCGACGTCGTACGCCGTGCTGTCGGCCGCGTCGGCGAGCTCCTCCGGCAGTCCGGCCGCGACCAGGGCCTCCCGGAGGACGGTCTCGTCGGCGGGCCGGTCCTGGTCGTGCAGGCGGGTGCCGAGTTCGGTGTACAGGTCGCGCAGCACGTGCTCGCCGTGCTGCTCGGCGGCGGCGATGCAGACCCGGACGGGCCCCCAGCCGGTGGTCATCAGGCGCTGGTAGCGCTCGGGCAGGTCGGTGCGGCCCTCGTTGAGGACGGACAGGCTCATCACCCGGAAGGAGAGGTCGAGCTCGCGGTGGCGCTCGACCTCCAGGATCCACCGGGAGGTGATCCAGGCGAACGGGCAGATCGGATCGAAGTAGAAGTCGACTTTGGTGGTCACATCGACGAGCCTAGGGGGCGAGTGGACCACGTCCCAGAGCCAATCAGCCAGCACTGGAGTGGTCCACTTCTCAGCTGCAGGTGGTCCCGCCCGCGGGCACCGTGCCGTTCAGCAGGTAGGCGTCCACGGTCCGCTTCAGGCACGGGTTGCCGGTGTTGTAGCCGCCGTGGCCCTCGCCCTGGAGGGTGACGGTGACACCGACGCCCGGGCCGAGCTGCTGCGCCATCGCTTGGGCGCCCTCGACCGGGGTGGCCGGGTCGCCGGTGGTGCCGACCACCAGGATCGGGGCCGCGCCGGCGGCGGTGACCTCCGGGTGGTCGGTCTTGCCCGGCACCGGCCAGCCGGTGCAGCCGGTCAGCCCCCAGGCGGAGAAGGGCCCGAACACCGGGGAGGCGGTCCGGAACTGCGGCAGCTGCTGTTGGACGTCCTGGTCGGAGTAGCGCTGCCGGGAGTCCACGCAGCTGATCGCCCGGTTGGCGGCGTTCAGGTTGGTGTACTGCCCCTGCTGGTTGCGCCCGAGGAGCCCGTCGGAGAGCTGGAGCAGCGTGTTGCCGGTGCCCTGCTGCATCGCCTCGGTGAGCCCGGCGGCCAGGACGGGCCAGGTGTCCTGGCTGTACAGGGCGCCGGCGATGCCGTTGAGGGCCAGACTCTCGGTGAGCTGCCGGCCGTCGCTGGTGGGCAGCGGCGACTGCTCCAGCTTCTGCAGCAGCGCGGTGATCGTCGCGGTGCCCTGGGCGCCGCCGCTGCCGGTCGGGCAGCCGGCGTCCTTGGTCGCGCAGGCCTTCATGAAGTCCTCCAGGGCGAGCTGGAAGCCCTGGGCCTGGCCGAGCGCGGACTGCTGCGGGTCCTTCGTCGGGTCGACGACGGAGTCCAGCACGACCCGGCCGACGTGCTGCGGGAAGAGGTGCGCGTAGACGCCGCCCAGCTGGGTGCCGTAGCTGATGCCGAAGTAGAAGAGCTTCTGGTCGCCGAGCACCTGCCGCATCAGGTCCATGTCCCTGGCGGCGCTCTCGGTGTCCACGTAGGGCAGCACCGGGCCGGAGTGGTGCTCGCAGGCGGCGGTGAACTGCGCGTTGTTCTCGTCCAGCGTCTTCACCCCGGCAGGGGTCTGGGGGGTGCCGTCGGCGGCGGCGTTGGCGTCCATCGCCTTGTCGTCCAGGCAGATCACCCCGTCGCTGGCGCCGACTCCGCGCGGGTCGAAACTCACCAGGTCGTAGCGGGTGTTGAGGGAGGCGTAGGTGGCGGCGAGCGCGGGCAGCGTGGCGACGCCGGAGGCGCCGGGGCCGCCGAAGTTGAACAGCAGCGAGCCGATCCGGTGCTGCTCGTCCGTGGCCCGGCTCCGGATCAGGGCCAGGCCGATGGCCTTGCCGTCCGGCTGGGCGTGGTCGAGCGGTGCCTTCAGGGTGGCGCACTGCCAGTTCGCGGCGGGCGCGGCGGCACCACCGCCCTGGGCGGGGCCGGGGGCCGGGCAGGCGTGCCAGTCGAGCTGCTGGGCGGCCAGTCCGCTCGCCGAGCCGGCCGCGGCCGGGGAGGTCGGCGCGGCCTCGGCGGTGGCCTGGCCGTCGCCCTGGCAGCTGGTGGCGGAGGCGAGCAGCAGCGCGGTCACGCCGAGCGCGCCGACGCCGCGAACGACGGTGTGCATGGTGCGGTCCACCTCTCGGGTTGCCGGCTCTCGGGTTGCCGGGCGCGCCCCGGCGGACGGCGGGGCCGCGTACGCCCCGGCGCTCGGCACCGTCAGCGCACCACCGACCCTAGGGGCGGCAGCGCGGGCACGCCCGCCGGAAGCCCCGGTCGGGGGGCGTGCGCCGCTCGGGCTGCCACCCGCCGTCCGGGTGAGGGATCAACCGGCCGACGGCCGCGCGGAGCCGTGGCGAGGCCCGTGCCGAGGCCCCGCACCGAGACCCGCAACGAGGCGCCGTCACGCGAGACGGCCGTCGGCCGGAGTGCGGGCGCCGCACCCGGGGACTCGATGCCGCCCAGCTATCTGGTGTCGCATGCTATCTTGCATTGCATGGTACCTGGCATGACACACCACGACGGCGACGCCGGTACGGCCGACGGGCCGGTGGCGACGCAGCTGCGCAAGGGCGTGCTGGAGTACTGCGTCCTGGCACTGCTGCGGGACGGCCCCCGCTACGGGGTGGAGCTGCTGCAGGAACTCGGCCGGTTCCCGATGCTGGCGACCAGCCAGGGCACCATCTATCCGCTGCTGTCGCGGCTGCGCCGGGCCGGCCTCGCCGACACCTTCCTGCGCGACTCGGCCAGCGGCCCGTCCCGCCGCTACTACACCCTCACCGACGCCGGCCGCAGCGCGCTGGAGGAGTTCACCACGCTGTGGCCCGCCTTCCGCGAAACCGTCGACCACGTCCTGGCCCCGGGAGAGAACCCGTGAACGAGCCCACCGCCCACCCCCTGGTCCGCGCCCACCTGGACGCGGTCGCCCGCTACACCGCCCCGCTGCCCGAGGAGCGCCGCCGCGAACTGCTGGCGGACCTGCGCGAGCACGTCGAGATCTCGCTGGCCTCGTGCGACCCCGCCGACGAGGCCACCGTCCGGCAGGTCCTGGAGCAGCTGGGCAGCCCCCGCCGGATCGCCGACGCCGCGCTCGACGAGGAGGGCGTCCGGGCCCGGCCCGAGCCGGAGAGCGGCGGCCGCACCACCCTCACCCTGGTCTTCGCGGTGCTCGCGATGCCCCTCCTGCTCATCCCCGCCGTCGGGCCCGCGCTCGCGCTGGCCGCCGCCGTCATCGCCGCGACCAGGGTCGCGAGGTCCGCGCAGTGGACCCGTCGGGAGAAGAAGCGGGCGACCCTGCTCCTCCTCTCCCCCGTCCTGGTCACGCCGCTGGCCTGCCTCGTCCTCGCCATGTCCCCGACCGGCCTGACCCCGCTCGCCATCCTCGTCGCCTGCGCGGTCGGCTTCTGCCCCACCCTGCTCGCGGCGTTCCTGCTGTCCCGATCCGCCGCCCGGCTGCGCTCCGCCGCACTCGCCGCTTGAATCAGAACTCGCCGTACGGCAATTGAGGTTCAATCACATACGGTCGGCGGCCGCTCCCCGGACACCGGGGAGCGGCCGCCGACCGTCAAAGCCCGGAGATCCGAGGCCCCACGCCCCACGAAAGCGTGTCGACGCCGATCCACGAGGTAGCGTACGGAGCATCCCGGATCCCGTGAGGCCGGCGCTTGTGCGCGTCCCTGGCCGGCCGCTAAAGTCTTACCTGTTTCTCACCGTCAAATTCTTTTTCGGCCACGGCGGTTCATACGGTGAACGAGAACCTCCATACAGTGTGCGGACATTGAACGCCCCCACCGGCGACCCCTGCCACATGGGGGCTTTTCCATTACGCGGGACTCCGGGCGAATCCCTTTACCGTCAGGCCCGTTGACCCGCTTCTCCGGCGACTGCTTTGCTTTCGGCGGCCGAGGCGGGCCTGTTTCCCCCCGGTGATCCGTTGTGCGGCGGGTCACCCAGGCATCCCCACCGCCTCCGGCCTCTCCCTGTCCTTCACGACCACCCGGCGCCCACCGGCTCCCGGGTGGTCGGCATGAGAGAGGCAACCCTCACATGGGCCGAACCCCCACGTTCCGTCATGCCAGACGAGCGGCGTTCACCGGCATCGCCGCGTTCGCCCTCGCGGCGGCCGGCTTCACCGCGGCACCCGCCCAGGCGCAGCCCGACGGCTCCGCGACCCCCGCGGCGTCGGCGAACCACCCGTACCGGCACGGCGCCGTCCCGCTGCGCGGCCACCAGGCCGCGCCGAACCTCACCGCCGCCAACAACCTCAACTACGGTGGCGGTGCAGGCAGTCCGAGCATCGGCGTGACCACCGGACCGGAGCACGTCTACCTGGTGTTCTGGGGCTCCCAATGGGGCACCAGCGGCACCGACGCCAACGGCAACACCACGCTCAGCGGCGACGCCAAGGGCATGGCCCCGCGCCTGCAGCAGCTGTTCAAGGGCATCGGCGCGGGCAACGAGCTCTGGTCCGGCGTCATGACGCAGTACTGCGAGGGCATCGCGACGGGTTCGCAGACCTGCCCGGCCAACTCCGCGCACGTCGCCTACCCGACCGGCGGCGCGCTCGCCGGCGTCTGGGTGGACACCTCCGCCGCGGCGCCCGCCTCCGCGACCGGCAACCAGATCGGCGCCGAGGCGGTCAAGGCGTCCGGCCACTTCGGCAACACCACCGCCGCGGCCAACCGGAACAACCAGTACGTCGTCGTCTCGCCCACCGGCACCACCCCCGACGGCTTCAACACCGCGTCCGGCAACTTCTGCGCCTGGCACGACTACACCGGTGACACCACGCTCACCGGCGGCGCCGTCTCCTCGCCGTACGGCGAACTGCCGTTCACCAACCTGCCGTACGTGACCGACGCGGGCTCCGGCTGCGGCCAGAGCTTCGTCAACGCCGGCTCGGCCGGCACGCTCGACGGCGTCACCATCGTCGAGGGCCACGAGTACGCCGAGACCATCACCGACCAGAACCCGGCCGGCGGCTGGACGGACAGCAGCGGCGCCGAGAACGGCGACAAGTGCGCCTGGCTCAGCAGCGGCCAGGGCGCCTCGGCGAACGTCGGCTTCGCCACCGGCAACTTCGCGATGCAGTCGACCTGGTCCAACGACTTCAACAGCGGCGCGGGCGGCTGCCAGATGTCGCACCCGATCGTCGGCGGCGGCACGACCGGCAACACCGTCACCGTCACCAACCCGGGCGCCCAGACCAGCACCACCGGTACGGCCGTCAGCCTGCAGGTCGCGGCGACCGACAGCGCCTCCGGCCAGACCCTCGGCTACACGGCGAGCGGCCTGCCGGCCGGCCTGTCCATCTCCGCCTCCGGCCTGATCAGCGGCACCCCGACCACCGCCGGCACCTCCAGCGTCACCGTGACCGCCAAGGACACCACCGGCGCCACCGGCTCCGCCTCCTTCGGCTGGACCGTCAACGGCACGGGCGGCGGCGGCATCACCAACGGCGGCTTCGAGACCGGCACCCTGAGCGGCTGGACCGGCGCCGGCAGCACCGCCGCCACCAGCGCCGCCAAGCACACCGGCGGCTACGGCGCGATGGTCGGCTCCACCAACCCCACCACCACGTCCTCGGTCAACCAGACCTTCACCGCACCGACCGGCAGCAGCAAGGTCTCCTTCTGGTACGACGTCACCTGCCCGGACACCGTCACCTACGACTGGGCGACCGCCACGCTCAAGGACAACACCACCAACACCACGACCACGGTGCTCGCCAAGACCTGCACCAACGGCCTCGGCTGGAAGTCCGCCTCCGGCACCGTCACCCCGGGCCACAGCTACACGCTCACCCTCACCAACGTGGACGACAACTACCCGGGCGACCCGACCTACACCTACTACGACGACGTGACCGTCTCCTGACGGCCGTCCGTCCACGCCCCTGACGCCGCCGGGGCGGGCCACCACGGCCCGCCCCGGCGGCACCGCGCCCCGAGGACCTGCCCGCGGAAGGAGAGCCGTGTCCACCCGAACCCGCGCGGCGGTCGCCCTGCTCGCCCTGCTCGCCCCGGCGGCGGGCTGCTCGTCCCCGCCACCGACCGCTCCTCCGGCCGCCCCGTCGAGCGCCCCGCCGAGCTCCTCGCCGGGCCCGGCGGTGCTGCGGCTCGACGAGCACGCCGACGGCACGACCGTACGGGTGGCGCCCGGCACCGTCGTGCGGATCGAGCTGCCCGGCACCTACTGGTCCGCTCCCGCCGCCGACGCGCCGCAGACCCTGCGCCCCACCGGCGGCACCACCTCCCCCGCCCCCTCCTGCCGCCCGGGGGCCGGCTGCGGCGAGGTCACCGCCGGGTTCCTGGCCGGGCCGCCCGGCACCGCCCACGTCTCCGCGCACCGCACCACCTGCGGCGAGGCGCTGGTCTGCCCGCCCGGGCAGCGGACCTTCACGGTGACGGTGACGGTCGCCGCCGGAGCCTGATGGTCAGTGCTGGACGCCGGCGGACAGCGCGAAGTCCGCGAAGCAGGCGCGCCGGGTGCTCGCCGGGCCCCAGCCGGCGTCGTGGCCGCCGCAGAAGCGTGGAGACCTGACGGGCGATGCTGCCGCTGCGAGAAGAACATGCGAACGTTCCGGCGGAGGATGTCAAGAGGACGGCGGCGGCTCCGACCAGCCGGTCGAAGGGACCAGCCGGTCGAAGGGCCCAGCCGGGCTCGCGAACCACGAGGAGCACACGATGAAGTTCCTGATCAGTCTGCACATCAACCCGGCCGTGATCGACGCGCTGACCGACGAGGAGAAGGCGGCGATCGGCGCCGGCCACGGCACGTTCATCGAGGCGCTGAAGGCGTCCGGCGAGCTGATCGGCACGCAGGCCCTGGTCGACCCGTCGCAGGCCGCCGTGGTGACCGTCCGCAACGGCCAGCCGGTGGTGACCGACGGCCCGTTCCTGGAGTTCAAGGAGTTCCTGGGTGGCTACTACCTGATCGACTGCGAGAACAAGGAGCGGGCGATCGAACTGGCGGCCCGGATCCCGGACGCCGCGATCGAGGGCCTGGGTGTCGAGGTGCGGCAGGTCATGTTCTCCGACGGACAATTGGAGGCATGACAGCACGGGGCTTCGAGGACCTGCTGCGTGAGCTCACGCCGCAGGTCCTCGGCACGCTGGTAGCTCGGTACGGCCGCTTCGAGGGGTGCGAGGACGCCGTGCAGGAGGCCGTCCTCGCCGCCACCGTGCAGTGGCCCGCCGAGGGGGTGCCGGGCAACCCGCGCGGGTGGCTGGTGACCGTCGCGTCCCGGCGGCTCATCGACCAGCTGCGCAGCGACCACGCGCGCCGGGAGCGGGAGTCGGCGACGGCCGTCGAGGTGGTGCCCGAGGACGTGCCGGACACCGACGACACGCTGGTCCTGCTGTTCCTGTGCTGCCATCCGACGCTCACCGCGGCCTCCCAGACGGCCCTGACCCTGCGGGCGGTCGGCGGCCTGACCACCGCCGAGATCGCCCGCGCGTTCCTGGTCCCGGAGGCCACGATGGCGGCCCGGATCAGCCGGGCCAAGCAGCGCATCAAGGCGGCCGGCAGCTCGTTCGCGCTGCCCGAGGGAGCGGAGCGCGAGGAGCGGCTGCGGGTCGTCCTGCACGTGCTCTACCTGATCTTCAACGAGGGCTACACCGCTTCCTCGGGCACCGAGCTGCACCGCGCCGACCTCGCCCACGAGGCGATCCGGCTGGCCCGGATGGTGCACGCGCAGCTGCCCGAGGACGGTGAGGTGACCGGGCTGCTCGCGCTGATGCTGCTGACCCACGCCCGCCGGGAGACCCGGACGACGACGGCCGGCGACCTGGTGCCGCTGGACGAGCAGGACCGCAAGCAGTGGGACCGCGCGCTGATCGACGAGGGCCTCGGGCTGGTCAAGGAGTCGCTGGCCGGCCGAACGCTGGGGCCCTACCAGTTGCAGGCCGCCATCGCCGCCACGCACGCCGACGCGGCCACCGCCGAGGAGACCGACTGGCGGCAGGTGCACGCCCTCTACCTGATCCTGGAACGGATCGCGCCCAACCCGATGGTCACCCTCAACCGGGCGATCGCACTCGCCGAGACCGAGGGCCCGGCGGCCGGGCTGGCCCTGCTGACCACCTTGGACGGTGACGAGCGGATGGCGCGGCATCACCGGCTGCTGTCCGTCCGGGCGCACCTGCTGGAACAGACCGGCGACACGGCCGGGGCGTACGAGCACTACCGCCGCGCCGCGAAGGCCACCGCCAGCCTCGCCGAGCAGCGCTACCTGGAGGCCCGGGCGAGCCGAACGAGACAGGCCCCGGGGTCCTGACCTTCCGCCGCGCCCAAAACCCGTGGCGTCGGACCGGCCGGCGCGGGACCCTGATGACCATGCTCATCACCGAGTGCCACTCCGCCGACGTCGCCCTGCTGGACACCCACCTGCCGTCGCCCTTCCGGACGTCGTTCCACGCGCAGCGCTTCGCCCGCCAGACGGCCGGCAGCAGCACCTACCTGATCGCCTGGCGTGACGGCATCCCGGTCGGAAGCAGCGAGGTCCGCTGGAACGGGTGCGCCGCCGCCGAGGTCCGACTCGCCGTGCCGCACTGCCCGGAGATCAACGGCCTGTCCGTCGCCGAGCCGCTGCGGGGCACCGGCTTCGGCACCGCGCTCATCGGTCATGCCGAGCGGCTGGCCCACGCCGGAGGCGCCGGGCGGATCGGTCTCGGCGTCGACGAGCACGACAATCCCCGGGCCGCGGCGCTGTACGCCCGGCTCGGGTACCGTCCGGTGGTCCGCTACGTCGACCGCTGGTCCTACACGGACCGGCAGGGGGTGGACCACGACGTCGAGGATCCCTGCGTCTTCCTCGTCAAGCCGCTCGACCGGGCCGCCTGACCCGCCGCAGCTCGACGGCCCGGCAGTTCCGCCGCCGGCCTCAGCGGCCCCGTGGTTCCAGCGCCGGGGCTCAGCGACCCTGCAGTTCCATCCCCGGGGTGCCGCGCACCGCGTAGGCGGGCAGCCGCAGCTCGCCGAGGACGGCCCGGGGCAGGCTCAGCCCGAACCGGCGCTCGACGGCGCCGAGGGTGCGTCGGCGGACGGCCGCGGGCGGCTCGCCCGCGGGGCGGCGGGTGATCCCGTCGGGCTCCAGGACGCCCGCGGCGACCAGCTCGGGCACCAGCAGGTCGGGCTCCCTGCCCCAGCGCCAGCGCTCCTCGGCGAGGCCGAACCCGCACAGCACGGCGCCGTCGCGGGCGTAGTCGAGCAGCGCCGGCGGGTGGTCCGGCATCGGGCGGAAGTGGACCACCTCGACCCCGTCGCGGGCTATCTCGGTGAGCAGTTCACCGCCGGTGGAGTCGCCGTACTCGACCGCGAAGGACCAGCCGCCGGACTCGCCGACCCGGATCACGCCGTCGCCGTCGTCGCTCGGGCGGAACACCTCGATGTCGAGGTCCCACACCTCGGTGCCGCTGATCGGCCCGGCCGCCGCGGCCGGGTCGGCGCCCATCCGGCGGGCGAGCTCCTGCGGCGGGATCCCGCGGGCGAACAGCACGCCGCCGACGGACCGCCCGGCGTCCGCGAGCCACCGGATGCCGTCGCCGTCCCCCACCCCATCGGTACCGCCCGTCATGACGCCCCCTCACCTCGCGCCGGCCTGCCGTGGCCGGGCCGCCGGTCCGCACCCTAACCGACGGCACCGACAGTCGGCGGCCGCTCGGCGCACCGGCACGAAGCGGGGGCTATCCCCCCGGCGAACCCGGCGGCCGGCCCCAGTGCGCCGCGGCCCCGCCTCGACCGAGGATCCCCTTACCGACCTTTCGGGATACCCACGATGAGGAGTGGTCATGACGATGGCGAACAGCAAGGGGATCGGCCGACGCGGGCTGATCGCGGCGACGGCGGCGGCCGTCACCACCGCCCTGCTGGCCCCGGCGGCCTCCGCCGCACCGGCGGCGGACAATCGACAGAACACGGTGGTCCGCGCGTTGGAGCGGGCCGCGCACCCGCTGCGGTCGACCGAGCCCGGCGGCCGTACCGACGACCTGCGGGCGCTCGGCGCGATGATCGGGGACGCCAAGGTGGTCGGCCTCGGCGAGGCCACGCACGGCTCGCACGAGTTCTTCGCCATGAAGGAACGGGTCTTCCGCTACCTCGTCCAGGAGAAGGGCTTCACCACCTTCGCCCTGGAGATGAGCTGGTCGGCGGGCCTGCGGATCGACGCGTACCTCCAGGGCGGCGAGGGGGACCCCCGGCGGATCGTCGAGGAGACAATGGCCCACTCGCCGTGGGAGCGCCAGGAGTTCGTGAGCCTGATCGGCTGGATGCGCGAGTACAACCGCCATCACCCCGAGCACCCGGTCCACTTCATGGGCGACGACGTCGGCGCGCCCGGGCTCGGCGACGAGGTCTTCGCCCGGGTCGTCTCCTACGTGCGGAAGGCCGACCCGCGGGCTCTGCCGCGCCTCGACGCGCTGTACGAGGGCCTGCGCCCGCTCGACGACACCATTGCGTACCTGGGGAAGCCGGTCGCCGAGCGGCGGCAGAACGCCACCAGGGCGCAGCAGGCGCTGGACCTGGTCACCGCCGCCAGGGGCGACGGCGGTGAGGAGTACGAGTGGGCCGTGCAGCACGCCCGCGTCATCGCCCAGACCTTCGCCTTCGCCACCTTCGACCTCGACGACGCGGCCTCGGTGAACGCCGCGGAACTCCTCCGCGACCAGGCCATGGCCGACAACACCGCGTGGTGGCAGCGCCGCACCGGCCACCGGATCCTGCTCTCCGCGCACAACGGCCACGTCGGCTACCTGGCCAGCGATCCCGAGATGTACGCCAGGACGCAGGGCGCCGTCCTGCGCGACGCGTTCGGCCGGGACTACCTCTCCATCGGGTTCACCTTCGACCGGGGGTCCTTCCTCACCATGGCCGCCTCCCTCGGCGACGCCTGGGACAAGGTCACCGTGCCCCCGGCCACGCCCGACATGAGCGAGTACACCCTCGACCGGGTCCGCCACCAGGACTACTACGCCGACCTGCGCACCGCGCCGCCCGCGGCCCGCGCCTGGCTGGACGGCGTCCGCCCGCTCTACGAGGCCGGCTCGGTGTTCACGAAGGACCCGCTGCCCACCCTCGCCCTCGGCAAGGCCTACGACGTGCTCGTCCACCTCCACCAGGTCCGCGAGGCCGGGAAGCTCTGAGCCCCGCCGGCCGTCGGCGGGCGTCAGGCCGGCGGGGCGGCCGTGTCGGGGAAGGCCCGGTCCAGCAGCGCGCGCAGGGTCGTCCGGTCCTGGTCGGAGAGCTGCTCCAGGGCGGTCAGGCCGGACATCAGGTCGGCGCGGATCGACCGGACGGTCCGCTCGCCCTCGTCGGTCAGGGCGATGTTCTTGACCCGGCGGTCGGCGGGGTCGGGCTCGCGGCGGACCAGGTCGCGGCCCTCCAGCCGGTCAACGATACCGGTGACGTTGGAGGCGTCGCAGGAGAGCAGCCCGGCGAGGGCGCGCATGGAGCGGGGCCGGGTGAGCAGGCTGAGCGTCTTGCCCTGCATCAGGGTCAGTCCGCGCCCCGCCGCGGCGGCGGCGAAGTGGCGGTAGTAGGCCGCGGCCACCCGGGCGAGCTGATCCATCAGCTCGATCGGCGTGGCCGGCGGGTCCGGCGGGGGGTTCTGGTGCACGGTATCGAGCATAGGCACATTGCTTGACATCCTCAACCATTGAGGTCTACCGTCCAAGAATGCTTGAGGTCATAAACCATCGACGGCCTCAAGCCACCCGGAAGGACCCCGAGACCCTCATGACCCACACCCCCGCCGCTCCGGACGCCGCACCCGCCGCGGAAGCCGCCCAGGAACCCGCCGCCACCGTCGCCCGGCTGCGCGCCGCCTTCGACACCGGCCGGACCAGGCCGCTCGCCTGGCGCCGGGCCCAGCTGGCAGGCCTGCGCTCGCTGCTCACCGAGCAGTCGGACGCGTTCCTGGCGGCCCTGCGCGCGGACCTCGGCAAGGGCACCGCCGAGGCCTACCGGACCGAGATCGGCTTCACCCTCCACGAACTCGACCACACCGTCGCCCACCTGGAGCAGTGGCTCCAGCCGAGGCCGGCCACCGTGCCCGAGGTCTTCCGGCCGGCCGAGGCCCGGGTGGTGCGCGACCCGCTCGGCGTGGTGCTGATCATCGCGCCGTGGAACTACCCGCTCCAGCTCGCCCTGGCCCCGCTGGTGGGCGCGCTGGCCGCCGGGAACACGGCCGTGCTCAAGCCCAGCGAGCTCGCCCCCGCGACCTCCGCCGCGATCGCCCGGCTGCTCCCGCGCTACCTCGACCCGGAGGCCGTCGCGGTCGTCCAGGGCGCCGTCCCGGAGACCACCGCGCTGCTGGAGCAGCGCTTCGACCACATCTTCTACACCGGCAACGGCGCGGTCGGCCGGATCGTCATGGCGGCCGCCGCCCGGCACCTCACCCCGGTCACCCTGGAGCTCGGCGGCAAGAGCCCGGTCGTGGTCGAACCCGGCGTCGACCTGGCGGTCACCGCCCGGCGGATCGCCCAGGGCAAGTTCCTCAACGCCGGCCAGACCTGCGTCGCCCCCGACTACGTCCTCGCCATCGGTGCGAGCGCCAAGGCGCTGGAGTCCCAACTGGCCGACGCCGTCCGGGAGTTGTACGGCGAGGACCCGGCGACCGCCCCCGAGTACGGACGGATCGTCAACGAGCGCCACTTCGACCGGCTCACCGCACTGCTCGACGACGGCCGGACCGTCACCGGCGGCACCCACGACCGCGCGAGCCGCTACCTCGCCCCGACCGTCCTCGCCGACGTCTCCCCCGAGGCCCCCGTGATGCAGGCGGAGATCTTCGGCCCGGTCCTGCCCGTCGTCGCCGTGCCCGACCTCGACGCGGCGATCGCCTTCATCAACGAGCGCGACAAGCCGCTCGCCCTCTACGCCTTCACCGAGTCCCCGCAGACCAAGCGGCGGCTGACCGAGGAGACCTCCTCCGGCGCGCTCTCCTTCGGCCTGCCGGTCTCCCATCTGGCCATGCCCGAGCTGCCGTTCGGCGGCGTCGGCGAGAGCGGCATGGGCCGCTACCACGGCGAGTACTCCATCGAGACCTTCAGCCACACCAAGGCCGTCGTCGACAAGCCCCTCGCCTGATCCCGCCCGTCGCCTGACCCCGCTCCCCCGCCGAACCTCCCTACACCCTAGCGAGCACACCCATGACCACCATCGACCACGGCGCCGCCGTCGCCGCGGAGACCGCCCGCCTCGTCACCACGCTGCAGGACGCCGATCCGACCACCCCGGTGCCCAGCTGTCCCGACTGGACCCTGGAGGACCTGGCCCGCCACACCGGCAGCGTCCAGCGCTGGTTCACCGTCCTGCTCCGGCAGCGGGTCCAGCAGCCGCCCCGCAGCCGCGAGGTCGACCTGCGGCTGCCCGCCCGGCCGGAGGGCTACCCCGCCTGGCTGGCGGAGGCCTCGGCCGAGGCCGGCGCCACGTTCGCGGAGACCGACCTCGACGCCCCGATGTGGGCCTGGGGCGCCGACCAGCACGCCCGCTTCTGGGTCCGGCGGATGCTGTTCGAGACCCTGGTGCACCGCGCCGACGCGGAGCTCGCGCTCGGGCGCACCCCGGAGTTCGACCCGGAACTCGCCGCCGACGGGGTCGACGAGTTCCTCACCAACCTGCCCTTCGCCGCGATCTTCGCCCCGAAGACCGCCGAGCTGCGCGGCCCGGACCGCACCATCCGCTTCACCCGCACCGACGCGAACGCCTCCGACGGCGGCAGCGGGGGCGGCGACTGGCTGATCCGCCTGCGGCCCGACGGCTTCGGGCTCGACCCGGACGGCGCCGCCGCGGACCCGATCGCGGACGCCACCGTCCGCGGGAGCGCCGCCGATCTGCTGCTGCTCCTCTACGGCCGGCTCGACCGCACCTGCACCCGTCTCGACGTGCGCGGGGACGACGAACTGCTCGCGCACTGGTTCGCCAACTCGGCGTTCTGACCGGCCCGGGCGAGGGGTGACGCACGGCCGCAGCCCCTCGCCCGGCAGGCACGATCGACTGTCAGTGGTCGCTGGTAGCGTGCCTTTCCGTCAGTGGACGATCAAGGAAAGGCGGTATCAGGTCATGGACGTGGCGTGCCACGAACTCGTGCAGCAGCGGATCACCGACGCGCTGGACGGCATCCAGGACCGGGCACTCAACTCCTGGTACCTGATCCACTACGGCCATCTGACCATCAAGACGATCCGGGAGATGGGCGAGGAACTCCTCGACCACGTCGGCGCGCTCACCCTGGAGGACCGTCCGCTCGGCGGCGCCCGCGCCCGCATCATCCTGGAGACGGCGGCCGAGTGCGCACTCGGCGTCCTGTCCCTCGGCTGCTTCCCCGAGGGCGACTTCGAGGTGCCCTTCCCGTTCATCGGCGAGACGCTGACCAGTGATGAGACCCGCTTCGCGGGCGACGTGGACTTCGCCCCCACGGCCGCCACCTGGGTCGACGCCTTCGCGATGTGCGTGATCAGCGGCCTGGTCTGGGACCGCGACCGCATGCTCGGCCCACTGCTGAAGGACGACTACGGGCCCTCGGTCCGCGACGGCCTACCGTACTCGGACTTGGACTCGACCTCCGATCCGGCGAGCCTCGCCGAGATGGACGCGCTCTGTTCCTACCTCTACGTCGTGGCGACGGCCATCTCGCCCTGGGTCGCACCCGGCCCGGTCCCGCTGCGCAAGCCCGACGCCGAGGAGCGCGCCGCCGCGGCCCAGGCCCTGGACGCCGTCGGCGGGCTGACGCCGGACCAGCAGCTGCTCCGTGTCCTGCTCGACGACGACCAGGCCGCCTTCGAGCAGGCCCTGGCCGACCGCCTCGTCCGGCACCGCGAGAGCACGCCCCCGACGTCCTACGCCCGAAGCCTCGTCCCGGTCCTGCCCATCGCCCTGGCCGCGCTGGCCGTCCAGGCCCACGGCTGGCAGCTGGGCGTCTCCTCCGGCTACCTTCCGGCGACGCTCATACAGCCCCAGGGGGTCTGACCGCTCCCCGGCCGGATCCGACCGGCTGGGACCACTGCACTGGCCCCGACGCCGCCGCGTCAGCCGAGCCGCAGGGCGGTGTCGATCAGCGGGACGTGGCTGAAGGCCTGCGGGAAGTTGCCGACCTGACGCCTGAGCCGCGGGTCCCACTCCTCCGCCAGCAGCCCGAGGTCGTTGCGGATGGACAGCAGCTGGTCGAACAGCTCGCGCGCCTCGTCGCCCCGGCCGATCATCGCCAGGGCGTCCGCCAGCCAGAACGAGCAGGCCAGGAACGCGCCCTCGTCGCCCGGCAGGCCGTCCACCCCGCCGGTGGTGGGGTAGCGCAGCACGAAGCCGTCCTCGGTGGACAGTTCGCGCTGGATCGCCTCGACGGTGCCGATGACGCGCTTGTCGTCCGGCGGCAGGAAGCCGACCTGGGGGATGAGCAGCAGCGAGGCGTCGAGCTCGGATGAGCCGTAGGACTGGGTGAAGGTGTTGCGGTCCGGGTCGTAGCCGTGGGTGCAGACGTCCTCGTGGATCTCCTCGCGCAGGGCTCGCCAGCGCTCCAGCGGGCCCTCGCAGGCCGTCTGCTCCAGCAGCTTGACCGTCCGGTCGACGGCGACCCAGGCCATCACCTTGGAGTGGACGAAGTGCCGGCGCGGGCCGCGGACCTCCCAGATGCCCTCGTCCGGCTCGCGCCAGTGCTCCTCCAGCCAGGAGATGAGCCGCAGTTGGAGCAGGTGGGCGTGGTCGTTGCGGGCCAGGCCGGTGGTCTGGGCCAGGTGCAGGGCCTCGACGACCTCGCCGTAGACGTCCAGTTGGAGCTGCCCGGCCGCGCCGTTGCCGATCCGGACGGGCCGGGAGCCCTCGTAGCCGGGCAGCCAGTCCAGCTCGGTCTCCACCAACTCCCGCTCGCCGGCGATGCCGTACATGATCTGCAGGTTCTCCGGGTCACCGGCGACGGCCCGCAGCAGCCACTCGCGCCAGGCGCGGGCCTCGTCCCGGTAGCCGGTGCGCAGGAGGGAGGAGAGGGTGATGGTGGCGTCGCGCAGCCAGGTGTAGCGGTAGTCCCAGTTCCGGACGCCGCCGATGTCCTCGGGCAGCGAGGTGGTGGGGGCGGCGACGATGCCGCCGGTGGGCGCGTAGGTGAGGCCCTTGAGGGTGATCAGCGAGCGGACCACGGCCTCGCGGTAGGGGCCCTGGTAGGTGCACTGGGCGACCCAGTCCCGCCAGAACCCCTCGGTGGCGGCCAGCGCCTCCTCGGCGTCCGGCTGCTCGGGTGCGCCCAGGTGGGAGGCCTGCCAGGTCAGCGCGAAGGCGATCCGCTCGCCGGCGGTGACGGTGAAGTCGGCGTAGGTGGTGAGGTCCTGCCCGTAGGTCTCGGCCTCGCCGTCCAGCCAGACCGAGTCGGGCCCGGCCACGGCGACGGTGCGGGTCCGCCCGCCGTCCGCGACCTTGTGCACCCAGGGCACGACGCGGCCGTACGAGAAGCGCATCCGCACCGCCGAGCGCATCCGGACGGTGCCCGTCACGCCCTCGACGACGCGGATCAGCTGCGGGGCCGCCGTGCCGCGCGGCGGCATGAAGTCGACGACCCGCACGGTGCCCTCGGCGGTGTCCCACTCCTGTTCCAGGATCAGCGAGTCGCCCCGGTAGCGCCGCCGGTGGGCGGGCGCGGCGACACCGGGGGCGATCCGCCAGAAGCCGTGCTCGTCCGTCCCCAGCAGGCCGGCGAACACGGCCGGCGAGTCGAAGCGGGGCAGGCACAGCCAGTCCACCGCCCCGTCCCTGCCGACCAGGGCGGCGGTCTGCATGTCGCCGATCAGCGCGTAGTCCTCGATACGGGCGGGCACGTGGTTCTCCAAGAGGGTCAGCAGGGGGTCGGGCGTGCGGGCCGGGCTCACTCCTTGAGCGAGCCCGAGTTGGCGCCGCGGACGAAGTGGCGCTGGAAGCAGAAGAACAGGATCGCCACGGGGACGGTGGACAGCAGCGCCGCCGTCAGCTTGAGCGGGTACTGCGTCCCGGAGCCGAGTCCACCGGAGACGAAGTGCGCCAGACCGGTGGTCAGGGTGTCGTGCTCGCTGGACTGGGTGGACACCAGGAAGTGGGTGAACTCGTTCCAGGAGCCCTGGAAGGAGAGCACGGTGAGCGTGATCAGCGACGGGCGCGACATCGGCAGGACCACGGACCAGAAGATCCGCAGGACGCCGGCCCCGTCGATCCGGGCGGCCTCCTCGATCTCGCGCGGCACCGACTCGAAGAACTGCTTCATGATGAAGATCCCGGCGGCGTCGACGAGCAGCGGCAGGATCATCCCGCTGTAGGTGTCGAACATCCCGAAGCTCTTCAGCACCAGGAACTTCGGGATCAGCAGCACCACGCCGGGCACGGCCAGCACCGCCAGCACGAAGCCGAACAGCAGGCCCCGGCCGGGGAAGCGGAGCCGGGCGAGGGCGTAGCCGGCCATCGAGTCCAGCAGCACCCGGCCCGCGGTGACCAGGACCGTCACCACCACGCTGTTGCCCAGCCAGCGCAGGAACGGGACGTTCTCGACGCCCTCGGCGAAACCGAAGAGCCGCCGGTACGCGGCGAGCGTGCCGCCGTCCGGGAGCAGCGACATCGGGTGGGCGGCCGCGTCGGGGTCGGTCTTGAAGCTGGTCGCCAACTGCAGGACGAACGGCAGCAGGTAGAGCAGCGCGAACCCGACCAGGGCCGTGTAGCCGAGGATCCGCACGGGTGCGGGGAAGCGGGCCAGGACCGGCTTCTCCTGGGTGGACCGGTCAGCCTTCCGCACGGCGGGCTCCCTTCGGGATCCGGCCGGGCTTCGGGCCCCGACCGGGCGTGCGGCTCCGCCCCGGCTTGCCGTCCCGCTCGCGCAGGACCCACCGTTGCACCGCTGTGAGCAGCAGGATCAGGCCGAGCAGGACGAACGCGATGGCGGCGCCCTGCCCGTAGTCGGAGTTGTCGAAGCCGGCCGAGTAGGACAGGTAGGCGGGCGTGAGCGTGGTGTTGCCGGGGGCGCCCTTGCCCATCACGTAGACCTGGTCGAAGACCTGCCAGGTGGAGATCAGTCCCAGCGTGAGGACGAGGAACAGGATCGGCCGGATCGCCGGCAGCGTGACGTTGCGCAGCAGTTGGCGGCGGTTGACGCCGTCCAGCGCGGCGGCCTCCTCCAGTTCGCGGGGGATGTCCTGCAGGGCGGAGAGGAAGATCAGCATGAAGGTGCCGGAGGTCGTCCAGACGGCCATCAGGATGAGGGTGCACATCGCCACCGAGGGGCCGGCGAACCACTCCGACCAGGGCAGCCCCAGGGGGCCGTGGCCCGCCGCCGCGCCGGTTCGCGCGGGCTGGTCGATCCCGAACCAGCCCAGCACGATCCAGACGATGCCGCGCGGATCGGCGAACCAGTTCGGCCCCTTCACCCCGAACCAGCCCAGCAGCCGGTTGACGGCGCCGCTGCCCTGGAACAGGAAGAGGAAGATCGTCGAGATCGCGACCGAGCTGGTGACGGACGGGAAGTAGAAGACCGTGCGCAGGGCTCCCCGGCCGCGCAGCAACCGCTGGTTGACCATGATGGCGAGCAGGAGCGCCAGCCCCGTCTGCAGCGGCACGACCAGCACGACGTAGTACAGGGTGTTGCGCATCGAGGTGGCGAACAGCGTGCGGTCCAGCCCGTCCTCGGTGAACAGCTTGCGGTAGTTGTCCAGGCCGACGAAGTCCGCGCTGCCGCTGAACGGGTTGGACTGGCCGTCCCAGTGCAGCAGGCTCACCCACAGCGCCATCAGGATCGGCAGCGCGAGGAACAGGCCGAGGACGAGGACCATGGGGCTGACGAACAGCCAGCCCCAGGCCCCCTCACGAAGGCCCGGTCGGCGCGGTGCGCTGCCCGTGCTCTTACTGGGCATTCTTTATGGCCTGCTCGCCGTTGCGCTGGAGGGTGCCCAGGATGGTCGCCGGGTCGCCGGTCCTCAGCGACTGCAGGTCGGTGTTGAACTGCGTGAGCACCTTGTTGAAGCCCGCGATGGTGACCGGCGCCTGGGCGTGGGCGACGCCGTCGACCCACCCCTTGGACTCCGGGTACTTCTCGGCGTACGAGGCCAGCGCGCTGGTGCGCGAGGGCATCACGCCGAAGGCCTTGGCGAAGGCCAGCTGCTGGTCGGCCGACGTCAGGTGCTTGACCAGGTCGACGCCGGCGGCCTGGTGCTGGCTCTTGGCGGCGACGCCCCAGCAGTTGCTGAACGCGAGGGTGCCCGGGCCGGCCGGGCCGGCGGGCAGCGGGAGCACCTTGTAGGAGACGCTCGGGTAGTCGGCGGCCATCGCGCCCTTGAGCCAGTTGCCCTCGATGGTCATCGCGGCCTTGCCCTTGCCGAGCGCCTCGCCGCCCCAGCCGGTGTCCACCTCGGAGACGTACTTGGCCGAGCCGGCCTTCATCATCGACTGCACGTACTCCAGGGCCTGCTTGTTGGCCGGGCTGTCGGCGGTCATCGCGGTCTGCTCGGGGTTGGTGATCCAGCCGCCCGCCTCCCTCATCAGGGCGCCGAGCCGCTGGTAGTCGGGGGCGGTGACCAGACCGGTCACGCCGTCCTTGGTGAGCTTGGCGGCGGCGTCGGAGAGCTGCTGCCAGGTGGTCGGGTAGTCGGCCTCGGTGAGCCCGGCCTGCTGCCAGAGCGCGGTGTTGATCGCCAGGCCGAGGGTGGAGCTGTCCTTGGGCAGGCAGGTGAGCTTGCCGTTGTAGGTGAAGGCCTTGCGCAGCTGCTCGGAGAAGTCCGAGGCGTCGGGGATCTGGTCGCCGTACGCGTACAGCGAGCCGCCCTTGGCGTAGTTCGCGAACTGGTCGGAGTTGACGTAGAAGAGGTCCGGCGGGTTGCCGCCGGCCAGGGCCTGGCCGAGCTGCTGGTTGATGTCGCTGGCGATCTGCACGGTGACGGTGTTGCCGGTCTGCTTGGCCCAGTCGGCGGTGGCGGCCTTGACCGCGGCCGTCTCGGCGTCGCCGGAGGTGGCGATCAGCACCGTCAGGCTCTGGTTGCCGCCGGAGGACTGCTTGGCCGATGAGTCACCGAAACCGCCGGAGGAGGAGCAGCCGGTGACGGCGCCGAGGACGGCGGCCGCGCAGACTGCCGCGGCGAGGGTACGAGTGGTGGCCATGCGGGATCTCCTTGCGAGGGTGGGTGGGGGTGCTTTCAGGAGAGGTGACGGGGGCCGGCGGGGCGGGGCTGGTCACGCGCCTTGGCGCGGGACCGGCTCGGGGGGGGGGCGGCGGGTCACACGTGTTCACGCGGGACCAGCCCCGCGGCCGGCGGGTCACACGCTTTCGCGTAGGACCAGTTCGGGGGCGAGCAGCACGTGCTCGGTGGGGCGCCGGGTGTCGCTCAGCCGGTTGAGGAGCAGGCGCATGCACTCGCGGCCGACCGCGTCGAGCGGCTGGGCGAGGCTGGACAGCGAGGGGAAGAGCAGGGGGGCGATCGGCGAGTCGTCGAAGCCGATGACGGCCGCGTCCGCGCCGGGGGTGCGGCCGCCGTGCCGCAGCGCCTGGTACCAGCCGAGCGCCAGGGTGTCGCTCGCCGCGACGACGGCGGTCACGCCGCCCGCGAGCAGCCGCTCGGCGGCCTCGGCGGCGCTGGCCGGGTCGTCCGGGCTCTCCACCCGGCGGCCCCGGGTGGGCAGGCCCAGCTCACGCATGGTGCTCTGCCAGCCGCGGGCGCGGTCGTCACCGACGCCGGAGCCCTTGGGCCAGCCGAGGAAGCCGATCTTCCGGTGGCCCAGGGCGGCGAGGTGGCGCACGGCGGCGGAGGTCCCGGCGGCGCCGTCGACGTCGACCCAGTCGCCGACGTCCCGGCCGGACCAGGTCCGGCCGAAGGCGACGAACGGGACGCCGCGCTCGTGCAGCCAGCCCTGGCGGCGGTCGCCGCGGTCGGTGCCGCTGAGGACGAAGCCGTCCGCGCCGTGCTCGTCCAGCAGCTGCTGGTAGCCGGTGAGCTCGTCGTCGCCCGGGGTCACGGCGAACAGCACCACCCGGTAGCCGGCCTGGTCGGCGGCCTCGGACAGCGAGTGCAGGAACTGGTCGAGCACCGGGGTCGGGACGCCCGCCTGACTTGAGCGGATGCCGTAGCCGATGAGCTTGCTGGCTCTGGTGCGCAGCGCCTGCGCGGCGCGGTGCGGCCGGTAGCCGAGCTCGTCGATCGCGCGCTGGACCCGCTCCAGCGTCTGCGGGCGGAGCAGCTCGGGGGAGTTGATCGCGTTGGAGACCGTCTGGCGGGCCACGCCGGCGCGGGCGGCGACCATTTCGAGGGTCACCGAGGCGCCCGCCTTCGGCGTGGTCGATGGAGTTGCAGGCATGGCGGCGGTCCCAGGGTCGGTCTCGATCGGTGGTTCGCGTGGAGCGTTCCTCACGGAGCGCTTCCGGTGGAGCGCTCCAAAACTTGGAGCGTTCCAAATGGGTGTTCCATTGGCCCCACCAGGGGGGTTAATGTTTTTGGAACGCTCCAATGGCAGAAAGGTTGCGCCCGAGTGGAAGCAACTGTCAAGCCCCAAAACGAGGATGTCGAGCCCATGTCAGCGATCGACCTGCAGCCGTTCCTGCACGACGCCCAGCTCTCCGTGGCCGCCCCGAGCTTCTGCGCCTCGCGCCCGGACGGGCGGATCGGCGGCGGTGCGGACGGCTTCTACCACGGCGACCGCCGGATCCTCTCCCGCCTGGAGGCCTGCGTCGCCGGGCTCCCCAACGCCCCCGTCGCCACCACGCACGGCGAGGACGGGCAGGCCTCCTTCGTGACCGTGCTGCGCGGCCTGGCCGAGCTCACCGCCGACCCCGCCGTCACCCTGGAGCGCCGCCGGGAACTGCGGCCCGGGCGCCTCGTCGAGCGCTACACCGTCCGCAACGCCGGGGGCCGCACCGCCCGCCTGCGCCTGGAGCTGCGCGCGGAGAGCGACTTCGCCGCCATGGACACCGTCAAGGCCGGCCGCGCCGGTGAGCCCATCCCGCCCACCGCCGACGGGAACGGCCTGCGCTGGCACGACGGCCCGCTCGCCGCCGCCCTCACCGTCCGGCCGGCGCCCGACCACCTCACCGCCGACGGCGGCACCGGCACCCTGGGCTTCGACCTCGAACTCGCCCCCGGCGAAAGCTGGCAGGCCGTCCTGGAATGCACCGCCGAGCACCGCGACGGCGACCTCTTCCCCGCGCCGCCCGCCGACGCCGCCCCCTGGCGCACCCCCGAGGTCACCGGCCGCGACCACCACCTCGCGCACTGGATCACCCGCTCCCACCACGACCTGCGCGGGCTCCTGCTCACCGACCCGCTGCGGCCCGCCGACCACTTCCTCGGCGCCGGGGCCCCCTGGTTCCTCACCCTGTTCGGCCGCGACTCCCTCTGGGCGGCCCGGATGATGCTCCCGCTCGGCACCGAACTCGCCGCCGGGACGCTGCGCACCCTGGCCCGCCGCCAGGGCCGCGCCGTCGACCCCGCCACCGAGGAGCAGCCCGGCAAGATCCTCCACGAGGTCCGCCGCGACGCACAGCACCTCGACGCCGGCTCCCAACTGCCGCCCTGCTACTACGGGACGGCCGACGCCACCCCGCTCTGGCTCACCCTGCTGCACGACGCCTGGCGCTGGGGCATGCCCGAGGACCAGGTCGAGGAGCTGCTGCCGCACACCGAGGCCGCCCTCGCCTGGCTCGCGGACCACGCCGACGCGGACGGCGACGGCTTCCTGGAGTACGTGGACAGCTCCGGCAAGGGACTCTCCAACCAGGGCTGGAAGGACTCCTCCGACAGCATCCGCTTCCGCGACGGCCGGATCGCCGACGCCCCCATCGCGCTCAGCGAGGTCCAGGCCTACGCCTACGAGGCGGCCGTCGCGGCGGCCGCGCTGCTGGACGCCTTCGGCCGGCCCGGCGCCGACCGCTGGCGGCAGTGGGCGGACGACCTGCGGCAGCGCTTCCGCGACCGGTTCTGGACCGAGGACACGCACGGCCCGTACCCGGTGGTCGCCCTCGACGGGGACAAGCGCAAGGTCGACTCGATAGCCTCCAACATGGGCCACCTCCTCGGCACCGGCCTGCTCGACCCGGCGGAGAGCGCCCTGGTCGCCCGGCGGCTCACCGCCCCCGGCATGGACAGCGGCTTCGGCCTGCGCACCCTGGACGCCGACGCCACCGGCTTCAACCCGCTCGGCTACCACACCGGTTCGGTCTGGCCGCACGACAGCGCCATCGCCGTCCACGGCCTCGCCCGCGCCGGCCTGCACGACGCCGCCGCGCCGCTGGCGGCCGGCCTGGTCCGGGCGTCGGCGGCGTTCGACCACCGCCTCCCCGAGCTGTTCGCCGGCTACCCCCGCAGCCAGTACGCCCGCCCCGTCCCCTACCCGGCGTCCTGCCGCCCGCAGGCCTGGGCCGCCGCCGCCTCCGTCCAGGTCCTGCAGGCCCTGCTGGGCCTGGAGGCCGACGCACCCAACCGCCGCCTGCGCGTCCGTGCCCAGGCCCCGGCCGGGTACGAGTCCCTGCAGATCACCGGCCTGACGGTGGCGGGCCTGCCCATCGAGGTCACCATCGACCACACCGGAGCCATCACCCTCCACGCCCCCGAGGGCTTCACCGTCACCACGAACCCCTGACACCCGGCGGCCCCGCGGCAGGCCGCCACTGCTCAGTGGCGGCCTGCCGCATCCATCAGTGCCCGCACAGCTGTTGGAAGCCCGGGTGGGTGTGGAGGAGTTCGGCGTACGTTCCGGCGGCGGAGGCCGTGCCGTTCGAGAGCATGACGACGGTGTCCGCCGCTTCGATGGTGGGCATCCGGTGGGCGATGGCGATCCTCTGGCGTTCGCACGGCCGCCAAGGTCGGCGACTTCAGCAAGGACACGGACGGCACCATCTACACCCGGAAGGACGCGACGACTCTGGGCTTCAAGAAGCCGCGCTGACTTCGGTCCCGCGCGACAGCCCGCCGGCTCCGCCGGCGGGCTGTTCTGCTTGCCCAGGCCCTACGGTGCCGGGTTCCGGCCGGACATCAGTACGGCGGTCTCGACGTCGCCCAGTTGCAGTTCCAGCGCTCCGAGGACGGATTCGGTGGAGAGCGCCCTGGAGAGGGCGGCCACTGCGAGGTGGGCGGCCGCCGTGTCGGGGCGGATCAGCGGCGCGACGGCTCCGAGGATGGGGTCGCAGAAGGCGCGGGCGCGGTAGTCATGGGCGGCGGGACCGATCGCCAGCAGGTGGCCGTAGCCGCCGAGGAGCGGGGTGTGCCGGTAGCCGAGGGAGAACTCGCGGGCGAGCAGGCGGAGTTCCTCGTTGGTCTCGCTGGTGGCCGGGGCCAGGTTGAGCCACCAGGCGCCGAACTCCATGGTGTCGAGTGCGCCGGTGCGGGGGTGGGTCAGCACCTCGCGGAGGTAGTCGGGCTCCTCGATGCAGGTCAGCAGCCCATGGGCCCCGCTGGCGGCCGCACGGGGAGTCGGGTGGGCGAGGCGGCGGTGGCCGGCGGGGCCGCTGTCTCCGGCACCCCAGGTGCGGACCGCGTAGCCGACTGCGGCGAGTCTGCCCGCGGCGCGGACGGCGTTGGCATTCGACCCGAGGACGGCAAGGGCGATCACGTGTGTCTTCTTCCGTGGTGCGAGGCGGTGGTCCGGTGCGAGGCCGCCCGAAGCGGCGACGCGGTCGCGGTACCGGCAGTAGACCGGCGGGCAGTAGACAACCGATCAACGCCGCCAGGAGGAAGGGCTAGGGCGGGCCCGGCAAGATCCGCCGGACAGGCCCTGGCAGCGCACCCCGGCCGACCGGCCAGGCGGTGCGGGTCGGCACCCGCCGTGTCCCCGCCTGTGCGTCCGGAACGCGGCGAAGACAACGGACGGGTTGCCGCCCTGGGCCCTGCAACGATGATCGATCCTGCCGAACACCCAAGTCAATCCACCGGTTTGCTGGGGAACCTCCAAGCGATACCTTGGGTCATCGTGACTCTCGACGACCTCCGCGTCTTCGCCGCGGTCTGCCGGGCCGGCTCACTGAGCGCCGTGGCCCGCGACCTGTCGTGCACGCAGTCCGCGGTCAGCCAGCACGTGAAGCGACTCGAACGGGAGCTGGGCCTCACCCTGATCGAGCGCCATCCCCGGGGGGTCGCACCCACCAAGGCCGGCCGCCTCCTCCAGTCGGCCGTCGCCACCGGTCTGGGCGGCATCGACCACGCGCTGCGCAGCATCGGTGAACTCGCCCGCGGCGAGGGCGGATCCGTACGGATCACCACCGGCGCCACCAGCATCCGGCACTTCATGTCGGCCGCCGTCGTCGACTACCGCCGGCGCTTCCCGCAGGTCAGCCTGGAGTTCCAGACCGAGGTCTCCAGCCGCAGCTGCTTCGAGGCCCTCACCGCCGGCCGGGTGGACCTGGCCTGGATCACGCTCGGCGCCCCGGTGCGCGGGATCGAGCAGCGCCCGGTCGTCGAGCTGCCCTGGGTGCTCGCCGTCGCCACCGGCGACCCCCTGGCGGCCAGGGAACGCATCGAGCCCGCCGACCTCCAGAACACCCGGCTCATCGGGCTGCCGCAGAACTCGGTGTCCCGCTCCCAACTCGACTCCTGGCTGGGGAGGTCGGGCATCCGGCCGGTCTTCGACACCAGCGTCGCGGACTGGGACACCGCGATCCTCCTGGCCGAACTCGGCCTCGGCCACGCCGTCGTCCCCGCCCTGCCGCAGTGGCAGGGCCCCGGCCACCCCGGCCTGCGGCTGCTGCCCCTGCCCGCACTGCCCGTCCTGACGGCCGGCTGGGCCGTCCGCCGCTGGGACACCCTCTCCCCGCTGGCCCGCGCCTTCGCCGACACCGTCGCCGAACACTCCGCGGGGCGACCCCGGGCGGACTGAGCCTCACCCGGGGGCTGCCGTCACACTCCGGGGCCCTCAGCCGGCCGGTCGAGGAAGCGCCGGAGCCCCGCCCGTACCCCGTCCGTGGGCACGGTGGCCGCGAAGCAGGCCGCCTCGACGGCGAGGCCCTCGTCGGTCGGCAGGTTGATGCCGCGGGTGACGGCCCGCAGGCAGGCGGCCACCGCGGTCGGCGCGTGCCGGATGACCCGGTCGTGCTGCCCGGGCGCCTGCTGCGGGCCGCGACCGGCAGCCTGCGCGCAGCGGCCTGGGGCGCACCCGGGCTGGTCACGGCGCTGGCCACCGGCTGGCTCGCGGACGGCACGGTCGCGCGCCTGGAGCGGCACCGCCGTGCGGACGCCGCCGCCCGCCAGCGCATCGCCCGTACCGCGCTGGCCGGTCTGGACGTGACGGCGCACCCGGCCTCGTACCTGGTGTGGCTGGGCCTGGCGGAGCACCAGCGGCCCGACCGGGTCGCGGCCGTCCTCGCGGGCGAGGGCATCCTGGTGTCCACCGCGGACGCCTTCGCCACCGGCCCGCGCTGCCCCCGGGCCGTCCGACGTCCTACTCCGCCACCCCGCCCCTCGCCGCCCGCCCGAACCGCTCGCCCCACTCCTCGACGAGGGCGAGCAGTTCGGGCGGGCCGAGCACGCGGAATTCCGCGCCGAGCGAGCCGAGCGCCATGGCGGGCCACTCCAGGGAGTCGGCGGTCATCTCCAACCGGCAGCGCCCGGCGTCGACCTCCTCGACGGCGCCCCACCGGCCGACCCGTTCCCGCACGGTCGCGGCCGGGGCATCCACCAGCGCCGCCACCCGGTGGGGGCGGCGCACACCGTTGAGCCCGGCCCGGACGAACTCGGCGGCGTCGGCGGCGGGCAGCTCGCGGGGCCCGAACCGGGCGCCGCTGCCCTGCGGTGCGCTGAGCCGGTCGAGCCGGAAGGTGCGCCAGTCCTGCCGGTCGAGGTCGTAGGCGACCAGGTACCAGCGGCGGTACAGGCAGACCAGCCGGTGCGGTTCGACGTGCCGCTCGGCGCGCCGGCCGTCGGCGGCGGTGTAGGAGAAGCGCAGCCGCTCGGTGTCCCGGCAGGCCAGCGCGACCACGGTGAGCCGGTCCGGATCGACGGGTGGGGCGGCGACGGCGCCCTCGCCGACGGGCACGGTCACCGCGCGCAGCGCCTCGACCCGGCGCCGCAGCCGGGCCGGCATCACCTGCGCCACCTTGGCCAGCACCCGCACCGAGGCCTCGGCGACGCCCTCCACCGGACTCTCCGCGGCGGCCTGGAGGCCCACGGCGAGCGCCACCGCCTCCTCGTCGTCGATCACCAGCGGGGGCAGCGCCGCGCCCGCCGCGAGCTGGTAGCCGCCGTCGACGCCGCGCTGCGCCTCGACGGGGTAGCCGAGTTCGCGCAGCCGGTCGATGTCGCGGCGCAGGGTGCGGATCGAGACCCCGAGCCGGTCGGCCAGTTCCTCGCCCGGCCAGTAGCGGTGGGTCTGGAGCAGGGAGAGCAGTCGCAGCGTCCGGGTGCTGGTGTTCGCCATGACTCCGATTCTCGGGGAATTCAGGCCGGAAAGTGACCGCAATGGCTCGTAGCGTGGACCTTGTCCGAAGGAGCAAGAACCGAACGAAGGGCCGGCACCATGACCGCCACCACGACCCCGAACAGCCACACCGCCACCGGCGAGCGCGCCGACCTGCTGACGGCCCTGGCCAAGCAGCGGCACTTCCTGCGCTTCACCACCCGCGACCTCACCGACGAGCAGGCCGGCCTGCGGACCACCGCCAGCGCACTGTGCCTGGGCGGCCTGGTCAAGCACGTGACCTCGGTCGAGCGGATCTGGGCGGACTTCATCGTGGACGGCCCGTCGGCGATGCCCGACTTCACCGCCTGGACCGAGGCCGACCTCGCCCGCCGCGCCGACGAGTTCCGCATGCTGCCCGGCGAGACGCTGGCCGGCGTCCTGGCCGAGTACGCCGAGGTGGCCCGCCGCACCGACGACCTGGTCACCGCCCTCCCCGACCTGGGCGCCACCCAGCCGCTGCCGAAGGCCCCGTGGTTCGAGGCCGACGCCGAGTGGTCGGCCCGCCGCGTGCTGATGCACGTCGTCGCCGAGACCGCCCAGCACGCGGGCCACGCCGACATCATCCGGGAGTCCCTGGACGGCGCGAAGAGCATGGGCTGATCCCAGCCCGGCCCGCCCGGTTCGCGGACCGGGCGGGCGGAGCGGGCCCGGCAGACCGGGCGGGCGAGCCGGGCCGGACGGGCCCGGTGGCCGGTTCCGGCGCGGGTCAGCGCCGGTCGACGAGGGTGAAGCCCGCCCCGTCGACCGCGCCGCGGACCAGGGCGTCGTCGAGCGGCTGCGCCGAGGCCACCGTGACCCGGCCGGTCGGCGCGTCGGCGGTGACCCCGGTGACGCCGGGGAGGGCGGCCAACCCGGCGCTGACCGTCTTCTCGCAGTGGCCGCAGCTCATTCCGTCGACGGCGAGAACGGTGGTGATGGACATGGCGGTGCCTCCGATGACGTGAGGTGAGCTGACACGAAGTGGGACGAGGTAGGACGACACGGGCAAGCCCGGCCGGTGATCACCGTGCACCACCACAGCGGAACCGACCCCCGGGGCCCACGGACACGCCGCACGGATGGCACCATCGAGTGGTTCCGGGAACCGACCGGGCCGCGCGCCCGACTGGGGCGCCGCCGACCGGCTCACCGGGGCGCGGGCCTGATCACCCGCACCGGCCGCGGCGGTACGGCGGGCGGCCGTCTGAACTGGCGGCCCGCTTTCGCCCGTTCCTCCCTGTGGCGCCTTTCGTCCACTCGACCCCGCCCCACCCCGTCCAGGAGCTGTTCACCGCCATGTCCCCGCTGACGCCCCACTCCTCCATACGCGGCGAGTCCGCCCGACCCGGCCAGGCCACCGAGACGAGGGTCCGCCTCGCGACGGGGGGCGGCCGATGAAGAGCCTCCTCGGATCCCGGCGCCGGCGGCTCTGGCACGGCGCCCTCGCCCTGGTGGTGGTCGCCGCCGTGACCGCCGGCCTGGTGTGGTGGCACCCATGGGCCCCGGGCGACCGGCAGAAGCCGATGGAGTTCACCACGGCCGCCGGCGGCTCGCCCCGCTTCGGCACCGGCGAGCACCTGTACCGCTACAAGGTGCGGGCGGAGAACGGGCTCGCCGAGAGCCCCGGACAGTTCGCCGCCGAGGTCGACGCGATCCTCGGGAACGTCCAGCACGGCTGGGCCGCCGGCAACACCGCGTCCTTCCAGCGGATGCCCGCCGACCCGGTGGACTTCACCGTCTACCTGGCCACCCCGGCGACCACCGACCGGATCTGCGGCCAGTACGGTCTGGACACCGGCGGCTGGGTGAACTGCGGCGTGAGCCACCAGGTCGTCATCAACCTCAAGCGCTGGACGGAGCTGTCGGAGTTCTACGCCGGAAAGCCGGAGCTGTACCACGCGCTCGCCGTCAACCACGAGGTCGGCCACATCCTCGGGTACGGCCACGTCGACTGCCCCGGCGCGGGCGCGCCGGCACCGGTGATGATGCAGCAGATCAAGGGCCTGCACGGCTGCGTGCCGAACGGCTGGCCGTACTCCGACGACGGCACCCTGCTCACCGGCCCACCCGTCCAGGCGCCGAGCTCCGCCCCCTGACGCACGGTCACCGACCCCACCGCAGCCGACTTCACGACCAGGCCGCCGGCACCGGAAGCCGGCGGTCGGCGGTCGGCGGTCGGCGGGACCACGTGCGCCTGCGGCTGGCCCGGGTGGGCCGGCGATCGGCAACCCCGCTACCCGTCGCTCCTGCGCGCATCGACCTCGATCTCGATCCGCATCCGAGGGTCGGCCAGGCCGCACACCAGCATCGTCGCGGCCGGCCTGACCTCGCCGAAGCAGCGCCGCAGGACCGGCCAGCACGGCTCGAAGTCGGCCCGCTCCGGCAGCAGGTAGCGCACCCGCACCACGTCCGCGAAGGTGCAGCCCGCCTCCGCCAGCGCGGCCCCGATGTTCCGCAGGCACTGCTCGGCCTGCTCCACCACGTCCTCGGAGATCGTCATCGTGGTGTAGTCGAACCCGGTCGTCCCGGACACGTGCACCCGGTCGCCGTCGACCACGGCGCGGGCGTAGCCGATCTGCTCCTCGAAGGTCGAACCGCTGAGAATCGAACGTCGCTCTGTCATGCGCCGAACGCTAGGCAGACGCCGGCCATACGTCCAATACACCCCACGGCATGACCTGATATCCCTGGGCGTATGGACCGACCGGAACTCCCCCTGCCGCAGCTGTACGCCTTCCTCGTGCTCGCCGAGGAACTCCACTTCGGCGACGCGGCCGCCCGCCTGGGCATCGCCCAGCCGCCGCTGAGCCAGCAGATCCGCCGGCTGGAGGACAAGGTCGGCCACCCGCTGTTCCACCGCACTCCGGCGGGCGTCACCCTCACCCCGGTCGGCCGCGAACTGCTGCCCGCCGCCCAGCGGGCCCTCGCCGACCTCACCGCCGGACTCGCCGCCGCCCGGGCCGTCGGCAGCGGACGGGCCGGCCGCCTGCGGATCGGCTTCGCCGCCTCCCTCGCCCTGACCGTCCTGCCCGGCCTGCTGCAGACCTTCCGGCACCGGTACCCCGACGTGCACCTGGACATCCACGAGATGACCAGCGCCCCGCAACTGGCCGCCCTGCACGAGCAGGCCATCGACATCGGACTGCTCCGGGAGCCTCCCGTCGACGAGCCCGCCCTCGACTTCCGGACGGTCCTCACCGAACCCTTCGTGGCGGTGCTCCCGACCGCCCACCCCCTGGCCCCCCAACGGACCGTCCACCTCGCGGACTTGGCCGACTCCCCCTTCGTCCTCCTCCCCCGCGAGGTCGGCCCGCAGCTCCACGACCAGATCATCGGTCTGTGCACCGCCGCCGGCTTCGCCCCCCGCATCACCCAGCACGCCGTCGAATGGCAGACCATGTGCGCCCTCGTCAAAGCCGGCCTGGGCGTCACCCTCGCCCCGGCGAGCATCCGGCACATCCGGCTCAACGGCATCGTCTTCCGCCGCCTCACCCCCGGCGGCACCCGCACCCGGGTCGCCGTCGCCTGGCGCAGGAACGACCGGAACCCCCTGGTCGCCAACCTGCTGACGGCCTTCGACCCCGACCCGTCATGACACGTCCCCGGTCACGCCGCGCGCCGACCCGCCCCCACCCGAATCCGGGCGCGACCAGCACCGGCGGCGCGAGCACGGATAATCCTCATCGGACCAGGTCACGGTCGGCGCCGCGGCCGTGATCGTGATGAAGCTCGTGCTCATGGAGGAACAGCGTTGAACGGTATGCCCGCCGGAGAGACCCTCGACTACCGGCTGCTGCTGGACGCCGCCACGGCGGCCGCGCGGGCGACCAGCGGCCAGGGGCACGTCGCCGACTACATCCCGGCCCTCGCCACGGTGGAACCGGACGCGTTCGGCATGGCGGTGGCCACCGTCGACGGCGAGCTGTACGGAATCGGGGACTGGGAGCGGCCGTTCTCCGTCCAGAGCGTGTCGAAGCTCTTCACCCTGGCGCTGGCCATGGCCCACGGCGGGGACACCGTCTGGCGCGGGGTGGGGCGGGAGCCGTCCGGCAACCCCTTCAACTCGCTGGTGCAGCTGGAGAGCGAGCACGGCATCCCGCGCAACCCGTTCATCAACGCCGGCGCCCTCGTGGTCACCGACCGCCTGCAGACCATGACGGGCGACGCCGCCGGGGCCGTCCGCGCGTTCCTCCGCCGGGAGTCCGGCAACCCGCTGATCGACACCGATCCGGTCGTGGCCGCGTCCGAGGCCGACCACGGCCACCGCAACGCCGCCCTGGCCCACTTCATCGCCAGCCACGGCAACCTGGAGAACCCGGTCGAGACCGTCCTCGACCACTACTACGCGCACTGCGCGGTGTCCGCCAGCTGCCGGGACCTGGTCCTCGCCGGCTCCTTCCTGGCCCGGTACGGGGTGCGCGCCGACGGCACCCGGCTGATGTCGCGCAGCGAGGCCAAGCGCGTCAACGCCGTGCTGCTCACCTGCGGCACCTACGACGCGGCGGGCGAGTTCGCCTTCCGGGTCGGGCTGCCGGGCAAGAGCGGCGTGGGCGGCGGCGTCCTCGCCATACTGCCCGGACGGGCCGCGGTCTGCGCCTGGGGCCCCCGCCTGGACCAGGCCGGCAACTCGGTCGCGGCCGTCACCGCCCTGGACACCCTCACCACCCTCTCCGGCTGCTCGATCTTCTGACCCGACGGCTCCGCGCCCGCCGGACGCCGGCAACCGACGACCGGACGCCGTCCAACTCGTGGCGCTGATCCGACCGTTGGGCACCGATCGGCGGGCCTGACATGGCATGCTCCAGGCGGGGGCGCCGATCAGGATGATGATCGGCCGACAAGAGAGACACGACCAAGAGGAAACTGGGGGTCCCGTCCCATGCGAACCGTCCTAGCAAGCTTGTTGGCCCTGGCCGGCGCGGCCGGGCTGGTGCTCAGCTCGTTTCAGCCCTGGTACGCGAAGAGCGATCCGAGGTCCGTGCCGGTCGCCGACCTGTTCCGAGGCATGTCGCCCACCCGCACCACCTCGACCGGCATGTCGATGTTCCTGCTCCTGGCCGTCGCCGCGGCGATCGCGGTCCTGGCGCTGCTGGTGCGGTCCCGCCCGGGCCTGCTCCTGGCCGGCGTGGTCGCGGTGGTCACCGGCGTGCTCTGGGTCTACCAGAAGGGCCGCGAGCTGTCGCCGCGCTCGCTCGGCATCGGCGACCTGGAGAACGGTTTCTGGAACGCCTGCGGCGGCGTCCTGGTGATCCTCCTCGCCCTGGCCGTGCTGCCGCCCAAGCGGTCCTGAGCACGCGTCCGGCCCCGCGCTGTCGACAGCGCGGGGCCGGACCGGGCCAAGACGCCTCCGCCGATCCGCCCGATCAGCTCCGGCCGGCGGACCGCGCCGGGCGCGGGTGGCGGGCACCGGAGGCGGCGGCGGGCCGGCGGCGGCCGCCGGCAGCGGAGTTGGGGCGGCGGCGGGGGCGCTCGATGACGGGGTCGGGGATCGAGACCGGGATGCCGGTGGGCACGCGGGCGCCCGTGAGCCGGGCGAGTTCGTCGTCGCCGGAGTGGATCCGGGTGGCGGTGGGGGCGAGGCCCGCGGTGGCCGCCAGGCGGGCCATCTGGCGGCGCTGGCTGGGCAGCACGAGGGTGACGACGGTCCCGGACTCGCCGGCCCGGGCGGTGCGGCCGCCGCGGTGCAGGTAGTCCTTGTGGTCGATCGGCGGATCCAGGTTGACGACCAGGTCGAGGCCGTCGATGTGGATGCCCCGGGCGGCGACGTTGGTCGCGATGAGCGCGGTGACCTCGCCGGTGCGGAACTGCTCCAGGGTGCGGGTGCGCTGGGGCTGGGACTTGCCGCCGTGCAGGGCGGCCGCCTTCACCCCGTTCGCGAGCAGGGCCTCGACCAGCCCGTCCGCCCGGTCCCGGGTGTCGGTGAACATGATCACCCCGCCGTCGCGGGCGGCGATCCGGGCGATCACCTCGTTCTTGTCGTAGTTCTGCACATGCAGCACGTGGTGCTCCATGGTGGTGACCGCGACGGCCGACGGATCCACCGAGTGGGTGACCGGGTCCTTGAGGAAGCGGTGCACCAGCCGGTCGACGTTGCGGTCCAGGGTCGCGGAGAAGAGCAGCGTCTGGCAGTCGGCGGAGACCTGGTCGAGCAGTTCGGTGACCTGCGGCAGGAAGCCCAGGTCCGCCATCTGGTCGGCCTCGTCCAGGACCGCGACACTGACGTCGTCCAGTCGGCAGTGGCCGCGCTGGATCAGGTCCTTCAACCGGCCGGGGGTGGCCACCACGACCTCGGCGCCCCGGTTCAGCACCTGGCCCTGGCGGCCGATCGACACGCCGCCCACCACGGTCGCCATCCGCAGCCGTACGGCGTGCGCGTAGGGAGTGAGCGCCTCGGTGACCTGCTGCGCGAGCTCCCGGGTGGGGACCAGCACCAGGGCCAGCGGGCTGCCCGGGGCGGCCTTGCCACCCGCGGTACGGGCGGCGGTACGGGCCAGGACTGCCAGGCCGAAGGCGATGGTCTTGCCGGAGCCGGTCCGGCCCCGGCCGAGCACGTCACGGCCGGCGAGCGAGTTCGGCAGCGTGGTGGCCTGGATGGGGAACGGCGAGGTGACGCCCTGGCGGGCCAGCACCCTCAACAGGGCCGCGGGCATGTCCAGTTCGTCGAACGACTCGACGGCGGGCAGGGCCGGGGTGGAGCTGACCGGGAGTTCGAACTCCCGCTGGGCGGGGCGCGCCTGACCCCTGCCGGAAGCGACGGATCGGCGGGGGGAGGTGCGGTGCGAGGGACGATTGGGGCGGTTCATACGGAACCTTCCTCGAGACGGCACGTCGCGAGGGAGGCTCCACTGCGCGGACGCGCGGAGATCGCAAGAAACGGGCCGGAGAATGTGCCGGGCGGGGCTCGGACGGTGCGGCCGGGCGGGGCCTGGACGGCGCAGCCGCCCGATGGGCGGGCACCGGTCCGCAGGCGGCGCAGTGCGGCTCACACGGAAACGGCGGCCGGCGGCGGACCGCGGGGCCGGAGCCACCGGAGCGGCCTGGGGCCGCCGGAGGCGGGGGTGGGGTGGTACGGCCGAAAGGCCCGCACCGGGCGTGTGCGCGGTGCGGGCCCCTCGCTGCCATGGCGAGTGCCGTGGCATAGACCTACTACAGCGGGCGAATGTTCTCCGCCTGCGGGCCCTTCTGGCCCTGCGTGACGTCGAACTCGACCTTCTGGCCCTCGAGCAGCTCGCGGAAACCGCTGGCGTTGATGTTCGAGTAGTGGGCGAAGACGTCAGCGCCGCCGTCCTCCTGCTCGATGAAGCCGAAGCCCTTTTCCGCGTTGAACCACTTCACGGTACCAGTAGCCATAAAAAAATCTCCTTCGAGAGACTGTACGAGGTCCGCACCATGCGGACTTCGAGTCGCCGCGATGAGCACCCGCCGGGGAAAAGCCGGAAAACAAAAAATGCGCCTGCAATACATCAGCAGGCGCACACAAAGTTCATGGGAACCACTACTGCAACTAAATCGACTGTAGCAGGCCCGGGCTCCCCGCGGTGGATATTCCGCATCAGGTTTCCCGGACCCCACCCCCACGGGTGGCGCCGCCCCGCCGGAGCGGACGGCAACGGGCGGCGGCCCCAGGGCAGTTGGCGCGACCGCGGCAGGCGCGGGCCGGGCGGAGAATTTTTCCGGCCGGGTGGGCCACCCGGGCGCGGGCCGGTTGGCGGTGCGCCGCCACCCCGGCGGGCTTCCGGCGCTCCGGAAGGGTCCGCTCCACGGTTTTTCGGAGCATACTGATCGGGATGACGAAATCACCGGCAGTCCGGCGCCACCTGCCCACCAGTCCCTTCAAAGCCCCGGTCGACGTGCCGCGCAAACGGTTCGCCGTGGGCGACCGGGTCACCCACGACAAGCACGGCCTCGGCCGGGTCGTCGACGTCGAGGACGGCAGCGACATCGCGGTCCTCGTCGACTTCGGCTCCCGGCAGGAGCGGCTCATCCCGCCCTACGCCGAGATGTGGAAGCTCTGACCCGGGGTTCCCCCCGGGACACCAGGGCCCGGGCCCCGGCACCAGGCGCCGGCCGTGCGCGCGACCATGCGCACGGTCTGCGCCGGACGTCCGACGCGGCGTCGGGCGGACGCCCGGCGGAGGTCCAGCGGACCGTACCGTACGCGCGGCCCCCGAAGCCGCCGGTGGCGCAATAGTCTGGGGGCATGTCGAACTCTGATGAGCTCCTCGTTGACATCGCCGCCATGGTGGAGTCCGAGCACAGCAACCAGATGTCCTTGACCGTGGTGGTACCCGGAGCGGTCATCACCGGCAGGCTCGCGCCGATGGCCCTCTGGTTCGAGCGGGTGTCGGAAGTCCTGCACACCTCGCAGCACTTGAAGCCCTTCGCCGCCCTCTTCGCCCCGTCCTCCGCCGTGGCACCCACCCGGCCCACGCACCTGCACCTCCACCGGGCGAGGATCCTGCAGGGCGACTTCGGGCTTCCCCACACCGGCGGCATGTACCGCATCGCCATCGGCGACGTGAGCAGTTGGACGGTGGGCGACCTCAGCTACTCCGACGCGTGACGAAACGCCTGCCGTGCCCGCCCGGGGCCGAGTTCCCGGGCGGGCACGGCAGGCCCGCGTCGTGCCGTCAGCGACCGGTGAGGGAGCGGGCCTCGGCGGCGTAGAGCTCGGCGGGATCGAGCCCCATGCCGGTGAAGTGGCCCGCGAGTTCGAGCGAGAGCACGCCGTGCAGGCGGGTCCAGAAGGCGAGGGCCAGGCGGAGTGCCGACGGCGGGGCCGGGTGCTGTCCGGCCCAGGCCCGGTGTTCGGCGAGGTGGGCGTCGAGCGGGGACGGCGGCGCGCCGGGTGACTCGTCGGCCGGCTCCTCGGCGGCGCAGGCGTCCAGGATGACGGCCATGATCTCGCCGGAGATCCGGGTGGTCTCCTGGGGCGCGTGGTAGCCGGGCACCGGGGTCCCGTAGACGAGGAAGTAGCGCTGGGGGTCGTCCAGGGCCCACCGGCGCAGGGTGTCCACCAGTCCGGCCAGGTCGGTGCCGGCCGCGGCGCGGGCCCGGAAGGTGTCGGCGAGGCTGCGGTAGGCGTCCGTGACGAGCTCGGTGATCAGCTCGTCGCGACTGGCGAAGTACCGGTAGAGGGCCGGGCCGCTCAGGCCCATCTGTTTGGCGATGGCGTTGAGGGACAGGGCCGAGGCCCCCGCGGTGGCGATCTGCTCCCAGGCGTGCTTCCTGACCTCTTCCCGCACCTGGGCGCGGTAGCGCTCCCGGGGAGTCCTCGCGTCCGACGCGGCCACGCCCGCCTCCAGCCCTCACGACTACACCATCAACGTCTCGTTAGAGGTTATCACTCTCCCTCTTGACCCTCACTCGCCCTGACGGTTATAACTTCTAACGGAAGCGACACCATCTACGGAAAAGGAGCGCGTCATGGACAGCGCACGCCTGGTCGAGGTCGTCCTGCCCGGCATCGTGACCCCGGAGGGCCTGGAGATCCGCCACGGAGCCGTGCCGACGGCCGGCCGGGGGCAGCTCGTGATCGCCATGGAGGCGAGCGGCGTCTCGTTCGCCGAGCAGCAGATGCGCCGCGGGCGGTACTACGACCAGCCGCCGTTCCCGTTCGTTCCCGGCTACGACCTGGTGGGCCGGGTGCTGGCCACCGGCGAGGGCGTCGACCCGGGTCTGGTCGGGCAGCGGGTGGCAGCGCTGGTGAAGGTCGGCGGGTGGGCCAGCCACGTCCTGGTCGACGCCGAGGACGCCGTGCCCGTCCCGGACGGCCTCACCGCCGAAGCGGCGGAGACCGTGGTGGTCAACGGCATCACGGCCTGGCAGATGCTGCACGGCCGGGCCCGGGTCCGCGCCGGGCAGCGCATCCTGGTGCACGGCGCGAGTGGCGGGGTGGGATCCGTCCTGGTCCAGCTGGCGCGGGCGGCCGGCGTGCAGGTGATCGGCACGGCGTCCGCCCGGCACCACGAGGCCCTGCGGGAGCTCGGCGTGGTCCCGGTCGACTACCGCACCGCGGACGTGGCGGCCCGGGTCCGGGAGCTGGCGCCCGGCGGGGTGGACGCCGTCTTCGACCACGTCGGCGGGCGCAGCGTGATCGACTCCTGGCACCTGCTCGCCCCCGGCGGCACGCTCGTCGCCTACGGCAGCGCGTCCACCCGCGACGACGACGGCTCCAAGCAGTGGCCCGTGCTGAAGATCCTCGCCCGCACCTGGCTCTGGAACACCCTGCCGAACGGCCGCCGCGCCTGCTTCTACAACATCTGGGCCGGCCGCGCCCTCGGCCGGGACCGGTTCCGCGCGCGCCTGCGCTCCGACCTCACCCAGGTGTTCGCCGCCGTCGACCGCGGCGACGTCACCGCCCGCATCGCCGCCCGGATCCCGCTCGCCCGGGCCGCCGAGGCCCTGCGGCTGGCGGAGTCCGGCACCGTCAGCGGCAAGATCGTCCTGACGCCCTGACGCCGGGGCGCGGGCCCGGAGCGGGACGCGGGCACCGCGGCCCCGATTGTGACGCCGGCCACACGATCGGGGCGCCCGGGGGCCCTCGGGTGAGAAGGGTCACGTCCGGCGGGCGGCCGGGCACCAGGGCGGCGACAGGGCCCGGCAGGACTGGGCAGGCGGGGTGGCGACACGGTCCGAGGGCCTGTCCGCTTCGGGACCTTGGTCGTGAATCCGACCGACCTTCGGCCCGGTGGAGGCCCACGCGTACCGGGCAACCGTGGACGGTCGCCCGGTGTGACCGGGTGATGGCGTCGTCCCACGGACGGCGCCTTCCCTGCCGTCTACCCGGCGCACGGTGAGCGGGTCCTCCCGCCGCCGTACGCTCCGGAGGACCCCAGCACATGTCCCAGACCATCGACAACGCCCCGTATACCGCCTTCCACCGCAGACTGGCCCTGGCCTGTTCCGGTGGGCCGCTGCTCGACGGCTACATCCTGAGCATCGTCGGCGTCGCCCTGATCGGGATGCGCCCGGACCTCGGCCTGTCCACCGCGGAGGTCAGCCTGATCGGCGCCGCCGCCCTGGTGGGCATGTTCGTCGGCGGCGCGCTCTTCGGCGTGCTGACCGACCGGATCGGCCGGGAGGTGATGTACACCGCCGACCTGCTCGTGATGGTCGCCTGCTCGGTGCTCTCCTTCTGGGTCGACACGGTGTGGGCGATCGCCGTGCTGCGCTTCGTGCTCGGCATGGCCGTGGCCGCCGACTACCCGATCGCCACGTCCCTGCTCGCCGAGTGGCTGCCCGCCAAGCAGCGCGGGCGGCTGCTCGGCCAGCAGATCGTCGCCTGGTACGCCGGCTCCGTGCTCGCCTACGTGGTGGGCTACGCGTTCCTGGAGCTGGCCGGGCCCGGCAGCTGGCGGTGGATGCTCGCGAGTTCCACGGTGCTGTGCGTGGTCTTCCTGGTGATCCGCCGCGGCTCGCCGGAGTCCCCGCGCTGGCTGGCCGCCAACGGACGGGTCGGCGACGCGGTGCGCGTGGTCGAGAAGCACCTCGGCGTGCGGGTGGACGGCCGCGAGCTGATGCCCGACCCGGCCGAGCGCGGCCGCCCCGGCGGGCTGCGCCTGCTGATGACCCAGCCCTACCGGCGCCGCACCCTGTTCTGCGGCCTGTTCTTCCTCTGCCAGGTCGGCCCGCTGTTCGCGATGCTGACCTTCGGCCCGCAGATCCTCTCCTCCTTCGGCATGCCGGGCGGCACCGTGCTGGAGACCCTGGGCACCGGGCTGATCAGCCTCGTCTTCCTGCTCGGCTGCTACCCGGCCCTGCGCCTGATCGACACCCGCGGCCGACGCCCCGTCATCATCTGGTCCTTCGCCCTGATGGCCGTCCCGCTGGCGCTGCTGGGCGTGTGGCCCACCGCCCCGGCCGCCGTCGCCCTGACCGCGCTGTGCGCGTACGCCTTCCTGTGCGGCGGGCCCAACGTCCTCGACTGGACCTACCCCAACGAGCTCTTCCCCACCGAGATCCGGGCGACCGCGGTGGGGGTGGCGACCTCGGTGAGCCGGATCGGCGCGGCCGTCGGCACCTATCTGCTGCCGCTCTCCCTGACCGGGCTCGGCACCGGCCCCACCATGCTCATCGCCGCCGGCACCACCCTGGTCGGCCTGCTGGTGTGCGTGCTGTGGGCCGAGGAGACCCGGGGCACCGCCCTGGGCGCCGCCCCGGCCGCCGCCCGCCCGACCGGGCGCACCGTCCCGGCCCAGCGCGTCCCGCAGACGGCGCGCTGACGGCCGCCACGTGACGCAGGCGGCGCCGCCCGGACCTCCCGGGCGGCGCCGCCGCGGCTCTGCGGCGGGGGCCTACTCCGGCCTACTCCACCGTCACGCTCTTCGCCAGGTTGCGCGGCTTGTCGACGTCACGCTTGAGGGCCAGGGCGGCGTGGTAGGCGAGGAGTTGGAGCGGGATGTTGAGGAGCAGCGGGTCGAGCTCGGGCTCGCTCTTGGGAACGAGGATGCAGTGGTCGGCAAGCTTGTCCTCGGGGCGGCGGTGGCCGATGGCGATGACCCGACCGGAGCGGGCCTTGATCTCGCCGAGCGTGGTGAGGTTCTTGTCGAGCAGTTCGTCGTCCGGCACCAGGGCGACGGTGGGCAGTTCGGGGCTGATCAGCGCCAGCGGCCCGTGCTTCAGCTCGCTCGCCGGGTAGGCCTCGGCGTGCACGTAGGAGATCTCCTTGAGCTTCTGCGCGCCCTCCCGGGCGACCGGGTAGCCGCGGACCCGGCCGATGAACATCATGCCCGCCGACTCGGCGTACTGGGCGGCGAGTTCGGCGATGGCGTCGCCCTGCGCGAGGACCTCGCGGATCTGCTCCGGCAGGGCCTTCAGGGCCGCGACGATCCGGCGGCCGTCGGCGGGCGAGAGGTCGTGGATGCGGCCGAAGTGCAGGGCCAGCAGCGCGAAGGCGACCACGGTGGAGGTGAAGGCCTTGGTGGAGGCGACGGAGATCTCCGGCCCGGCGTGCAGGTAGATGCCGCCGTCGCACTCGCGGGCGATGGCGCTGCCCACGGTGTTGACGACGCCGAGCACCCGGCCGCCCTTGCGCTTGATCTCCTGGACGGCGGCCAGCGTGTCGTAGGTCTCGCCGGACTGGCTGACCGCGATGTACAGGGTGTCCGCCTCGATCACCGGGTTGCGGTAGCGGAACTCGGAGGCGGGCTCGCTGTGCGCGGGGATGCGGGAGAGCTCCTCGATCAGCTGGGCGCCCATCTCACCGGCGTAGTACGCGGATCCGCAGCCGAGGATCTTCACCCGCCGGATCTCGCGCAGTTCGCGGGCGTCCAGGTTGAGGCCGCCGAGGTGGGCGGTGGCGAAACGCTCGTCGAGCCGGCCGCTGAGCGTGCGCTCGACCGAGCCGGGCTGCTCGTGGATCTCCTTGAGCAGGAAGTGCTCGTAGCCGCCGGTGTCGTAGGAGTCGATCTCCCAGTCCACGGTGGACGGCTGGCGGTGCGTGGTGCGGGCGTCGGCGGTGAAGGTGCGGAAGCCGTCGGCGCGGACGGTGGCCAGCTCGCCGTCCTCCAGGTGGACGACCTGGCGGGTGTAGCGGACGAGGGCGGACACGTCGGAGGCGACGAACATCTCCTTCTCGCCGAGGCCGAGCACGATCGGGCTGCCGTTGCGGGCGACCACGATCCGGTCCGGCTGTTCGGCGTCGAGCACGGCGATGCCGTAGGTGCCGACCACCTTGCCGAGCGCGGCGCGCACGGCGTCCTCCAGCTCCACGCCCTCGACGGCGTGCGCGGCGATCAGGTGGGAGAGCACCTCGGTGTCGGTCTCGGAGCGGAAGACGGCGCCGTCGGCGGTGAGCTTGGCGCGCAGTTCGTCGGCGTTCTCGATGATGCCGTTGTGGACGACGGCGATCCGCTCGGCGCCGTCCAGGTGCGGGTGGGCGTTGGCGTCGCTGGGGACGCCGTGGGTGGCCCAGCGGGTGTGCCCGATGCCGATCCCGCCCTTGAACCGGGCCGGGACGGCGGCGGCCAGGTCGGCGACCCGGCCCTTGACCTTGCGGACCTTGAGCCCGCCGGTGCGCCCGGTGACGGCGACGCCGGCCGAGTCGTAGCCGCGGTACTCCAGCCGGGCCAGGCCCTCCAGCAGGAAGGGGGTCGCGTCCTTGGGGCCGATGTAGGCCACGATTCCGCACATGCGTGGGCTCCTCTTGGTGAATGCTCGACGGCTGTTCGTGCGTCCTGGCACCTGCGGGGCGGACCCGCCGACGGCGCTCAGCCGTAGACGATCCGGCGCAGCTGGCGGGCCGAGAGCCCGGGCGCCGCGACGCGGCGGGCGGGGAGTTCCTCGGCGAGCCGGGCGAAGATCCGTTCGTTCGTCAGTCCGCGTGCCTGGAGCTCGCCGTGGCGGCGGCGGACGTACTCCTCGGTGGTCTCGGAGAAGTACGCCAGCACCTCTGCCACGACCCGCGCCGCCTCCCGGGGCCCGAGCGGGCTGGTCCGGGTGAGGTGGGCGAGGAGGTCGTCGTGAGGGTGGGGTGAGCTCGGCACGAGACAGGAGCCTAGGCCGCATCGGCCGCCGGACTCAAAGATCCTGCCCGGATTCGGGCAGACTTTACGACTTTCAGTTCACACGATCAGCCACTCGCGCCTCCCCGACCTCTCGCGTCCCCTTCCCGCCGCACCCTTGTAGCCGCGCCCCTCCACACGTAGCGTGACTTTCCGCATACGTAGCGGAAGACCGGAGGCTTGCTGATGTGCGGGATCACCGGATGGGTCGCCTACGACCGCGACCTCACCGCCGAACGCGCCGTCCTCGACGCGATGACGGCCACCCAGATCTGCCGCGGCCCGGACGCCGGCGGCGTCCACCTGGAGCAACACGCCGCCCTCGGCCACCGCCGCCTCGCGGTGATCGACGTCGAGGGCGGCGTCCAGCCGATGACCGTCGAACACGACGGCCGGCTGCTGGCCGCGCTCACCTACAGCGGCGAGGTCTACAACCACCGCGAGCTGCGCGCGGAACTGGAGGCGGTCGGCCACCGCTTCCGCACCCGCAGCGACACCGAGGTCGTCCTGCACGCCTACCTGGAGTGGGGCGAGCAGCTGGCCGAGCGGCTGAACGGCATGTTCGCCTTCGCGATCTGGGACGCCCGCAGCGAGGAGCTGCTGCTGGTCCGCGACCGGATGGGCGTCAAGCCCCTGCACTACCACCCCACCCCGGACGGCGTGATCTTCGGCTCCGAGGTGAAGGCCATCCTCGCCCACCCCGCGGTGCGCCCGGTGGTCGACCTGGACGGGCTGCGCGAACTGTTCTCCTACAGCCGTACCCCGGGGGTCACCCCCTACCGGGGCATCGCCGAGGTCCGGCCCGGGCACGTCGTCCGGGTCCGCCGCGAGGGCCTGTCGATGCGCCGCTACTGGGCGCTGGAGGCGCGCGAGCACACCGACACCCTGGAGGCCACCGTCGCCACCGTCCGGGCCCTGCTGGAGGACATCGTCCACCGCCAGCTCGACGCGGACGTCCCGCTCTGCTCCCTGCTCTCCGGCGGCCTGGACTCCAGCGCCGTCACCGCCCTCGCCGCCCGGGTGCTGCGCGACGCGGGCGCCGGTCCGGTGCGCTCCTTCGCCGTCGACTTCACCGGCCAGAGCGAGAACTTCCACGCCGACGCGGTCCGGCCGACCCAGGACGGCCCGTACGCCCGGCTGCTCGCCGAGCACGTCGGCGCCGACCACACCGTGATCGAACTGGACTCCGCCGAGCTCGGCGACCTCGCCCAGCGCGCCACCGTCCTGCGCGCCCGGGACCTGCCCGGCGGTATCGGCGACATGGACATCTCGCTGCTGCTGCTCTTCCGGGGCGTGCGCCGCCAGTCCACCGTCGCCCTGTCGGGCGAGTCCGCGGACGAGCTGTTCGGCGGCTACCGCTGGTTCCACGACCCGCGGGCGATCGCCGCCGACGACTTCCCCTGGGCGGTCTCGCTGACCGGCATCGGCGGCGAGGGCGCCGGCCCACGGGAACAGATCCTCGACGCCGGCCTGCTCGGCAGGCTCGACCTGGCGGGCTACCGACGGGCCCGCTACCGCGAGGCGCTCGCCGAAGTCCCGCACCTGCCGGACGCCGACCCGCTGGAACGGCGGATGCGCGAGATCTCGTACCTCCACCTGACCCGCTTCGTCTGCATCCTGCTCGACCGCAAGGACCGGATGAGCATGGCCAACGGCCTGGAGGTGCGGGTGCCGTTCTGCGACCACCGGCTGGTCCAGTACGTCTTCAACACCCCGTGGGCGATGAAGCACTTCGACGGCCGGGAGAAGAGCCTGCTGCGCGCCGCCGTCCGGGACATGCTGCCGGACGCCGTCGCCGACCGGGTGAAGAGCCCGTACCCGGTCACCGCGGACCCGCACTACCCGGCGCTGCTGCAGGCCGAACTCGCCCAGCTCGCCGCCCAGCGGACGTCCCCGGCGCTCGACCTGCTCGACCGGCGGCGCCTGGCCGACGCGCTCTCCCCGGACACCGACCCGCAGTCCGTCCGGCTGGCCGTCGACCTCGCGCTCGACCTGGACACCTGGCTGACGGAGTACCAGGTGACGCTGGATCTCTGACGGTCGCCCCGGTACTTCGCGGCACTCCCCGGACTCCCCGGACGGCGCGGCGGCCCGGCGCCGCTACGCCGTTCGGGTGATCTTCCGGAACCAACCCGCCGCGCCCGGGCGTCGGACCGTGCGATAGCGTCGCCGACACCTCCCGAATGGCGGGCGAAAACGCGGATTCCCGCCACCGTCCCGTCAGGATGGGAGCGAACCGTCCACCTCGATCCGCCGGGGGATCACCTCATGCAGCCGCGACTATTCGCGATTCTCACCGCCCTGCTCCTGGGCGTCCTGGGCCTCGGGTCGGTCGCCGTCACCGACTGGTCGCCCGCGGCCACCGCGGCGACGACCCCGGCCGGCGCCGCGACCACCGGCGCCGCCCCCGCCGTCGCGCCGGCGGCCGCGGGCGCCACCCCGGCCGGCGACCCGGCGGTGTGGACCCGCTCGACGCTGCGCAACAAGCTGATGGCCGAGATGGACGCCACCGACCCCGGCGTCGCGCTCGCCGACCTCGACAGGATCACCAAGGAGAAGCCGTACACCGTGCGCTTCTGCCACCCGATCGCGCACGAGCTCGGCCACGCGGCGGTCAAGCGCTTCAACGAGGACTTCCAGAAGGTCATCTCCTTCCCCCACGAGACCTGCGCGGCCGGCTACCTGCACGGCGCGGTCGAGGAGATGCTCAACGCCTCCACCCAGCCCGAGGTGGACCTGCTCAAGCTCTGCGCGCCCAAGAACGCCGGCCCGTGCATCCACGGCGTCGGCCACGGCACCATGTTCGTCGCCAAGCAGGACGTCGCCAAGGCGCGCGAGCTGTGCAACAAGTTCCCCAGCGACCAGAACCGGATCCGCTGCTCCGAGGGGCTGTTCATGCAGCTCTTCGGCCCGGACGAGGAGGACGAGAAGGCCAAGGCGAACCTGCCCGCCGACAAGCTCGCCCAGGACCCGCTGTACCCGTGCAAGGACCAGCCGTCCCTGTTCCAGTCCGCGTGCTACTTCTACGCCCCGACCTTCTACCTCTCCTCGCACGACTACCCGAACCACCCCGAGGTCTACGCCGACGCCCTCAAGTGGTGCCTCAACGGCAAGGCCAACGGCGGGGCGGTCGACTGCAGCCGCGGCGTCGGCTCCCGGACGATGAAGTACAACCTCGACCGCGAGGACTGGGCCGCCCAGCAGTGCGCCACCGCCGCCGACGGCTGGCAGCGCAAGGCCTGCGCCGAGGGCCTGGTCAGCTACTACACGGTCAACTACACCGACGGCGGCGCGGCCGGGCGGCTCTGCGCCAAGATCGGCAACAAGGAGATGCAGGGCTACTGCCGCTCCGCCAGTGGCCTGTCCAGCTCGCTGGACTGACCCGGCCGTCCGACCCGGACTGCTCACCGTCCGACCCGGACCGAGCCGCCGTCTCACCTGGAGGGCCCGCGCCGCACGGCGCGGGCCCTCTCCGTAGGATCGGGCGGATCAGGGTGCGCCGAGGACGCCGCGCCTCCCCCGCCCCCTGGAGAACCGCCTTCATGACCACCGAGGACTTCCGCGCCGCCGCGCACACCGCCGCCGACCTCGTCTCCGACTACCTCGCCGAACTGCCCGGGCGCCCGGTCTGGCAGCCGATGGACGCCGCCGCCCGCAACGCCCTGCTCGACGCGCCGCTGCCCGCCGACGGCCGCCCGCTCGCCGACCTCCTCACCGCCATCGGGCGGGACGTCCTGCCCCACCCGATGGGCAACGGCCACCCCCGCTTCTTCGGCTGGGTCAACTCCGCCCCCGCCCCCGCCGGAGTCCTCGCCACCCTCGCCGCCTCCGCGATGAACCCCAGCTCGGCCGGCGGCGACCACGCCGACGTCCACCTGGAGCGCGCCGTGGTCCGCTGGATCGCCGAACTGGTGGGCTTCCCGCACCCGGCCGGCGGCGGGCTGCTCACCTCCGGCACCTCGATGGCCACCATCGTCTGCCTGGCCGCCGCCCGGAACCGCGCCGCCCGCCGGGCCGGGTGGGACGTCCGCGAGGACGGCCTGGCCGGCCTGCCGCCGCTGGTCGGCTACGTCACCGGTGAGACCCACTCCTGCGTCCGCAAGGCCGTCGAGCTCCTCGGCCTCGGCAGCCGGCACCTGCGCACCGTCGCCACCGGCCCCGACGGACGCCTCGACCCCGCCGAGCTGCGGGCCGCCGTCGAGCGCGACCGGGCCGCCGGACTGCTGCCCTTCCTGGTCGTCGCCTCGGCCGGCACCGTCGGCACCGGCGCGGTCGACGACTTCGGCCCGATCGCCGACCTCTGCGCCGAGCAGCGCCTGTGGCTGCACGTCGACGGCGCGTACGGGGCCTTCGGCGTCCTCGACCCGGCCATCGCCCACCGCTACGCGGGTCTGGAGCGCGCCGACTCCCTCGCCCTCGACCCGCACAAGTGGCTGGGCGTCCCGGTCGACTGCGGCTGCGCGCTGGTGCGCGACACCGAGGAGCTGCGCGGCACCTTCAGCCTCGTCCCGTCCTACCTGCGCGACGAGGCGGCCGGCGCGCTCGGCTGGTTCTCCGAGTACGGCACCGAGCAGACCCGCCCGTTCCGCGCGCTCAAGGTCTGGGCCACCATCGCCCACAAGGGCCGCGACGGCATCGCCCGCGACATCGCCCGCTGCACCGCCCTGGCCCGCCGCCTCGGCGAACTGATCGAGGCCGACGCCGAGTTGGAGCTGCTGGCCGAGGTGCAGACCTCCATCGTCGCGTTCCGCCACCGCACCCCCGGGCACGACGAGGCCGCCCTCGACGCCCTCAACCGCGAGCTCCCGGTCGCCGTCCAGCGGCGTGGCCGGGTCTTCGTCACCGGGGCTCGCCTCGGCGAGCGCGAGATGCTCCGGGCCTGCCTGCTCAACGCCGACACCACCGAGGCCGACCTGGAACTCCTGCTCGCCGAGGTCAAGGCGACGGCCGCGGAGCTGCAGCCGTAACGCGGGCCCGAAGACCTTAACCACCAGGTCACGGCGGGTTCGTGGAGCGGAAACACCGCACGGGCAAGGTGCTGTCATGGAGCACACCGAGCACCCGGAGCACCAGACGCCGCAACCGACGCCGCAACCGACGCCGCAACCGACGCCGCAACCGACGCCCAGCCTCCCCCGGGCCCGACGGCGCGGCGCCAGAACCCACCGCTGGCGCCGCGACTCCGTCGAACTCGCCGCCGTCTTCGTCTCGGTCACCGCGGCCGACCTGGTCGCCAAGATCGTCGTCAACGGCCCCGACGGCCCGGTGGTCCTCGCCGCCTCCGCCCTCGTCCTCCTCGCCACCGCCCTGTTCCACACCTGGTGGTCCCAGCGCCACCACCCCCACGCCCCCGCGCCGCCGACCACCCTGTGGCGCGTCCGCACCGCCGCCCGCAGCTCCCCCGCCGACCTGGCCCGCGTCCACACCGCCCTCGCCGACCGGCACGTCGCCATCCTCTCCCTCCAGCCCCACCCCCTCCCCGACACCACCGTCGACGAGCTCTACCTCCGCGCGCCCCACACCCTCAGCCCCACCGACCTCACCGCCCTCCTCACCACCACCGGCCACCCCCTCCTCGACACCCCCACCCGCATCGGCTAGGGCCTACTGGCCGTCGGGGGCGGTGGTGAGGCGGTAGGCGGGGAGGCCGCGACCGCGAGGAGGTAGACCCGGCCGGTCCAGCGGTGCACGGCGGGGGACCGGCGGCGCAGCGCGGTGGAGAACTGGAACGGGCCCACCAGCAGCGCCAGCGAGGCCGTCACGATGTGGACGTAGAAGGTGACCTGGACGGCCATCGGGCGCTCGGCGTAGGTGGCGGACAGCCCGCCCTTCGACGCGGCGATGGGCAGGCCGGCCTGGGCGTAGGTCCCCACGGCGTAGGCGACGATCGTGAGCGAGGTCAGCAGGACGACGGTCCAGCGGACCCGCCCGCCTCTCCTGGTCGTCGCGACGGGGACGGTCGCGGTGTCGGCCGTGGTGCTGGTCATCGGTGACCCCGATCGGCTGGAGGTGGGACGGAATCACGTGCGCGGTGCGGCGTCGCGCGGGTCGGCCGACGGTCCGCCCGCAGCGCACACCACCACCCCGGAACGGGGGGCCTACCACCACGCCGTTCGAACCTCGGCCAGTCTGGCCGGGCACCCGGCCCCCGGGCCATGGGGCGGTCCCCAGGACCGGGAGGGGGGCCACCCCTACGGCCCGACGAGGCGTCAACCGGCCGGCCTCCCAGCGCTCCGGCCCCGCCGCCGCCACCCCGGCCGCAGCGGGGCCCCGGGGTTCGTTACGCAGCCGATGGGCGGCCGTGACACGACCGGCCGGGGATCGCGACACGGGCCTCCTAACGTCGCTGACGACGCACCGGCCACCCCGGCCAGGCGGCGTCCATGACGAAGGAGAACACCGTATGAGCAGGAGCCGTACCCACCGCTCCCCCGCCCGCCGCGTGCTGGCCGTCTGCGCCCTGACCGGGGGCGCGCTACTGACCGTCGTCACCGGCGGGCAGGCCTTCGCCGACGGGACCCCGACCGCCACGCCGAGCGCGGGTGCCGTCGTGTCGGCCACGCCGACCGCGGCGCCCAGCCCGGCCCAGCCCGCCCCGGCCGCCCCCTCGGTCGCGGGCAAGGACGCCGGTAGCGCCCCCGCGGCGAAGCCCGCCGTCGGCGGCACGCCCACGGCGAAGCCCGCCGCCGGTGACGGCGCCGGGGTCTCCAGTGACGGCAAGGCCCAGGTCCGGGAGGTGCCCAAGGGCGCGGCCCAGGCCGGGGACGGATCCGGCGAGACCGACAGCAACGGCCTGATGCTGGCCGGTGGCGGGGCCGTCGCGGCCGTCGGCGCCGGTGCGCTGGGCTTCGCGATGCTGCGCCGCCGCTCCGGTGCGCGCGGCTGACACCGGCCCCGAGTCCGCCGGGTACCCCGGCGCCGTTTCCCCGCCCCTGACCGGGCGGGGAGGCGGCGCCGGGGGCCCGGTGGGCACCGGGGCACCGGCGGGCGGCGGGCAGCCCGACAGCACGCCCGGTGCCGACCGGCCGGCCCACCACGGCCTCCCGCGCGGTGGCCGCCGGGGGCGGCGCCGCAAGGCCGCCCCCGGCCCGGGCACGCTGCGCCGGACCGCCTTCGGTGCGGCGGGCCTGGCCTGCCTGGTGCTGGGCACCACCGTGGCACTGTCCGGCCAGCACACCCCGGTGGTGCGGGTCGAGCCCTCGGTGCACGGCAGTACGGACAACCCGGCCGCCGCGCCCTCGGGAGGCCCCGGAACCACGGGGACCACGGGGACCACGGGGACCACCGGGACCACCGGGAATCCGGCCGGCGCGCCGAAGCCCTTCGCCGCGTCAGCCCCGACCCGCCTGCTGATCCCAACCGCCGGGGTGGACGCCCCGGTGACCAACCTCGGGCTGAATCCCGACGGGACGGTCGAGGTGCCGGCCGCCGACCGGGCCGGCGAGGTCGGCTGGTACCGCAACGGGCCGACGCCCGGAGAGGCCGGCCCTGCCGTCCTCATCGGGCACTACGACACCGCGCACGGCCCGGCGGTCTTCCACGGCGTGCCGAAGCTGCGGCCGGGCGACCTGATCCAGGTGCGGCGCGCGGACGGCAGCACCGTGGAATTCAAGGTCCGCACGCTGCTCCAGGCCGCCAAGGACCGCTTCCCGACCGAAACGGTCTACGGTGACACTCCCGAACCCACCCTCCGACTGATCACCTGCGGCGGGCGGATCGGCTCGGACGGGCACTGGACGGACAACATCATCGTCCTGGCGGACCTGGCCGGTCCGGGCGGCGCGACCGGCTGAAGCCGCCGCGCCGTCGGCCGTCCCGGCCGTCGCGCCGGTTCGACGGTCGAAACGGTCCGACGGCCGGGACGGCGGTACGGGAACCACCGACCGCCGTCCACGCGACCTACCACCGAGGCCGGTGCGGGGACGAACCGGCGCATCGCCGCAGACCAGGAGGACGAGCACCGACCGTGGCAGCAGCATCCCCACCCCGCCGCCGGCCCGTCGCCGTGCCGGTGGCGGCCCTCGCCGCCCTGGCCGTCCTCGTGGCGCTCGCGGCCCTGGCCCTCGGCCGCGCCACCCCCGGCGGGCTGCAGGACCACGGCGCCGCCCAGCCGGTGGCGCCGCCACTGGTGGCCCAGCCGCTCTGGCCCGACCTGGCGGCCTCCCCGCCGCCACGGCCACCCGCCACCGGGGCCGGAACGGCCACGCAGGCGCCACCGCAGCCCGTCCCGGACGTGACCGTGCCCGGGCGCGACATCAGGACGGTCGACGCCCGCGCCGTCCTCGCCAAGGACTCCACGGTGAGCCCGGAGGAGCGGCGCGCCCTGGACTCCTGCCCCGTCTGTGAGGTCCGCAGCCCGCAGTTCCGCGACCTCACCGGCGACGGGCGGGACGAACTGGTCGTCGCCGTCGCCACCCCCGGACCCGTGGTCCTGCACGTCTACATGCTGGCCGACGACCGGCTGCTGCCGATCCTCCAGGTCGAGGTGCTGAAGGGGTTCAGCGCCGCGACCGTCGGATCCGACCTGTGGCTCTACGAGCCGACCGGCGCGTTCGTCCGGACCAGCAGCCACTACCAGTGGGACGGCGTCCGGCTCGGCCTGCTGGAGCGGAAGGTCGAGGACACCGGCCCGATCGCCGGCCCCGGCGGCGGAGCCGCGAACGGCAGCGCACAGCCGCCCACCAGCACCCCCACCGCCGGCCCCGCCGTCTCCCCCGGCGCCCACGCCCCCGTCGTGCCGAAGCCCGCCGCACCCGACGCGGGCTCCGGTGTGGTCGGCTCATCCCCCAAGGCCGGCGTCCCGGTCCCCGTCCGCCCGTCCTCGGCTCCCTCGGAAGCGAAGCCATGAACCCCGCAGCCGCGCCCGCCCACCCGCACATCCTGCTCGTCGAGGACGACGAGGTGATCCGGGAGGCCACCCGGATGGCCCTGGAGCGCTACGGCTTCCCGGTCACCACGGCGGCCGACGGCCTGGAGGGTCTGGAGGCCTTCCACGCCGTGCGCCCCGACCTGCTCCTGCTGGACGTCATGCTGCCGCTCCTCGACGGGGTCGGCCTGTGCCGCCGGATCCGGGAGGAGAGCCAGCTGCCGATCCTGATGATGTCGGCGCGCACCGACCCGGTCGACGTGGTGTCCGGTCTGGAGGCCGGGGCGGACGACTACGTCGTCAAGCCCTTCGAGAGCGCCGTGCTGGTCGCCCGGATCCGCACCGTGCTGCGCCGGGTCCGGGTGCTCCCGGCGGCCGAGCCCGCGCTGCCCGGGGAACCCGCGGCCCCCACCGGGCCGGCCGGCCCCGCCGCCGCCGTCCCCGCGGACCCGCCGTCCGCCACCCCGTCCCCCTCCTCGGCCCCCGCGCCGTCCCCGGCGCTGCGCAGCTTCGACGGCATGCAGGTGGACACCGACAGCATGGAGGTGCGCGTCGACGGCCGCCTCGTCCCGCTCACCCCCACCGAGTTGCGGCTGCTGCTGGAGTTCACCGCCGCGCCCGGCATCGTGCTGGAGCGCTCCACCCTGCTGGAACGCGTCTGGGACTACGACTGGGGCGCCGACACCCGGGTGGTGGACGTCCACGTGCAGCGGCTGCGCGCCAAGATCGGCCCTGGCCGGATCGAGACCGTCCGCGGGTTCGGCTACAAGCTGCGGCGTCCGGCATGACCCTGCGCCGTCAGATCGCCACCGCCGTCGCCGCCATCGCCGTCCTGGTGGCGGTGGCCGTCGGCCTGCTGGTCCACCAGGCGATGATCCGTCAGCACGTGGACCAGGCCCGCGCCGCCGCGCTCGCCGCCCTCGGCTCGGCCGTGGACACCTACAAGCGCGGCGAGGTCGCCGACCGGTTCACCCTGGACGACCCGGCGCTGCCCACCGGGCTGCGCACGCTCGCGGCCGACGGCCGCGAGGGCTCGCTGCTCGCCGGCGGTCCACAGGGTGAGTCGATGTGGGCGGCCCGACCGGTTCAGACCGGGGTGCTCTCGGTCCGGGTGGACTTCACCCAGGACCGGCAGGCGATCGCCGACCTCGACCGGATCATCCTGATCACCGTCGTCGCGGCGGTCTTCACCACGGTCCTGGCCGGCGTGCTGGTCGCCGACCGGATCAGCCACCGGCTGCGCACCGCGGCGACGGCCGCGCGCGGAATCGCCGCCGGGCGGACGGACACCCGGATCGGTGAGCTCGTCGACGGGCGGGACGAGGTCGCCGACCTCGCCGCCGCCGTCGACCTGATGTCCCGTACCCTGCACCGCCGGCTGGAGGACGAGCAGCGCTTCACCGCGGACGTCGCCCACGAGCTGCGCACCCCGCTCACCGGCCTGGTCACCGCGGCCGAACTGCTGCCACCCGGCCGCCCCACCCAACTCGTCCAGAACCGGGTGCAGGCCCTGCGCTCGCTGGTCGAGGATCTGCTGGAGGTCTCCCGCCTCGACGCGGACGCCGAGACGCCGGACCTCGCCCCCGTCCCGCTGGAACGGGCGGTCCGCCGGACGGTCACCCTCACCGGCCTGGACGTCGACGTGGCCGTGGCCGCCGACCGCCAGGTCCGCACCGACCTCCGCCGCCTCGACCGGATCCTCGGCAACCTCCTGCTCAACGCCCACCGCCACGGCACCTCGCCGGTCGAACTCCACGTCGACGGCCACCGGATCACCGTCCGCGACCACGGCCCCGGCTACCCCGAGGACCTCCTCGACCACGGCCCCCAGCGCTTCCGCACCAATGCCCCCGAACGCGGGCGCGGCCACGGCCTCGGCCTCACCATCGCCACCGGCCACGCCCGCGTCATCGGCGCCACCCTCACCTTCGCCAACCACCCCGCCGGCGGCGCCCTCGCCACCCTCACCCTCCCCGACGAGCCGCCCCACCCCTGACCCCGGCCGCCCCGCCCGGGCCAACCGTCCGCCCCGGCCGGGGCCGGGTGCCGGCTGCGGCCCGCCGGCACCCGGCGGACCGCCCGTGCGGTAGCCGCTCAGTCGTCGCTCGGCCGCACGACGCACGCCGAGTTCGCGAGCATCGACCCGAAGCCGCCGAGCAGCGAGGAGACGACGCCCTTGCAGGCCGCGGCCTCCTGCGGTGTCTTGGGACCGTCGGCGGCGGTGGCCGGCTGGGCGAGGGCGAGCGGCGCGGCCAGCAGCAGTGCGCAGCATGCCGCGCCCAGTGCGGACTTCTTCGTGGAAGACAGCGAACCGGACAGCGGGAAGGACATGGGTGCCCCTTCGGAGGAGGTGGGATTCGGCGGAAAGCCGAGCCATCCGTATCCGAAGGGGCTCCGGCGCTCACGGATTCTGCGCCATCCGTGAGCGTGTCCGATGCCGCCGATCACGTGCGATCGGCGGCCACGCCCCGATCAGCCGTCCCGCCGACCCGTCCCGCCCGGTGAGCTTCAGCCCCCGGCCCGCCGCCGACCCGGTCATTCGTGCGTTCACGATCGCGTAACCGGCCGGAAGCGCGACGTCGGTAGCGTCGCCCGCATGACGGCATCACGCACTCGCCCCGAACGGCTCTGGCACCGGCCTTTCCGCAGGTCCGACCGCAGGTGCGCGGCGCCCGACGGCCAGGCCACCCGGCTGCCCGCGCTCACCGGGGGCCCGGTCCGGAGCGCCCGCCCGCACCCGCCGGTCGACCGGTCGCGGGCCGCGGCCGAGCCGGGCCGGGAGGTGCCGTCCCTGCTCTCGGTGGACGGAACGGAGCTGGTGCTGCGCCCCGCCGGGCCGACCGACCGGGCCGAGGCCCTGGCGATGCACGGCCGCTGCTCCCCCGCCTCGCTGCGGCTGCGTTACCACGGGCCGGTCCGTGACGCCGGCCGCTACCTGGACCACCTGCTGGACGCCCGGCACGGCCACAGCCTCGCCGTGACGGCATCCGACGGGCGGATCGTCGCCCTCGGGCACCTGATGTGGGACGGCGGCGAGGCGGAGCTGGCGGTGCTGGTCGAGGACGCCTGGCAGCGGCGCGGGCTCGGGCCGGAGCTGCTGCGGCGGCTGTCGACGGCGGCCCGGGCGGCCGGCGTGGGCTCGGTGTACGCGGTGACGCACGCCTCGAACACCGGGCTGATCGCCGCGATGCGCCGGCTGGCCGCGCCGCTGGACTTCCACCCCGAGGACGGCACCCTGGTGATCACCGCCACGCTGGCCTCGGGCGAGCCGACCACCTGCGCCCGTCCGAGCCGCTGATCCCGGGCGGCCGATCCCGAACGGCCGATCCGGGTAGCTGATCAGTTCTTCACCACACTCTTACCAGGGAACCCGGCGGCGCCGGTGAGCGTCCCAAGCGGCAACGGTCCCCTCCGTACACCGCCTTCCCCCACGGGCCGTCAGAGCGCCCGTGGCGGCGCCTTCGGCCGCGTCGCAGCAGGCGGCATGGGGTCCGGATCGTCGAGCCGGGCGGCGGAGTCGGTAGGCTGGCCCCGTCCCCGCCGCCCGACGGCCCGTTAATCCGGACCCGGGTGGTGCCGCAGCAAGGAGGAACCACTGAGCATGGCAGGCACCGAATCGGAGCCCACAGGCGCACGCGACGCCTCGCTGCCGGCCCGCGCCAAGATCGCGGTCACCGCCGGCCGGGTGGCCGCCGCCGTGTCCCGCAAGGCCGGACGCGGAAGCGGCTCGGTGATCGGCGGCAAGGTCGCCCTCAGGCTCGACCCCGACCTGCTCGGCACCCTCGCCGACCACCTCGACGTCATCCTGGTCAGCGCCACCAACGGCAAGACCACCACCACCCGCCTGATCGCCGAGGCGCTGCGCGCCGCCGGTCCGGTGGTCTCCAACGCCCTGGGCGCGAACATGCCGGCCGGCATCACCTCCGCCCTGGCCGGTGGCTCGGACGCCCGCTTCGGCGTGATCGAGGTCGACGAGAAGTACCTGGCGACGGTCGCCCGCGACACCCGCCCCAAGGCGATCGCCCTGCTCAACCTCTCCCGCGACCAGCTCGACCGCGCCGCCGAGACGCGGATGATGGCCGAGAAGTGGCGCGAGGGCCTGCAGGACACCGAGGCCGTGGTCATCGCCAACGCCGACGACCCGCTGGTGACCTGGGCCGCCTCCTCCTGCAAGAAGGTGGTCTGGGTGGCCGCCGGACAGGCGTGGAAGGAGGACGCCTGGTCCTGCCCCGCCTGCGGCGGTGTGATGCAGCGCCCCGGCGAGGACTGGTTCTGCCAGGACTGCGGCTTCCGCCGCCCCAACCCGCACTGGGCGCTCCAGGGCACGCACGTGATCGACCCGCAGCGCGGCGCCTGGCCGATCCAGCTCCAGCTGCCCGGCCGGGCCAACCTGGCCAACGCCACCAGCTCGGCCGCCGTCGCCGCCGTGTTCGGGGTCTCCCCGCAGGTCGCGCTGGAGCGGATGCGCTCGGTGACGGCCGTGGCCGGCCGCTACGACGTGGTCCAGTACCAGGGGCGGGACATAAGGCTGCTGCTGGCCAAGAACCCGGCCGGCTGGCTGGAGACCTTCTCGCTGATCGACGGCCCGCCCGCGCCGGTGATCCTGTCCGTCAACGCCCTCGACGCCGACGGCACCGACACGTCCTGGCTGTGGGACGTCGACTACGAGCGCCTCGCCGGGCACCCGGTGTTCGTGATGGGGCAGCGCAAGCTGGACCTGGCCGTCCGCCTGGAGGTCGCCGGGCTGCAGTTCCACGTGGTGGACACGCTGGAGCAGGCCGTCCGGATGGCCCCGCCCGGCCGGATCGAGGCCATCGCCAACTACACCGCCTTCCAGCAGCTGCGGAAGGTCGTGGCCGGCTGATGCCGCGCCCGCAGCCCCCCATGACCCCCCTGATCGTGATGGAAGGCCTTCGAGGATGAGTGAGAGCAGCCTGCGCGTGGTCTGGGTCTACCCGGACCTGCTCAGCACCTACGGCGACCGCGGCAACGCCCTGGTCGTGGAGCGCCGGGCCCGCCAGCGCCACCTCAACGTGACCCGGATCGACGTCCGCTCCGACCAGGCGATCCCCACCAGCGGCGACATCTACCTGATCGGCGGCGGCGAGGACCGTCCGCAGCGGCTGGCCGCCGAGCGGCTGCGGGCCGACACCGGCCTGATCCGGGCGTCCGAGAACGGCGCGATCATCTTCGGCGTCTGCGCGGGCTTCCAGATCATGGGCCACGAGTTCGTCAACGACCTGGGCGAGCGCGAGCCGGGCCTGGGCCTGCTCGACGTCTGGACCACCCGCGGCGACGGCGCCCGGTGCGTCGGCGACGTGCTGGCCGACGTGGACCCGCGGCTCGGCCTGCCGCAGCTGACCGGCTTCGAGAACCACCAGGGCGTCACCCACCTCGGCCAGGGCGTCGCGCCGCTGGCCACCGTCACCGCGGGCCGGGGCAACGGCACCGGCGACGGCACCGAGGGCGCCTGGCGGGACACCGTCTTCGGCACCTACCTGCACGGCCCGGTGCTGGCCCGCAACCCCGCCGTGGCCGACATGCTGATCAAGCTGGCGCTGGACGTCAACGCCCTGCCGCCGGCCGACACCACCTGGTACGACGCGCTGCGCGCCGAGCGCATCGCCGCCACGACGCGCCCCGCGTAGTACGTCCGCACGCCCCGAGGGGCGGGTGCCCGCGATGCGGTCACCCGCTCCAAGGGCGGCCCCGGACGTACCACAATGGGGCTGCCTACTGCACACCCTCCTCGGCAGCAGGCTGCACCTCCGCGCGGGGGCGCCGACGGCGCCGCTCCCGCGTCGGCTCCTGCCCGGCCGGACCAGGGGCCGTATGCTCGACTTCGCGGCCGTTTCCGGACGTTCTGTCCGGATCGGCCGGTCCTTCATCCCGCGGCCACCTCCCCGCCACTCCGGCAAGGGAGCGCCCCGCTACGGTGACGGCTCGTCGTCCCAGCCTGTAGTCCGGCCGTTCCTCGGTTCTGCTCGGGAGTTGCAAAGCTAATGCGTATCGGAGTGCTGACCAGCGGCGGTGACTGCCCCGGCCTGAACGCGGTGATCCGTTCCGTGGTCCACCGGGGGGTGGTCGACCACGGCGACGAGATCATCGGTTTCCAGGACGGTTGGCGCGGTCTTCTGGAGGGCGTCCACCGACCGCTCACCCTCGACTCGGTGAGCGGCATCCTGGCCCAGGGCGGCACGATCCTCGGCTCCTCCCGGGTCCAGCCGAGCCACCTGCGCGACGGCGTCGAGCGCGCCAAGCAGCTGTGCGCGGACCTCGGCATCGACGCGGTCATCCCGATCGGCGGCGAGGGCACCCTGAAGGCCGCCAAGCTGATGAGCGACGCCGGACTGCCGGTGGTCGGGGTCCCGAAGACCATCGACAACGACATCGCCGCCACCGACGTGACCTTCGGCTTCGACACCGCCGTCTCGGTCGCCACCGACGCGCTGGACCGGCTGAAGACCACCGCCGAGTCCCACCAGCGGGTCATGGTCGTCGAGGTCATGGGCCGGCACACCGGCTGGATCGCGCTCAACGCGGGCATGGCGGCCGGTGCGCACGCCATCGTCGTCCCGGAGCGGCCGTTCCACATCGACAAGCTGACCGCCGTCGTCCGCGAGCGCTTCGACCGGCAGAAGAAGTTCGCCATCGTGGTCTGCGCCGAAGGCGCCAAGCCCGAACCCGGCACCATGCACTGGGAGGAGGGCACCAAGGACATCTACGGCCACGAGCGGTTCACCGGCATCGCCACCCAGCTCTCCCGCGAACTGGAGCACCGGCTCGGCAAGGAGGCCCGCCCGGTGATCCTCGGCCACACCCAGCGCGGCGGCACCCCGACCGCGTACGACCGGGTGCTCGCCACCCGCTTCGGCTGGCACGCCGTCGAGGCCGTCCACAAGGGCGCCTTCGGGCACATCACCGCGCTGCAGGGCACCAACATCAACCTGGTGCCGCTGGCCGAGGCGGTCGCCGAGCTGAAGACCGTCCCGCAGGACCGCTACCTGGAGGCGGAGACGGTCCTCTGACCCCTCCCCCCACGTCGAGGGCCCCCGAACCCGTGCCGGTTCGGGGGCCCTCGTGCGTCTGACGGGCGCCCGGGCGACGGCCCGGCTAGCGTGGCCGGTGGAGCGGACCACTCGCGGAAGGGCAGTCGATGGAGATCCTCGCGTACGGGGTGCAGGCCGACGAACGGCCGCTGCTGGAACAGGCCTTCGCCCGCCGGCACGGGCTGCGCTGCCTGAGCATGTTCCTCAACCACGACACCGCCCCGCTCGCCGCCGGCTACCCCGCCGTCAGCAGCAGCGTCAACGCCGTCCTGGACGCCGATACGCTCGCGGTCCTCGCCGCCGGCGGCACCAAGCTGATCGCCCAGCGCTCCACCGGGTTCAACAACATCGACCTCGACGCGGCCGCCGAACTCGGCCTCACCGTCGCCCGGGTGTCGTACTACAGCCCCTACGCGGTGGCCGAGCACGCCTGGGCGCTGGCCCTGGCCGTCAACCGCCGGATCGTCCGGGCCGCCGGGCGCAGCCGCGAGTTCGACTTCCGCCTCGACGGGCTGCTGGGGCGGGACGTGCACGGGATGACCGTCGGGGTGATCGGCACCGGCAAGATCGGCGAGTGCTTCACCCGGATCGCGGCCGGCTTCGGCACCGAACTGCTCGGCTGGGACATCGCGGAGAACCCGGCCTGCGTCGACCTCGGCATGACCTACACCGAACTGCCCGAACTCCTCACCCGCGCCGACCTGGTGAGCCTGCACGTCCCGCTCGTCCCGGCCACCCACCACCTGATCGACGCCGCCGCGCTGGCCCGGATGAAGGACGACGCGATCCTCGTCAACTCCAGCCGCGGGGGCCTGATCGACAGCGCGGCCCTCGTCGAGGCCCTGCGCGCCGGCCGCCTCTCCGGCGTCGGCCTCGACGTGTACGAGGAGGAGACCGGCGTCTTCTTCACCGACCGCTCCATCCAGGGCATCACCGACGACGTCCTCGCCCGCCTCGTCACCTTCCCGCAGGTCCTGGTCACCTCCCACCAGGCCTACTTCACCCGCACCGCCGTCGGCCAGATCATCGACGCCACCGCCCGCAACATCGACGACTTCGCCGCCGGCCGCACCAACGAGAACACCCTCGTCCCGACGAACTGACCCCACAAGAAGCCCGACCGTCCTGGGCGTCCATGGGAGTCCTTCCGACTCCTTTGATCGGCAACCCTTAGCAGCGCCTGCCCGCACACGAGGCTGAGGACGCCCGCTCCTCAGCCCGGCCGGCCGGGATCGGCCGCACCGGGTGCTTGCTCAGGATGGACACCCGGTTGAAGGCGTTGATGGCGATGGCCACCCAGATCACCGCGGAGATCTGGTCATCCGTCAGGGCTTGGCGGGCGGCGCCGTAGGCGTCCTCCTGGAGGGCGGCGTCCGCGGGGTTGGTGGTCGCCTCCGCCAGGGCGAGGGCGGCGCGTTCCTGCGGGGTGAACAGTTCGGTGTCGCGCCACGCCGGGAGGGTGCCCAGCCGCTGCGGGGTGTCGCCGGCCTGCAGGGCGGCCCTGGTGTGCACGTTGAGGCAGTAGGCGCAGCCGTTGATCTGGGACACCCGCAGGTTGACCAGTTCCACGAGCGTGCGGTCCAACCCGGCGTCCGCCGCGCCCGCACGGGCCGACTCGGCCGTCGCGACCAGCGCGCGGTAGGCCTTGGGGCTCTGCTTGTCGACGAACACCCGTCGGCGCGCCGGGGCCTCAGCCACACCCGCGGTCACATCACTCATCGGAACTCCTCTGGCCGGATCGCTGTCGGACGGCACTGCGCCACGCCATGATAGTTGAAAATAAAACCTTCTGGGAAGCGGGGCAGCACATCGCGACCACCACCCCCGGCCACCCGAGTTCACCGCCCGTCAGATCCCCCCCGGTACGGAGGTGGGAGCGCCGGCCGGTGGACGACTCCCGCCGCCGTCCCTCACCGGCGGTGGCGACCGCCCCGCCGGCCGGCCGGCGGGGCCGCGCGCGGCGCGGACAGGAAGAGCCGGGCCAGCTCCCGGCCCAGGTTCACGCCGATGGCGAGGGCCATCGCCGTGGCGACAGCACGCCCGACGCCGCTCAGCCCGATCTCCGGCTCGCCCCGGACGAAGGCGAGCATCCCGAAGTAGAGCACCGACCCGGGCAGCAGCGGCCCCAGGGCCGCCGTGATGTGCGGCAGCGCGGAGCTTCCCCGGTGACGCGCCGTGAGCTGGCCGGACAGGCCCACCAGCCCGGCGGCGAGCCCCGTGGCCAGGAGCGGCTCCCCGCCGGCGTTGACCAGCACCCCGTACGTCGTCCAGCCGGCCGCGCTGTTGAGCAGGACCACGGACAGCGCGCCCGGCTCGGTGTTCAGCAGCACCGCGAACGCCAGGGTGAGCAGCACCGCCGCGGCGAGCTGCAACGGCGGGTTCACCGCCCCGGCCGGGACGTCCTGGGCCGCCAGGTCCGCGCCGTTGTTGACGCCGACGTAGAGCACCGTCATCACCCCGATCACCACACCGGCCATCAGGTACAGCGCTTCGAGCAGGCGCGCGGCGGCGGTGAGGTAGAAGCCCGCCAGGCCGTCCTGGGCCGCCGCCACCATGGGCCATCCCGGCAGCAGCGCGTACAGCCCTCCGGTGATCACCACCGATCCGCGCAGGTGCAGCCCGTTGAACGACAGCAGGATGCCGATCACGGCGGCCGGCCCCGCGGCCACCACGAACTGGTAGAACGCCGGGAGGTCGTGGCGCGCCACCAGCGCCGAGAGCCGGTCGCCCGCCAGGGCCGCGACGACGGCGCTGGCGAACACCAGCCAGGCCCGGGCGTCGGCCCGGCCGCCGACCAGCAGCGTCGCGGCCCCGGCCAGCACACCGCAGCACAGGAGGAGGAGCCAGCCGGGGTAGCGGCGGCTGTACCGGTGCACGGCCACGAGGCGGTCATGGGCGTCGTGGACCCCGATGCCGCCCGCCGTGATCTCGGTGACCAGCCGGAAGACCGCGGCCAGCCGCGCGTAGTCGCCCGCCGCGCGGCGGACCGAGGACTCGACCGTCAACGGCGGCCCGGACGGGCCCGGCTGGTACGAGATCGCCACCCGGGTGAAGGTCACCTGGGGGTCGCACGGGTGGACCCGGTAGGCACCCGCGACGGCGAGCATGGCGGCCTCGACACCCTCCGCCGCCTCGCCGCTGGCCAGCAGCAGCTCGCCGACCAGCAGCGCCAGCTCCAGCACCCGCACCGGCTCGACGGCTCCGGGCGGCTCCGCGAAGCAGTCCGCGGCCAGCCGGCGATCGGCCGTCGGAGTGCGCAGCAGTGGCAGCATCCGATCGGACCAGGGGGCTGCGGTGTCGCTGGCTTCCGGGCCCGACCGGGCGGTTTCGGCGGGGCCTCCGGACGCCGGGATCTGGTGCGGCACGCTCTCGGAGCGCGTCGGCCGTCCCTCCGGATCGGCACGCCCGCCGAGCTGATCGTGTTCCGACATCGCGACTCCCTGAACCACCCTCCCCCCTGATCACCTTGTGCACCTCGGCAACTACCCGGAGTGATCCGCCGGCGAACACTCCGGCCTCCAGGACTCCCTCCCAAACGGAGCACAACGGTCCGCACACGCCCCATCCCCGCGAGCGTGCCGTTCGCCCGGGCGGTGTCGGCCTGCCACCGCCGACCGGCACCACCCGGGGTGGCACATCGCCGTGGCCGCAACGGACCAGCGGCCCGATCCGGCGACCGGAGGTGGGAGGAGACCGCGCGTCAGGTCCTTGCGACGGCTGCCAACGGGCTCAGCGCGGCTGCTCGGCGGGCCGGGACGGCTGCCGCGATCACACCGGTCGCCAGGGAGCCGATGCACAGGAGGAGCAGTGTTCCCCAGGGCGGTGCCAGGGCGTACCGGGTCATGGCGCCGTTGGCCAGCGCGCCGACCGTCCAGGCTCCGAAGAGGCCGCCGGCCAGGCCCAGGAGTGTGCCGAAGGCGGCGACGGTCACCGACTCCAGGCGGATCATCCGGCGGATGCCGGCGCGGTCCATCCCGATGGCGCGCAGGACGCCGATCTCGCGGGTGCGTTCGGCGACCGACATGGCCAGGGTGTTGGTGATCCCGAGCAGGGAGATCACGGTGCCGAGCGCGAGCAGCCCGTACATCAGTTCCAGCAACTCGCCCAGGGCGCCGGCGGCCTGGTGGACGAGTTCCTCCCTGGTCTGCACCTGGACCAGCGGGCTGTTGCCCACGGCGGTGCGCAGCCGGTCCTCGATGGTCTTGGAGGTCGCGCCGCCGTCGGTGCGAACGAGGATCCGCTGGATGGAGCCGGGGTCGAAGCCGGTGCGCTGGACCTCGGTGCGGTCGCCCAGCGCGTCGTGGGCGGTGGGGTTGTCCTGGTAGACGGCGACGACGGTGTACTGCTGGAAGTCCTGACCGCTGCCCATCCGGGCGTTGAGCCGGCCGCTCGCGCTCACACCCTGTTCCCGCGCGACGGTGCGGGAGACGGCGATCCGGCCCGGTCCGAGGTCCTTCAGGGAGCCGTCGACGAGATCGAGCCTCATGACGGCGTCCACGGTGTCGGGGGTGACACCCGAGATCGTGCGGACACCGCCGCCGGTGAACAGGACGGAGTCCGTGACGGCGCTCGCCGTCCTCACCCCGGGGACGTCGGCCACCCGTTGGACGGCGGCGGGGTCGATGCCGGTCGTGGTGGTGCGGGTGCTGAGCACGTAGTCGGCACCGAGGCCGGACGCGGCCTGGCGGTCCAGAGCCTGCCCGGTGGAGTTTCCGATGACGGCGAGCCCGGCGACCAGGGCCGTGCTGATCATCAGGGCGGAGGCGGTGGCCGCGCTGCGCCTCGGGTTGCGCAGCGCGTTCCGGTGGGCGAGCCGGCCGGTCATCCCGAAGCGGCCGGTCAGCCGTCCGCTCAGCCGGATCACGGGAGTCGCGAGGACCGGCGCGAGCACGATCATGGCGACGACGAGGACACCGCAGCCGAACATCGCGGTCTGCAGGTTCTCCACCGAGGCGTCCTTCGCCCCCGTCAGCGACAGCAGCAACCCGGCGCCGAGGACCAGCAGAGCCAGTCCCACCGCGCCGCGGACCCGGGAGCGGACGGCCGTGGGCGGCTGGTCGGCCGAGCGCAGCGCCTCGATGGGTGCGACCTTCGCGGCGTTGCGGGACGGCAGCCACGCGGCGAGGACCGTGACGCCCACGCCCACCGCGAGTGCCGCCACCAGCGGGCGCGGGCCGATCACCAGGGGGCCGTGGGGCAGCGTGCCCTGCGTGGTGCTCAGCAGGTCGGGCAGCACGGCGGCGATGCCGAGGCCGAGCAGGAGGCCGGCCGCCGACGCGACCAGGCCGAGCAGGACGGCCTCCCAGAGCACGGAGCGGACCACCTGGCGGCGCGAGGCACCGATCGCCCGCAGCAGCGCGATCTCACGGGTACGCCCGGCGACGAGCACGGTGAAGGTGTTGGCGATGAGGAACGAGCCGATGAACAGTGAGACCCCGGCGAAGACCATCGGCAGCTTCTGGTAGCCCCGGGTCAGCGTGTCGACGTAGCCGGCCTGCTGGGTGGCCTGGGCGGCGCCGGTGACGGCCTCGGCCCGGTCGGGCGGGAGTACCGCGGTGACCCGCTCGGAGAGCTCGGCCTGGCTGGTGCCGGGCGCGGCGGACAGGTCGACGGAGGTGTAGCGGCCCGGGGCGGCGAACAGCGCCTGGGCGGTCGCCTGGTCGAACAGGGTGAGGGTGCCGCCGGCGGTCACCCGGGTGTCCTGGGTGGTGACGATGCCCACGAGCCGTTTCGTCAGGACGGGGCCGTCGGTGGCCAGGGTGATCGTGTCGCCGATGCCGAACCCGCCGGCGGCGGCGGTGCCGCTGTCGACGGCGAGTTCATCGGCGTCGCGGGGTGCGTGGCCCCGGAGCAGCGGGTAGCGACCGTCCTTGCCGTCCTTGCCCGGTACGTAGGCGGCGGCCAGGTTCGCCCGTGCGGTGCCGACCCGCAGCGGCGTGCCGTCCGCGGCGTTCAGGACCGCCGATCCGTCCACCGAGGGCCGTACGGCCGCCGCACCGGGCACGGCGGCGAGTCTGTGGACGAGCGCGTCGTCGAGTGCGCTGCTGTTCTGACGCGTGGCGGCCCCGGTCAGGGGGGTTCTCGGGGTCACGGTGACCGCGATGTCCGCGAAGTTCTTCGACGCGGCGGCGCGGTGGGCCGCCACGGAGGTGTCCGCGAAGACGAGGGTGCCGCAGACGAATGCGACACCGAGGCAGACCGCGAGGACGGTCATGACCAGACGGGCCTTGGCCGCCAGGACGTTGCGCAGGGCTGTTCTCAGCATGGGGAGCTTTCGGGGCCGTGAGGGAGGACGGGAACGGGCGACGCGAGTGCGCGAGTGCGCGGGGGTGGGACGACCGACTGAGGTGCCGGGGTGGGCTGGTCAGCCGGTGCGGGTGCGGGTGTCGAACTCCTTCATCCGCTCCAGGACCCGGTCCGCGGTGGGGCGGGTCATCTCGTCGACCAGGCGGCCGTCGGAGAGGAAGACCACGCGGTCGGCGAAGTCGGCGGCGACCGGGTCGTGCGTCACCATGACCACGGTCTGGCCCAGTTCGCGCACGCACTCGCGCAGGAAGCCGAGGATCTCCGTCCCGGCACGGGAGTCGAGGTTGCCGGTGGGCTCGTCGGCGAAGACGATCGCGGGGCGGGAGACCAGCGCACGGGCCACCGCGACCCGCTGCTGCTGCCCGCCGGACAGCTCCGCGGGCCGGTGGCCGAGCCGCCGGCCCAGGCCGACCAGGGAGATCACGTGGTCCAGCCACTGCCGGTCCGGGCGGCGCCCGGCGATGGCCAGCGGCAGCGTGATGTTCTCCAGCGCGGTCAGCGTCGGCAGCAGGTTGAACGCCTGGAAGACGAAGCCGATCCGGTCGCGGCGCAACTCGGTGAGCTGCCGGTCGTTGAGGGTGCCCAGTTCGGTGGTGCCGATGCGGACGGATCCGGAGCTGGCCCGGTCCAGCCCGGCGGCGCAGTGCATCAGGGTGGACTTGCCGCAGCCGGAGGGGCCCATGATCGAGGTGAACTCGCCCTCCCGGAAGGCGATGTCGACCTCGTCCAGGGCGACGACACGGGTGTCGCCGCTGCCGTAGACCTTCGACAGGCCGGTGGTGGCGGCCGCGACCCCCGTCGCCGGGTGCGGCAGGTACGGGGAAAAGGGTTCGGCGGTCACGGGGGGACTCCTCTGCGGGTGCGGAACGGGTGCACGTCGAAGAGTGTCCGGAGAACGTATCGGGGCCTGGGCCGGCGTGTATCGGTGCCCGCGCCGCTCTGTATCGGTTCGGTGGGGGCCGGGCGGTCAGGTCGGCAGGCGCAGCGTGGCGACGGCGCCGCCGTCGGGGGTGTTGGCCAGGCACAGCTCGGCCCCGAGGACCTGGGCCTGGCCCAGGGCGATGGTCAGGCCCAGGCCGTGGCCCGACCCATGCCCTGTCGCGTCCGTGTGGAAGCGGCGCGGACCGTCGCGCAGCAGGTCCGCGGGGAAACCGGGACCGTGGTCGCGCACGACGACCGTCCGGTCCCCGACGGTGACCTCGACCGGGGCGCGCCCGTGCCGGTGGGCGTTGACGACGAGGTTGCCGACGACCCGCTCAAGGCGTCGCGGGTCGGTCTCCACGGTCCCGGCGGTCTCCACGGTCCCGGCGGTCTGCGCGTTCTTCGCGTCGGTGCCGGTGCCGGTGCCACTCCCGGTCCCGGTCCTGGTCCCGGTGACCACCGTGGCGAGTCCGGTGCGCGCCACGGCCTCGGCGACGACGGCGACCAGCGGCACGCGGGCGCGGACCGCCTGTTCGACGCCGGCGTCGAGGCGGGAGATCTCCAGCAGGTCCTCGACCAGGCCGCGCAGATCGCGCACCCGGGCCCGCAGCAGGTCCTCCGTCTCGCCGGGCGGGAGCAGGTCGGCAGCGGCCAGCAGGCCCCCGACGGGGGTGCGCAGCTCGTGGGCCACGTCCGCGGTGAACCGGCGCTCGGTGCGCAGCCGGCGGCTGAGGCTGTCGGCCATCAGGTCGACGGTGGCGGCGATGTCGGCGACCTCGTCGCGGCCCTTGGTGGGCCCGGTCCGGGCGTCGAGGTCCCCGCACGAAATGCGGCTCGCGGTCTGGGAGACCCGTCGCAGCCGGCGGCCGACCAGCCCGGCTCCGTAGACCGCCAGGGGAACGGCGGCCGCGAGCGAGACCAGTGACGCCACCGCCATGCTCGCGTCGAGCCGGCGCAGCCCGTAGAGGTCGGGGCTCATGTTGACCTGGACGGCCAGCACCGGGCTGCCCGGGCCGCCGACCCGTTGGGCGGCCCAGACGCTCGGCCCCGCGTTGCCTTCGATGCGGCCGTCGTAGGCGATGTGCCGGTCGCCGTCGGCCGGCCGGCGCAATGCGGTGGGCAGTTCGGCGGGATCGAGCTCGGCGCCGTCCGCCAGCGTTCCGGTCCGCCGGTAGGTGTCGACGGCGGAGTACACGGAGTTGAAGGCGCGTGCTTCGGCCCGCTGGCGGATGTCGTGCGCCGTCCACAGGTGGACCAGCACGCCCACCGCGGCCGCGACCAGGCACGCGGTGGCCGCGGCCAGCGCGGCGATCTTCCAGCGCAGGGACGTGCGGGACGGCCGCGGCCGGCGCAAGGGGCGCACCGGCCTCAGCGCCTGAGCTTGTAGCCGAAGCCGCGGACCGTCTCGATCCGCTCCTGGCCGAGTTTGCGGCGCAGCCGCTGCACGCCCAGGTCCACGACCCGGCTGTCGCCGTCCCAGCCGTACTCCCAGACGTTGCGGAGCAGGGTGTGGCGTTCCAGCACGATGCCCGGATGGGCGGCGAACTCCAGCAGCAGCTTCAGCTCGGTCGGGGTCAGCGCCACCGGGCGGCCGGACACGGACACCTCCAGTCCGCCGGTGTCGATGGTCAGGTCGCCGAACACCAGCAGCTCCCCCTCGGACGCGGGTGCCTCCCCGCCCGGGGTCCGTTCAGGTCCCGGAGCGGACGGGTAGGTCGCCCGTCGCAGCAGCGAGCGGATGCGTGCCACGAGGACGTAGGTGTCCACGGGTTTGACCACGTAGTCGTCCGCTCCGGCCTCCAGGCCGGCCACGACATCGAGCCCGTCGCCGCGGGCGGACATCATCAGGATCGGCACCAGGCTGCTCTCCCGGACCCTGCGGCACAGGCCGATCCCGTCCAGAGCGGGCAGCATCACGTCCAGGATCAGCAGGTCGAAGCTCCCGTCGCGGAAGAGCTCCAGGCCCGCCAGCCCGTCGGCCGCCGCCTCCACCCGGTAGCCGTAGCGCTCCAGCGCCACGGTGAAGGACCGGCGCATCAGCTGGTCGTCCTCGACGAGCAACACCCGAACCGGGCGCGCGGAGGCCGGAGCCGGGACGGACGAGGACACGGTGACGGACTCCTGTTCGAGTGATTGGATGTTCGGATGTTCAGATGGGCCGGGCGAGGGTCTCGGGTGCGTTCACGCACAGTCGGCCACCCGACAGGAACGATACGGCAGGCGTCGGATCCACCGCCGACGCCGCCGGGTGGACGCGGCTCACTCCCCGAGGCCCGCCTCCCCCAGAGAAACCGCAGGTCAGATCGGGGGAATCGGGTCGTGGGGTCGCCGGCTCCAGGGCCGTCCGGCTCCCGATCGGCCCTCCCGGGGTGGGTCGCCCACCGCTTTGACGGACAACCACGCGCTACCTGATACCCGCTGGATACAATCGCCGGCCAAGGCCTAGAAGTGTCACATGTGAAATTATATAATTCTTTCACAATTGATCACGAGATACGGAGGCATGCGGTGGCGCAACAGGGTGGGGCACGCGGGAGTCACGATCGTGCCGTGTCGGCCGCGCTGGCCGAGAACTTCCAGCAGGGGTGGGCCGATACGGGCCTGCAGCTGCCGCTCGTCCCCGGGGCGGCGTTCGCGGCCAAGCGCCGGGCGGCGCTGTCCGAGCGGTTCCCCGGCGAGCGGATCGTCATCCCGTCGGGTGGCCTCAAGGCCCGGAGCAACGACTTCGACTACACGTTCCGGCCGCACTCCGCGTTCATCCACCTCACCGCCGAGCAGGGCACCCAGGCCGTGCCCGACAGCGTCCTCGTCTTCGAGCCGCTCGGCAACGGCCACGAGGTGACCCTCTTCACCCGGCCGCGCTCGCCGCGCGACGGCGGCCCGCACGGCGCGGAGTTCTACAGCTCCCGGCGGCACGGCGAGTTCTGGGTCGGCCGCCGCCGCACCCTCACGGAGACCTCCGACGCCTTCGGCCTGGCGGCCGCCGCCCGCGACGACCTGGAGCGGGCGCTCGCCGGGCGGGTCCCGACCCGGGTGCTGCGCGGCGAGGACGAGCTGGTCGACGCGCTGGTGCCGCCGGCCCGCGAGGCCGAGGCCGAACTGCTCACCTTCCTGTCGGAGTTGCGCCTGGTCAAGGACGAGTGGGAGGTCGAGCAGCTGCGCACCGCGGTCGGCTCCACGGTCGCCGGCTTCCACGACGTCGTCGGCGAGCTGCGCACCGCCACGGGTCTGGCCCGGGGCGAGCGCTGGATCGAGGGCACCTTCAACCGGCGGGCCCGGCTGGACGGTTACGGCCTGGGCTTCGAGACCATCGCGGCGGCCGGCGCGCACGCCTGCGTCCTGCACTGGATGCACAACGACGGCCCGGTGCGGGACGGGGACCTGCTGCTGCTGGACGCCGGCGTCGAGGCGGACTCCTTCTACACCGGCGACGTCACCCGCACGCTGCCGGTCAGCGGGCGCTTCACCGACGTCCAGCGCCGGTTCTACGACCTGGTCTTCGCCGCCCAGTCGGCGGGCATCGCCACCCTGCGGCCCGGCGCCCGGTTCGGCGACTTCCACGACGCCGCGATGCGCGTCATCGCCGAGGGCCTCGACGCCTGGGGCCTGCTGCCCGGCGGCGACGATCCGCTGGCCGCCGACTCCGCCCTGTACCGCCGGTTCACCGTCTGCGGCTCGGGCCACATGCTCGGCCTGGACTGCCACGACTGCGGCGCCGCCCGCAGCGAGGCGTACCTGGACGGCGTGCTGGAGCCCGGCCACGTCCTCACCGTCGAGCCCGGCCTGTACTTCCAGCCGGACGACCTGACGATCCCGGAGGAGCTGCGCGGCATCGGCATCCGGATCGAGGACGACTTCCTCATCACGGACGACGGCGCGCTGTGCCTGTCCGCGGACCTGCCGCGCGGCGCGGACGAGGTCGAGGCGTGGATGGCGTCGCTGCGCTGACCGCGCGCGGCCCGTCGGTGACGCCCGCCCGCGAAGGCGGGCGCACCCAGCGGCCGGTGACGGGGGCCGCCCGCCCCCGTCACCGGCCGCCGCGGTTTCAGGCCGACTGCCAGCCGACCGTGCCCAGGATGCTCGAACCCGCCGTCCCCGGAGCGGCGTTGCCCGGGGCGGGGACGTCGTAGCGCAGCGGGCAGCCGGCCATCCGGCCGCCCACGATGAGCGGGCCGAACACCGCGCCGGTGGACAGGCTCAGGAACTCGCCGCTGTCGCCGTCGAAGACATCCGCGGCGATCCCGGTGCTGTGGACGGCCTCCTGGGCTATCCAGGTGCCGGCCGCCGCGGCCTTGGCGATGATCGCCTCCCACTCGGCCGCGCCGGTCCTGAAGCCGAGGTGCACGTCGGCGTTCTGGTCCCCGTCGGACCGCTTCAGGACGAAGTCCTCCCGGCGCTGCACCAGCAGGTCGGTCAACTTCCGGCGCTCCCCCTCGAACTCCACCTGCTCCTCCCGGATGCTCCGCGACCAGGGGACGTACTGCCGGACGAGCTCCCGGTCCTGGTCGGTCATCCAGTCCTGTCCGGTGGACAGCACCGCGAAGAGCTGCTTGTTCGCCGCCTGGTAGGAGCTCTGCGGCGTCAGCACCGTGGCGCCGCACTTCCTGATGGCGAGCAGCTGCTCGGCGTCCCGGCCGGCGTCGAGCCATTCCTGCGGCACGACCCGCTCCAGCACCAGCGGGAACTCCTCCCGGCGGGTGGCGAGGGCGTCGACGAACTCGTCCGTGTCGAAGTACTCCGCGGCGATCCCGCCCCTGCGCAGGACGTCGATCTCGATCTCGTAGTACCTGCGGTCCTGGATGCCGACGTCGGGCAGGTAGCCGATGAGCGCCACCCGCGGGTCCAGGCCGTAGTCGTCGAGGACGCCGCGCAGCAGCTCGTTGCGCGCCGTCATGGGGTCGCCGAGGGTGAGGGAGGCCGCCACCCGCCCGGGCAGCAGTTGGCGCCATAGGTCGTTGAGCAGGTGGGTGAAGACCTGGCCGCCGGTGGCCGCGCAGAAGTTGAACTCGATGAACTTCCAGCCGGATTCGGTCAGGATGACGTCCGGCCGCCCGATGGCCGTCGCGTACGCCCGCTCGAACTCCTCGTCCGCGTAGAAGCCGGTCAGCCGCTCGTCGAGGCCCAGGGCCCGGTGCCGGGCCAGGCAGTCCTCGCCCAGGCTCCAGGCGGCCCGCCGCAGCAGCTCGGCGAGCCGGGTGGCCGCGCTCTCCAGTTCGGCGCCGCGCGCGGCCGGCAGGACGACGGGCCCGGCGGGGCTGATCCGGTCGAACCAGAAGGTCCGGAAGCCCCGGAACTGGTGGTCCAGCGCGTTGAGCAGCAGCCGGGGATCGGTCACGGTGGCCGCGTTCGGGGCCGTGGGTCTGTGTTCCATGGTTGTGCACTCCTGGGAGAGGGTTGGAGCGTGTCCGGCCTAGGACGTGTCCGGCCTGGCCGGTCGGGACAGGACGGTCAGGACAGGACGGTCAGGTCGCGGCCCGTGCGGTTGAGCCGCTCGCCCCCGTCGTCGGTGCAGATCACGATGTCCTCGATCCGGGCCCCGAACCGCCCGGGCAGGTAGATGCCGGGCTCGACAGAGAACGCCATCCCGGGCTCCAGCGGCAGCTCGGAGCCGGTCACGATGTACGGGTCCTCGTGGCCTTCCAGGCCGATGCCGTGCCCGGTGCGGTGGATGAAGTCCGGGCCGAAGCCCGCGTCGGTGATCAGGTCCCGGCCGACCGCGTCGAGCCCTCCGGCGGTGACGCCCGGCCGCACGGAGTCGGTCTGCAGGCGCTGGGCGGCCAGCAGCACCTCGTGCAGGCGCAGGTAGTCCGGCGGCGGCTCGCCCAGCACGTAGGTGCGGGTGGAGTCGGAGCAGTAGCCGTCCTCGGTGGTGCCGCCGATGTCGACCACGACGGGGTCGCCGTACCCGATCACCCGGTCGGACAGGTCGTGGTGCGCGCTGGCGCTGTTGGGCCCGGAGCCGACGATGACGAAGCTCACCCGGACATGGCCCTCGGCGAGGATCGCCTCGGCGATGTCCCGGCCGACCTCGCGCTCGGTGCGCCCGGGCCGCAGCCACTCGCCCATCCGGGCGTGCACCCGGTCGATGGCGTCCCCGGCCCGGCGCAGCGCCTCGACCTCGGCCGGACCCTTGCGGACCCGCAGCGGGTTCAGCACCTGCCCGGCGAGCTCCTGGCGGGCGCCGGGCAGCGCGGCGCGGAAGGCCACCGCCTTCTCGGCCCACATCCGGTTGTCCACCCCGACGCGGTCGGTGCGGCGGGACAGCCGGGCGGCGACGAGGGCGTACGGGTCCTCCGTCTCGGCCCAGCCGACGATCTCGATGCCGAGACCGCCGGCCGGCGAGGCGTGCGCGGCGGCCCGCTCCAACTCCGGTACCACGAGGAGGGGTTCACCGTCCGCGGGCAGCACGAGACAGGTGAGCCGTTCCAGCGGCTTGGCGTCGTAGCCGGTGAGGTAGCGCAGGTCGGCGCCCGGGCTGACCAGCAGTGCGTCCAGCCCTGCCTGCGCGGTGGCCTGGGCGGCGGTCGCCAGCCGGTCGGCGCCGTAGAGGTCGCTCGTGGTCACTGGTGCTCCTCCGTCATGGTGGTCCGTCACGGGTTCGCCGCCATGGTTCAGGCCGTGGCGTGGCGGTCGTCGGGCGCGCCCGTGGTCAGGGCGGGCCGGGTGCAGCGTCGGCCGAACTCGGCCTCCAGCGCCGTGCCGGCCCGGAACAGGCCCGCCTCGCCGAACCTGGGTCCGACCAGCTGCACCCCGATCGGCAGGCCGTTGCCGGCGAACCCGAGCGGCAGGGACATGGCCGGGTGCCCGGTGAGCGCGAACGGGATGGTCTGCATGTCGTTGGCCAGCCGCGGCGGCGGCCAGTCGAGCGGGAAGGCGTCGAAGCGGGCCGCGGTGGTCTGCCCGCAGGCGGTGATCAGCACGTCGTGGTCGGCGAAGACCCGCTGGTCGAGCGCCTCGGTGAGCCGGCGGCGCAGCTCCATCGCGCGCAGCAGGTCCGCGGCGCCGACCCCGGCGCCGGGCAGCAGCTTCTGGTAGGTGATGCGGCCGAACTTCCGCGGCTCCTCGCGCAGGTTCCGCTCGTGCGTGGCGAAGCCCTCGGCGGCCATGACGATCCGGCCGCAGGCGTTGAACAGTTCGTACGCCGGCAGCTTGCACTCCTCGACGATCGCGCCGAGGCCCTCCAGGTGGGCCAGGGCCCGTTCGATGCCCTCGGTGATCTCCGGCAGGGTCTCGGGGTCGTGGGCGTACCAGGCGCTCGAATAGGCCACCCGCAGGCCCTTCACGTCCCCGGTCAGGCCGCCGAGGTAGTCCGGCGCGGGTGCGTCCCGGGTGCGCGGGTCGCGCGGGTCGGGCCCGGCGACGGCCTGGAGCGCGGCGGCGGTGTCGGCCACCGTCCAGCCCAGCGGCCCGAAGTGGTCCATGGTGGGCGCCAGCGGGGTGGCGCCGTGTCCGGACACCAGGCCGTAGGTGGGCTTCAGGCCGACCGTCCCGCAGTGGAACGCCGGGCCGCGCATCGAGCCGGCGGTGTCGGACCCGAACGCGACGCGCAGGAACCCGGCGGCCACCGCGACGCCCGCCCCCGACGAGGAGCCGCTGGGGATGTGCTCGGTGTGCCACGGGTTGCGCGCCGGCGGGAAGGGCAGGTCCGGGCTCGGCCCGCCCATCGCGAACTCGTAGGTGGCCAGCTTGCCCAGCAGCACGCCGCCGCCGGCCCGCAGCCGTTCCTCCACGGCGCTGTCCCCGGCGGCGACGTCCGAGACGGTCAGCCGGGACTGGTTGGTGGTGGGCAGGCCCTCGGCGTCGAAGATGTCCTTCAGCGCGTACGGGATGCCGTGCAGCGGGCCGCGGTCGAGGCCGCCGCGCAGCTCCCGGTCGGCCTGCCGGGCGCGCTCCAGGGCCTGGTCGCGGGTGACCAGCACGAAGGAGTGCAGCGCCGCGTCGTGGGCCTCGATCAGGCCCAGCGCGTGCTCGGCCAGTTGCACCGAGGTGATCTCCCCGGAGCGCAGCAGCGCTCCGGCCTGTGCGACGGTCAGCTCGGCGAGGTCGCCGGGCCCGGTGGCGTCGGTCCCGGACATCGCGTCGGTCTCAGACATCGCAGGTCTCCACGGTGCGCAGCAGCTCCATCATCGCCCGCATCGGGCGGTAGCCGGCCAGGACGCCGGGCGCCAGGTCGGACGGCATCTCGATGCCGAGGCGTGCGAGGACGGAGGCGAACTCCCGGTCCGCGGTCTCGGCCGGGGACGGCTCGGTGCCGTGCGCTCCGGTGTCCTCTTCCTTGCCGTCGTGTGCCACGTGCGGTCTTCCCTTCGGTACGTTCAGCGGTGCGGGTGCCCGACCAGGTGGGCGCAGGTGATGAGGTCGAGCGAGGCGTGGCCGGTGGAGCTGAAGACGGTCGGGCGCGCGTCGAGCCCGGTGTGCTCGCCGCTCTCCAGGGACGTGAGGTCGATCGCCGTCCGGTGGATCTCGCCGGCCTCGGCGACGGCGATCCCGATGTCCTCGACGACGACCGTGACGGCGGCCAGCAGTGTGTGCGGGAGCTCCCGCGACTGCGTGGTGTGCGCGCCCATGCAGTTGATGTGCACGTGCTCCGGCAGGTCGGTGGAGATCGGCAGCGGGAGTACGGACGTCGTCGCCGTGGAGACGACGTCCGCTCCCGCCGTGGCCTCCTCGGCGGAGGCGCAGACCACGGCCCGGGCCGCTCCGGCGGCCCTGATCCGCTCGCACAGCGCCTCGGCGTTGGCGGTGGTGCGGGAGTGCACCCGCACCTGCGTGATCTCCCGCACCGCCGCGACGCCGAGGTACTGCTGCCAGGCCTGCACCCCGGACCCGACGATGCCGAGGACGGAACTGTCCGGGGCCGCGCAGCGGTCGGTGACCACGGCGGTGACGGCGGCGCACTTGAGGTCGGTGACGGCCGCGCCGTCCAGCACCGCCAGCAGGTCCCCCGTGCCGGTGGAGAACACCGGGACCACGGACGTCACGGTCGGCCCCGGCCCGTCGGTGATGGTGGCGGTCTTGGAGATGTAGAGCCCGAAGTCCCCGGAGACGGCGGGCATCGCCAGGAACTTGGCGCCGTGCTCGTCCTCGACGACCTGCCGCAGCGGCACGGCCATCCGCCGTACCGCGCCGCTGCGCAGGCCCGTCCGCATCAGCTCGGCGACGGCTCGGACGTCGTCGAGGGAGTGCTGCGGCTGTTCGGTGCGGTCGAGGGTCACCCGAGCCCTGCCAGGACGTCCAGCAGGTCGCCCGCGAACCGCTCGGTCAGCTCCGTCGGCATGTCGCCGCGCAGCATCATCCGGACGCCGGCCTGGCCCTGCGCCACGATCGGGAAGAACATCGCGGAGCAGTAGTAGCCGCGCTCGTAGAGCTCGGTGGACAGCCGCACCGCGCGGTCGTTGTCGCCGGTCACCACGAACTTGATGTGCGAGCCGGTGCCGCGCAGGCCGTGGCCGCTCAGCCGTTCGTCGAACAGCTCGATGTTCCGGGCGAGTTGACGCTGACGCAGGCCCAGCTCGGGGCTGCGGTGGACCTCCAGGGCGCCCAGGGTGGTGCCGACCGCGGCGGTCCGCAGCCCCTGCGACCAGGCCAGCGGCCCGGAGCGGTAGAGGAACTCGAAGACGTCGCGGTCGCCGATCATCGCGATGCCGCCGGTGCTGCCGAACGCCTTGGCGATCGACGCGACGATGATCGTGCGGGAGTCGAGCTCGTCGAAGACCGTGCGCGCGTAGCCCCCGCCGCCTTCGCCCACCGCGGACATCGCGTGCGAGTCGTCCAGGTAGACGAACATGCCGTAGCGGTCCTGCAGGGCCTTGATGCCTTCCAGGTCCGCCGTGCCGCCGACGGAGTAGGCGCCTTCACAGACGTAGGCGACCCGCGGGTACCGCTTGCAGATGTCCTCCAGGTACTCCATGTCGTTGTGCGGACAGGTCAGGACCAGCGTCTCGTCGGCGATGATCGGCTTGAGGAAGTTCATCGAGAAGTGCGCGAACCGGTCGAAGACCACGACGAGGGGCTCGCCGTCCGTCAGGTGCCCGGAGGCCAGCAGCGGCAGGATCGCCGCGCTCAGCACCCCGCACGACACCGACGGCAGCACGTGGGTGCCGAAGTGCTCGGCCAGCTCCTCCTCCAGCCGCTCCATGATGCCCAGGCGGATCCGGAACTCGCCCATGGACAGGCCGGTGATCTGCTCCTCGGCCAGCGCGGCGCGCCCGGCCTCGACCACCGTCGGGTGGCTGTTGAGCCCCAGGTAGGAGCACGAGGACAGGTTGGTGAACTCGTGTCCGGTGTGGATCTCGCGCAGCCGGTTCTGGCCGTCGACGGCCTCGACCACCAGCCCGAGCATCCCGTGCTTCTGGGACAGGCCCCAGGCGGCCTCGCTGGCCGGCACCATCTTCGCGTTGTTCCGGTACCGGTGCGGGCCGGTGATGTCCTCGCTCATCGCGCACCGCCGCTGTGCTCGCGCAGCCAGTCGCCGAGCCGGGCGACGGCCTCGCGGGCCTTGCCCAGCCGGGCGTGGTGCAGGTGCCACACGTGGACCATGCCGGACCATACCTCCAGTTCGCCGGTGCCGCCGGCCTCGCGCAGCGCGGCTGCGAATCGTTCGGCGTCGCTGAGCAGGACCTCGCGGCTGCCCACCTGGATGAGCACCGGCGGCAGGCCGGTGACGTCCCCGAACAGCGGGGACACGTAGGGGTCGGTCGGCGCGGTGCCGGCCAGGTAGGACGCGGTGACCAGCGCCACGACGGGCTGGCTGAGCATCGGGTCCTCGTCCGCCAGGGTGCGGTGGGTCTCCCCGGAGCCGGTCAGGTCGGTCCACGGCGAGATGGCCGCCGCGGCCGCCGGCAGCGGCAGGCCCAGGTCGCGGACCTTGAGCAGGGTGGCGAGCATCAGGCCGCCGCCGGCGGAGTCCCCGGTGAACACCACGTCCGAGGGGGCGGTTCCGTCGGCGAGCAGGCCCTGGTAGGCCGCCACCGCGTCGTCCAGCGCCGCCGGGTAGGGGTGTTCGGGGGCCCGCCGGTAGTCCACGAAGAACATCCGGCAGCGGGCCGCCCGGGCGATCTCCCCGACCATGGCGCCGTGGCTGCGCAGCGAGCCGTACACGAATCCGCCGCCGTGCAGGTAGAGCCCGGTCCGGGCGCCCTCGGCGTTCGGCGGGGTCAGCAGGTACCCGCCGGGGCGCTGCTCGACCACGATGTCGTCGGCGATCGGCGTGCCCCACGCGTCGTAGAACTGCCGTGCCTCGCCGATGTCGTCGGGCCACTCGTCCGCGGCGAGCACCGTCAGGAGCTCGTCGAGCTCCGCGGCGTCACCGGCGGACATGACCGGCACGCCGCTCTCGGTGGACGTCATCGCTCGGAGGCCCCGTCCTCGGCGCCGACCGGGGCGATGCCGCGGTGGTAGCGCTCGCGCGCGTCGCCGTCGGGCGCCTGCATGATGGGCGCGGGGACGTCCAGACCGTAGTGCTCGAACCACTTGGCCAGCTCGACGCCCTCGGCGAACTGGTACTCCAGGTGCCGGATCGGGCGGCGGGAGGGCTTGGACGGGTCGACCGGGCGGGGCTCGGAGCCGGCGTGCGCCAGGCCGCCGGCCACCTCGTTGAGCAGGACGACCATCACCAGGTCGGAGGACAGGTCGACGTCCACCGCGCTGGCGTAGTCCGCCAGGATCCGCTCGGTGTACTCCTCGCGAACCGCGACGTTGTAGCTGTGCGGCATCAGCTCGACCAGGTCGCCCGGGGCCACCCCCGCGTCCTTGCAGAAGGCGCGGGTGTCGCAGACCACCGGGACGCCGCCCCGGATGTTGGTGTTGGGGCCGTAGATGTTCCCGATGAACGGCGTGGCGGAGTCGAAGTGCACGCACTTGGTGGTCAGGAACTCGCGCTCGGCGGTGTGGTCGCCGTTCGGGGTGAAGGACGTGTTCTTGTTGTAGCCGTCGACGTCCATGCCGGCGATGCGGTCGTAGTCCATCACGACCGGGCTGTAGGGGGCGACGTCCACCCGGGCACCGAAGGCGCGGAACAGCGACTCCAGGTAGTCGCGGGCCACGGCGGCGTCCTGGTCGTTGTGGACGTCCAGGCCGTGGCTCGCCAGCGTCCGGTCGAGGCCGTGGCACAGGGCGACGCCGTCTCCCTCGGCCACGAGGCGGACCAGTTCGGCGACGATCTCGTCGCCGACGGCCTGCAGGCGGCCGTCGACCAGCTCGGTGCGGTGGGCGGAGACGTCGATGATCGCGTACTGCGGCAGGGTCTTCATGGGATTCCCCGATTCGTCGGTGCGGGTGCAGGTGCGGGAGCGAGTGACGGAACGTCAGGAGGCGGCGGTGTCGGCCGCGTGGAGCTGGAGCATGCGCCGGGCCTGCAGCACGAAGGGCGGGGCCAGCACGCGGTCCTTCTCGACCGCGAAGCCGTACGGCGTGGAGTCGTAGTCCTCGACGACCCGCCGGTACTCGGCGAGCTTCTCCGGTCCGACCGTGAACGCCTCGGCGATCGGGTCGACCTGGCGGGGGTGGATGGCCGCCTTGCCGGTGAAGCCGGCGTCCCGGGCCGCCCGGCACGCGGCCGAGACCACGTCGAGGTCGTGCAGCTCGAACGAGTTGGTGTCGATGGCGGGGATCCGGTGCCGGGACGCCGCGACACAGAGCCGGGCCCGCGCGTAGTCGAGGTAGGTCTCGTTCTCGGCGTACATCTCGGCCGTCAGGTCGGCCTGGCCGAAGCAGAGGCCGTCGCTCACCTCGGCGATGGCGAAGGCGTTCTCGACCGAGTCCAGGGTCTCGATGAAGCTGCAGATCTGCGGCGGCTTCGAGGTGCCCGACAGCAGGGCCCGGTAGATCGCCACGTCGCCGGGGCCGGCGATCTTGGGGATGAAGATCACGTCGAGCGGGACGCCGCCGATCACGGCGTCCAGCGCGATCAGCATCCGCAGGTCCTCCAGGCCGTCGGGCGTCGCGATGCTGTTCACCCGCATGCCGAGGGCGGGCAGGCCCGCCTGCGTCAGGTCCGCCGCGGCCAGCATCGCGCGGGCCTCGGCCTTCTTGGCCGGGTGGGTGGAGTCCTCCAGGTCCAGGACCAGCATGTCCGCCTGGACCTTGCCCGGCTTGGCCACCGAGGCCAGCAGCAGCGCCGGGGTGTACAGCAGGCTCGCGTAGGACTTCACTGCGCACTCTCCCTTCCGAACAGCAGGTTCATCTTCTGGAGCGAGAAGTCCTCGTAGCGGATCGGCTCGTACTTCGCGGGGCGGTCCGCCGTGAACTTCGGGAAGCACTCGATGACGGTGTCGTCGTTGGCCAGCTTGAAGAACACGATGGACTGCCGCCGCCGGTCGGCGAGCCGGACCCGGTGCGGCGTCGAGACGTACTCGTCGTTCGACCAACGGGCCATCAGGTCACCGATGTTGACGATGAAGCTGTCGCGCTCCGGGACCTCGACGTCCAGCCAGCGGCCGGCGAGGTCCCGCAGCTGCAGGCCGGGGCCGTCCTGGGTGAGCAGCGTGATCAGCGTGCCGTCGGTGTGCTCCCCCATGCCCTGGTCGTTGAGGAACTCCGGGGCGACGCCCGGGTAGAGGTGCGACCGGAGCGAGTCGTTCGAGGTGTCCGTGCGGGTGGCGAAGAAGTCGCGCGGCAGGTCCAGGGTCAGCGCCAGCAGCTCGGCGATCCGGCCCGAGACGCTCTCGCAGGCCGCGAAGTAGCGCTTGAGCGCCGCGCGCAGCCGGGCGCCCTCCTCGTCGGCGGGGAAGGGAAGGTCCTCGTCGTCGTCCAGGATCAGTCGCCCGGCGCTGAACTTCTCGACGTAGTCCGACGGCATGCCCTGCTTGCCGGTGTACGCGAACGCGTTCTCGGACAGCAGGGCGCTGTATCCGTACGGGCTGTAGTCGTTGTCGCCGCGCGCGGTGCTGGTCCGCATCGGGAGCTCGCGCTTGGCGTCCAGCGGGCGCCCGAAGAAGCGCAGCGACGCTTCGTAGGCGTCGTCGAAGACCTCGGGGGCGATCCCGTGGCCGCGCACGACGAAGAACCCGGTGTGCCGGCAGGCCTCGGAGATCTCGTCGGCGACCTTGCGTTCGGCGTCGTCGTTGCCCGCCTGCGCGAGCTCGGGTGCCAGCGTGATGACCGGGATCATCGGTCCGCCTCCTGCCGGGGGACGAGAATCGTCCGTTCGAATTCGATCACTGTCACGCCGTCCTGGTTCTGGCCGGAGCTGTGGACGGTCACGATCCCCTCGCCGGGCCGCTTGGCGGACTCCCGCTTGGAGACGATCCGGGTCTGCGCGTAGAGCGTGTCGCCGACGAACACCGGGGCGGTCAGGCGCACCTTGTCCCAGCCGAGGTTGGCGGTGCCCTTCGCGCTGATGGTGCCCACCGTCATGCCGTTGACGATCCCGAAGGTGACCAGGCTCGACACCAGCAGCCGGCCGAACTCGGTCTTCTCGGCGTACACCGCGTCGATGTGCAGCGGGTGCTGGTTGAGGCAGAGCAGGGAGCTCCACACGTTGTCGCTCATGGTGATCGTCCGGCCCGGGCGGTGCTCGACGACCTCGCCGGGGACGAAGTCCTCGTAGTACAGGCCGCCGTCCTCCCGGAAGACCCCGGGGGCCACTTCGACGTAAGAGTTCGCCCTCACTGCTGTCCTCCTTCGGTGTCGGCGCGATCTTCGGTGTCGGTCCGGCCTTCGATGCCGGCCCGGTGCAGGGCGGACCGGGCCGCCCGGTGCGCCGCGTCGGCGGCCGTGGCCGCCAGGCCGATCCCCCAGACCGTCCGCCCGTCCGCGTCCAGCGCGGCGAAGCAGGCCGTCGGTTCGCCGGCCGCGGGCGCCGCGGTGGTGACCACGACCTGGGTGAACTTCACCCCGTGCGCCGCGGTGTGCTGCGCGACGACCTCGTGCTCGTCGGCCGCGGAGGGCGACGCGAGCGAGTCGTCGAGGCGGTAGGTGTCCTGGAGCAGCTGCCAGATCTCGGTCGGCTCCAGTTCGCGCCCCAGGGTGTCCGCGGTGTTCTGGACCACGGTCGCGAAGTCCCGGCGCAGCTCCGTCGGCAGGTCGACGCCCCAACCGGCCTTCAGCACGTAGGCGATGCCGCCCTTGCCCGACTGGCTGTTCACCCGGATGATCGCCTGGTAGTCGCGACCGACGTCCTTCGGGTCGATCGGCAGGTACGGGACCTGCCAGGGCAGTTCCCCGACCTCCCGGCCCTCGCGCCCGGCCTGGGTGGCGAGCGCGGCCAGGCCCTTGGCGATGGCGTCCTGGTGGGTGCCGGAGAAGGCGGTGTACACCAGGTCTCCGACGTAGGGGTGCCGCGGGTGCACCGGCAGGCGGTTGCAGTCCTCGACGATCTCGCGGACGGTGTCGATGTCGGAGATCTCCAGCTGGGGGTCGACGCCCTGGCTGAAGAGGTTGAGCGCGAGCGTCACCAGGCAGACGTTGCCGGTGCGTTCGCCGTTGCCGAAGAGTGTGCCCTCGACCCGGTCGGCCCCGGCCATCAGCGCCAGCTCGGCCGACGCGACGGCGGTGCCCCGGTCGTTGTGCGGGTGCACCGACAGGATGATCGACTCGCGCCGGTCGAGGTTGCGGTGCATCCACTCGACCTGGTCGGCGAAGACGTTGGGCGAGTGGGTCTCCACGGTGGTCGGGAGGTTCAGCACCAACGGCCGGTCGGGCGAGGCGCCGACGATCTTCGTGACCAGGTCCGCGACCTCCAGCACGAACTCCGGCTCGGTCAGGTTGAACGTCTCCGGCGAGTACTCGAACCGGATGTCCGTCCCGGGGGTCCGCTCCGCCAGGCGCACCATGTGCTCCGCGCCGTCGACGGCCATCTGCCGGACCTCGTCCCGCGACATGCCGAACACGACCTCGCGCCACAGGCAGGCCGTCGCGTGGCACAGGTGCACCGTCGCGCGTTCGGCCCCGTGAATCGCCTCGAAGGTCCGCTCGATGAGTTCCGGACGGGCCGGCGTGAATACCGAAACCGTCACGTCGTCCGGAATTCCGTCCTTGGTGACCAATTCCCGGACGAAGTCGAAATCGTCGGTGCTGGCCGCCGGATATCCGATTTCGATGTCCTTGAAACCCGTCGCGACGAGCAACTCGAACATCCGCTTCTTACGGCGCGGGTCCATCGGCTCGGCCAGCGCCTGATTTCCGTCCCGGAGGTCGACCGAAGCCCATACCGGAGCCCGATCGAGCGCCTGGTCCGGCCATCGTCGAAGCCAACCCGCCGTCGGTGTCGGCTCGTTCCGCGCATAGCGCTGGAACGGCATCGACGACGGGCGCTGCAGAATTCCGCGGTTCCGCTCCGGGAAAGGCAGTGGTGACGCAGTTCTTCGTGCTCCCATGCTGCCGCCTCTCGCTGTTCTCGGTGCTCCGACAGTACGGAGGGCCCGGCTCCGCGGGGAAGCAGAGGATCTTCTAGACCTGACCCTGGAATCGGACCAATTCGGCGCATTCGGACCAGATCGGCACCTCCCGTGGTTGACGCCACGGGTTTCGTCGGGGATAGGATTTCGCGACACGACCGGCATGAATTCACCGCTCACGTGAAATGGCACCCTCATGGCCAACTCGACCAGTCTCGACAACGACGCGCCGGACGTGGCGAGTACACCCCTGAGACCGCGCCGCGTTCTGACGGCGGCCAGCCTGGCGACCGGGATGATCGTCATCGACATCAGCATCGTGAACGTCGCGATCCCGGAGATCCGGGCCGGCCTGCACGCCAGCCTGGCGACGATGCAGCTCGTCGTCGACGCGTACGTGATCATCATGGCCAGCCTGGTGCTGGCCGGGGCCGCGCTGGTCGGGCGGTTCGGCGCGGTGCCGATGTTCCGTCTCGGCGTCGCCGTGTTCGGCGTGACGTCCGTGCTGTGCGGGCTGGCACCCGACGGCGCCGCGCTCGTCGTCGCACGGGCGTTGCAGGGACTCGGGGGCGTGCTCCTCACACCCGCCACCCTGGTGATGCTCACCGACACCTACCGGGACCCGGACGACCGCGCCAAGGCCGTCTCGGTCTGGGCGATGGCCGCCGGAAGTCCGGTGGCGTTCGGCCCCATCCTCGGCGGCGCCCTGGTCGCGGCGGTGGGATGGCGGAGCATCTTCCTGGTCAACGTGCCGGTCGTCCTGATCATCCTGTGGCTCTCGGCGCGTCACATGCCCCCGGGCGAACGGGCCGCGCGCAAGGAGCCCCAGGACACGCTCGGCCAGTTCCTCGTCATCGTCCTCCTCGGCGGCGTCGCGCTGACCCTGACCGAGGGACGGGAGCTGGGGTGGACCCGACCGCTGCCCGTGGTGGCGGCGGCGGTGGCCGTCGTCGCGTTCGCCGCCTTCGTGGTCAGGCAGCGCCGGTACGCGTTCCCCATGATCCCGGGCGACCTGTTCCGGGCCCCGGGGTTCCGCAACTTCGTCGCGGCGGGCCTGCTGCTCTTCGCCGGCTACTACGGACTGGTGTTCTCCATCAGCGTGTTCCTCCAGCAGGTGCGCGGGTACGATCCGGTCACCACCGGACTGTGCTTCCTGCCCTCCGCCCTGCCGATCACCTTCATGCCCCTGGTCGCCGGACGCGTCCACGCCCGGCTCGGTGCCCCCCGGGTCCTGGGCATCTCGGTCCTGCTGACCCTGGTCGGCGGGCTGTTGCTGACCTTCATCGGCGGAGACGCGCCGGTCGGCACCGGCATCGGGCTGCTCTTCATCGGGCTCGGCTTCGGCCTGGCGACGGTGCCCCAGATCACCCTGGTCATGGCGACGGCCCCGGCGCACCGCTCGGCGATCGCCAGCGGGATGCTGTCGGCGGGCCGGTCGACGGGCACCATGATCGGCGTCGCGCTGCTCGGCGGTCTGCAGTCCGGGAACGGCATCGCCGCACCGGCGTTCGCGGCCGTCGTCATCTACCTGCTGATGGCGCTGGCCGTCGGCCTCGGCGCCCGACGGCTGCCCGCGGGCCCGGCCTAGCGGACCGTCCCGACGCGAGCACGGCCCCGCTCTCTCTCCCGGCGGGGCGCGGTCCCGCGGACGCACGGCCTCCGCGGCATCGGTTCATCGGACTCCTCACAACCGGAGCACTCATGTCTGAGCATCAGCCGGATCGCGACATAGCCTCCCTGGCCGCGGCACTGCACGCGAACGATCCCGAATTCGCCCGAGCGGTCCCGTCCTCGGAGGTCGCCGCAGCCGTCCTGGGCGCCGACGGCGGCCTCGTCGGCACCATCGCGGCCGCCATGAACGGCTACGCGGACCGGCCGGCCCTCGGCCGCCGGGCCGAGCGGCTCGTCCAGGACCCGGCCACCGGCCGCCACCACCTCGAACTCCTCCCCGCCTTCGAGACCGTGACCTACGGCGAGCTGTGGCAGCGGGTCGGCCGGCTCGCCACCGCCTGGGCCGACCCGGCCGGCGGCGACCTGCGCGCCGGCGACTTCGTCGGGGTGCTGGGCTTCACCAGCGTCGACTACGCCACCATCGACCTGGCCTGCATGTACCTGGGGGCGGTGCCGGTGCCGCTGGCCACCGGATCGTCCGCGGTGCGGCTGGCCCCGGTCGTCGCCGAGACGGAGCCGCGGCTGCTCGCCGCCGACATCGGCTCGATCGGCGCCGCGGTCGACACCGTCCTGGCGTCCGACTCCATCGAGCGCCTGGTCGTCTTCGACTACGACCCGCGCGTGGACGACCACCGCGACGCCCTGCGGCACGCCGTCGACAAGCTGGGCGGGCGGGCCTCGGTGGCGTCACTGCCGGAGGAGCTGGACCGCGGCGGCCGGCTGTCGGCCGTGCCACCGTGCGACGGCGACCCGGACCGGCTGGGCGGCCTGATCTACACCTCCGGGAGCACCGGCACGCCCAAGGGCGCGATCTACACCGCCGCCATGCTCACCGGAATGTGGCAGAAGGCCGGCGCCGGCATGGCCAGGGCCGGCGACCTGCCGGTGCCGACGATCGTCCTGCACTACATGCCGATGAGTCACGTCAACGGCCGTTCCTGGCTGATCTCCGGACTCGCCTCCGGCGGCATCGGGTTCTTCGCGGCCCGCGGCGACATGTCGACGCTGTTCGACGACATCCGCCTGTCCCGGCCCACGGTGCTGAGCCTGGTGCCGAGAATCTGCGACATGGTGTACCAGCGCTACCTCCTGGAGGCCGACCGCCTCGGCCGCACCGGCGCCGCCCGCCCGGAGGCGGAGACCGTCGCCCGCGTCCAGGTGCGGGACGGCATGCTCGGCGGACGGATCATCAGTGCCCTGTGCGGCAGCGCGCCGCTGTCGGCGCCGATGCACACCTTCATGGCCTCGATCCTCGGCGTGAAGATCACCGACTGCTACGGGTCGACGGAGACCACCCGGGCCGTCGTGGTCGACCAGCAGGTGCGCCGGCCCCCGGTCCTCGACTACCGGCTCGTCGACGTGCCGGAGCTCGGCTACTTCGCGACCGACAAACCGCACCCCCGGGGCGAACTGCGCCTGAAGTCGGCCGGGTTGGTCCCCGGGTACTACAAGCAGCCGGAGGCCACCGCGCGCGCCTTCGACGAGGACGGCTACTACCGGACGGGCGACGTGGTCGCCGAGCTGGCGCCCGACCGGCTGGTCTACGTCGACCGGATCAACAACGTCGTGAAGCTCTCGCAGGGCGAGTTCGTCGCGGTCTCCCGGCTGGAGTCGCTGTACTCGACCAGCCCGTACATCGCGCAGATCTACGTCTACGGCAGCAGCGAGCAGGCGTTCCTGCTGGCGGTGGTGGTCCCCGACCAGGACCGCCTGGGGCAGGCCGACGATGCCGCGGTACGGGCGGCCGTCCTCGACTCGATGCGGGAACTCGCCCACGAAGCGGGCCTCTACCCGTACGAGGTCCCGCACGACGTGCTCGTCGAGCGGCAGCCGTTCACGATCGAGAACGGGCTGCTCTCGGGAGTGGGCAAGCTCCTGCGCCCCGTCCTCAAGGAGCACTACGGCGCCCGGCTGGAGCAGCAGTACGCGGACATCGCGACCGGCCGGGCCGGCCAGTTCGCCGCGCTGCGGGCCGAGGGCCAGGACGTCGCACCGCTGGAGGCGGTCCTCACCGCGGTCCAGATCACCCTGGGCTACCCCTCCTCGCTGGTCCGCCCGGAGGCCAACTTCACCGACCTGGGCGGCGACTCCCTGTCGGCGCACACGTTCTCGACGGTCCTGGAGCAGGTCTTCGACGTCGAGGTCCCGGTCCAGGCCATCCTCAGCCCCACCTCGACGCTGGCCCGCATCGCGGACCACCTCGGCTCGGCGCGCGGGCCGCAGACGCCCCGTGCCACGTTCGCCTCGGTGCACGGCCGCGACGCGGCCGAGGCCCGGGCGAGCGACCTGACGCTCGATCACTTCCTGGCGGGGCAGGGCTTCGACGGGAGGCGTCCCGAGCGGCCGGCCCCGGCCCCGGACGGCACCGCTCCCGCCGAGCACGTCCTGCTCACCGGGCCGACCGGATACCTCGGGCGGTTCCTGGCGATCGAATGGCTCCAGCGCGTCGCCGGGACGGGCGGCCGGCTGACCTGCCTCGCCCGGGCCGCCGACGACGCGGCCGCCCGGCAGCGGGTGGTCGAGTGCCTGCGCGCCGCGGCCGGGGACCGGACCGACTGGTTCGACGCCGTCGCGGTGAAGCACCTCGACGTCCTGGCCGCGGACGTGGCGGCGCCGAAGCTCGGCCTCGACGACGAGACCTGGGAGCGCCTGGCCGCCGAGACCGACCGGATCGTGCACGCCGCGGCCATGGTCAACCACGTGCTGCCGTACAGCCGGCTGTTCGCACCGAACGTCGGTGCGACGGCGGAGCTGATCGGGCTGGCGCTCACCGGCCGGCCGAAGCGGTTCGCCTACGTCTCGACCATCGCCGCCGCGATGCAGCCCGACGGGACGCTCCTCGACGAGGCGGTCGACATCCGCACGGCAGCCCCGGCCCGGCAGTTGAACGAGTCCGACGCGAACGGCTACGCCACCAGCAAGTGGGCCGGTGAGGTCCTGCTGCGGGAGGCGCACGAGCGCACCGGCCTGCCGGTCACGGTGTTCCGGCCCGACATGATCCTGGCCCACAGCCGCCTGCCCGGCCAACTGAACCTGCCCGACCGGTTCACCCGGCTGATCGTCAGCGTCCTCGCGACGGGCATGGCGCCGCGCTCCTTCTACCGGCTCGACCAGGACGGCAACCGGCGGCGGGCCCACTACAGCGGCCTGCCGGTCGACTTCACCGCCGAGGCGATCGCCTCGCTCAGCGCCCGGAACGCCGACGGGTACGTCACGTACAACACCGTCAACGCGAACGACGACGGCGTCTCGCTGGACGAGATCGTGGACTGGCTGATCGACGCGGGGCATCCGATCACCCGGTTCGACGACCACCGGGAGTGGCACATGCGCTTCGAGGCGGCGCTGCGGGGCCTGCCCGACCACCAACGCCGGCTGTCGCTGCTGCCGTTGCTGGCGGCGTACGCGAAGCCGGGCGAGCCGCGGGCGGGCTCCGCGACCCCGGCCACCCGGTTCACCGCGGCGGTCGGCGACCTCGGTGTCGGCAGCGGCCTCGTGCCGTCGCTCTCGCCGGAGTTCATCGGCAAGTGCGTCGCGGACCTGCGGCTGCTCGACCTGCTCTGACCTGCTCTGGCCTGCTCTGACCGGCTCTGACCGGCCTGATCCGGATCGAGTACGGCCGACCGCTCCCGGTGGGTGCGGTCGGCCGTTCGGTGTCGTGGCCCGGTGGCGGCCGGGCAGCAGAGCGCCCGCGGCCGGGTGAACGGCCACGGGCGGTCGGCCCGGTCGGTCAGCCTCGCAGCGTCGCCATCCAGGTTTCGACCTGGTCGGGTGTGCGGGGGAGGGTGGTGGAGAGGTTTTCGTTGCCGTTGTCGGTGACGAGGATGTCGT